>NZ_JBXAQU010000003.1:0-539692 GCF_058807535.1 Bradyrhizobium sp. GW821-FHT12B03
GGTCACGTCTGTCATGGAAAACATCTGGCTCACGCGACGCCTCCGAGATAGGCCTCTTGAACCCGCTCGTCGCTGCGGATCGCGGCTGGCGCGCCTTCGCACAGCTTCGAGCCGAAATCGAGCACGACGATGCGGTCGACCAGCGACATCACGAACTCCATGTCGTGTTCGACGATCAGGATGGTCAGGTGGTCCGACCGCAGCGAGCGGAGCAGCTCCGCAAGCCGCAGCTTCTCCTGGCGGCGCAGGCCCGCCGCCGGCTCGTCCAGCACCAAGAGGGCCGGGTCCGCGGCCAGCGCCCGCGCGATCTCCAGGATGCGCTGGTTGCCGAGCGGCAGATTGCCTGCGAGCTCGAACGGTCTTTCGCCGAGCCCGACGCGTTCGAGCTGCGTCAGGGCCTCGTGCCGGGCGCTCGCTTCCTCGCGCTGGTTGAGACGGAAGGCGCTGGCGAACAGGCCTGTGCTGGTGCGGGCGTAGGTGCCGAGCATGACGTTTTCCAGGAGGCTCATGCGCGGCCGCAGCTTCACATGCTGGAAGGTCCTGGCGATCCCGGCCTTGGCGATGCGCGATTGCGCGTCGCGCGTGATGGCGCGTCCGGCAAAGACGATCTCGCCCTTGTTGACCCGGAGCGCGCCGGTCAGGCAGTTGAACATCGTGCTCTTGCCGGCGCCGTTCGGGCCGATGACGGCAAGGATCTCGCCGGAGCGGACCTCGAAGCTGACATTGTTGACGGCGACCAGGCCGCCGAACCGCCGCTCGGCGCCATCGACCTTCAGAAGCAGCTCGCCCGGTGCCGGTTGTGTGCGGCGGGGCAGGGGAGCCGCGGGCTCCGGCCGCTCGCGCCTGATCTTCGGCAGAAAGCGCGCGACGAAGGGCACGATGCCCTGCCGCGCCCATTGCAGGAACAGGATGAACAGCGCCGAGAAGGCGACGATCTCGAGTTGCCCGGAGGCGCCCTTGGCGATCAGCGGCAGATAGTCCTGCACGCTGTTCTTGAGCAGCGTGACGACGGCGGCGCCGACGACACCGCCGAGCAGGCTGCCGGCGCCGCCGACCATCGACATCATCAAATATTCGATGCCCATGCCGGCGTCGAACGGGCCGGGGCTGATGAAGCGGCTCATATGGGCGTAGAGCCAGCCGGACAGCGAGGCGAGGAACGCCGCGATCACGAAGGTTACGAGCTTGATCCGGAAGGCGTTGATGCCGAGGCTCTCGACCAGCGTGTTGCCGCCGCGCAGCGCGCGCATGGCGCGGCCGAGCCGGGAGTCCAGCAGATTATATCCAAGCAGCAGGACGGCCGCGACGATGCCCCAGATCAGGAAATAGATCTGCGCGCTCGTGACAAGCGCGAACGATCCGATGCTGATCGGCGGGATCGACGAGATGCCGTTGAAGCGGCCGAGCCCCTCGACATTGCCGAACAGGAAGCCGATCGCGAGGCCCCAGGCGACGGTCGAGAGCGACAGGAAATGGCCCTGCAGCCGCAAGGTGACGACGCCGAGGATGGTTGCGACCGTGCAGGTCAGCGCCACGCCGAACAGAAGGCCGAGCCACGGCGAGTACCCATTCAACGCGGAGACCCACGCTGTCGCATAGGCTGCGACCCCGACGAACGCCGCCTGTCCGAACGATACGATGCCGCCGACGCCGGTGAGCAGCGCAAGCCCGATGGCGACCAGCGAATAGATGCCGATATAGTTCATCAGCGTGATGCTGAACGGGCTCAGGACGAGAGGCGCGAGCGCGAGGCACACCACAGCGGCCACCGCCGCAAGCTGAACATGAAGGCGCGTCATTCCTCGATCTCCTCCTCGGAATGCAGCGAGGCGAGGGATCGCCAGATCAGGATCGGGATCAGAAGCGAGAACACGATGACGTCCTTCAGCGCACTGCTCTCGAAGGATGCGAAGCTTTCGAGGATGCCGACGCCGACGGCGCCGATCGCCGCACCCGGATAGCTGGTCATGCCGCCGACGATGGCGCCGACGAAGGCCTTGAGCCCGATCAGGAAGCCTGAGTCATAGAACACGGTGTTCACAGGCGCGATCAGGATGCCGGAGACGCCGGCCATCAGCGAGCCCAGGAGATAGGCGATGGTGCCGGCGCGAGCCGGCCGTATGCCCATCAGGCGGGAGCCGGTCCGGTTCACGGCGGTGGCGCGCAGCGATTTGCCGACCAGCGTGAAGTCGAAGAAGAGATAGAGCAGGCCGCTGAAGACGAGCGCCGCGATCACGATCAGCATGGTCTGGCCCGAAACCAGCACGCCGGCGAACTCGGTCGAGAACGAGGTCAGCGGTTCGGTCCTGACGCCTTCAGGTCCGAAGAACAGCAGTCCGAGGCCGACCAGCGCGAAATGCAGCGCGACGGAGACCGTCAGCAGCAACAGCACCGTGCCGTCCGCGATGGGGCGGAAGACGATCCGGTCCAGAAGCGGGGCGATCGGCGTGATCAGCATCAGCGCGAGCACCAGCCTGACGGCGAGCGGAGGATCGGTCCGCATCGCGAGCCAGGCGAGGCCGACCACGGCGAGCGGCAGCGCGAGGTAGAAGAAGAGTGCGCGGGGCAGCAGCCGGGTCTCGCCGGCGCGTATGAGCGAGATGATCTCGATCAGGGTCGCAAGGCAGGCGAGGATGACGACCAGCGCTCCCGTGCCCGGAAAGCGCTTCGCGTCGAGGGCAGCCAGCGTCAGCGCGGTGAATGCGGCGATGTCGCCAAAGGGAATGAAGATGACCCGTGTCACCGTGAAGATGAGGACGGTCCCGATCGCCACCAGCGCATAGACTGCGCCGGTGGCGATCCCGTCGATCCCAAGGATGGCTGCGATGTCGCTCGTCATTGAGACGCCGTTCCCCCGTTCTGGCCGTCTGCCGTCGTCCGACTACGGCGCGTACTTCCAGGCGCCGCCGGTCAGGCGCACCACGACGAGCGCGCGCTCGTCGACGCCGGTCACCGCGCCGGGCTTGAAGTTGTAGATGGCGTGCACGCCGGGCAGCTCCTTGGTGCTGAGGATCGCATCCCGCAGCGCGGTGCGGAATTCCGCCGTTCCGGGCTTGGCGGTCTTCAGCGCGCGCTCCGCGGCATTGGCGAAAATCAGCCAGGCGTCGAAGGAGTAGGCGGAGAAGCCGTCGGTGGTCGGGATGTTATGGGTCTTCTGGTAGACGCTGCGGAAGTCCAGCGCGATCTTCTTGGCGAAGTGCTCGTCGGGCAGCTGCTCGGCGACGATCACCGGACCGGCGGAAACCTGGATGCCGTCGGCCGCCTTGCCGCCGACGTTGACGAAATCAGGATTGACCAGCGCTACCGTGCCGTAGGTGTTGCCCTTGAAGCCGCGCTCGGCGAGGCTGAGCAGAGGCAGCGCGCCTTGCGTTCCCGAGCCGCCGTCCAGCACGGCGTCGGGCCGCGCGGCCATCACCTTGAGAATTTGCGCGGTCACCGAGGTGTCGGTGCGGGCATAGCGCTCGTTGGTCTGAATCTTGATGTCGCCGGCGGCCTCGGCCGCCTTGGCGCCGTTGTAGACGAGATCGCCCCAGGCGTCGGAGAAGCCGATATAGCCGATGTTCTTCATGCCGTCGCGCTTCATGCGGTCGGCGATGATCTTGACGAGCAGGGACGCGGGCTGCGGCACCGACACCACCCACTGCTCCGGCGTTTCAGGCAGCTTGCCGATCGGCGACACCGCGATCATCGGCACCTTCAATTCGCTCGCCACCGCGGCCATGGCGATGGTCGAGGGCGCCGTCGCGGTGCCGATCAGAAGGTCGACTTTCTCTTCTTCCACCAGCTTGCGCGCATTGCGGGTCGCGGCCGACGGGTCGGAGCCGTCGTCGAGCTGGATCAGGCGAATGGTCTCGCCGTTGATGGTCTTCTTGTATTCATAGGCGGCGTTGATGCCGCGCCCATAGGGGATGCCGATCGACGAACCATTGCCGCTGAGCGAGGTGACGAAGCCGATGGTGATGTCGGCCTGCGCAGCCGGAGCTGCGACAATTCCGGCGGCAAGTGCAATTAGGCTCAGAGTCTTGCGCATTTGCGTTCTCCTCCGTTGATGCTGGATAGGAATGCCTTGAAGCTGCCGCGCGGGGACCCCGAACGACGAACCAACCGATTGAAAGCATTGCTGCGGCGCCGAATCCCCGGCGCGACCGAAGAGAGTTTTGTTCGGCCTGGCGTCAGCAGCCATGATGTTGCTTGCCGCGCGAATGACGGGCCCATCGGCGAATGCGGGCGGGTCTTTTCTGAAGCGATGAAAGGTCGTTGGCCCTGCCGCGATGCGCGACCGGCGGTGCTGCTGCTGCCGGCTGTTCGAGCGCGGCGACTGTCCACACGATTGAGTCTCTCAAAATCGGTGCCTGCAACGTCATTGTCATGGCCACCGGTCCCTGACCGGCGAGGAATTACTTAAAGCCTAAAGTATTATCGGTGGGGCCGTCAACACGTGTCACGGCGCTGTCAGAAAAAAATGTCGTTGCATACAATTCCGTCAGAGTGCGGCGTTTCTCTGCCGCTCGACCGGACGAAAAGCCCGTGCTCGCCGCGCCGTGACGGTGCCCGCCGTCGGCGCCGCCATGCGCATTTGACGCGTGAATTAGTTTATGGTTGAAATATATTCATCGGCAGCCGACGACCTGTCCTCCGACCACCGCTTGAGGAGAAGGACGATGCGCATCTTCTGGCAGAGCTTCGTTGATGCGAGCGTGAACGCGCCCTACATGGCGCGGCTGTCGGAATACCTCAACAGCATTGCCGCATCGGGCACGACGGTTCACGTCGAGGGCATTACGCCGCCGGACCGGGAGTTCGGGCGGCTCGCGGAATTGCGCTGCGCCGTCCAGGCGATCGACAACGGCCTCGCGGCCGAGGAGGGCGGGTTCGACGCCTTCGTCATGGGACATTTCCAGGATCCCGGACTCTACGAGCTACGCTCGGCGCTCGACATCCCCGTGATCGGGACCGGCGAGGCGACGCTGCTGGCGGCCTCGCAGCTCGGCCGGCGATTAGGCCTTGTGACGCTCGATCCCGTCTTCGAGGTCTGGCACTACGAGCAGGCCGAGCGTTACGGCCTCGGTGGCCGGGTGGTCCATGTGACCGGTCTTGGCTGCAAGCCGGAGGATTTCGCCGATGCGTTCGCCGGAGATGCTGCCGCGCAAGCCCGCATGATCGAGGATTTTGTCGCCTGCGCCCTTCCGCTGGTCGAGCGAGGCGCCGACGTCGTGATCCCCGCCGGTGTGCTGCCGGGTCTCCTGATCGGCAGGGAGCATGGCCTGAAGGTCGGCCATGCGCCGGTGGTCAACTGCGCGGCCGTGGCTCTGAAGAGTGCCGAGATGTGGGTGCAGCTCCGGAAGCTCAATGGCACTGAGCCCAGCCGCGGGCCGAGCTTCAAGCGGGCGAGCGCCCAGGCGCGCGCTGATTTCCGTGCGCTGCTTGCCCGTAGCAGCCGCTAGTCCTGGAGAATGAATCATGATGACTCCTGAAAAAATCCTGTACGAGACCGAGGTGACGGCGACCGGAGGTCGGGACGGCAAGGCTGCCAGCGCCGACGGTCTGTTGTCGGTGTCGCTGTCCTTGCCGAAATCGATGGGCGGCCCCGGCGGCGACGGGACCAATCCGGAGCAGCTCTTTGCAGCGGGCTACGCCGCGTGCTTTCTCGGTGCGGTCAAGCTGGTCGCGCGGACCCGGAAAGTCGTGCCGTCCGCGGAGCCGTCCGTGACCGCGAAGGTGGCGATGGGGCCGGTCCCCGTCGGATATGCGCTCGCCGTCGAGCTGAAGGTCAATCTGCCGGGTGTCGAGACATCGGTGGCCGAAGAGATCGTCGCCGGCGCGCACGAGCGTTGCCCCTATTCGAACGCAACCCGCGGCAATATTGCCGTGAAACTGACGGTGGTCTGAGGCGGATGAACGAGGCGGGCGGTCGGTGACCAATTCCTTACGCACACCGTATGATGGCGTCGTGATCGCGGCGCCCGTCACGATTCCCTATGTGCGCTACTCCATCGAAAGCGCGCAGTGGTGGATCGGCCGTGCGTTGAGCGCGCTCGTCGCACAGGCCGGCATCAAGGCCTCCGACATCGACGGTCTGTGCGTCTCCAGCTTCACCATGGGGACCGACAGCGGTGTCGGACTGACGCAGCATTTCGGGCTCTGCGTGCGCTGGCTGGACACGATCCCGCTCGGCGGCGCCAGCGCCGTCGCCGCCTTGCGAAAGGCGGCGCGCGCGGTTCAGGCTCATGACGCCGACATCGTGGCCTGCGTCGCCGGTGACACCAACCATGTCGATTCCTTCCGGCTGACATTGGAGAACTTTTCACGCTTCAACCAGGACGCCGTCTATCCCTATGGTGCAGGCGGCGCCAATGCGAGCTTCGCGCTGATCGCGCGCAACTACATGCGCACCTTCGGGGTCACGCGGGAGGATGTCGGCAGGATCGCCGTTGCCCAGCGCGCCAATGCCTTGCGCAATCCGCATGCGCTGATGAAGGCGCCGCTGACGCTCGAACAGTATCTCGCGGCCCGGCCGATTTCCGATCCGATCCACCTGTTCGATTGCGTGATGCCCTGCGCGGGCGCCGAGGCCTTCCTGGTGATGCGGGAAGAAACCGCGGCGTCGCTCGGGCTGGCAGCCGCACGACTTCTCTCCACCATCGAGCGGCACAATGCCTTTGCCGACGATCCGATGCAGGTGCGCGGCGGCTGGGCGATGGATATCGGCGAGCTCTACGCGATGGCCGGCGTGAAGCCCGACGATCTCGACGTCGTGCAGACCTATGACGACTATCCCGTCATCACCATGATGCAGTTCGAGGATCTCGGCTTCTGCAACAAGGGCGAGGGCGCCGAGTTCGTGCGCCAGCATGACCTCACCATCGACGGCGACTTTCCGCACAACACCTCGGGCGGACAGCTCTCGGTCGGGCAGGCCGGCGCGGCCGGCGCCTATCTTGGTCTGGTCGAGGGACTGCGGCAGGTTCTGGGAACTGCAGGCCCCACGCAGGTCAGCAATGCGAGCCTCGCCTTGGCTTCTGGGTTCGGTATGATCAACTATGACCGCGGTCTCGCCTCGGGCGCCGCGATCTTTGCAGGGCCTTCGCGATGATCGAGCCGATCAAGCCGCCCCGGCGCAAGAACCCGCTGCTGCGGACGCGGCTGCCTGCCTCGCCGCCGCGGCCGCGCAGCAGGACATCGCATGGGTTCACGCTAGCGGCCGCCGAAGGCCGCTTCATGCTGCAACGCTGCGAGGCTTGCAGCGCTTTTGCCTATCCGGCGCGGGAGGCATGTCCGTCTTGCCTGTCATCCGGCCTCGCCTTCGTCGATGCGCCGCGCCGGGGCATGCTTCTTTCCGAGACCACGGCGCGCGTGCCGAGCGACGTCTATTTTCGTGAACGGGCGCCCTGGCGCATCGGCCTCATCAGGATGGACTGCGGGCCGACGATCGTCGCACACCTCCATGCCGACTGCGTGGAGGGCGCGCCGGTCCGCATGTCGTTGCAACTCGACAAGAGCGGTCAGGCGGTGGCCTTTGCCCATCCCGAGGGGGAGACTCCCAACATGGCAGACGACAAGCAGTGGCGGGAAATGACAGCCGATCCGAAATTCCGGCGCGTGCTCGTGACCAACGGTCGCAGCGTGATCGGCCAGGAAGCCGTCGCCGCCTTGAAGGCGGCCGGCGCCAAGACGGTGTTCGTCGGCATTGCCGAACCATGGCGGCCGTTCGCCGGCGAGACGCTGCTGCGCGGCCAGGACGGGATCGAGATCGTGACCCTCGATGCAGCCGACGAAAAATCGGCGGCCGATCTTGCGGCCGACATCGGCGGCAAGGTCGATATCCTCGTCAACACGACGGAATATGTGCGGCCGGGCGGCCTGCTCGACCGCAGGGGCACCAGCATCGCGCGCGACGAGGTCGACCAGGCCTATCTCGGCTTCATCAACCTCGCGCAGGCCTTTGGCCACGCCATGCGGATGCGGGGTGCCGATGGCGTCAACAACAGTGCCGCGTGGGTCAACATTCTCTCGGTCTATGCGCTGGCGAACTGGCCTGCCTTTGGCGCCTACTCGGCTTCGCAAGCGGCGTGCCTGTCGCTCTCGCACTGCCTGCGCGCCGAGCTCAGGCCCGGCGGCGTCAGGGTGATGAATCTGTTCACCGGGCCCGTCGACACCGAATGGTTCCAGACCGTGCCGCCGCCGAAGGTCGCGCCGCGCGCCATCGCGCAGGCGATCGTGTCGGGGCTCAAAGGCGGGCTCGAGGAGATGTATGTCGGAGATGTCGCCGAAGAGATCCGGCAGCGTCTGGCGGCGAATCCAAAAGCGCTCGAGCGCGAGCTCGACAGGTAAGAAGCAGGATTTCAACCAAGCCGGAGGACGTGACGATGCAAAGCAACAATCTCCTGGAGCTGGCGAGTGCGATTTCTTCCGGCGCGGTGCGCGTCGTCGATCTGACCTTCACGCTCAGCCCGGACTTTCCGGTCATCGTGCTGCCGCCAGAGTTCGGGCAGGCGGCGCCGGTCCGCATCCAGGAGATCTCGCGATACGACGGTCGCGGTCCGGCCTGGTACTGGAATAACGTCACGTTCGGCGAGCACACCGGCACGCATTTCGATGCGCCGATTCACTGGTTCACCGGCAAGAACCTGCCGAACAATGCCGTCGACACCATGCCGGCCAAGGACATGATCGCGCCGGCCTGCGTCATCGACTGCTCCGCGCTGGCCGCGCAGGATCCCGATTTCCTGCTGACCGTTCCGCTCGTCGAAGCCTGGGAAGCCAAGCACGGCCGGATCCCCGAACGGAACTGGGTGCTGCTGCGGACCGACTGGTCGAAGAAGGGCTGGCGCGACTACTCCAATCTCGGCGATGACGGTGCGCACACGCCGGGCCCGAACGCGGCCGTCATGAAGTGGCTGGTGGAGGAGCGCGGCGTCATCGGGTTTGGCACCGAGACCATCGGCACCGATGCGGGGCAGGCCGGGCATTTCGAGCCGCCTTATCCGGCGCATCACTTCTTGCACGGCGCGGGCCGCTACGGCCTGCAATGCCTGTGCAACCTGGATCAGCTTCCGGCCACCGGGGCGGTCATCGTGGCTTCGCCACTGAAGATCCAGAACGGCTCCGGCAGTCCGCTGCGCGTCATCGCGCTGGTGTCGTCAACCTGAATTGATTCCATGGCGCTTGCCAATCAGAAGACATCCTCACGAAAGACAGGTGCCATGAACTTGATCAAGAGCCTGCTGGCCTCCACTGCATTGTTGCTTGCGGCCTCGAACATTGCGCAGGCCGAGATCCTCGTCGGCTTCGTCACCGGCCTCAGCGGGCCGGTGTCGTCGATTGGAATCCCGAACGCGAAGGGGATCGCGGCGGGGCAGGCCTATATCGGCGAGATCGGCGGCGAGAAGCTCCGGCTTATCCAGCTCGATGACGGCTCTGATCCGACCGCCTCGGCGCGCAACGCCCGCAAGCTGGTCGAGCAGGAGAAGGTCGACGTCCTCATCGGCACGTCCGGCGCACCCCAGACGCTCGCGATGGCGACTGCGGCCATCGAGATGAAGATTCCGATGATTGCGGTGTCCCCGATCGCGCCGGTGCCGCCGGGCGATGGCGGTCCCTGGGTGGTCCAGACGCCGCAGCCGACGCCGCTTCTGGTGCAGGGCATCGTCGACCACATGAAGGCGAAGGGCCTGAAGACCGTCGCGTTCATCGGCTTCTCCGATGCGTTCGGCGATCTCATGTACAACTCGCTCGAGCAGAGTGCGAAGACGGCCGACATCAAGGTCATTGCCAACGAGCGCTACGCCAGGTCGGATTCCTCCGTAACGGCGCAAGTGCTCCGCGCACTTGCCGCGCGTCCTGATGCCATCATGCTCGGCGGCACCGGGACGCCTGGTGCGCTGCCGGTCATCGCCTTGTCCGAGCGCGGATATAAAGGGCCGTTGTACGGCAATCACGGGCTGATCAGCGCCGATTTCCTCCGCCTTGCCGGCAAGGCCGCCAACGGCATCATCTGCCCGACTGGACCTGTGACCGCGGCCGAGCAGCTTCCGGCCGGCAATCCGATCCAGAAAATTGCGCTGGATTTCCGTGCGGCCTTCGAGAAGGCGAACGGTGAGGCGCCGACGGATTCATTCTCGTCCTATTCTTTCGATGGCTGGCTGGTGTTCGCCGATGCCGCCAAGCGCGCGATGGCGACCGGCGCCAAGCCCGGCTCACCGGAATTTCGTACCGCGCTTCGTCAGGCGCTGTTCACGACCAAGGAGGTCGTGGGGACGCAGGGCGTCTACACCTATACGCCGGCGGATCGGCATGGCGTCGATCAGCGCTCGCGCATCATGGTCCAGATCGAGGACGGCAAATACAAGCTGTTGCCCTGAGGCGGAAGCATGATCGTGACGGAGAACGGGGCGCCGGCAAAGATCAGCGAAGCGGTCGGCGGGGAGGGCAAGACGCCGGCCTCGGCGCATGCGGTGGCGTCGTTTCCGCCGTCGGACCGCATCCTCTCAATGATCCTCACGCGGCAGGCGGAGCGCTATGGCGAGCGTATCCTGCTGGTCGCGGGCGGGACGCGCTGGACCTTTGCACAGACCGCGGCGATCGCGGCCGCGTCGGCCCAGGCGCTGGTCGATGCCGGGATCAAGCCGGGCGATCGGGTCGCGCTGATGTGTTCGAACCGTCCGGAGTTCTTGCAGGTCTATCTCGGCTGTGCGTGGCTCGGGGCCATCGCAGTCCCGATCAATACCGCGCTGCGCGGCTTCCAGCTCTCCCACATCTTCCGCAACTCGCGTCCCGCGCTGCTTGTCGTCGAGGCTCAGTTCGTCACCGCGATCGAGACTGTCGAGGCCGGCGTCGAGCTGCCGCCGCGAACCTGGATCATCGGGGATGCCGACGGCGCAGGCGATGCCAGGCTTTCCGCGTTGCCGTTGCCGGCGCTCGGAGCCGCGGCACCGGCGGGGGCCGTGCGTCCCGGCGACACCGTTGCGATCCTCTACACATCGGGCACCACGGGGCCTGCGAAGGGAGTGTGCTGCCCGCAGGCGCAACTGTTCTGGTGGGGCATCTATTCGGCGCGCGCGCTCGGCATCCGCGAAGGCGATGTGCTGTTCACGACGCTGCCCCTGTTCCATACCAACGCGCTGAATGCGTTCTATCAGGCGCTGCTGAACGGATGCACCTACGTGCTGGAGCCGAAATTCTCCGCCTCCGGCTTTTGGGCGGCCGCGCACCGGCACCATGCGACCGTCGGCTATCTGCTCGGCGCGATGGCGTCGATGCTTCTGGCGCAGCCGAAGAGCGCCGACGATTCGACGCATCGCCTTCGCGTTGCGCTCGGCGGCGGCGTGCCGCCGCAGATCCACGGTCCGTTCCTCGCGCGGTTTGGCGTACCGCTGGTCGACGGCTACGGGTCGACCGAGACCAACTTCGTGTTCGCCGGCACGATTCCGTCCGACCGTCCGGGGACCATGGGCTATCTGGCCGACGGGATCGAGGCGCGAATCGTCGATGAAAATGATTCAGCGCTTCCTGACGGGCAGGCCGGCGAACTCGTGCTCCGCGCAAAAGAGCCCTTTGCTTTCGCCACCGGCTATTTCGGCATGCCGGAGAAGACGGTCGAGGCCTGGCGAAATCTGTGGTTTCACTCGGGCGATCGGGTCGTCCGGGATGCTGACGGACACTATCGCTTCATTGACCGCATGAAGGATTCCATCCGCCGGCGTGGCGAGAACGTATCCTCCTGGGAGGTCGAGCAGACCATCCAGTCCCATCCCGCGGTCGCCGCCTGCGCGATCTACCCGCTGCCGTCGGAATTGGGAGAGGACGAGGTTGCGGCCGCGATCCTGCTGGAACCGGGCCAATCGCTGGCGCCCGTCGACATTGTCCGGCATTGCGAAGGCCAGATCGCCTATTTCGCCGTTCCGCGCTATGTGCGCATTCTCAGCCAGATGCCGCTGACGGAGAACGGCAAGATCAAGAAGGGCGTGCTGCGCGACGCCGGCGTCACCACGGATACGTGGGATCGCGAAGCGGCCGGAGTGAAGGTGCGGCGCTGACCGTCGGCCTCAGCGTTTTTGCAGAGCGTCCCTGACGGCGCCCTTCAGTTCGTCGAGCTCGCCGATCAGTCCGTCGAACCGGTCCGCCGGGAAATCGGCCAACAGCTCGGCAAGCCATGCGCCGTGGCTCTTGGCCATTCGCCTGAAGGCCTTGCGGCCTTCGACTGTCATGCAGACGATCTGCACGCGGCGGTCGAGGTTCGACGGCGTGCGGGTGATGTATCCATCCTCGACCAGGCGGTCGACGATGGGCGTCAGGTTCCCGGCCGAGACCATCAGGCGCTTCGGCAGCTCTCCCAGCACGAGTCCGCTCGGTTCGCGGTCGAGCTGGGCGAGGACGTCGAAGCGGGGCATCGTGAAATCGAACTCTTCGCGAAACCGGCGCCGCAGCTCGCCCTCGATCAGGGTCGTGCAGGCGAGCAGCCGGAGCCAGACTCGCGTTTGAGCCCTGTACTCGGCCTCCTGATCCGCCCCATTCCTGGCCGAAACAGGCGTGGACTCCTTCGCGAGTGCCAATCGAATCTCCCGGGCTTGGTGGCCTGACGACAGCTGACGCAGCTCTCGTGGATGCTGGCAGGATAGTTCGTGCCAAAAGTAAATTCAAGGCTGAGCCCGAATGCCTCGGAATTGGCTCTGCCATGTGTCCAATTTGCGTTGTATCTAAGGTTCGAGGTCGCGGAGGCGGGGCCGTCGCTCGAGGGGTTTGCAGAACTCACCTTGACAAGGCCCGTGCCGACAAAATACTTTATGCTTAAAATAATTCGAGCGAGAGTTCGGCCCACGGCGCGGCGCGCGAAAGCGAGGGATCATGCGGATAGTCTGTATCGGCGGCGGCCCGGCCGGTCTCTATCTGGGCCTGCTGATGAAGCGCCGGCATCCGGAGCATGTCGTCACGGTCGTCGAGCGCAACAAGCCCTACGATACGTTCGGCTGGGGGGTGGTGTTCTCCGATGCCATGATGTCCGCGATGCGCCTTGCCGACCCCGAGAGCGCCGCCGAAATCGAGGACGCCTTCAATCACTGGGATGATATCGAGCTCGTCTTCAAGGGCACGCGCCAGCGCACGACCGGCCATGGCTTCATCGGTATCGGGCGCAAGCATCTGCTCAACATTCTCCAGAGGCGCTGTGAGGCGCTGGGTGTCGAGCTCGTCTTCGAGCGCGAGGTCGAGTCCGACCTCGAATTTCCCGACGCCGACCTGATCGTCGCCTGCGACGGCGTCAATTCCAGGATCCGTACCCGCTATGCCGAGCAATTCCGGCCCGACATGGTGATCCGCCCAAACCGGTTCATCTGGCTCGGCACCAAGAAGGCGTTCGACGCCTTCACGTTCGATTTTCAGAAGACCGAGCACGGCTGGTTCCAGGCGCACATCTACAAGTTCGATGCGGAGACCTCGACCTTCATCGTCGAGACCACGGAAGAAGCCTACAATGCCCATGGGCTCGGCGAGCTCGATCAGCAGGGCTCGATCGAGTTCTGCGAAAGGATCTTCGCCGAGACGCTCGATGGCGCAAAGCTCCTGACCAACGCCCGCCATCTCCGCGGCTCGGCCTGGCTGAATTTCAGCCGCCTGATCTGCGGCAAATGGAGCGTGTTCAACGGCAAGTCTCACGTCGTGCTGATGGGGGACGCGGCGCACACCGCGCATTTCGCCATCGGATCGGGCACCAAGCTCGCGCTCGACGACGCCATCGAGCTCGCCAACCAGTTCGATCGTCATGGTCATGGTCGCGACCAGATCGAGACTGTGCTGGATGCCTATGAGGAAGTGCGCCGCGTCGACGTGGCGCGCATCCAGAACGCGGCGCGCAACGCCATGGAATGGTTCGAGGTGGTCGGCCGGCGCTATGCCGACACGCTCGAGCCGCCGCAATTCTTCTATTCGATGCTGACACGCTCCCAGC
Source organism: Bradyrhizobium sp. GW821-FHT12B03 (assembly GCF_058807535.1). NCBI lineage: Bacteria > Pseudomonadati > Pseudomonadota > Alphaproteobacteria > Hyphomicrobiales > Nitrobacteraceae > Bradyrhizobium > Bradyrhizobium sp. GW821-FHT12B03. Next base: position 13,943 of record NZ_JBXAQU010000003.1, read on the forward strand.
GCATCAGCCATGAGAACCTGCGCCTGCGCGACCGTACCTGGCTGGAAGGTTTTGAGCGCTGGTTCGCCGCGCGCTCGGGCATCGCAGTCAAGGACGGCGAGCGGGTGCCGCCGCCGATGCTGACGCCGCACCGCGTCCGCGGCCTTTCGCTCGCGAACCGCATCATGGTGTCGCCGATGGCGATGTACTCGGCGCAGGATGGGCTCATCAACGACTTCCACATCGCCCATCTCGGCGCGCGTGCCATGGGTGGCGCTGCGCTGATCTTTGCCGAGATGACCTGCGTCTCGCCGGATGCGCGGATCACGCCGGGCTGCCTCGGGCTCTGGAACGATGCGCAAGAAGCGCAGTGGCGCCGGCTGGTCGACCTGATCCACGGTCTCGGACACGCCAAGGTCGGAATCCAGCTCGGCCATGCCGGGCGCAAGGGTGCGACCAGGGTGCCCTGGGAAGGGATCGATCAACCCCTTGAATCCGGGGAGTGGCCGCTGATCTCCGCGTCGGCCTTGCCGTATCTGCCGCACAGCCAGTTGCCGCGGGCGATGGACCGCAGTGACATGGACCGCGTGCGCGACGATTTCGTCGCAGCGACACGTCGTGCCGCTGCCGCCGACGTCGAGTGGCTCGAGCTGCATTGCGCCCACGGCTATCTGCTGTCGAGCTTCCTGTCGCCGCTGACCAACCGGCGCACGGACGAATACGGCGGCAGCCATGCGAACCGCGCGTGCTTTCCGCTGGAGGTGTTCAGGGCGATGCGCGCGGTGTGGCCGTCGGATCGGCCGACCTCGGTGCGCCTGTCGTGCCATGACTGGACCGAAGGCGGCAACACTCCGGCCGATGCAGCGATCTTCGCAGCGATGTTCAAGGAGGCAGGCGCCGACGTGATCGATTGCTCCTCGGGGCAGGTCTGGAAGGAGGAGCGGCCGGTCTATGGACGCCTGTTCCAGACGCCGTTCGCCGACTTGATCCGCAACGAGGTCGGCATCGAGACGATCGCAGTCGGTGCGATCTCCGAGGCCGATCACGCCAACTCGATCCTGGCGGCCGGCCGCGCCGATCTCTGCGCCATCGCGCGGCCGCATCTGGCCGACCCGGCCTGGACGCTGCACGAAGCCGCGCGCATCGGCATCACCAGGGTCGACTGGCCGAAGCAATATCTGTCCGCCAAGGGGCAATATGAAGCCAATCTGGCGCGCGCCGCGGCAGCCAGCGCGCAGTGAGCGGAGGAGGGATCGGATGAGCTCCGTGGCAAAAGTCATCAAGCGAGACTGGCTGGACTGGCCGTTCTTCGAACAGCGCCACCGCACGATCGGCGAGCGGCTCGATCGCTTCGTGCAGTCGGGGTCTCTCGACGCAATCGATCACGGCGACGTCGACGGTGCCTGCCGCAAGCTCGTGCGCGCGATGGGCGAGGCGGGGGTGCTCGATTGCGCGGTCGCGGCGCCCGACAGCGATGCGACCACGATCGATTCCCGCTCGATCTGCCTGTCGCGCGAGTCGCTCGCCTATGCCGACGGCCTCGCCGATTTCGCCTTCGCCATGCAGGGGCTTGGCTCCGGCGCAATCGCGCTCGGCGGTTCGGCCGAGCTGCGCAAGGCCGTGCTGCCGAAAGTTCGCTCCGGCGAATGGCTGGCGGCCTTCGCGCTGTCCGAGAAGGAGGCGGGATCGGATGTCGCGGCGATGTCCTGCACGGCGCGCGCCGACGGTGACGACTATGTCATCGACGGCGAGAAGACCTGGATCTCCAACGGCGGCATTGCCGACGTCTACACGCTGTTTGCGCGAACCGGCGAGGCGCCGGGCGCCCGCGGCATCTCGGCGTTCGTCGTCTTTCCCGATGATCCCGGCTTCGGCATCGCCGAGCGTATCGACGTCATCGCGCCGCATCCGCTGGCGACGTTGCGCTTTGGCAATTGCCGGATCCCGGCGAGCCGTCGCCTCGGCGCGCCCGGCGGCGGGTTCAAGCTCGCGATGCAGACGCTGGACATCTTCCGCGCATCGGTCGCGGCCGCGGCCCTCGGCTTTGCCCGGCGGGCGCTCGACGAAGCGCTGTCGCATGCGAAGAGCCGGCACATGTTCGGTGCGACGCTCGGAGATCTCCAACTGACCCAGGCTGCGCTCGGCGACATGGCGACCGACACCGACGCCGCCGCGCTCCTGACCTATCGCGCGGCCTGGCGCCGCGACGTCCAGAAGCTTCCCACGACGCGCGAAGCTGCCATGGCGAAGCTGACCGCGACCGAGACCGCGCAGCGCGTCATCGACCGCGCGGTCCAGATGTTCGGCGGACGCGGCGTGCGCAAGGGCGAGGTCGTCGAAAGCCTCTACCGCGAAATCCGCGCATTGCGCATCTACGAGGGCGCGACCGAGGTCCAGAAACTGATTGTGGCGCGCGACTTACTGAAACCGCGCTGAGACGATAGAGAGAAGCCGATGAGTGTGATGAGACAGCCGGGTGCAGCGGCGCCCGACATGGCGAACGGTTTGCAGGTGCTCCAGCCCGGCGGCTGGCCGCAGCCAAAGGGATATGCGAACGGCATGATGGCCGACGGGCGCCTCGTCGTGACCGGCGGCGTCGTCGGCTGGGACGTTTCAGGCCGGTTTGGCGAAGGATTTGTTGCGCAGGTCCGCCAGACGCTCGAAAACATCGTTGCGATCCTGGCCGAAGGCGGCGCGCGGCCGGATCATCTGGTTCGTCTGACCTGGTATGTCGTGGACATGGACGAATACGTCTCCAATCTCAAGGCGCTCGGCAAAGCCTATCGCGAGGTGATCGGGACCCACTATCCCAGCATGGCGCTCGTTCAGGTCGTGCGTCTTGTCGAGCCTTCCGCGCGCGTCGAGATCGAAGCAACGGCCGTCGTCCCGCGCTGACGAGCGCGCGTCGATCCAAGCCGTCGTACGGACGCGCAGGCGCTGGCGCCGACCTCGTTCAATCGAACGCGGAAATGACACCGTCGATGAGATTGCACGCCAGCAAATGGCCGCTGCTGGGTGCGGCGTTACGCCGGATCTCGATCAAGGACGCCTCGATGCGCCCGATCTGCTCGCGCATGTCATATGCGAGCTTCACGGCGACGTCTTCCTCGATCGCCTCGAAGCGCATGCGTTCGCCGGGGCGGAGCTGCGCAAGCCGTGGCAGGTCTGCCGAGATCACGGTTGCGATCTTTGGGTAACCTCCGGTGGTCTGGCGATCGGCGAGCAGGATGATCGGTTGACCGTTCCCCGGAACCTGGATGCTGCCAAACACCGTTCCGTCGGAGACGATGCCGACCGCGCCGGCGTGCCGGATCGGCGGTCCTTCCAATCGGCATCCCATGCGATCGGACAGGGCCGTGACGGCGTAATCGGAGGTGAGGAAGGTCGCGATCCCCTCGGGGCTGAAGGCATCGTCCTGCGGGCCCAGGAGAACGCGAACGGGTCCTTGCGCATGGCGGCGGCGTGCCGGCGAGACCATCCGGTGCGGTTGTGCCGGCAGTCCGGGAACAGCCAGCGGCAACCGATCGCCCGCGCGCAGTGGACCGCCGTCGAGCCCGCCGAGCTGGCTGCGCGAATGTGTCGAGACGCTGCCGAGCGCCGGCGCGATCTGAAATCCGCCGGAGACGGCGAGGACAGCGCGGGCGCCGTCCCTCGCGGTACCGATCGCGAGGCGCTGGCCGGCCTTCAAATCATGGGTCTCATGGGACGCGATCGGCCGGCCGTCGATGCTGATGGCGAAGTCCGCGCCCGCCAGCGCGAATCGAATGTCGGCGCCGGCGCAGCTGAGCGTGGGCCCTGCGAGGGTGATTTCGAGCGCAGCTGTCCCGGGCTTGTTGCCAACCAGCGCATTGGCGGTGGCGAGTGCAATGGGATCCATCGCGCCGGACGCCGAGATGCCGAAGCGCTGGTAGCCGCGGCGGCCAAGATCCTGCAGGGTCGTCGCAAGGCCGGGCGCGATGATTTCGAGATCAACAGGCATTGCGCGGCTCAGACCTTCAACTCTTCTCTCCCGGCAACGATCGCGCCCGTTTCCGCCGCGCGTTCGAGTACGGCAAATTCGGCAGGCCCGATGGGGTAAAACCGCAGCAGATCGCCGGCGCGGAACAGGAAGGGCTCATCGGTGCGGCGCGGGTCGTAGGAGCGCACCGGCGTGCGGCCGAGCATGTGCCAGCCACTGGGCGCGGCGAGAGGCGGTGCGACTGCGGCCTGCTGGCCGCCGACGGAGACGCTGCACGGCGGCGTCACGAGCCTGGGCTCCGGGCGCCGGTCGATATGAAGGACGGGATCGAGGCCGCCGAGATAGGCAAATCCCGGCATGAAGCCGATCATGTAGACGCGGTATTCGGCGGCGCTGTGCCGCGCCACGATCTCGTCGGTCGTCGTCTCGAGGCGTTGGGCGAGCCAGTCGAGGTCCATCCCGTTGTCGCCGCCATAGGCGACGGGGACGGTCCAGCGGCGGCGGACCTGCCCCTCCGGGGCCACTTGCGGCCACAGCGCCATGACCTCCGCCTCGATGTCGCGCCGTGACAGCACGGTCGGATCGAAGCAGACCAGCAGCGTGCGATAGGTCGGCACGATCTCGACGATGCCGGGCAGCGTGCGCTCGGTCAGTGCACGATCGAGATCGACGACGCGTGCGTTGACGTCGGCGTCGATGCCGTCCCCGACTTCGACCGTCAGCGCAGCGTCGCCGGATCGGCGGAAGCGCGGCACCGCGTAGAGTGCATCATTCATCATGCTCATTCATGCCGTTGCGAAGGTGTGGGAGCCATGCCTGCCCTTCGATAGGCGACGCCGTCCCATGCAAGCAGCGCGCCGAATTTTCCGTGACGGGCACCGTCTATCATGGGTATATCGAGCCTGCACGGTAGATGAGGACGACGATGACTCTGATCGATATCAATTGCGACATGGGCGAAGGTTTCGGCGTCTACACGCTCGGCGACGACGCCGCGATGCTGCGGACCGTCACCTCGGCCAACATCGCCTGCGGCTTTCACGCCGGCGACCCGCTCGTCATGCACCGTACCTTGACGGAGGCGAAGGCCAATGGCGTGCAGGCCGGCGCGCATCCGGGGTTCCTCGATCTCTGGGGCTTTGGCCGCAGGCCGATTCAGGGCGAGCGGCCCGCCGACATCGAGAAGATCGTGCTCTATCAGGTCGGCGCGTTGATGGCGCTGGCATCCGACGCCGGCCACAATGTCCGCCATGTCAAGACCCACGGTGCGCTCGGCAACATCGCCGCGGAGGATCGCGATCTCGCCGAAGCCGTGGCGCGTGCGATCCGCACCATCGACCGCAACCTGATCTTTGTGGTGATGCCCGGCCAGGAGACGGAGCGGGCCGGCGAGAAATTCGGCCTGCCGCTGGTGCGCGAGGTCTATGCCGATCGCGCCTATTCCGACAACGGCAATCTGGTCTCCCGTCGTCTCGCCGGAGCCGTCATTCATGACGCGGAAGCAGCGTCGGAGCGGGTCGTTCGCATGATCGAGGACCGCGCGATCACATGCCTGTCGGGAACGCGATTGCCGACCCGCATCGACAGCGTATGCGTCCATGGTGATACGCCGGGCGCCGTTGCGATGGCGCAGCACCTGAAGGTGCGCCTTGCTGCGGCGGGCGTCACGCTGGCGCCGATGGCTGAGGTCATCGGCACCTGATCGCTCGTGCGGGAAGACATTGCGTCTCATTCCGGCACGAGATGGGTGAGGACGGGCGAGAGCATGTCGGTTCCGCTCACAAAGGCGTCGTGCTTCGCGGGTCTAGACTTGAAAGACTTGCCGTGGCGACCGTGTCAAACGCTCATGTCCGTCCGCGGTTACCAGCACGGTCTCGCTCAGGGCGAGTCCGTCGGCAGAGACGTACATGTGAAACACCATGCCTTCCTCGAGCGTCCAGTCCGACGTCGGCAGGAAGATGCGTGAGAAGTCGCTGGTGCGCGGGCTGTGCAGCGGATAGCAGCCGAGCGGGTAGCCGGTAATATTGGGGTAGTCGGTCCGCAGCCCGTCGGCGAGCATGGCCTTTCGCGCGACCGCATCGACATCAGCCGCCGCGGCCCCCGGCCTCATGGCCTCGAACTGCCGATCCTGGATATCGATCAGGCGCTTGGCCAGTTGCGACCGATGAGGCCCGATTTCGCCGACCACCGCCGAGCGCATCAGACGGGCGCTGTAGCCGTCGACATAGGGTAGCAGCTCCATGTGCAGCACATCGCCTTTGGCAAGCGGTTCGCTGGTCAGCCCGCCGTGAAGAAAGGCGTTGCCGACACCGGCGGTGATGATCCCCGCGCGCGCGGCATCCGCGCCCTCCTGCATGAACACCTGATAGACGGCGGCCGCCGCATCGCGGGCCGATCGTCCCTCGCCGGATGCCTTCAGAGCGGCGTCGATGCCGAGGTCACCGATCGCTGCGGCGCGCCGGAGCACGGCGATCTCCCTTGCGCTCTTCCTGGCACGGAGCTCGGCCATGACGCCGGAGAAATCGACAAAGCGCGCATCCGGCAGCTGCGCCGACAGATGCTTGAAGCGGGAGAGCGGCATGCAATAGGAGTCTTCGTCGAGCCCGACTCGCCCTGTCGCATAGCCAAGGCTGCGGATGGTGTCGGCGAGCACCCGGATCGGGTCTTCCCAATCGGCGAAGGCAACGGAGCGCGACAGCCAAGAACTCTCGGTGAACGGGCCGAGGTCGACGGCACGCAGGATCATGATGGGCTCGCCGTCGCGCGGCAGCATGCAGGCCCGGTACATGTTCTCCGAGATCAGGAAGCCGGTGACGTAGCCCAGGAACTCGCTCTGGTCGATGATCAAGACATCGAGCTCGCGAGCCGCCATCTGCTCGCGCACACGCCTGAGGCGCGCCTCGTATTCGTCGATCGGAAACAACATCGTCATTTACCCTCAGATGCGCGCTCTTGATTGCGCCTAGGCGCAGATCTCCAGGATGGCGAGCATGTAGATGCGGATCATGTCGACGAAGTCGACGATGTCGACCCGCTCGTCGGGCATCGTGTTGTAGCGTCCGCCGGGGCCGCAGACGATGCCTTCCATCCCGCCGAAATAGTGCAGATGCCCCGCGTCGGTGCCGTAGAAACAGCTCGGTGCAACGGCTCCCGTCGGCTGATCCTCGCCGCGTACCGCGCGATAGGCGCGGTTGATTGCCGCGACGATCGGGCTCGTGGGCGACACCTCGTAAGGCGGCATGGTCGGCACGCCGGCGCGGTCCTCCGACATGATTTCGGCCTTGAGGCCGGGGAAACGTGCTTCGAGCGCGTCGAGCTCGCGGCGCATGTCGGCCATCGCGCCGGACTCGGTCTGCCCCGGCGCATAGCGGCCCGAGCCCTTGATCCGCAGGAAGTCGGCGACCTGGGGCGTGCGCCATTCGTGCAGCTCACGCCCGAGCGCACCGTGAACGACGCCGACATGGACGCGGTTGATCCGTTCATGCTCCGGCGAGAGCGCGCCTGAAAACTTCATCGCATTGAGGCGTGGAATGAGATCGCACGCCGCGGTGATCGCGTCGACCGCCTCTTCGCGCTTGGACAGATGGCGGGTATTGCCGGTCAGCTCGATGATGAACATGAACGCCGCGGCGTGCATGGTCATGGCCTTCAGGTCGGTCGGCTCCGAATTGATGAAGTAGTCGGCGCGAAGCCCTTGCTCGACCAGCGAGTAGGTGCCGACGCCGCCCTGCAGCTCGCCGACGACGTAGGTGAGGATGACGTCGCCCCGGAGTCTGACGCCGGCGTCGATCAGCGTCTTCACCGCGCAGAAATAGGCGGCGTCGCCGGCCTTCATGTTGGATACGCCGATGCCGTAGATGAAATCATCGTCGACCTTGCCGGCCCAGGGATCGACGGTCCAGCCCTCGGTCACCGGGTTGGTGTCGAGATGGCCGTTGAACAGCAGGCTCTTGCCGCCGCCCGTGCCTTTCCAGCGGCCGACGGCGTTGACCCGGCCCTCATTGCCGAAGGTCGCAAGCTCGGTCTCGATGCCGATCTCGCGCATGCGGCCGGCCATGAAGGAAGCGAGCTGCTTCTCGCCGTCCGATTTGGAGTAGCTCTTGTGCTGCACCATGCGTGACAGCAGGTCGAGCGCGGCGGGCACGTCGATCCGGGCGAGAAGTGCGTTGTGGTCCATGAGGGAAGTCCTTGTCGTCAGCCGACCGGTACGGGGGAGGCGGCCATCAGTTCGCTTGTGTAGGGATGAACGTGGTCGGCGTCGAAATCCTCGGCCGGCAAGAGGTCGACCAGCTCGCCGCGGCGCATCACGGCGATGCGGTGGGCGATTTGACGGATGAGATTGAGATCGTGAGTGATGAAGAGAAAGGCGGTTCCGGTCGCTGCGCGCAGCGCCAGCAGCAATTCGATGATCTGCGCCTGGACGGAAACATCGAGTGGCGCGGTGATCTCGTCGCAGATCACCAGCTTCGGCCGTGCCGCAAAGGCCCTCGCAATGGCGACGCGCTGCTTCTCACCGCCCGAGAGCTGGTGCGGCCAGCGACCCGCATAGGACGCCGGCAGGCGAACCTGCTCGAGCAGGCGGGGAATCTCGGCGAGGCTGCCGCCATAGAGCTTCAGGGGCCGCGACAGGATCTCGCCGACCTTGTGGCGCGGATTGAGCGAGGCATCCGGATGCTGGAAGATGATCTGCACGTCGCGGCGATAGGCCGCGTTCATGTCGCGCGCGCCCGTGATCACGCGATTGTCGAAGCGAACCTTGCCCGAGAAGCGGGCGAGCCCCGTGAGCGCGCGTGCCACCGACGATTTGCCTGACCCGGATTCGCCGACGAGGCCGAGGATTTCGCCAGCCCGCACGTCCAGCCCGACACCCCTGGTCGCAGGCGGCGGCGCATGGCCGAACAGACCGGCGCGGCCGTAATGAACTTCGATGTCCGAGACGGCGAGAAGGACTTCGGCGCTGGACGTGTCGTGAACGAGGCGTCGTTCCGGCCTGGGCACGGCTTGCACGAGGGCCCGCGTATCGGCATGGCGTGGCGCGCGGAAAATGTCGGCGGCCGGGGCCTGCTCCACCAGATCGCCGCGTTTCAGCACCGCGACCCGGTCGGCGACCCGCGTCACCAGCGCGAGGTCGTGGGAGATGTAGAGTGCGGCAACGCCGGTTTCCTCGCGCAACCGGGCAAACAGCTCGAGGATGCGTGCGCCGGTGATGACGTCGAGCGCCGTGGTCGGCTCGTCGAACAGGATGACGTCGGGCCGGCAGCCGAACGCCGTGGCAATGATGACGCGCTGCTTCTCGCCGCCGGAGATCTCGTGCGGATAGCGCCGCATGATCGCAGCGGGGTCGCGCAGCTCGACATGACCGAGCAGGTCGATGGCCAGCTTCTCCGCGTCGCGTTGGCCAAGGCCGCGGTGCTGGATGAGTGTCTCCGTGACCTGCCGGCCGATGGTCAGCGTCGGGTTGAGCGAGGTCGACGGATCCTGAAACACCATGCCGAGCCGGCGTCCCCGGATCTTCGTCAGCTCGCGCGGGCTCACGTGCCGGAGGTCGGTGTCGCCGAGATGCAGCGAGCCTGCGACTTCGCGGGCATTGTCCGGCAGGTGGCGCATCAGCGCCCAGGCGAGGGAGCTCTTGCCTGAGCCGGATTCGCCGACGAGGCCCAGCACCTCGCCCGGCCCGATTTCCAGCGAAATGTCGTGCAGCACGCGCACCGGTCCCGCGGCCGTCACATAGTCGAGCGTGTAGTTCTTGATCGCAAGCGCCGGGATCACCGCTCATCCCTAGGATTGAGGGCGTCGCGAAGACCGTCGCCGAGGAGGTTGAAGGCAATGGCGGTGAGCGCGATCGCGGCGGACGGCGCGATCAGACCCCACGGCGCCTGATACATGTATTGGCGGGCATCCGCCACCATGAGCCCCCATTCGGATGCAGGTGGCTGCGCACCGACGCCGAGGAAGCTGAGCGTTGCAAACAGCATGACGGCGAAGGACACGCGGATGGTGGATTCGATTACGATCGGCGCCATCACATTGGGCAGCATCTCGCGCAAAACGATCCACATCGCGCTTTCGCCACGCGCGATGGCCGCCTTGACGTAATCCTGATTGCGCACATTGAGCGCGACCGACCGGGTCACCCGCGCCATGCCCGGTGCAAAGGCCACAGCGATGGCGACGACTGCGTTGCCGGCGCCGTTGCCGAGCGTCGAGACCAGCAACAGGGCCATCAGAAGGCCCGGGATCGCCATCACGGCGTCGTTGGTGCGCATGATGGCGTCGTCGGTTCGGCCGCCGAGATAGGCCGAGCCGACGCCGATGATGGCGCCGGCTGCGCTGCCGACAAAGGTCGCGATGAGGGCCATCGGCACGGTCGAACGCGCGCCGACCATCAGGCGGCTCAGGATATCGCGGCCGAATTGATCGGCGCCAAGCCAGTTCTGCCAGCCGGGCGCGCGAAACCGGCCGAGAAAATCGATCTTCTCCGGCGCATAGGGCGCCAGTGCCGGTCCGAGCAGACATGCGAGGGCGAGGAGCGCCAGGAGCGCGACGCCGAGAAAACCCTGCGGCCTCCGGATCAGGCGGATGAACAGCTCAGTCATAGCGGATCCGCGGGTCGAGAAGGGCATAGGCCATGTCGGCGAGCGTGTTGGTGACGGCATAGGTGGCGGCCATGATCAATGCCCCGGCCTGGATCGACGGCAGGTCGCGCGTGGTGATGGCGACCATCAGCGCGCGTCCGATCCCTGGAATGGCGAAGATCTCCTCGATCACGATGATGCCGCCGAGCAGGTAGCCGACGTCGAGGGCGATGATGGTGACCACCGGCAGCAGTGCGTTGCGCAGCGCGTGGCGAAACAGCACGGTGCGTTCCGGCAATCCCTTCAGCCGCGCCGCGCGGATATAGTCGGATTTCAGCACGTCGAGCGTCTCGGACCGCATCATGCGCATCACATGAGCGATGAGGATCACGGAGACGGTCAGGACCGGCAGCGCCAGATGGCGCACGCCGTCGCCGAAGTCTTCCAGCAGCGAGACGTAGCCGGTCGGCGGCAGCCAATGCAGCGTGTCGGCCAGCAGGAGCGCAAGCAGAGTCGCGGTGACGAATTCGGGCAGCGAGATCCCGAGATAGGCGATCAGGCTCACACCCGTATCGGTGAGTCTGCCTTGCCGGAGCGCCGCCACCACGCCGAACGGCACGGCGACGACCAGCGTGACGAGGATCGAGCACACCGCGAGCAGCAGCGAACGCGACAGCGCCGCCATCATGTCCGGTCCGACCGGCTGGCTCGTGCGCATCGAGACGCCGAAATCGCCGCTGAAGACGCCGCCGGCCCAGCGCAGATATTGCTGCCAGGCCGGATCGCCGAGCCCGAGCTTTGCCCTGAGCGCGGCCAGCATTTCCGGTGTCGCGTTCTCACCCAGCAGCGACTGGGCCGCGTCGGCCGGCAGGATCTGCGTGATGGTGAACACCAGCATCGAGACCACGATGACGGTGTAGACCATCAACATCAGCCGGCGTGCAAGCCAGGTGAGCGACAAGCGATGTCTCCGGCGTCAAGCGCGCTTCGGCGCGCCGGCGCCGAGCGAAACCATGTCGAGGCGGAACACCGAGCCGCGCGGATGCAGCGTGTAACCTTCGACATAGGAGCGCTGTGCGGCGAGAAGATCGAAGAACGCCGAGATCACCGTGGGGACCTCCGTGTTCATCATCTCCTGCGCCTTGGCATAGAGCGCGGCGCGCTTCACCTCGTCGGTCTCGACGCGCGCCGCATTGATGACGGCGTCGAACGCGCCGTTGTTCCAGCGGGTCTCGTTCCAGGTCGCGCTGGACGTGTAGAGCAGGTTGAAGATCGCGTCGGCCGTCGGCTGCATGTTGTAGAAGCCGACATAGAAATTGCCCTTCTTCCAGACCTGATCGAGATAGGTCGCGTGCGGCATCGTCTGCACGTTGATCCGGAAGCCGGCCGCGGCGGCCATTTCGCGAATTGCGACGCCGAGCTGGGTGCGGGTGGCCGGCCGGTCGGAAGCGATCAGCGTCAGATCGATCCCGCTGGGATAGCCTGCGTCGGCCAGAAGCTGCTTCGCCTTGGCGATATCGGGCTTCTTCTGCGGGATATTTCTGTAGAAGTGATAGGCGGAGTTCAGCGGCGTGTCGTTGCCTGGCGTGCCGTAGCCGCCGGCGACGAAACCGACGGTCGCCTCGCGATCGACCGTCAATGCGAGGGCCTGGCGGACCCTGATGTCGTTGAACGGCTTCTGGTCGCATCCGAGGTTGATATTGAGGAATTGACCGGAGGGCGTGCGCAGCGCCTTGACGCCGCCGGCCTTCACGAGCCGTTCGTATTCGCCCGGTGTCGTCGTCAGAAGCAGGTCGATCTCGCCTGATATCATCGCCGACGCCTCGGCGGTGCGGTCCGGATAGACGAGCAATTCCACCCGGTCGAGGTAAGGCCGTGTCGGATCGTAATAGGCGGCGTTGCGTTCGACGACGATCTTGCGATCGGGCTCGTAGGACACGAGCTTGAACGGCCCGGTGCCGTTTGCCGTCGTCGACAGGCTGGCGAGGTCGGAGGCGATGACCTTGGCCGGGACGATACGCGCGTTGAGATAGGTGAGAGCCACCGGCAGGTCGGCGTAGGCGCCGGAGAGCGTGAACTTGACGGTCAGGGGATCGACCGCGGCGACCTCCTTGATCGGACCGACATTGGTTCGGCCGGGGGAGGCGGTCTTCGGATCGAGGATGGCATTGATGCTGGCGACGACATCTTCCGAGGTCAGTGGCGAGCCGTCGTGGAACGTCACGCCCGGGCGCAGCTTGAATATCCACTCCGTCCGCGTCTCGTTCGGCTCCCAGGAGATCGCGAGGTCCGGCTCGACGGTCATGTCCGGCTTCAGCCGGGTCAGGTTGGAGTAGAGCAATTCGGTGACGAGATATTCCGGATTGACCCGCGCCAGCATCGGATGAATCACCGACGCGGCCTGGTCCAGCGACATCCGCAGCACGCCGCCGCGCTTGGGAGCATCGGCGATGGCGATCCTGGGCAAGGTGACGAGGCTTAAGGCAGTCCCGGCAAGAAACAGGCGGCGGGTGACGGACAGCATAGAAGTACGCTCCACGAGTTAGCGAATGGCGGTTGCTTCGGGCGAAAGATCGGGACGGAATTCGGCGGACAGATAGGCGAGGACCGACTTCGCCAGTGCGACGATGTCAGTGAGCGTGGTGAATTCGCCGGGGGCATGAATGCGGCTGTCCGGCCGGCCAAGGCCCGTCAGAAGGATCTCCTGCATGCCGGTGGCTTGCACCCAGCCGAAGTCGGAGCAGCTCGTTGCGCCCCATCTGGCGAAGTCGCCGGGCGCGTAGCCGAACCCGGCCGACAGCGCCTCCTGCCAGCGCGGCCAGTGCGGGCCGGTCGGATCCGACGTCGGCGTCAAATGACCGGTGAGAGCGATCTCGATCTCGGCGTGGGGCGCGGCCTTGCGGATCACATCCTCGATCTCGCGGCGCGCGACGAGGAAGTCCTCTTCCGGCGCGTAGCGGCGGCAGACCAGGATGTCGAAGCGCGAGGGAATCTGGCCGCCGCATTGGCCGCCATGAGCGGCGGAAATATCGAGTTGCGCCGCAAGCGGATGCGTCGCGCCTGGCGGAGCGGGCAGGGCGGAGATGCGCTTTGCGATCTCCGGCTTCAGGGTGGCAAGCCCATTGAGGATCGGCAGAGCAGCCTCGATGGCGTTGGCGCTGCTGCCCGCGCGCGCAGCCTCGCTCGCATGAAGCGTCCTGCCGTGAACCCGCACCAGAAGCGTGAACAGACCGAAGCAGCCGGCCCAGATGCGCGGCGCGGCCGCACCGTTGAAGTTGAGGATGTGGCCGTCCAGCATGCCCTGTTCGGCGAGATAGCGTATGCCGGGATAGAGCCCGGCTTCCTCGTCGGTGCAGAGCAGCAGCATCGGATCGTAGCCGAGCAGCAGGCCGGTTTTGCCGGCGGCGCGCAGCGCCAGCAGCACGGCGGCGATGGTGCCCTTCATGTCGGCGGCGCCAAGGCCGGTCAGGCGATCGCCCTCGCGCGTCAGCCGCAGGGGATCACTTGTCCAGCCCGGCGCAGCCGGCACGGTATCGACGTGGAAATACAATCCCAGCGTCGGCTTGCCGGAGTGTCGGCGTGCGATGAGATTGGTGCGCGCGCCGTGCGCCGGGCCGCCGGCGACGCGCCACAGCTGCTCCGGCACATCGACGCGCCGGCATTGCAAGCCGAGCGTTGCGACGGCTTTTTCCATCAGCGCGGCAAACGCATCGTATCCCGCGCCGGGCGGGAAGCTGGTGTCGACCGCCACCATCCGCGCGAGATCGTCGACCGCACTTTCGGCGGTGCGTTCGATTTCGGCAAAGCCGTCGACCAGGGTCGGCCCGGCCAGCTTGGGGCTCGATGGAGGCGAAATCATTTGCGGTCGTCGATTTCTATATTCTATAAAGAAATAGACGATGGACGCCGACTGCTGTCAATTCCAAAGAATGAGGCACATGTGACCGGCAAACAGGCAAAGGCAGCGAGCAGCGGCCCCTCGAGCCTGCCGGTTCCGTTGTACGAGCACGTCAAGCGGCAGATCGCCGAAGCGATCCTCGTTGGCGAGTTATCCCCCGGCACGGTCTTGCCGGGCGAGGTTGCGCTTGCTGCACGATATGGCGTTGCGGTCGGGACCATCCGCCGTGCTCTGGCGGACCTGACGGCCGACGGCATGCTGGTGCGGCGTCGCAAGACCGGTACCGTCGTGACCGGTCGCGCGCCACAGCACAGCCTGCGCTTTTTCTTCCAGTATTTCCGCCTGCACGGTGAGAACGGAAGCCTGCAACGTTCCGTGCCAGAAGTCCTGTCCGTGGCGGTCCGGCCGGCAAGCTCCGAGGAGGCCGCGCTGTTCTCGGAGGCGGCCGGAGAGCCGCTGCTGCATCTTCACCGCATCCGGCGCGTCGGCCGCACACCGGTCATGCATTCGCGCATCAGCCTGGTTGCGCGTCGCGTGCCGGATTTCCCCACGGCGCCGGCGCGCGTGCCGGCGCTGCTCTATCTGCATCTGCTCGATGCCTATGGCATCCGCATTTCAGCGGTCCGCGAAAAATTATTGGCGGAGTTGGCGAGCGCGGAAGACCGGCGACTGCTCGGCTTGCGATCGCCAAGTGCCGTCCTGGTCATTCGCGAGGAAGCATATGATCAGGCCGGATCATTGGCGCTGCTCAGCGAGCACCGCGCGACGACCGCACATCATCACTATGTGAACGAGATCCGCTGACGCGGTCGGAGCAACGGCCGCGCTTCGCTTGCACGAGGGGAGCCACCACGCCCCGGAGTTTTCGCGCGAGGGGGATTTGACCGCCTCTATTGCCCGGTGATGGCGGCGATTTCCTCCCGCAGAAGCGACGCGTAATGCTCGATGACGCCGGGCGCCAGTTTCGCACAGAGCAATGTGAAACTGAGGGCGGCGCCCGGCTTTTCGCCCGGCGTCATGATCGGCATTCCAACCCCGGCGATGCCGGGAATGAATTCGCCCATGTCGACCGCGTATCCGCGTTGCCTCGTGTCGGCGATCAATTGCTGAACCCGGTCTTTGGTGAGGTCGCGATAGGACGCGTAGCGGTGGAGGTTGGCGCGGATGGTGTAGTCCTGTTCGTCCTCGTCGAGGAAGGAGAGCATCGCGATCGAGCCGGGGCCAACTCCGAGCGGCACGGAGCCGCCGATGGATCCGGTCAACGTCGGTACGATGCATTCGCCGTCGCGCCGGTCGAGGCACACGGAATCGTGGTTGAAACGCGCCATCAGATGGGTCGTGTCGCCGGTACGGCGTCTCAGCCTGGTCAGCGCGACCTCGCAACGGCTGATGATTCCGGGCCCGCGGGCGGCGCGGACCCCGTAAATGGCCATGCGGGCTCCGAGCCTGTAGCGGCGCTTCTTGTCATCGCGGGCCAGCAGCTTGTGGCCGACCAGCGTGTTGAGGATGCGGTGACAGGTGGCCGTGTTGAGCCCGGAGCGCGCGGTCAGCTCTTTGAGCGCGAGGCCCTCGACCCCGCCATCCGCGACGAGGTCGAGCAGGATGATCGCACGGTCGAGCAATTGCGCTCCGCCGGATATCAAGTGACCAGGTCCCGACACTCATTTCTCACATTATGAAAAATATTTCCCGGGTTGCTTGTATGATGAGAAATATATGCCTTCAATGCTGAAAAATCGATCGCCTGACACGGTTGCGTGAATTTTAGGCGGCTTTCACATCCGCAAGGCTGATGGTTTGGCGCGACGCTGCTGCAACAGCGCCGGCAGGTCATCATTGTTTCAGGGGACCCAAATGACGAAACTCGGAAAGATGAGCGTTTCGGCGCTCGCGCTCGTTGCCTTCCTTGTCGATGGTGCCGCCATGGCCGGCACGCTCGAGAACATCAAGGCACGTGGCAAGATCATCGTCGGTGTGAAGAACGACTACGCACCTTACGGCTTTCTCAACGACAAGGGCGAGGTCGTCGGCTTCGAGGTCTCGCTGGCCAAATACGTCGCCAAGGAACTGCTCGGCTCCGAGGACAAGATCGAGCTCGTCCCGGTCGTTGCCTCCAACCGCATTGAATTTCTGACCGCGGGCCGCATCGACGCGATTTTCGCCACGCTCGGCGTTACCGCGGAGCGCGGCAAGGTGATCGACTTCACCACCGAATATGTTTCCGCCGCCGGTCCCTCGGTGCTGATGGACAAGGCGTCGACGATCTCCAAATGGGAGGAACTGAAGGGCAAGCAGATCTGCGGCATCCAGGGCTCCTACTACAACAAGAAGATGACGGAGGAGTTCGGCATCAATCTCGTCGCCTTCAAGACCCAGCCTGAAGCTTATCGCGCGCTGAAGGACAATCGCTGCATCGGCTTCGTTTTCGACGACATGACGCTCGCGCAGAAGCTCAAGGAAGCCGACTGGGCGAACTACAAGATCGCCGTCGCGCCCTATGAATTCCAGCCAATGGCGGGCGGCCTCCGCAAAGGCGACGCGGAGTTTCGCGAAGCCGTCGACAAGGCCATCGGGAAGGCCGAGGCCGAAGGCAAGCTGATCGCATGGGAAACCGAATTCGACATGCCGCACTCTGCCTACATTGCCGAGCGGGCCAAGGCTGCGGCCGCGAAGAAGAACTGACGCGGAGCAGCAGCCCTTGTTCGGTCTCGACTATTCCTGGCTCGCGGATCCAGCGTACCAGCATTGGCTGCTGACCGGCGTCGTCAACACGCTCAAGCTGGCGGCGCTTTCGTCAAGCGCCGCCATCGTCATCGGCCTGCTGGGAGCCCTCGGGCTCACGCTGCGGATCTTCTGGCTCGACGCCCTGATCGAGTTGTTCGTGGAGGTGTTTCGCAACACGCCGCCGCTGCTGCAGATGCTGTTCGCCTATTTCACGCTCTCCACCCTTGGTCTCAGGGTGACCGACCCGGCAACGGGCCTGTCGGTTCCGCTGCTCAGCGCCTTCGCCTGCGCAGCGATGTCGCTCAGCCTGTTCGGCGGGGCGCTCGCCATAGAAGCCTTTCGTTCAGGCATCGAAACGATGCCCCGGTCCATCATCGAGGCGGCACGGTCGCTGGGTTACGGCCGGTGGGCCCGGTTCTGGTGGATCGAGGCGCCGATCGCGACCCGCATCTGCCTGCCGGCGTTGACGAACATTCTGACGAACCTCTTCAAGACGACGTCGCAGGCCTCCGTCATCACCGTGCCGGAGCTGATGTACTACGCCGGGCAGATCTACAACGACACGTTCCGCACGCTGGAGGTCATGATCCTCGTGCTCGTCATCTACGTGACGCTCGTGTCCATTCTGACATTCGCGATGGCCAGGCTCGAAGCGTTCATGGCTTTTCCCGGTTATGGAAAAGGGCATTGATCGTGGGCCTCACGCTTTCCTACGAGGGCAAGAAGCGCGCGGTTTTGCTGCTGATCGCGCTTGGCGTCCTGGTTTGGGTCGGGATCGACGCTGCGGCCGGCGGCTCGAGATATTGGGCGCGCGTGCTGGTGCGGCTGCCGCTCATTCTCACCGGCTCCGCCTCGGGCTGGCCGATCAAGGGCGGCTTCGTGCTCAACATTCTCCTCTCCATCGCCACCATGGGACTGGCGACGGCACTCGGCGCAGTCATCGGTGTTGCGACGCTCGCCAGATTCGCGCCGATCCGTGTGTCGTCTCTGCTGCTGATGAACTTCCTGCGCAATTCGCCCTGGCTGGTCCTGCTGTTCGCAATGCTCTACATCCTGCCGTTCGAGACAGAGGTCTTCGGCTGGGTCATTGTGTTTCCGCCGTTGGTGAAGGCCGTCATCGGTCTTGCGTTGCCGACGGCCGCGAATTTCTCCGAAGTGATCCGAGGCGCCGTCCAATCGATTCATAGCGGCCAGTGGGAGGCGGCGCGTTCGCTCGGCTACACCACGGGCCAGATCTACCGCCATGTGATCCTGCCGCAGGCCTTTCGGCGGATGATTCCGGGGTGGATGAACCTCTACGCGCTGGTGATGATCGCAACAGCGCTCGCGACCGTCACCGGAATCCAGGACGTCCTGACCATCCTGAACACGTTGCTCGCGATCGAGAGCGAGCGCGTGATCGTGTACTTCTATCTGACCATCCTCTTCCTGTTCTTCGCCTACTGCTATCCGATCGCGCTCCTCGCGCGCCGGTTGGAGCGGGCCGTGAAAGGAGACAATCTGTGAATCGTCCCGACGCGCTGATTGAGCTCGATGACATCCACAAGTCCTTCGGCGACGTCCGGGTCCTCAAGGGCATCTCGCTGTTCGTGCAGAAGGGCGAAGCGGTCTGCATCATCGGCCCGTCGGGGTCGGGAAAGTCCACCATCCTGCGCTGTATCAATGGCCTTGTCCCTGTGGACCAAGGCTTCATCCGCGTCGGCTTGCATCGCGTGCATGAGATGAAGTCGGAGAAGCAGATGCGGGTACTCCGCCATCAGGTGGCGATGGTCTTCCAGCAGTACAATCTCTTCCCGCATCGCACGGCACTGGAAAACATCATGATGGCGCCGATCCAGGTGCTCGGACATGATCGCGCCCAGGTCGAGGAGCGGGCCCGCAAACTCCTGAAAAAGGTGCGGCTCTCCGAAAAAGCGGACAGCTATCCGGGTGAGCTGTCGGGCGGCCAGCAGCAGCGCGTTGCGATCGCGCGCGCCCTTGCCATGCAACCGGATGTGATCCTGTTCGACGAGGTGACGGCAGCGCTCGATCCCGAGACGGTCAAGGAGGTGCTCTCGACCATCCGCGAACTCGTGGAGGACGGCTTGACCTGCATCCTGGTGACCCACGAAATGAAGTTCGCCCGGGAAGTCTCGCATCGCGTCTGTTTCACCGATCGTGGCTTGATCGTGGAGAGCGGCCCTCCCGCAAAGCTGTTCGACCACCCGGAGGATCCTCGCACGCGTGAATTTCTCGGTCAGGTTCTCTGATCGCATCCAGGTCGGGAGAATTTCGTTCGGCCCTGCGCGGCCGGTCTATCGGGACGGCCGTGCGTTGTGGTGCCGCCATCCCGCGTTCAGTGAAAGGTGAGCCGCAAGGCTTGATGCATCATGCCCCGTTTTGACGATATCTATGCGAAGAACTTCAAGGAGGCGCCCTATTGGTGGGAGGCCGCCGAGCCGGAAACCGATCTCGATCCGCTGCCGGAGCGAGCCGATATGGTCGTCATTGGCTCGGGCTATGCCGGCCTGAATGCCGCCACCCATCTGGCGCGTGCCGGTCGTTCCGTCGTCGTCATAGACGGCGACCGGATCGGCGAGGGCGCCTCGACCCGGTCGGGCGGCATGGTGTCGAGCGGCCAGAAACTGGTCGTCGGCGGCGCGATCAAGGGGATCGATCCCGCACTCTTCTCGCGCTTGATCGGCGAGAGCAACGAGAGCTTCGACTATCTGAAGACGCTGGTCGAGACGGAAAAGCTCGATGCGGGGCTTGCGCTCACCGGCCGTTTTTTCGGTGCCCATGCCGCGGGCGATTACGAAACGCTGAAGCGCCATGGCGCGCTTCTGGCGGAAAAGACAGGCGTGACCGTGCGGTTCCTCGACCGCGCTCAGCAGCGGGCGGCGATCGGTTCGGACTACTATCATGGTGGCATGGTGATCGACGAATATGGCGGTCTCCATCCGGGCAAGTATCACAAGGCCCTGCGCGACCGGGCGCGCGCGGCAGGCGTCGTGCTGCGCTCGCATGCGCGCGCGGGCGTCGTGCAGGATGGGCCGACCGGAGAGAAGATCGTGCCCACGACGCGAGGCAACATCCGGGCCGCCCATGTCGTCGCCACCACGAACGGCTACACCGGGGCCGATGCCACGCCGGGTCTCGCCAGCCGTATCGTGCCGGTCAAGAGCTATCAGATTGCCACTGAACCGCTGCCCGCGGATCTGCTGGCCGAGCTTATTCCGCAGGCGCGCATGGTGTCCGACACGCGCCGTGACCTCATCTATGCAAGGCCGGCGCCCGACGGGTCGCGTCTTCTCTTCGGTTCACGCCCGGGCATCTTCGACATGCCGGACAAGCTTGCCGCGAAGCGGCTCTACGCGCGCATGCTGGTCATCTGGCCGCAGCTCGCGGGCGTGAAGATCACCCATGCATGGAGCGGACGCGTCGCCATGACGGTCGACAAGATCGCCCATCTCGGCGCCCGCGACGGTACGGATTTCGCTGCCGGCTGCAACGGCAACGGCGTCGCGCTGATGACCTATCTCGGTTACCAGACGGCGCGGAAGATTCTCGGCGAGCAAAACATGCCTTCCGCCTTCGATCGGGAAGAATTCGCAGCGGTGCCGTTCTATTCGGGCAGGCCATGGTTCGTGCCGCTCTTCGCCGGCTGGCACCGCTTGCGCGATCTGCTCGACCGTCCGGGGCGCTGACATGGAGGAGCCCACCATTGCCGGCCGGCTGGAGCGGATGCTCACGGAGCACGGCACGTCTGATCCATATTGGCCTTCGATTGCTTCGTTTCCAGGAGGACAATATGTCCAGAATTATTCCTGATCTCGTCGTCGCGCCGCAGGAGCTGCCTGCGCAGGTGGACGTCGTCGTCATTGGCGGCGGTATCGTCGGCATCTCGACGGCGCTTTCGCTGGTTGAGCGCGGCGTGAGCGTCGCCGTGTGCGAAAAGGGGTTGATCGGGGCGGAGCAGTCGGCGCGGAACTGGGGCTGGGTACGCCAGATGGGGCGCGACCCGGCCGAATTGCCGCTCGCAATTGAAAGTCTTCGGATCTGGCGCGGCATGAACGAGCGGATCGGCGGCGAAACCGGGTTTCGGCAGGCCGGCGTCGCCTATCTCTGCGAAAACGATGCCGACATTGCCATGTACGAGGCGTGGTTGAAGCACGCCGCGCCGTTTGGTCTCGATTCCCGCTTCGCAAGGGGAGACGAGCTGAGGACGCTCATTCCGGGAATGGCAAAACCGTTCCGTGCCGCGCTGCATACACCGAGTGACGGCAAGGCCGAGCCGTTCATCGCCGTTCCGGCCATCGCGCGGGGCGCGGCCGCCAAAGGCGCGCATATCCTCACCAACTGCGCCGTCCGCTCCATCGAACGAACGGCGGGCCGGGTCAGCGGCTGCGTCACCGAGCGCGGCGAGATCCGCTGTTCGTCCGTCGTTCTGGCGGGCGGAGCCTGGTCGCGCCTGTTCGCCGGCAACATGGGCATCGATCTTCCGGTCCTGAAGATCCTCGGTAGCGTCGCCCGCGTTTCCGCGGTCGACGGTGTTCCGGATTTCGCCGTTGGTGCGGGCAATTTCGCCTTCCGCCGCCGTCTGGACGGCGGCTTCACCGTTGCCCAACGCAACGCGAACGTCGCTCCGATCACGCCGGACAGCTTCCGTCTGTTCTGCGACTATACGCCGACGCTCATCAAGAGCTGGAAGGAGCTGACGCTGCGCATCGGCGGCCAGTTTCTTCGTGAGCTGACGATGGCCCGAAGCTGGAAGAGCGACGAGGTCACGCCCTTCGAGCAGGTCCGCATTCTCGATCCCGATCCGTCGCCGCGCTTCGTGCTGGGCGGCATCAGCCATTTGCGCGAAGCATTCCCGGCGTTCCGCGACGCCAAGGTCACGCAGATGTGGGCTGGCCTGATGGATGTCACGCCGGATGCTGTGCCGGTCATCGCGCCGGTTGGTTCTGTTCCGGGCTTCCACATCGCAACCGGCTTCTCCGGCCACGGATTCGGTATCGGCCCCGGCGCCGGCGCGTTGATGGCCGATCTGGTAACGGGATCCACGCCTCGCGTCGATCCCGCGCCGTTCCGCATGGAGCGCTTCAAGCGCCTGAGGAACGCCGCGTGATCCGCGGCGCTGAGGTCGGCCGGCAACTGCGGTCGTCCCGAACGGTCGCCAGTTCAATGGGCATCACCGGTCGTTCTGCCGCGCAGCCACGATCATTCGATCCAGAATCTGGTCGAGGATCGGCATCGAGGTTGCGAAATTGAGCCGGACGAACTGCGCGCAGTCGGGGTCAAAGGTCTCTCCGGCGCTGAAGCCGAGTCGGGCCTTGTCCAGGAAGAACGGGAACGCGGCCGCCGACAGACGGAGTTCGCGGCAATCGAGCCAGGCGAGGTAGGTGGCTTCCGGAGCACGGAAACGGATCTCCGGCACTTCCGCTGCGAGCACCTCGACGACCCTGTTCCGGGCCTTGTGAAGGTGGTCCATCACCGCATCGAGCCAGGGCTGGCCTTCGGTCCAGGCGGCCACCGTTGCGTCGGCGCCGACGACGTTGGGCTGGCCTGTCAGCCGCAGCGGGATACGGGTGTGAAATCGCCTGCGCAGCTCGTCACTGCCGAAGGCGATCACCGCGCAGCGCAGGCCCGGAATGTTGAAGCTCTTGGTCGCCGAGTTGAGGGTCACGGTGCGCGCGGCAATGTCGGGGCCGAGCGAGGCAAACGGAATGTGCTGGTGTCCGGGATAGACCAGGTCGGAGTGGATCTCGTCCGAAATGACGATGAGATCGTGGTCGATGACGAAGCGGGCCAATGACAGCAATTCGTCCCGGGAAAACACCCGTCCGGTCGGGTTCTGCGGATTGCACAGCACGAAGATGCGGGTTCGCCGGTCGACCAGCGCGGCCAGTTCGTCCATGTCGAAGACGTGGCGGCTCCCGTTGTCGCGCATCGGCAACGCCAGAAGCCGGCGTTCCGTCGTGTTGATGGCGTCGCGAAACGGCGGGTAGCTCGGGACCTGGAGAACGACGCCATCGCCGGGATCCGAGAACGCGAGGATCGGCGCGTAGGTCCCCTGCACCAGATCCGCCAGCGGCAGCACGAGATCGGGCGAGAGCTCCCACCCGCAGCGGGATTTCATCCGGTCGGCGAAGGCCGCGGCGACGAGCCGGTCCGGCTTCTGGCCATCGCGCAGCGGATAGCCGTAATCGCGATCCCGGACGATCCGCTCGATCGCCGCCTGGATCGGGGCGGCGACGGCAAAATCCATATCTGCAACGAAGGCGGGCAGGACGTCGGCGTCGTACTGATTCCATTTGGCATTGCGGCGCGCCTGCAGTGCAGATTGCGACAGTTCGAAGCTGATCGTCTCTCGGCTGGTCATGATCTTTGTCCGCGGCGCTTTCGTTGGATGGGAGGCAGCGTCAGATTACGCGAGAAGGCAGGCGACCGCATTGCCATCCCCGGGGTTTTCGCAAGGCGGGATCGCCAGGTTCGGGCCGCCGGGCAGCGCGTTCGGAATTGAGCGCAGCGGGCCGAGGCGTCCAAATGCTGTTCACGGAGTGCCCGCGGCGCAGGCGGGGTCCGCCAAGGCGCTGGCGCCTTGCACACCCATTGGTGCCCCTAACGCGAGCATTTGGCGCAAGATCGGTCAAAATCCACAATTTATGCCGCAAAATCCGATCTGGCACGGCATCTGCATGACCGTTTTGACCGATTTAGCGGTTGCTCCAGGAAAAGGGGAATGTCGATGCACCCGAAGTTTGACCGTCGCGACTTTCTGAAGGGGGCGGCGGGAGCCGCGGTCGCGGCCGGCTACATGCAAATCAACCCGGACTTCTTCATCGCTCAGGCTCACGCCCAGGCGGGCAAGACCATGACCTTTCTGTCGGCGGAGAACATCACCGGCAATTGGGATCCGACCGCGCACACGACGCTGTCGCAGAAGAACATCGAAGGCTTCGTGATGGGCTTCCTGACCCGCACGCCGATGAAGCTCGATAATCCGGGCGAGGTGATCTACGAGCTTGCAACCGACATCAAGCTGCTCGACCCCAACCGCCTGCAGATCAAGCTGCGTCAGGGCGTGGCCTTCCACGACGGCAAGCCGTTCAAGGCGGAGGACGTCAAGGCTACGTTCGAATACGGATCCAAGCCCGATCGCCCGGCGCAATGGTATCCCGGCCCCAGCGAAACGTTGAAGATCGAGACGCCCGACGACTACACCGTGATCGTCGACACCTCGAAGGGCGGTTATCCCGCGCACCTCTTCATGTTCCTCGCGGCGTTCCTGCCGATCATGTCGGCAAAGGACATCGCGGGCGGTCCGGGCGGCGTGCTCTCGCAACGTCTCAACGGCACGGGTCCGTTCAAGTTCGTCGAGCAGCGCGGCAACGATACCGTGCTGAAGGCGTTCGATGGCTACTTCAAGGGCAAGCCGGCCATCGCCGGGATCAGCTTCACCTTCACCGGCGACTCCACGACACGCATGCTCTCGCTGATGAACGGCCAGGCCTCGATCGTCGAGCGCCTGGAGCCGGAGCAGGTCGACACCGTCAAGGGCAACCCCAACATCCGCATCAACCGGGTGGTGTCGGTCGAGAACAAATATCTCTGGTTCCGCTGCTCGAAGCCGCCGTTCAACGATCCCCGCATCCGCATGGCCGCCTGCCACGCCATCAACCGCGACCTCATCCTCGAAGTGCTGGGTTCGGCGGGCCACGCCTCGTCGAACTTCGTCTCTCCGGTGAAGTTCGGCTATGTCGACCTCGAAAACTATCCGAAGTTCGATCCGAAGAAGTCCCAGGCGTTGCTCGCCGAGGCGGGCTTCCCCAACGGCAAGGGCTTGCCGCCGCTCGAATACATCACGTCGGTGGGCTTCTATCCCAAGACCAAGGAATACGGTGAGATCATCACCGCGATGCTGAACGAGCAGGGCTTCAATGTCAGCCTGACCGTGCTCGAGCCGGCGGCCTGGAACGAGCGGCTGTACCATCGCCCGGGCGGCGGGCCCGGCCACATGGTGGATTGCGGCTGGTCGACCGGTTCGCCCGAGCCTGACCTGATCCTGCGCACGCATTTCCACTCCTCCTCGCATCGCATCTGCGGCATCGAGGATTCCGCGATCGATGCCAGCCTCGACAAGGAGCGCAGCGCCCCGACCCTCGAGGAGCGGAAGAAGATCCTCCAGACCGAGACGATGCCGTTGCTCGCCTCGAAGATGCCGGCGCTTTCGCTCTTCACCTCCGTGATGATTCACGCGATGCAGAAGGAGTTCGAAGGCCTCTACATCTACCCGGATGGATCGATGGATGCGTCCAAGCCCGTCGCCTGACCATGACTGGCTGCCGCGTGCCGCGATCGGGCGGCGCGCGGCACGCCGTGTCCTTCACGGAGCTTAGGGATGTTCGTCCTGAATTTCCTCCTGCGGCGTCTGGCCCAGGGCGTCCTGATCATCTTCCTGGTCTCGCTGCTGATCTTCACGCTGTTGCGGGTCGTGCCGGGAGATCCGGTGCGGCTGATGGCCGGCGGAATGGCGCCCGAAGCCCTGATCGAGAAGATCGCGACCGACATGGGCCTGCGGGATCCGATCGTCGTCCAGTTCGGGCGCTACATCGGCGGCGTCGCGCGCGGCGATCTCGGGCAGTCCTTCGTCCGCCCTGCGAACGGAGCGGCGACGGGCGGGGCAAACTTCAACGACACCACGCGCGGTGAGCGGGCGAAGGTCTTGAGCCTGATCCTCGAGGCACTGCCGATGACGCTGCAGCTTGCCGCGGTGACGCTGGTGATCGCCCTGGTGTTCTCCGCGATCGTCGGCATTGCCGGAGGCCTCGCAATCGGACGATGGCCGGACAAGCTGGCGTTCTACATCTCCTCGATCTTCATATCGCTGCCGAACTTCTGGCTCGGAATCGTTCTGGCGCTGCTGTTTTCCGTCAAGCTCGGATGGCTGCCCGCGATCGGCTACAGGGGATTTGCCTATACGATCCTTCCGGCGATCGTGCTCGCGGTCGAGCTGTCGCCGGTGCTGATCCGCACGCTGGTGAGCTCCGTCTCGGCGCAGATGACGGAGCCCTATGTGGCGGTCGGGCACGTCCGCGGCCTCGGGCGCAGCCGCATCATCGCCAACCATGCGCTGCGCAACGCCTCGGTGCCGCTGCTCAATCTGCTCGGGATCCAGTTTTCGAGCCTGCTCGGCGGGGTCATCATCGTCGAGTACATCTTCGACTATCCGGGGCTCGGCCTCCTGACCATCAACGCGGTGCTCCAGCGCGACTTTCCGCTGATCCAGGGGATCGCCATCGTGACCAGCGCCATCTTCGTGCTGATCAACATCATCGTCGACCTCGTCGCCACCACCATGGACCCAAGGCTCGAATATTAAGGCTCGATATTGATGTCCGTCGCCACTGCCGCCGGCGCGCCGATCGCGCACAAGCCGGCCCAACGCTCGATTGCCCGCCGCATCTTCGGCAAGGCGGCATCCACGCCGGGATTCCGCGTCGGCCTCGGCATCTTTCTCGTGCTCGCGCTGGCCACCGCACTCTATCCCGAGCTGAGCGGCATCGATCCGACCAAGATGGATGTCAAAGCCCGCCTGCTGCCGCCGCTGCTTCTCGGCAACAACTGGAGCTGGGCTCATCCGCTCGGCACCGACCAGATCGGCCGCGACATGCTGGTGCGCTCGCTCGTCGGCCTGCGCTACTCGTTCCTGATCGGGGTCGCGTCCGTGATCGTCATGCTGGCGATCGGCTGCGCGCTCGGCACGATCGCCGGCTATTTCGGCGGGCGGACCGATGCCGTCATCATGCGGCTCACCGACGCCCAGCTGTCGATCCCGATGATCATCCTCGCCATTTCCGTCCTCGGCGTCTCCCGGCCGACCATCCCGGCGATCATCGTGGTGCTCGGCGTCTCCAACTGGCCGGTCTATGCGCGCATCATGCGCAGCATCGTGATGACCGAGCGGCAGCGCGAATATGTCCGTGCCGCGAAGATCGGCGGATCGACAGACGCGCGAATCATCCTCACCCTGCTGCTTCCGTTGCTGCTGCCGCCGGTGCTGTTCACCTCCGTGCTCGACGTGGCCCGCATGATGATCTTCGAATCGACGCTCGGCTTTCTCGGGCTCGGGGTCCAGCCGCCGACGCCGACCTTCGGCAACATCATCGCGGACGGGCGCAAATATCTGCTGAACGCGTGGTGGATCGCCACCATGCCGGGCCTGTTCCTGGGCTTGACCCTCACCAGCATCAACCTGATCGGTGCTTCCCTGGAGCGCGCACGCAACACGGTCCATGGAGGCGGGGAAGGATGACGCAGCCGCTGCTCGCACTCAGGAACCTGACCGTTGCCGCCGGCCGCGCCGGCTCGGCGAAGATCATTCTCGACAGCGTGTCGCTGAGCCTCGCGCCGCGCGACATCGTCGGGGTGGTCGGCGCCAGCGGCTCCGGAAAGACCGTGCTGTCCAAGGCCGTGGTCAACTGGCTGGAACCGCCGCTGACGAAGCGGTCCGGCGAGGTCCTGTTCGAGGGGCGCGACATCTATGAGATCGGTGGCGCCGACATGCGCAGCTTGCGCCAGCGGATTTCCTACGTCGGCGCCAATCCGATGGGGGCGCTCGATCCCACGCTGCCGGTCGGCGCCCAGATCGTCGAGAAGATGCGCTCGGTGGTGCCCGGCGTATCGCGGCGCGATGCCGAGCGCCGCGTGATCGAGCTTCTCGATGCCGTTCGCATCCCGTCCGCGCGCAACCGCTTTCACGATTATCCCTCCCAATTCTCGGGCGGCATGATGCAGCGCGCGCTGATCGTCGACGCGCTGGTGACCAACCCCGCGCTCCTGGTCGCCGACAACGTCACCCAGCCGCTCGACGTCACGGTCGCGGCCCAGGTGATCCGGCTGATGAAGGAGCTGACGACGAGCTTCAACACCGCCGTCCTGTTCGTCACGTCGTCGCTGCCGGTGGCGCGCGAAGCCTGCTCGCGGATCCTGGTGATGGATGCAGGCCGGATCGTCGAGGAGCAGTCGACCGAGGATTTGATCGGCAAGCCCGTCTATCCCTACACGCGAGAGCTGGTGCGGCAGACCCCGAGGATATGGGGCGAGCCGGCGGCGACGCCCCCTCTGGACGACCGGCGGGAGGTGGTTCTCAGCCTGCGTGACGCCTCGCAGATCTACAAGGTCAGGAAGAAGACCGGCTTCGGCGGGGTCAATCTGGTTCGCGCCGTCCGCAACGTCACCTTCGACGTCCGCCGCGGCGACAGCTTCGCCATCGTCGGCGAGTCCGGTTGCGGCAAGTCGACCCTGATGCGGCTGCTGTGCCGGCTCGAACTGCCGAGCTCGGGACAGATCCTCTGCGCGGACCAGGATATCGCAGCACTGAAGGGCAGCGCTCTGCTGGCGTTTCGCGGCAAGCTCCAGATGGTGCTGCAGGACCCGTTCGGCTCGCTGCCGCCGCGGACCTCGATCGGAAGGATTTTGGAAGATCCGCTGCGGACGCACGGCTGGCGCGACAAGGCCAGGATTCGCGAGCGCGTCCTGAAGGTGATGGGAGAGGTGGGGCTGCCGGCCGAGCTTTACGAAGAGCTTCCTCTCGGCCTGAGCGCGGGACAGCGGCAGCGTGTCAACGTCGCCCGCGCGCTCGTCCTCGAGCCGGAAATCCTGATCATGGACGAGACGCTGTCGGCGCTCGATCAGGCCGAGCAATTCAAGCTGCTCGACCTCTTCCAGAAGCTTCAGAAGGAGTATGACCTGACCTACATCTTCATCTCGCACGATCTTGCGATGGTGAGGAAGGCCTGCAATCGCGTGGCGGTGATGTATCTCGGCGAGGTCTTCGAACTCGCCGACAATGAGCGCCTCTTCTTCGACCCGGGACACCCCTATACGAAGGCGCTCCTGAGCGCGATGCCGACGCTCGAGCAGCGTCGCTACCGGCCGGAGGAGTGCCTGCTGGAAGGGGAGCCGCCGAGCCCGCTCGACATCCCCGACGGTTGCAGCTTCAGATCCCGCTGCCCGCAGGCCATGAACAAATGCAGCCGCGTTCAACCCAGCCTGACGGTGCGCGAGCGGCAGGATTTCGCAGCCTGTCACCTGGTCGTGCCGCCGGCGGCTTCCGGCGAGGTGCGCGTCACCGTGCCATGAGGAGGTTCATGAACAAGAAGGGCCGCGCAGCGGCCGGAAGTGCCGATACAGCCGGGGAACGTCCATGAGCTTTACCGAGCATCGCCTGGAGCTGATCCGCGACCTGTTGCGGCAGAACCAGCGCGTCCACGTCAAGGACCTCGTCGATCAGTTCAAGGTCAGCCAGGAATCGATCCGCCGTGACCTCCGCGAGCTCGAGACGCAAGGTTTTGCCCGCCGCGTCTATGGCGGTGCCGTGCTCGACCGCCAGGAGAGCGACCAGCCCTTTGCCGATCGCCTGCGCGTCGGCGCGCGGGAGAAGGCCCGGATCGGCGAGGCGGCCGCGGCCCTGGTCAAGGACGGCATGAAGATCTTCGTCGACGAGGGGACCACGGCGCTGGCCTGCCTGAAGCATCTCGAGACCCGCAAGGATCTCACGATCGTGAGCAATTCGCTCGCGGTGGCGGCCCAGTTCTATTATTCGGCGACGCCCAGCGTCCGCGTGCTCGGGGGGCGGTTGCGCCCCGACTATCAGGCGACCTTCGGTCCGGAGACGGCGGCAGCGATGAAGGAGCACTTCTTCGATCTCGCCATCATCGCGATCAGCGCCGTCCATGCCGAGCGCGGCTTCATGGACTACGGCGAGGACGAGGCGATCATCCGCCGCGTGGCCCGTGCGCAGGCGAAGCGCTCGGTCATCGTGGCGGACAGCTCCAAGTTCGGCCGCCTCGGCTCGATCCATACGTTCGGCCTGCAAGACATCCACGCGGTGATCACGGGGAGCACCCTGACCAAAGACTTCTCCGACCAGTTCCTCAAGTCCAACGTGGAAATCATCTATGCCTGACATCGCCCCCGAGCGCGCTCCCATCAATCCATCGCGTCTCCAGGCGATGATGGACGAATTGTCCGTGTTCGGCGGCGGGCCGGACGGATCGATGACGCGGCTTTCGCTCTCGAAGGAGGACGGAGCGGCGCGTGATTGGCTCGGCCGCTGGTTCGCCCGGAACGGATTTACCCAGTCCGTCGACGCCATCGGCAATCAGTTCGGGAGCCTGTCGCTGGCTGGCGCCAACGCGCCGGTGGTCATGGTCGGATCGCATATCGACAGCCAGCCCAATGGCGGCCGCTTTGACGGTGCGCTCGGCGTCGTCTCGGCCTGCGAGGCGGTGCTTGCCGTGTCGGAGCGGCTGAAGGCCGAGAAGAAGCTGCCGGTCTGCAATTTCCAGGTGGTGAACTGGACCAACGAGGAGGGCGCGCGCTTCCAGCCGAGCCTATTGGGAAGCAGCGTGTTTGCCGGCGCGCTCGAGCGCGAATGGGCGCTCGCGCGAAAGGACGGCGATGGCGTGACGGTGCGCGAATCCCTGGCGCAGATCGGCTATGCCGGCAGCGACAGCGTGGCGATTCCGGGCGCGCTGATCGAGCTTCACATCGAGGGCGACAAGGCGCTGTTCGAGGCCAATGAAAAGTTCGGAATCTTCACCCGCTTCTGGGGCGCGACCAAGTATCGGCTCGCCTTCCTCGGCCGGCAGGCCCATACGGGGGCGACGCCGATGGCAAAGCGCAAGGACGCATTGCTGGGGGCTGCCTATCTCATCGCCGATCTCAAGCAGATCGCCGGCGAGCACGGCCTCGATCTGCACACCTCGGTCGGCCGCCTGGAGGTGTCTCCGAATTCGCCCAACACCGTTCCCGCCGAGGCCGTTCTCTTCATCGAGCTGCGTTCGGGCTCGCCCGAGGTTCTCGCCGAGGCCGAACGGAAGATGAAACTTCGGATGGAGGCCGCGGCGGAGAAGGCCGGGGTGACATTCGAGGTCAGGGCGATCGATCGCCGCAAGGCCGGCCGATTTGCGAAAGGGCTGATCTCGCTCGCGGAGCGAACGGCCGCAGGTTTCGGCGAAACGGCGCGTCATCTCGATACGATCGGCGGTCACGATGCCGTGGCGCTGTCCGGCGTCTGTCCCTCGATCGTCCTGGCGGTGCGTTCGCGCGACGGCGTCATTCATCATCCGACCGAGTTCACGAGCGCGGCGGACCAGGCCTTGGGAACGCAGGTCCTGGCCGACATGCTCTACGCACTTGCCAGTGAAGGACTGCCAGCAAACGAGGCGGCGGCATGAAGACGCTCGGTCATCCGGATACGGTCATGGAGATGCGCGCCGAACGCGCCATCAGGAATCTGCTGGACACCGATGCGGCCAGGGCCGCTTACGCTGTGTCCGCGTTTCCGGTGGCTTCTCCGTCCTACCACGCCGTCGAGGCGACCACCTTCGACGTCGCGCCCGACGGCATTGAAGCAAGCCTGTTTCTGCGGCTGGCGAACGACGAGGTCGCCGAACTCGTCGACGACGACATGGCCTTTGTGGCCGCGCGACGCCTTTTTGGCCTGGGCCTGTCGCCCACGCCGATCGCGCGTGCGCCCGCGGAGAGAGCCATGCTGTTCGCGCGGCTCGGCGACGGCTGGCGCACGGCGAAGATCGACGACCTGATGCAGGAAGGCGCCGTGGTGCGGCTCGTTGAAATGCAGAAGATGATCGCCGACGGCGAACCGTTGGGGCGGCCCTGGTCCGTCTTCGACGGCATTGATCAGCTTTGGCCGCTGGTCTCGAAGTCCAGCGCCGTGCTTCCCGGCGACGCGGCCTGGATGCTGGCCTGGATGACCTCCATCCGAGCGGCGATTTCTGCGGCCGGCGTGGAGCTAAGACCGGCGCACGGCGATCCGCACTCCTCCAACGTGATGCTGGGTCCTGAAGACGCCATGATGCTGGTCGACTTCGACATGGCCGGCGACATCGACCCTTACTATCAGCTGGGGGTTCAGATGAACGAGCTCTATCAGTTCGAGAGCCAGATGAAGCCGCTTCTGGAAATGCATGACGGCCAGTTCAGCGAGAAGGCCTTCAGCCGGTGCCGGCTCTACGCAGCCGCCGACGATTTCTACTGGGCGCTTCGCAGCCTGTTGCAGGATATCCGCTCGCCGGTGCAGGGCGTGGAGTTCCTGAAATACGCGGCGTGGCGCTTCCTGCGATGCCGGATGCTGCTCGGACATCCCGGCTTTGAACAGCGGCTACGATCTCTCTAGCGAAGGTGGACAAGGTGATGATGGAGGTTGGGGCAGGCCGGTCCGACGCCGAACGGGCGCTGGAGGCGGCCATCGTTCAGGTGGAAGCCTGGAAGGGGTCTCGTCTGACCTACAGGCCGGTGTCGGGCGGCATCAGCAACACCAATTTTCGTGTCGCGGTCGAAGGCGACCCGGTCGGCTATTTCGTCAAGATACCCGGTCGCGGCACCGAGATGTTCATCGATCGCGGCGCGGCGCGGGCCGCGAGCAAGCAGGCGGAGATCATGGCGGTCGGGCCCCGCACCTTCGACTATCTGGACCACCTGGACATCGAGGTGTCCGAGTTCCTGGACGACCGCCGCGCGTCGACCCATCGCGATTGCGTCGACCCGCGGTTTCGCGCCAGCGTCGTCAGGATGTATCGCCGTTTTCACGAAGGCCAGCCGCTGCCGCTGACCAAGACCGTGTTCGACATGATCGACGAGCATTACGAGCAGGTGAGGCAGCTCGGCGGCTACTGGCCGGAAGATCATGCCTGGCTGTATCGTCAGTACCGGCAGGCCCGTGCGGCGCTCGAAGCGGCCGGGCTCGATCTTGTGCCCTGCTTCAACGATCCGATGCCGGGGAATTTTCTCGTCGGGGAGGACAGGTCGATCAAGCTGATCGACTTCGAATATGCCTCCAACAACGAGAGGCTCTACGACCTCGCAATCTGGAGCGGGGAGCACTTCTTCTCCGAGGACGTCGAGCAGGAAATCATCGAGGAGTATTTCGGCTCCTGCAACAAGCAGTGGCATGCGCGCTTCATCGTTCACAAGGCGCTCGCCGATATCAAGTGGAGCACCTGGGCGATGGTGCAGAACCGGATCTCGACTCTGGACTTCGACTTCTACAAGTACGGCATATGGAAGCACATGCGGGCCCGATCCATCATCCACGATCCCCGATGGCCGCTGTTTCTGAAGGCGCTATGATGGCACACCCAGCCGTCGCGGCAGACGATGCCGACCTCTACCTGTCCTTTGCCGCCGAACTTGCCGATCTGGTCAGGCCCATCGTGCTGTCCTATTTCCGGACGCCGCTGGAGGTCGCCTCCAAATCCGACGACAGCCCGGTGACGATTGCCGATCGCACCGTCGAGCTGCGTCTCAGGGAGAGGATCGAGCAGCGCTTTCCGGACCACGGCATCATCGGCGAGGAGATCGGGGGCAAGCCAGGCGGCGCCTTCACCTGGATCGTCGATCCCATCGACGGCACCAAGAGCTTCATCTCCGGCTTTCCCCTGTTCGGGACGCTGATCGCATTGACCTATCAGGAGCAGCCGTTCTGCGGCCTGATCGACGTTCCCTTCACGGGAGAGCGATGGACAGGGAAGCCGGGCCTGGCTCTGTTCGGCAGCGGATCGGCGCGGACCAGCGCGTGCGAGCGCATCGCGGATGCGCGCTTTTACACGACGTCGCCCGATATGTTCGTCAACCGCGGCGATGCCGAGGCGTTCGAGCGGATTTCGCGCGCCGCGAAATTGCGCCGTTTCGGCGGCGACTGTTACATCTATGGCCTGCTTGCGTCGGGGCACTGCGACATCGTTCTCGAAACCGGCCTTCAGCCGCATGACTATATGGCGCTGATACCGATCGTGCAGGGCGCCGGCGGCTGCATCACCGATTGGGCGGGACGTCCGCTGACGATTCGATCGGAAGGGCGCGTATTGGCGGCCGCCACGCCGAGGCTTCACGCGGACGCGCTGGCTCTGATCCGCGGGTAGCGCGCATGCCGTTCAGGACGACCATCGACGGGACCGTCTATCGCTTCGCCGACCTCAGGGATCTCCTGGCCAAGGCGACGCCGGAGCGGTCGGGCGATCAGCTGGCCGGTATTGCCGCCGAAGGACCGGTCGAGCGGCTTGCCGCGCAGATGGCGCTCGCGGATCTGCCGCTCAAGGCCTTCCTCGCCGAGGCGCTGATCCCGGTCGAGACCGACGAGGTCTCGCGCCTGATCATGGAACGGCATGATGAGGCGGCCTTCGCGATCGTCGCGTCGCTGACGGTCGGCGAATTCCGCGAATGGCTGCTCAGGCCGGAGACCTCCCCGCGGCTGCTCGAGGAGGTCGCGCCCGGCTTGACGCCCGAGATGGTGGCCGCGGTTTCGAAGATCATGCGGCTGCAGGACCTGATTTCCGTGGCGTCCAAGCGGGAGGTGATCACGCGATTCCGGTCGACGATCGGGCTCAAGGGACGACTTTCGACACGCAATCAGCCGAACCATCCGACCGACGATTCCTACGGCATTGCCGCGTCGGCGATCGACGGTCTCCTCATGGGATCGGGTGACGCCGTGATCGGCGTCAATCCGGCGACCGATACCGTGGACGATTACATCCGCATCGTTTCGCTGCTGGACGAGCTGCGCGCGCGTCTGTCGATTCCGACGCAGACCTGCTGCCTCGGCCACGTGACGACGGCGTTGAAGGCGATGGCGGCGAAGGCGCCGGTCGATCTCGTGTTCCAGTCGATCGCGGGGTCGCAGAAGGCCAATGAGGGATTCGGCGTCAGCCTGGCGCTGCTGCGGGAGGCGCACGAGGCCGTGCGCGGCCTCGGTCGCGGTGCGATCGACGCCAATCTGATGTATTTCGAGACCGGGCAGGGCGCCGCACTCTCGGCCGAGGCGAATTTCGGCGTCGACCAGCAGACCATGGAGGCGCGCGCCTACGCGGTGGCGCGCGAATTCAGCCCTCTGCTGGTCAACACCGTCGTCGGTTTCATCGGTCCGGAGTATCTCTTCAACGGCAAGCAGATCATCCGTGCGGGCCTCGAAGATCATTTCTGCGGCAAGCTGCTCGGCCTGCCGATGGGCGTGGACGTCTGCTACACCAACCACGCGGATGCCGACCAGGAGGACATGGATGCGCTGCTGACGCTGCTCTGCGCGGCCAACGTCAACTTCGTCATCACCGTGCCCGGAGCCGACGACGTGATGCTGAACTACCAGTCGCTCGCGCATCATGACGCGGTCTATTGCCGCGAGATCCTGCAACGGCCGCCGGCGCCGGAGTTCGAACGATGGCTGCGCGACATCGGGCTCACCGACGGGGCCGGCCGGCTTCTGGAGGCGCCACCGAGGCTTGCGAATTACATGGCCGATGCCCGGCTGCTCGGAGCATGACATGACCGAGAATCGCGATCCAAAGCCCGTGGCGTCATTCGATCTCCGGGCGATGACCCAGGCACGGGTGCTGCTCGGCCGGTTCGGCGCGGGGCTGCCGACGCGGGCGGCGCAGTCGTTCCTGCTCGATCATGCCCGCGCCCGGCAGGCGGTGTGGTCGGAGGTCGATTGGGCGTCGGTTCGATCCGGGCTGGCTGGCCTCGGGCCGGGCATCGTCGAGGTTGAAAGCCAGGCCGGTGACCGCGCCACCTATGTCCGCCGTCCGGATCTGGGCCGGAAGCTCGCGTCGCAGGCGGCACAACGTCTCGCCGGCGCCGGTTCGAACCACGATATCCTGATCGTCGTTGCGGACGGATTGTCTGCCAGCGCCATCGATACGAACGCCGTGCCGCTGGTGCGGGCCATCGTCGCGCGTCTTTCGGCCCGTCAATTGTCGATGGCTCCCCTGGTTCTGGCCTCGCAGGCGCGCGTCGCGCTCGGCGATCCCATCGCGGAGATCGTGGCTGCGCGGATCTCCATCGTGATCATCGGGGAGCGGCCCGGCCTTTCGGCCGCCGACAGCATCGGGGTCTATGTGACCTGCTCGCCGCGGCCGGGCACGCCGGATTCGAGGCGGAATTGCATCTCCAACATCCGCGCCGGCGGCCTCACCATCGACAGCGCAGCTGACGGAGTGGCGTCGCTGGTTGCCGATATGCTGACAACGGGTATCAGCGGCGTTGGGTTGAAGGATGCCTTGGTGGGGTTGCCGCGCGACTGACGCTGTGAGACGCCGCGGCAGGCGGCGCGGCGTGGGCTGCCCCGGCAGCGCTCCGACGGATTTTCCGAAGGTGGCATAATGCCCCTGTTTTGCCCGACGAGTCAAACTGCACCGTCACACGCGCAAGTCATTGATTCCGCAGGCCGCGGCTACTGTGCATGGGGTTGTTTTCGATGTTCTCTTGCCGGAGCGTTCACTCATGCCGCTCCAGCTTGCGCCCCCGCAATCGATGGAGGCCCCTGGATGATCAGCTGACCCGTCTCGTCGCGGGTGAAGGCCTGGTCGGACGGCACGAACGTCGTCGTCGTGGGTTCCTCGATGAGCGCAGGGCCGGGAATCGACGATCCGATCGGAAGCCGGTTTCGATCATAGACGTTGCAGGCGACCCAATCATTCTCCCTTGCAAGGAAAACGAGGCGTTGGCCCTTGAGGGCGTTGTCGCGCGTGGTCTGCCGGTTGCCCTGAATATTCGGCAGGGCGATCACGTCGCTGAGCACCTCGGTCTGCAGATGGAGCATCGTGATCTCGGCCGTTGCCTCCGTCAGCGCAAACGAAAACGCCTTCTGATGGGCGGCATGGAAGTCGGACAACAATTCCTCCGCGCTGCCGCCGGAAAGGGCCACCGAGACGCTGTGCTCCTGGCCGCGATATCGCATCTCGGCGTGGCGATGGAATTTCAGTCTCTCCGCGCCGGTCCCGGCGAAATATGCGCGGGCCTCCCGTTCGAGCTCCGCAAACAATTGCGAGATCGAATTCATCTCTTGCTCGCGAACCGTCTTCAGCACCGTGCGCCTGATGTCGGCCCGCGGCCGCGCGGCGAGCATTCCCCAGGCCGAAAAAATTCCGGGATGGGTGGGAATCACGGTCCGCTTGACGTTCAGTTCCCGCCCGAGGCTGGCCGCCAGCAACGGTCCCGCGCCGCCGGATACGATCAGCACGAGGTCGCGCGGATCGTGGCCCCGCTGTATCGTGATCAACTTCAGCGCGTTGGTCATGGACTCCTCGGCCACCTTGACGATGGCCAGCGCGGCCTGCTCGACGGAAAGCTTCATCGGCAGGGAAACGCGGGCGATCGCCGTGCGCGCACGATCGACGTCGAGCGGCATGCGGCCCTCGGCGAAGGTGAGCGGGTCCAGAATTCCGAGGGCCAGCTTGGCGTCCGTCACCGTCGGGTCGACGCCGCTTCTGCCGTAACAGGCCGGCCCAGGGGAGGAGCCCGCGCTTTGCGGGCCGACCCGCAGCCTGCCGCTCGGGTCGAGCCAGGCTATCGAGCCTCCGCCAGCGCCGACCTCCACGATATCAACGACCGGGACTTGAATGGTGTAGCCGGGAGAGCGTCGCGTCTTCTCGAGGCGATAGTCGGCGTCGACCTTGGGCTGTCCCGCCTTGATCAGTGAGCATTTCGCGGTCGTGCCGCCGACGTCCAGGTACAGAACGTCGGTTTCACCGATTTCCGATCCGATGCGCGCCGCGCCAGCGACGCCGCCGGATGGACCGGATTCGACCAGCGTGAGGGGAGCCGTCACCACCTGTTCGAAGCTCGCAATGCCGCCGTTCGATTGCATCGCATAATAGGGGCAGTTCAACCGCTTCCTCTGCAGCGCCGCATCGAGGTTGTCGAAATAGTTCCGGATGATGGGTTGAACATAGGCATTGAGCGCGACCGTGTTGGACCGCTCGTATTCCCGCCATTGCCGCGAGATTTCGTGACTGGCGCATACCGATATCCCGCGCAGCTCTTTGCGCAGCAGCTCGGCGCATTGCTGCTCGTGGACGGGATTCGCATAGCTGTGAAGAAAGATGATCGCGACCGCAGCAACGTTCTGCTCGCGGCATTGCCGGGCGCAGCGCGCGACATCTTCCTCGTCCAGGCGGTGCAGGACCTCGCCCGATGCGCTCATGCGTTCTCTCACCTCGAACCGCAGATGACGCGGTACGAAGGGCGCCGGAGTCCTGGTGCGCAGATTATACAGATCGGGCCGGTTGCCCCTGCCGATTTCGAGCACGTCGCGGAAGCCGGCCGTTGTGACCAGCGCGGTCTTGACGCCCTTGCGTTCGGTGATGGCGTTGATGACGGTGGTGCCGCCGTGCACGAAGAAGCCGATGCCGTCAACGCCCAGGCCGGATTGCTCGGCCATGGCGATGGCGTCGAGCACGCCGATCGACTGGTCGTCGACGGTTGTCAGGCTTTTCGAAAAGACGACGGCGCCGCTGGTGTCGTCATAGGCAATCAGGTCGGTAAAGGTACCGCCCACATCCGTCGCAACGCGAATCATGCAGCTGCACTCCTGGCCGGGCGTTATTGCGGTCTTCCGTAAATGCGCCGAGCGTCTTCCGGAGAGATCAGCCCGCTCTCGACATCGGCCGTCACCGCTGCGGGGTCTCGGTCCGATGGCGCTCCCCAACCGCCGCCGCCACCCGTCACGATCTTGATACGGTCGCCTCGGCCGACCGGCCTGGTCGGCGATCGCCCGAGCCTCAAGGCGTTTCCATCTGGCTGCACGAGTTCAAGGTAGTTGACCGATCCGCACTCGCCGCCATCCATCGGCCATGGCGGCGTGACCGTCCGCCCAAAGCCGCAATAGACCTCGGCGCGCTCGGCCAGCACCCGATACTCCCTCACCAGGCCGTATCCGCCACGAAAGCGGCCGGCGCCGACGCCGCCTTCGACATTGAAGCCGTAGCGCTCGACCAGCAGCGGAAACTTGGCTTCAATGAGTTCGATGGAATAGTTGTAGGTGTCGCCGTCGGTCAGCGCGATCAGCGCATTGGCGCCATCACTGTCGTGACAGGCTCCCCAGCCACCGTGCTCGGGTTCGATGTGGACGAACAATTCGCCGGCCTCATCATGTCCGGCGATGTAAGTAACGCAGAGGCTGGTATAGGAGCCGGCCGAAAATCGTTCTGGCAGGATCGGCGCGAGCGCCTTCCAGACCAGCTCGGAGGCCTGCACCGATCCTTCATAGTACCAACCGGTGGGAGAGGGTCGCTCGGCGGTAAACAGCGTGCCTTGCGGGGCAAAGACCGACAGGGGACGAAACCAGCCTTCGTTCGAGGGTTCGTAGGGCGCGACCAGGGCTTTGAAGACCGTCTTCACCGCGGAGTGCAGCGCGCCGCGGGCGCAGTTGATCGGACCGGCGCACGCCGGGGGGCAGCCCGTGAAATCGACCTCCATGCTGTCGCCGGCGATACGGACCGCAACCTTGACCTCGATGGGAAGCGGATTGACGCCGTCGCCGTCGACGATGTCGGTGGCGATGTACTCGCCATCCGGCAGCGACCGGATGATGTCCCTGGCTCTCTTCTCGGAATCCCGCAGCAGCTGATCGAAGGAAGCGAGCAGCGTGCCGGCACCATATCGGCCGACCACCTCCTGCAGCCGCAGATCGGCGATGCGGACGGTCGCGAGTTGGGCATGGAGGTCGCCGATGGCCATGTCGGGAAGCCGGACGTTCTCGCGGATGATCTCGACGATGCTCTCGACCAATTGGTCTTTCTCGGCAATCTTCACACAGGGCAGCCGCAGCCCTTCCTGAAAGATCGAGGTCGCATCGGGCGGCAGGCTTCCCGGGATCGCGCCGCCGACGTCCAGCCAATGCGCGACATTGATGGCAAACGCGATCAGCCGGTCTTCGGCGAAAACCGGACGCACGATCGCGAAATCACAGGCATGGGTGCCGCCACGAAAGGGGTCGTTGGTGACGATCACATCGCCGGGAAAGATCGACGCGCCGAACCGGTCGATGACGCTGCGGATTTGCGCGCCGAACGTTCCGGTAAACAGCGTGATTCCATTGGTCTGGGCGATGAGCTCGCCGTGCGCGTTACAAATGCCGCATGCGAAATCCAGCACCTCGTAGATCACCGGGCTCATGCTGGTCTTGGTCATGACGATCGCCATTTCGTCGACGACGGAGAGCAGCTTGCCCTGGATGATTTCGTGGGTGACTGGATCGAACGACGCAGTGGACTCGATGGTTGCAATGGCCAAGATGCGTCACTTTCAATTTCGTGCAGCCGTGCCGTGCGGCCGCACCAGATTGTCGGCCCAGGCCTTTGCGATGTGGGGGAGACTGAGCTCATCCTTGCGGCCGAGCAGCAGCTCGAGCACCCGCGGCGGCGTCAGCGGCAGTTCCTGGACGCGTTTTCCCGTCGCGTTGGCGACGGCGCAGGCGATAGCCGCGCCGACGTTCAGGATCGGCACCTCGCCGGCGCCTTTGGTGCCGAACGGGCCGACCGACGGCGCGCCTTCGTACAGGCTGACTTCGACCGGCACGACATCGAGCGCGAGCGGCACCCGATAGGTTTCAAATCCGTTCTGGCGGACGCGGCCGTTTGCGCCGATCGTCACCTCTTCGTGCAAGGCATAGCCCAGTCCCTGCACCACGCCACCCTGGATCTGGCCATGGATCGCGCGCGGGTTCAACGCGCGGCCGACGTCCTGCACGACGCGATAGTTCAGCACCTCGACCTGCCC
This sequence comes from Bradyrhizobium sp. GW821-FHT12B03, assembly GCF_058807535.1. Taxonomy (NCBI): domain Bacteria; kingdom Pseudomonadati; phylum Pseudomonadota; class Alphaproteobacteria; order Hyphomicrobiales; family Nitrobacteraceae; genus Bradyrhizobium; species Bradyrhizobium sp. GW821-FHT12B03. The sequence goes on from NZ_JBXAQU010000003.1 coordinate 54,639, forward strand.
GGTCTCCGGATCGACCGCGACCTCGCAATCGTGGACGGCGAAGACGGGGATGTCGATCGCGTCGATGAAGTGGCCGGCGACGCAACCCGGCATCGCCGGGACGCCGGCACCGGTGAAGGCGCCGGTGCCGGAAATCGGGCCGAGCTGAGCTTGCGCACGGGTCGCAACTTCGGTGATCGTGCGACCGGAGCCGGGCGCGCCGGCGATCTCGATCCGCCCCTCGCGCATCACGAGGTCTGCGGGCGCCGCTTCGATCATCTCCGAGGCGACCTTCAGCAGCTTGGTCCGCACCTCCTGCGCGGCCGACAGGCTTGCCGCGCCGAGCGCGACCGTGGTGCGGCCGCCGCCGACACCGACGTCGTAGCCGGCCGCATCGGTGTCGGCTGCGCGCACGATCACGTCGTCGGGCCTCATTCCGAGCGTGCTTGCGACGATTTGGGGAAGGCTCTGCATCATCGAGCCGGAGCCGATCTCGACACCGGACGTCACCAGCGTCGCCGTCCCGTCGGCGTTCATGTTCACGGTCGCCGCCGACGGGCCGACGAAGACGAACCAGGTGCCGACCGTGGTCGCGCGGCCATACAGCCGGCCGTCGGTCAGCTCGGGAGGCGGCGCGGCGGCGTCGCGCAGCGTATCCATCCGGTCCAGCATCGGGCCGAGCACGTCGGCTTCGAATACCTGTCCGGTGGCACCGAGATCGCCGTCGCCGAGCACGTTGCGGCGGCGGAAGGCGAGGGGATCCATGCCGATGCGGGTGGCGATCTCGTCGGTATGTCGCTCCAGCGCGAACGTATTGTAGACGCCGTTGCAGCAGCGGAACGCGCCGTTCGGCGCCGTGTTGGTGTAGATCGCGCGCGAGACCAGCCGCACCGCGCCGAGCCGATAGTTGCCGCCCAGCGTATGGGCGGTCATCGTGGTGAGGAAGATTTGTTCCCCGCCATACGCACCGCAATCCATCAGGACGACCGCCTCGCGCCCGACGATCTCGCCGTCGCGTGTCACAGCCGAGCGCATGCGGATTTCGGCATTCTCGCGGAACAGGCAGGTCAGCATCTCCTCCTCGCGCGAATTGACCAGCCGCACCGGCCGTCCGCTGGCGCGGGCGAGCAGGGCGGCGAACGGCTCCACTGCGAGATCGAACTTGAGACCGAATCCGCCGCCGACCGGCGGCACTGTGACCCGCACCTGCGACGGGGCGATGCCAAGGATGCGCGCGGTCGCGTTGCGGATGCTCCAGGGCACCTGCGTTGATGTCTCGATGTGAAAGCGCCCGTCTTCGTAGCTCGCGACCACCGCGCGCGGCTCGAAGGCGACGTGGTTCTGGCGACCGACGCGGAATGTGCTTTCGACGATCTCGACGTCCGGTCGGGCGAAGGCGCCATCGACGTCGCCGCGTACGACCGTAGCCTCCCAGGCGACGTTGCCCGCGCGTGCCCCACCTTCGAACAGGACCTCGTACTGGCGCCAGTCGGGATGGACGAGCGGGGCATCGGGCGCGAGGGCCTCCGCCATGGTGAGCGCGGCCGGCAGGGGCGCGATCTCGACGTCGATCGCCGCAAGCGCCGCCTGGGCCTGCGCAAGCGTGTCGGCGGCGACGGCCGCCAGCGGTTCGCCATCATAGCGGATCACGTCGCGGGCAAACAGCGGATGATCGGCGATGCCGATCCCGATCTGGCCGGGCGCGTCGGCCGCGGTGACGATCGCACGCACGCCCGGCATGCGCGCGGCCTTGCCGGTGTCGAGACGGAGAATGCGCCCCGAGGGCACGCTGGCGCGCAGCACCGCTGCGTGCAGCATGCCGGGCAGATAGCGATCGACGGTGTAGCGTGTGCGGCCGCGCAGCTTGTCGCGGGCATCGCGGCGGCGGAAATCCATGGTTGCTGGGACGTCGGACATGAATGCCCCCGATTATTTCGCGGCCAGGGCGGCGGCTGCCTCGACGATGCGCTCATACCCGGTGCAACGGCAGATGTTGCCGGTCAGCGCTGCGCGAATGTCGTCGCGCGTCGCACCGGGCGCGGTCGTCAGAACATGCGTCAACGTCACCACCATACCGGGAAAGCACATGCCGCATTGCACGGCGTCGCAGGCCTCCAGCGCCTGCTGAATCGGATTCAACGCGTCGCTTGCAGCGAGCCCTTCGACCGTCCGGATCTCGCAATCCTGCGCCAGCCCGACAGGGATCAGGCACGACGGCGTGGGCTGGTCGTCGACCAGCACCATGCAGGCTCCGCAAAAACCTTCACGGCAAACCGGCTTGGCGCCTGTGAGGTGAAATTCTTCCCGCAAGACATCGACGAGCGGAGTGATCGGATCGGCGGCAGAAGCGCGCCGATCGCCATTGACCGTCAGGCTCAGGACCATGTTCACCTCCAGCAATGCCGTTCACGAGCCAAGCGCGGCGGCGGTCGCGCGACGCACGAGGCTCGGCAACACGTTGACACGGTACCAGGCGGGCGCCTCGACGCTGTCGCGGCCAGCGAACTCGCCGGCCAGCTCGGCGGCGATTTTCGCCGCCTGCGTCGGCTCGAGCGTGCGGCCAAGCAGTGCAGCTTCGAGCCGTTCCCAGCGGCGTGCGATCGGCTCGACCGAGCCGACCGCGACCCGCACGCGCTCGACGCGGTTGAGCGCATCGAGTTTCGCGGAGAAGCTGACGATGGCAACCGGATAGTCACCCGACCTGCGGAGTGGCAGGCGGGCGTGAGCGGTCTTGCGCGTCGTGCGGGGCACGATGATGTTGGTCAGCATGCGGCCGGGCGCCAATGTCGATCGGGCCTTCAGGAAATCGTTCAGGCTCATCCGCTCGCGATCACCATGACTCGCGACCTCGACCTCGGCATCAAGGCAAAGCAGCGCCGGCACGCAATCGGCGGCGGCGAAATTGGGCGTCGAGAGATTGCCGCCGATCGTCGCCATCGTGCGGATCGCGGGATTGGCAGCGCCGCCGGCGGCTGCCGTGAGGACGTCGAACTCCGGGAACCCGGCCAAGGCCGTCGCCAGCGCCGCGTGGGTGACCGCCGCGCCGATCTCGATGGCGTCGTTGCCGATCTGGATTGCGCGCAGCTCGGAAATCTTCCCGATCGCGACGTAGTGTTTCCGGAGCGGCTCGTGCCGGATCGGCGACCTCATGATCCAGGTGCCGCCGGCAAAGGGAGCGCCGGCCGGGCCATAATCGTTCAAGGCATCGAGGGCGGCGGCCAGCGACGGCGCAACGTAGATCGAGCCCGCTGAACCGCGGGTTTCAGGCAGAGAGCTTTGCATGAGAGATCCAGCCATCATTGACGGCCCTCCAGCCGCAGGCGATCGAGCAGCACGCCGATGATGACGATCGCGCCGAGCACGATCATCTGGACGTATCCGTCGATGCGGGTGAGGTTCATGCCGTTGGACAGGATGGTGACGAACAAGGCGCCGAGCACCGCGGTGCCGACACCGCCGCGTCCGCCGGCCAGGCTGGTGCCGCCGACCACGGCGCCGGCGATCGCTTGCAGCGACAGCGAGCCGCCGAGATTCGGCTCGCCCGAGCCGGTCCGCGCCGTCATCATGATGGCGCCGAGCGCGGCGAGCGCCGAGCACAGCGCATAGGTTGCGACAAGGATGCGTTTGACCGGCAGGCCCGCCACCGCCGCTGCGCGCGGATTGGTGCCGATGATGTAGAGCGACCGGCCGAACACCGTGCGAGCCAGGATCAGCTGCAGCACGATGCCGACGGCAACGGTGATCGCGATGGCGGCGGGAACGCCGAAGACGTTGCCGCCGTAGAAGATCTGCGAGAACAGCTCGGGCACGCCCTGAACCGGCCGCCCGGAGGAGAGGGTGGTCGCGACGCCGATCGCGATATTGTAGCTGCCGAGCGTTGCGACGAAGGGACTGACGCCGAGCAGCGCGACAACCACGCCGTTGAAAAGCCCGCAGGCGATGCCGAGGCCGAAGCCGGCACCGAGTCCGGCGAGCAGGACGCTGCCTATGTCATAGCCGGCCGCCGTAGCGCCGGCCATCGCCAGCGCGGTCCCGACGCTCACCGCCGACACCGTCGGGCCGAGAGCGAGGTCGAAGCCACGTGTCAGGATGACCACGGTCTGCGCCATGGCGAACAGAGCAAGGTAACTGGTCTGCTGCGCGATGTTGAGCAGATTGCCCGGCGAGAGCACGCCCCGATCGACGGCGGCGAAGCCGAGCAACAGCAGCATCAGCGCGATCGGCAGCATCGCGCGCGCGAACCATTGACCCGGTACCAGCTTCGCACGGCCTGCGTCCTTGGCGACCGACAATTCGAGGTCAGACACGGGACTTCCTCCGTCGACTGAATTCATCCAGTGCCACGGCGGCCACCATGATGACGCCGAGGAAGACCGGCTGCAGGCGGGAGTTCACGTGCAGAAGGTTGAGTGCGTTGCCAAGGATGGTCAGGAACAGCGCACTGACGGCGACAACCTCGACCCGGCCGACGCCGCCGCGCAGGCTGACCCCGCCGATCACGGCGGCGGCGATCGACTGCAGCATCATGCGGTCGCCGCCAAAGCTCGCCTGACCGGAGCCGACCTGCGCGGTCAATAAAATGCCGGCCAGGGCCGCGAGCACGCCGGAGACGACATAGGTCCCGACGATGTGACGCTGGATCGACACGCCCGAGACCACGGCCGCATCGACATTGCCGCCGATCGCGTAGACGTAGCGGCCGAACAGGGTACGCCGCTGCGTGAACATCATCACGAGGATGACGGCAAGCGCAACATATATGGCGGTCGGCAGGCCGAACATCTGGGCGCGCCCAAATCCCTTCACGAAGATGTCGGGCATGCCGTAGACCGGGATGCCGCTCGTGATCATGAGGCCGACGCCGGCGGTGGCCGACATCGTGCCCAGCGTCACCACGAAGCCGGAGACCTTGAGCTTCGCAACGCAGAAGCCGTTGACCAGTCCGACCATGAGTCCGCTGCCGAGCCCCGCGGCGACGCCGCTTGCGATGATCAGCGCATTGTTGTCGGGAAACGCGGTCGCCGTGGCTGCCATTGTCTTGGCAGTCACCACGCTCGCCAGCGCGACGACGGCACCGACCGACAAATCGAAGCCGCCTGCGACGATCACCAGCGCCTGGCCGCAGGCAACGATCGCCAGGAACGAGGCGTTGCGCAGGATGTTGAGGATGTTGACGAGGCCGTAGAACTGGGGATCGACGGCGGACATGCCGGCGATCAGCGCGAGCAGCAGGGCCGGCAGGAACCCGATCCGGCCGGCGATCGATCGACCCAGCTCGATCGAAATCCTGGGTTGGCCGGCCGTCAGCGCCGTGCTCATGCGACCTCCGCCGTGAGATGATCCTTGAAGAAGCTCGCCAGCACGTTCTGCTCGGTCTTCTCGGAGCCGTTCAGTTCGGCGGCGATGCGGCCGTGGTGCATGACGTAAAGCCGGTTCGACAGCGCCAGCACTTCCGGCAATTCCGACGACACGACGATCACGGCGGCTCCGGCTTCGACGAGGCGTTTCATGAATTCGTAGACCTCGAGCTTGGCTCCGACGTCGATGCCGACGCTCGGCTCGTCGAACAGGAATACGGTCAGCTCGCGCGTCAGCGCCCGGCCGAGCATCACCTTCTGACGATTGCCGCCGGACAGTGCGCCGACGGTCCGTTCGATATTGGGTGGCCTGAGCTGAAGCTGTTCCATGATGCCTTTGATCGTCGCGCGCTCCGCAGCCTGCCGCAGCACGCCGAAGCGGGCGAAGGCGGGCAGGTCGAGCCCGGTCATCGAGGCGTTCTCACGGATCGGGCGCGACAGCGCGAGTCCCTCGGCGATCCGGTTGGCGGGGAAGTAGGCGATGCCGTGCTTCAAGCTGCGCCGCGGCGCCGGAAATTCGTAAGGCAGGCCGTCGATCCGGACCGTGCCGGAGGCGATCGGCTCAATCCCGTAGATTGCGCGGATCAGCTCCGATTTTCCGCAACCGACGAGGCCTGCGATGCCGGTGATTTCGCCGGCGCGCGCATGGAAGTTCACGTCCCGCACACTGCCATCGGCGAGCGTGAGGTTTTCAACGTCGACCATGACCTTGTCCGGCGTGTGCGCGATCGTCGGAAACAGCAGGTCGATCTTGCGGCCGGTCATCAGCTCGACCAGTTCTCCGTCACTCGAGGTCGCGGCGTCGAGGGTGCGGATGTGACGGCCGTCGCGCAGCACGGTCACGCGATCGGCCAGCGCGCGGATCTCGCGCATGCGGTGCGAGACGTAGATCAGCCCGACGTTCTGGCTCTTCAATCGGGCAATCAGCTCAAACAGCCGTCCGGTCTCACGCTCGGTCAGCGAAGCGGTTGGCTCGTCGAGGATCAAGAGGCGTACCCGGCCGAGCAGGGCCTTGGCGATCTCGGCCATCTGCTGATGCGCGCGCGAGAGATCGTCGACCCGCCGCGACGGATCGAGGTCGAAGCCGAGCTCGTCGATCAGCGCTCGCGCGCGCTTTCGCATGTCGCGGGTGCGCAACACGCCGCCGTGCGCGACTTCGCGACCGAGGAACAGGTTCTCTTCCACCGTGAGGCTGGGAACCAGCGAGAATTCCTGAAACACCGGACTGATGCCGATCGCGCGCGCCCGCTGGGGTGTGAGATGGCGGATCTCCTCGCCACCGAAATGGAATGTGCCTTCGTCCGGCGGAAACGTCCCCGACACTACGTTGATCAGCGTCGATTTGCCGGCGCCGTTCTCGCCGAACAGAACGTGCAACTCGCCGGCGCGGACGTCGAGATCGACCCGGTCGAGCGCGCGAACGCCGGTGAATCGCTTCGAGATGCCCCGCAAGACGAGCAGGGGCTCGGTCGGTTTCGCGTCGATGTCGATGGTCATCTCCCTCTCCGTAGGCGGTGGGCAAGCGGGCGGGAGCACGTGTCTCCCGCCTCGACGAGACGTCCGGGCCTACTTGGCCTTGACCGAATAGACCGGCTTCCAGTTTCCCGGCGCCAGCACGAGGTCCATCTGAAGCTTCGGCACGGTGGTCTTGTCGACCGCGGATGCGAGCGGCTGGGCGAGGCTCATCACCGGTTTCTTCTCGATCAGGCGCACGGCCTGGTCGACCGAGATGGCGCCTTCGCCGACCGGGTATTGGGTCGCGAAGGCCAGGATGTCGCCGCGGTTCAGCGCATCGAGCATGGCCTGGTTCTCGTAGGAGGACATGATCTTCATGTCGCTCCGCCCGGCTTCCGCAACCGCGCCGATGGCGGCTTCGGCGGTCGGCGCGGTGCCCCAGATCACGTTCATGTTGGGATAGGCCTGCAGCGCGTCCTGGATCAGCTGGAGCTGGACTGCAACGCCGGAGTCGCCGAATTTCTCGGCAAGGACCTTGGCGTTCGGATTCTTGGCCACCGCCTTCTTGAAACCTTCGTTGAACGATTCTGCCCAGCCCGAGCCGGCCGGGCCGGGGAAGGTCACGATGTTGAGCTTGTCGCCGGGCTTGGCCTGCGCCAGCAGGCCTTCGCCGGTGACTTCACCCATGGCGACGAAATCGACGTAGATGGCAGCGGGCAGGGCATTTGGTGGCAGCGGGTTGGCGACGCCGACCACCGGTACGCCCTTGGCCTTGGCCTCTTCGAACTTCTTGCTGAGACCGGCGCCGGAGATGGCGCCGACAACGATCGCGTCGGGGTTGCTCGCCATGCAATCGTCGAATTGGGACAGCTGCTTGGGCAGGTTCTCATAGCCGCCGGCTTCGTAGAGGGTCATGTTGACGTTCATCGCCTCGGCCTGCTTCACGATACCGTAAGCGACGGCGACCCAGAAGCTGTCCTTCATGTGCGGAAACAGGATGCAGAGCTTGTAGGGCTTCTCGGCCTTCGGCAACGGCGTGTACTCTGCCGGCTTCGGCGTGCCCGATGAGGCATCGTACACCTTCATCGGGAACCATGGCGTCTCGGCGGCCGCCGGCGTGGCCGCGGCGACAAGCGCGAGGCCTGCGGCGATACCGAGCGTGGAGCGGATCGGGCGAAGTCGGTCGATGGAAAGGCACGTCATACGGGTCATGGCTCAATCCTCAGGGTTCGACGAAAGGGCGAGGGCCGACGGCTTCGGATCCTCGTTCTGCATGCGTGCCGCACCGCCCGTGGGCGATGCGGTTGCCGATCGGAATCAGCGCACCGCCCACTTTGCGATCGAGCGCCGCTCGAACACTTCGCGGAACTGACGCGTGGATTCGGGGAGGAGATCGCCGTTGCCCCAGTCGAGGATCACGGCGTGCTGGCGGATGACGTCGAGCGCATCGATCGCGCCGCTGCGATAACGCTGCGCCACGAGCTCCGGATCTAGCCGGGCATTGGCGATGCGCCCGGCGGCGATCCTGGCGCGGAGCGCCTCGGTCGCGGCCCTGTCCACCTCGTACTCGCAGAGCTCGGCGTCGATGGTTTGCACGACCACGCCATAATCCTTGGCGGCGCGTTCGACCGAGACGTAGTCATCCTTGATGTCCTCGATTACGAGACGCGGATCGCGCTCCAGCGGATCGCCGAATCCGCCGCCTCCGGCCGTCGGCCGTGAGAACACGTCGCCTTCGCCAATCGGCACATCGGAGAAGATCGAGCCGAGCCTCTCCTCGCCATCGCTGCCGCTTCGTTTCAGCGTCAGGCCATGCGGCATGGAGGGCAGGCCGCCCTCGATGCCCCACACCACGGCGCGCTCGCGGTCGCAGATGTAGGAGATCACGGTCTTCTCGGCCTCCAGCATGCGCGAGGTCTTCATCACGCCGGCGCCGCCGCGCCATTTGCCGGGTCCGGGCGAGTCCCTGAGGATCTCGCATTTGGTGGTCAGGATCGGGTTGGCGCGTTCCTGCCCCTCGACGGGCTGCGACATCAGGCCGGTCCCGAAGCAGGCGGTCGTGACGTTGCTGCCGTCCTTGCCGTTGCGGCCACCCCAGCCGCCGGGCAGCCAGTCGTAGAACATGAAGATCGGCTTGTCGGAGCTGCGGGCGTCGAGCCCGCCGGTGAGCAGATATTCGAGATTGAAGGCGCAGGCGAGGGCCCGTTCCGGCATCAGCTTCGACCACATCTCGTAGATCGAGTTCATGATCTTCTCGAACGGCATCAGGAAGCCGGTGACCGCGATCGGCCATTTCGCGTCGACGATCGAACCCTCCGGGGCGATGATGTCGAAGCAGCGATAGAAGCCCGAGTTGAGCGGCAGGTCGGGGAAGAACGTCTTCATGCCGGCCGCGACGGCCGAAAAGGTCGCGCCGAAGGCCGAGTTGTAGATCGAGCCGATGGTCGGATGGCTGCCGGTGAAGTCGTAGATCGCCTTGTCGCCCTTGATGGTCATCTTGATCCGGATCGGGATCATGCCTTCGCCGCCGGCGGGGTCGCGATCGATGAAGTCGACCGTCTCCCATTCGCCATCGGGCAGCGCGGCGATGCGCTGGCGCGCCGACCGCTCGACATAGTCCTGCACGGCGGCAAGACCCGTCTCGACCGTATCGCGGCCGTACTTGTTGACGAGGCGCAATATCTCGCGCTCACAAACCGCCGTCGCCTCGGCTTGTGCCTGGATGTCGCCGATGATCGAAGCGGGATCGCGCGTGTTGGACGCGATCAGGTGCGCGACGTCCTTGCAGAAGCGTCCCTTGTCGAACAGCCGGATCGGCGTGATGCGCAGGCCCTCGCGGAACATCTCACGCGCGGCGACGTCGAACGAGCCCGGCACGCTGCCGCCGACATCCGACCAGTGGCCGTTGGACTGGCTGAAGGCGATGATCTTGCCGTCGGCGAAGATCGGCCGGATCAATCGCACGTCGGAGAAATGCGTTCCGCCGGCATAGGGATCATTGATCGCGAACACGTCGCCTTCGTGCATGTCGCCCTCGAAGTGGCGCATGACGTCCTGGCAGGTGAAGTGCAGCGTGCCGACATGGACGGCGATGTCCTGGTTGCCCTGCGCGGCGCATTCGCCCTTGGCGTCATGCAGCGCGCTCGAGAAGTCGCGGTTGTAGATGACGAAGGAGTAGCAGGTCCGCAGCACCTGCTCGCCCATCTGGTCGACGCTGGTGATGAAGGAATTTTTCAGAACCTCGAAGGTCACGGGGTCGAGCGGGAGATCTCCGGCCATGGTTCATTCCTTCACGCGGATGATGATATTGAGATATTTGTCGACCTCGGCGCTGGCGCCGGGCGGCACGACGGTGGTCGCGTCGACCTGCTCGACGATCGCGGGGCCCTGGAAGGAGAAGCCGCAGGGCAGGTCGTCACGCTCGTAGACGGGCGTATCGAGCCCGTTGCCTTCGAACCATACCCTGCGGTGGCTGGCCGGCTGAGGGATCACGCCGGTCGGCTGGTGGACGGCGAACTCGGCCTTGGGCACGACGCCGATGGCTTTCAGGTTGAGACGGAAGAAGCTCACCGGCGAGTCGTCGCGCCGGAAATTGTATTCGCGCTTGTGCTCGGCGTGGAAGCTCTGGACCAGATCGGCGATGGCGCCGATCGGACGCGGCGCCTGCACCGCGAGCGAACGCCATTGGCCGCGATACATCATGTCGATCGAGCGCTGCAGCACGATGTCCCGTTCCGCGACGCCCTCGTGAGTCAGCCGGGCCAGCGCCTCCTTCTCCAGCGCAGCGAACTGCGCCTCGATGTCGGCGGAATTGGCCTCGTCGGCGCCGACCATGCAGCTCTGCGAGAAGTCGTGCTGCATATCGACCAGCAGGCAGCCAAGGGCCGAAGTGACGCCCGGGTTGGGCGGCACGATTACGACGGGGATCGCCAGCTCGCGCGCGACATCGACGCCATGCAGGGCGCCGGCGCCGCCGAAGGCGACCAGCGCGAAATCGCGCGGATCGTAGCCGCGGCTGATCGAGATCAGCCGCACGGCGTCCGACATGTTTGCGTTGGCCACCCTGACGATGGCATCCGCAGCCTCGTGCAGGCCGAAGCCGAACGGCTTTGCGACGCCTTCCTCGACGGCCTGCCGGGCGAGAGCCGGATCGAGCTTCACCTTGCCGCCGGCCAGATTGGTGCCGAGCCGGCCCAGCGTGACGTTGGCGTCCGTGTTGGTCGGCTGTGTATTGCCGTTGCCGTAACAGGCCGGGCCCGGGTGGGCCCCCGCCGATTGCGGGCCGTTGCGCAACGAGCCGGCCGGATCGGTCCAGGCCAGCGATCCTCCGCCGGCGCCGATGGTGAGCACCTCGATGGAGGCAAAGCGGATCGGATAGCCGAACTCGATGTACCAGTCCTTGGTGATGCGCGACTGGCCCTCATAGGCCAGCGACACGTCGGTCGAGGTGCCGCCCATGTCGAGGCCGATCGAATTGGGGAAGCCGCACAGGCCGGCGATGTAGCGGCTGGCGATGGCGCCCGCGGCGATCCCGGAGCCGGCGAGACGAGCGGCGAAATCCTTGACGCTCGCCGGCGTCATGACCCCGCCGCCGGTGTGCAGCAGCAGGAGATCGCGGGAATAGCCTTCCTGGGCGAGACGGTCGCCGAGCCGGCTCGTGTAGCTGACGACGACCGGGCTGACCACGGCATTGACGACGGTCGTCGAAAACCGCTCATGCTCGAAGATCTCGGGCAACACCTGCGACGAGATCGAGACCGGAATATCCGGCATCTGCTCCAGCAGGATATCGCGCATCGCGCGCTCGTTCTCGCCGTTGAGATAGGCATTCATGAAACAGACAGCGATTGCCGCGACACCGCGGCGCTTGAGGATGCGCGCGACGTCGCGCGCCGCCGCGATGTCGAGCGGCTGGATCACCTTGCCGCCCGCGTCGATGCGTTCGGGAACGGTGAGCCGGTCGCGCCGTGGCACGTAGGGCCTGACGACGTCCTTGTAGGTATCCCAAAGGTCTTCCTTGTTGGCGCGCCGGATCTCGATGACGTCGCGGAAACCTTCCGTCGTCACCACGGCGGTGCGGGGAAGGCGGCGCGTGATCAGTGCGTTGGTCGCGACCGTGGTGCCGTGGGAGAACAGCGCCACCTTGGACAGATCGATGCCGGCCTTTGCGACCCCACCCATGATCCCTTCGATGGGATCGCGTGTCGAGGAGGTCTTTTCGATGCGGATGAGGCCGGTGGTCTCGTCCATGATGCAGATGTCTGTGAAGGTGCCGCCGACGTCGACGGCCACGCGAAGGGTCTGCACGATACGATTTCCTTTCCAGCACATGCCTGCCGGGCGGAGGTCGGGCGAGCACGCGGGCCGACCCGGACCGACGATCCGGGAGTGCCGCGAACCGCCCGTTCGGCCGGCGGATTTCGCAAGATGTCGGAAGGACTATAGGCAGGTCGCCATCGGCACTCTTGACGCTGAGCGCAGGACAATTTGTGCCAGAGAGCACGAAACGATCAAATCGGCCCGCCGGTCAACCGGCGGTCAATGCCGGAGCAGCGACGCCGCATGGCGCAGGGTCACGCGTTGAGCGCACGCGACGCAGCACGGGCTTCGCTCGGCGTGCAGCCGAACCGGCCGCGATAATTCCGGCTGAACTGCGCCTGGTCGCCGAATCCCCAGTGATAGGCGATTTCCGAGATACTCTTGCGGCAATTCGGATCGCGCAACATCGCATCGCACATCAGCAGGCGTTGATTGCGGATATAGGCACTCACCGTGATGCCTTCGCTCTCGAAGATCTGGTGCAGATACCGCAGCGAGATGCCGCAGCCGTCGGCCACCATTTGCGGCGCAAGGCGCATGTTGTCGAGGCGCGTGCGGATGAATTGTTCGCAGCGGTGCAGGTGCGCGTTGCGGATCGTGGACGAATGACCTGCCAGCACGCGCTCGTCGGACTCGACCGCCATCGCCAGGAGATCGATGAGATGCTTGCCCATCATGGTGCGGGCGCTCTCGTCCATTTCCGCGATACGCTCGCCGGCAAGGCGCAGCGTGTCGACGAATAGCGCGCCGACGCTGCGGCTGGCGTCGAATTGCAGCGTCGCCAGACGTTCGGGGCCGGAGATCCTCCCGCGCAGCACGGCGCTCGGGATCTTCAGAACCCAGAGTGCGGCTGGATCGCAGTGGCTGAATTCATAAGGCAAATGGCTGCGCTCGATCAGGAAGGAGCCGGGTCGGCAGCGGATGTCCTTGCCGTCCTGCTCGAAGCGGATCTCGGCGAGTTCGGGCACCGTGATCAGGAAGCACTCCTCGCGCTCGTTGAGGAGGTGGCGTTCGTGCCTCTTGTAGAGCAGGCCGTCCGAGACGTTGCGGGAGATCGAAACCGGCCCGAGCGACCAGGCGCCCAAATTGCCGTGGAAGTCGTGGCCTCCGAGAAATCGAAGGTCCAGCGAATAGTAGATGTCGGAGACGATCTGCTGCCAGAACTGGCGGCGATGATGGGCGGGAATGTCACTGGTCGCGAAAGTGGTCTGCATCTTGCGCTCCGTCACTGCCGTCGACTGCTGCGTCTTATCGTCTCTCCTGGCCGGGTACCGTCGGGGGCGGCAAGAACGCGAACCGCGTCATCATCCCGATCGTTGATGGCCGCATGTGGGCTGCACTCCCGTTACTGCACTCTCGTCGTCGTCATCAGCTTGGCGAGCACGGCAGGATGACGTCAAGTCCAATGGAAGGGGAAGCCGATATTTTAGGCCGTGTGCTCAATTTCCATGAGGACCGCCGAAAGATGGAAGCTGCGGTCGACGACAACCTCCCGGATGAAGTTCATGCCGGGAGGTTGCCCGCCGTCAAAGCGCTCTGGCGATCACGCCAGGGAACTGCGAAGTCTGGTCAAGAGCGCAGCGCGCGCGTGTCGTGCGGCCAGCGCTTCCTCCATCCCGACTTTCACGAACCTGACCGGCGTGTTCGGCTGAAGCTGGCCGATCAGATCCATGTCCGCCGAGATCACCGTGCCGACCATGAAGTAGCCGCCGCCGGACACGGCATCGCGATGCAATACGATCGGCTCGGTGCCGCCGGGCACCTGGATCGACCCATAGGGATAGCAGGCGTCGGTGATGTTGGACGGATCGGAACCGGCGCCGAAGGGCGGCTCGCGCGGCACGAACGCGAGCGGCTTGCCGCCCTTGAAGCGATAGCCGATCCGGTCGGCTTCCGGCGCGACTTTCCAGGTATCGGAGAAGAAGCCGTTGCCGGCCTGCTCGGTGATGCGGTGCCAATAGAGGCCCGGCATGGCGCGCAACTCGGTGGGCATCGTCGTCGGCAGGCCGCGCAGCTCGTTTGCGATCGTGCGACCTTCCTTGACGGAGGCGGCGTCCGTGCCGATCGGCAATTCATCGCCGGCTTCGAGTTTGCGGCCCTTGAACCCGCCGAGCGCGCCGAGCGCGTAGGTCGAACGCGAACCAAGCACCACCGGGACGTCGATTCCGCCGGATACCGCGATATAGGCGCGCGCGCCCTGCTTGAGGAAATCGAAGGAGAGCTTTTGGCCGCGCTTCACCTTGAAGCTGGTCCAGGTCTCCTGCGGCGTGCCATCGAGCTTCGGCGGCAGCTCGGCGCCCGTGATCGCGACGGTCGCGTCATCGGTGAACTCGAGCTCGGGTCCCATGAAGACGGCTTCGAGCACGGCCGCGCCCTCGACGTTGCCGACGAGCAGGTTGGCCGCTGCGAGTGCGTGACGATCCATGCCGCCGGAGAGCGGGATGCCGATATGATAGTACCCGGGACGTCCGAGATCCTGGACGGTCGTCGCAAGACCCGGCTTCAAAACCCTAATGGCCATGGAGAACCCCCTCGAGCTTGCGATTGTAGGCATCGACGTCGCGGTTGAATTCGGTCAGTGAGAACGAGACGTCGCGAATGACCGGCGCGAAGCGGCCTGCATCGACGTCGGCGACCGCCGCGTCATAGGCGGACCGATCGATCGGTTTCCACTTCACGATGTCGCCCGGCTTGAACAGGCACATGAAGTCCCGGAGATAGCTGATCTTCTGGTTGGGATCATAGATCGGCATGGGCGTAATGCCGAACATCTGATAGCCGCCGGCGCCGCGCACCGAATAGATGCAGCTGAAGCATCCGCCGTGGCCGACCGTGAGCCTCGGCGTGTCGGTGCGCGGGCGCAGATATTTCGGCGCCTGGATCTGCCGCTTGCGCTCGACCATCTGGTAGAGGAACGGAAGGCCGGCGACGAAGCCGACCATCGAGACGAACCAGGGCGCGCTGGAATGTGCCTTGATGAACGCGTCGACCCCATCGAGGCCGTTGATCTGAGCGGCGTATTCGAGATCCGTGCCGTTGGGATTCTGGTGGCGCTCGCGAAAGCGCATCAGCGTCTCATGCGTCCAGGGATCGTTGTAGAGCACGGGGATCTCGATGATTCTTGTCTTGATGACCGGCTCGGACTTTTCGGACGCCGAATCCAGCCGCTTCAGCTCGGCAAGCAGGTCGTCAGGCTTGATTTGATCGGGATCGAACTTGACCTGATAGGAGGCGTTGGCCGGACAAATCTCGGTCACGCCCTTGATCCTGGCGTCGCGTACCGCATTGGTGATGAAGAGGCTCTTGAAAAATGCCTCGAGCGACATGGAGTCATCCACTTCGGCGAAGATGTGCTCGTCGCCGCCGAAGGAAAATCGAGTTTGCATGGGACTACGGCCTCCTGTTTCTGACCGGGCGGGTTAACGTGCGATCTTCGGGGCGACTTGATCGGGCGGCAGCGGCGCCGCGGCCCCGAGGCTGTTGGCGTGTGCGGCGAGCCACGGCTCGAGCCAGGCGGTATGAAAACGTCCGGCCTGCACCTCGGGATCGCGGGCAAGCGCCTGGTGCAAGGGCTTGGTGGTCGCAATTCCCTCCACATTCAGCTCGGCGAGGGCGCGGTCGAGGCGTCGGATCGCGCTCGCCCGGTCCTCGGCATGCACGATCAGCTTGCCGAGCAGGCTGTCGTAGAACGGCGGCACCGTGTAGCCGGGATAGAGCATGCTGTCGAAGCGCACACCTTCTCCGCCGGGCACGCCGAGCGCGCTGACGGTGCCGGGATTGGGAAGGAAGTTCTTCGAGGGATCCTCGGCATTGATGCGGACCTCGATCGAATGGCCGTTGACCTGCACCTCGTCCTGGCGGATGCGCAGCGGCTCACCGCCGGCGATCCGGATCATCTCCTGCACCAGATCGATACCGGTCACCATTTCGGTCACGGGATGCTCGACCTGGATGCGCGTGTTCATCTCCAGGAAGTAGAACTCGTGGCTGGTGTCGTCGTAGAGATATTCGAGCGTCCCCGCGCCGCGATAGTGCACCGCCTTGGCGAGGGCGACGGCCGATGCGCAGAGCCGTTCGCGCATGGCCGGCGCCAGCGAAGGCGAGGGGGCTTCTTCCCACACCTTTTGACGGCGGCGCTGCAACGAGCATTCGCGCTCGAAGCAATGGATGACGTCCCGCCCATCGCCCAGCACCTGGACCTCGATGTGCCTCGCGCCTTCGACGAGCTTCTCGACATAGAGGCCGCCGTCGCCGAACGCCGCGAGCGCCTCGGCCTGCGCCTGCGGCATCAGGTGATGAAATTCTTCGGCCGTGCGCGCGATACGTATGCCGCGTCCGCCGCCGCCTGCCGCCGCCTTGATCATCACTGGAAAGCCGGTGCTCTCGACCAGAGCGAAGGCCGCCTCGGCAGAATCCAGGCGTCCACGGCTGCCCGGAACGGTCGGAACCCCTGCCGCTGCGGCAGCTTCACGGGCCGCAACCTTGTCGCCCATCAGGCGGATCGACTGCGCGGTTGGGCCGACGAAGACCAGTCCCGCCGCCTCGACGGCGGCGGCAAACTCGGCGTTCTCGGCCAGGAAGCCATAGCCCGGATGAATCGCATCGGTGCCTGTGCTCTCGGCGGCGGCGAGGATTTTCGCCTGGTCGAGATAGGATTTTGACGCCTGCGGCGGGCCGATCTCGACGGACTCGTCGGCGAGCCGGACTGCAAGCGAGTCCTTGTCGGCCTTGCTGTAGACCTGCACGGTCGCAACACCGAGTTCGCGTGCCGCGCGATTGATGCGCACGGCGATCTCGCCGCGATTGGCAATGAGGAGCTTCTTGATGGTCATGGACGGCTGAAGCGGTTCAAACGTCGATCTCGGCAATGGGCTGGCCCGCCATCACGGCTTCCTCGTTTTCGGTAAGGAAACGCACGATCTTGCCTGCGGCGCCCGCCTTGACCTCGTTGAAGGACTTCATCACCTCGATCAGGCCGATCGTGTCGTCTTCAGTGATGACGTCGCCGTCCGACTTATAGGCCGGTTTGTCCGGCGCCGGCTTGCGGTAGAAGATGCCCGGTAGCGGCGAGAATATCTGCTGGGTGGCCATGTGCTGCTCCTTGTGTGTTCGCTTGGATCGTGCGGCGCCCTCAAGGCGCCGTCAAATAGGGACGGACCGCCTCGCGTACCGCCTGCGCGATGGCAACGGCATTGGGGGTATCGGAGTGGATGCAGATGGAGTCCGCTCCCACGGTGACGTCATTGCCGGCGACCGTCCGGGTCTTCCCTTCATTCACGGCGCGTGTGCAACGCGAGGCGGCGTCGGCCGGATCCTTCGCGTCGTGTTCGCGCGTGATGATGAGGCTGCCGTCGGCGTTGTAGTCGAGATCGGCATAATATTCGGCGACGAAAGTGTGACCGCGCCGCTCATAGACCTTCTGATGCAGCGTGCCCTTCATGCCGAGCAGCGGCACCTTGTAGACGTCGGCGGCGTCGGCGACCGCTTCGGCGATATCCTCGTTCCGCGTCGCCATGCCGTATAGCGCGCCGTGCGGCTTGATGTGGTTGAGCGTCATGCCTTCGGCGTCCAGGAACGCCTTGAGGGCGCCGATCTGATAGAGCAGGCAGTTGGTCAGCTCTTCACGGCTGATCTTCATCTCCCTGCGCCCGAATCCTTGCAGATCCGGCAACGACGGATGGGCGCCCACCCTGACGCCGTGTTGCTTCGCCAGTTGCACGGTGCTGCGCATGTGATTGAAGTCGGAAGCGTGGAAGCCGCAGGCGACGTTGGCCACGTCGATATGGGAAATCAGCGCCTTGTCATCGCCCATCTTGTAGAGGCCGTAGGCCTCGCCCATGTCGCAGTTAATGACGACCATTTCTCATTGTCCTCCCGTTGTCCTTCTTCCCGGGCTGTTGCATGTGATCCGAGAGCAGGGCCGCGCACGGCACGATCTGTACCGGTGCGCGGCCCACGCCCAGGCTATTTCGATACCAGATAGTCGACGGGGATCTTCTCCGAGATCGTCCACTGATCGATCACCTTTGGCTTGCCGGCCTCCGTGTCGACGATCAGGTAGCGGCCCTGGTTCTGATGGTGGATGTTCTTGGTGAAGGTGCGGGGCCCGAACAGCGTGGGCTCGTTGTTCATCTTCTCCAGCTCGGCCACGACGCCCGCGGCATCCGTCGTCTTGGCACGTTCGACCGCCTTGGCCCAGACGTCGATCAGGACATAGCCCGGATAGACATACTGGCTGGACGGATCGCCGCCGGTGACTTCCTTGTACTTCTTGTTGAAGGCGTTGACGTCCGGGTTCGGATCGTCGCCATAGACCGACCCCTGTACCGGAACGTAGAAGTTCGACAGGTCCGGCACGGCGTTCAGCCAGTAGCTGCCGTCGACGCCCGAGCCGTTGAGGATCATCGACTTGATGCCGGCGGCGCGGATCTGCTTGATGGCGGAGACGGCGCCCGGCATCATCGTGCAGAGCATGATGGCATCGGGCTCCTTCGGCAGGCTCTTGATGCGCGTGATCTGTGATGCGACCGAGGCGTCATCGTTCTTGAAGGTGTCGCTGCCGGCGAGGGTCGCTTCCTTCAGGCGTGGCAGCATCCAGTCGAAGCCGTCGCAGATGCCCTTGTTGTAGACGGTCCAGCTGTCGAGCAGGCGATAGAAGCTGCGGGCGTTCTTCTTGTTGTAGGCCCACTCCGCCATGGTCGCGCCTTGCACGGCCGCCAGCACCGAGGCCGAGAACGAGAATGGACCGACGCCGGGAATTCCCGCCTTGATCGACTCGGCGCACAGGAAGAACGAAACCTTGCCGGCCGCCTGCGCCTGCAAGGCCGCCGGAGCGCCGAAGTCGTAGTCGCAGGAGACGATCACGAGGTCGGCCCCCTGGTCGAGCACTGTGAGGCCCGCCTTGGCGCCTTCGGCCTGATCGGTCTTGGTGTCGGCGAATACCGGCTTGATCTTCTTGCCGAGCAGGCCGCCCGCCTTGTTGATCTCCTCGATGCGGATCAGGGCGGCATCCTGGGCGGGCTTGTCGTAAGCCTGCATGAAGCCGGATGCCGCCGTGGCAAATCCGACCACGATCTCGTTGGCGGCGTGAGCCGGCGTGAACCACAGCGCGGTCAGGCCGGCGAGTATGCCAGGTAGTTTCATGAAACCCATTGTCCACTCCTCCAATGATACATCGAAAGTCAGGTCATCTCCTTCAGCGCCGTCTGCACGGGTTGTGCGGGGCGTCGCTGAAGCGGCCAGCCGCGCCAGGAGAATTCCCGGTTGCGGGTGAGGCCGCTCGGCAGATAGATCAGGATGATGATCGTGATGATGCCGATCGCGATCTCCTGGGCGCCGTTCGGCAGCGCGACGGTCGTGCCGCCGAGGCTGACGCCCTTTTCGAGATTGCGAAACAGCTCGATCAAGACCGATACCGTGACGACGCCGGTCACGGCGCCGCTGAGGCTGTACATGCCGCCCACCACCAGCATCGACAGCGAGATGAAGGTCGTACGCAGGTAGAACGAACCTGGATTGACGATACTGAGGAAATGCGCGTAGAGCGCGCCCGCAAGGCCGATGATGAAGGCGCTGACGACGAAGGCGATCAGCCGCTCGCGTACGATGTCGATGCCGGAGGCGCTTGCCGCGACGGCCTCGTCGCGGGTCGCGCGCAGCGCAAGACCCGAGCGGGAGATCGAATAGAAATAGGCGATCACGATGGCGACGGCGGCCCCCAGCCACCCGATCCAGACGTTCATGGTGGGCGGAATCCCGACGATCGAGCCTTGCCCGCCGGTGACGGAGTCCCAGTTCGAATAAACGTTGTTGACGACCCCGAGCAGACCGAACGTGGCGATCGAGGCGGCAATTCCCGACAGGCGCATGATGATGCGGCCGACGATCAGCGCGAACAGCGCCGCGAACAGGCCGGAGAGCGGCGTTGCGACCCACATCGGCAATTGCGTGTGCAGCAGCCACGCCGGCAGCCCCTTGAGCGTGATCGACTTCATCACCGGCGGAATCGCCAGCCACGCCGTCATATAGGCGCCGAGGCACATGAAGCTGATATGCCCGAACGACAGCAGGCCGGAATTGCCGACAAAGGCGTAGAGCCCGACCACCAGCATGATGTTGATGAACATCTCGATCGCCGTGCGGTTGAAGGCCCGGCTTCCGAATTGATAGGTCAAGACCGTCATCGCGAGCAGCACCACGATCAGCACGATCGGCGTCGTGATCGTTTGCCTGATGACTGACGGTGGCTGCGACATCAATCAGACCCTCTGCTTGGCGGACTTGGGGGCGAACAGGCCCTGCGGGCGCACCAGCAGGACCACGATCACCGCGCCGTAGACGAAGGCGTCGCGGAACACGCGGGCGTCATGTGGCAACGTCGCCTGGAAAACCACGCTGGCGGCGCCGATCAGGAAGCCCGCGGCGACCGCGCCCGGCACGCTGCCAAGGCCTCCGATCACGGTTGCGATGAAGGCGATCAGCATGACGTTGGCGCCCATGCCGATGTCGGCCGTGCCGGAATTGGTGGCGAGGATCAGGCCGATCGCCGCGGCCAGCATACCGCTGATGGCGAAGGCCAGCAGGATGACGCCGTTGGCGCGCACGCCCAGCAACCGGGCCATTGTGAAGTTTTCCGCGGCCGCGCGCATCTCCAGGCCGTAGCGGGTGTGCTTGAGGAAGAGAACGAGGACGCTCAGCACCAGGAGGGTGATGACGATGGTGACGACCTGGAGCATCGGGATATGGGCGCCGAAAAGCTCGACGGGCAGGCCGAGATTGGGCCACAGCGCGATCGACTTCGGGCGGCTCGAATACAGCATCAGCAACAGATGACGGATCACGAAGCCGAGCGCGAAGGAGGCGATCATCATCGTCGCCGGATTGGCGTTGCGGAAGCGGCGGAACACGATCACTTCCGACAGCATCGACAGCCCGGCACCGACCAGAAGCAGCAGCGGAATCAGGAGATAGGCAGGCAGCCTGCCGGCGAACACGATCGCGGCGGCATCGACCGAGGGCCACAGCATCGCGAACACGCAGAACGCGATGAAGTCGCCATGGGCGAAGTTCACCAGCCGCATGACGCCGAAGATCGCTGCGATCCCGAGTGCGCCAAGCGCATAGATGCTGCCCAGGCTCAGCGCGTCGAAGATGATCTGGAGCACGGCCGTCATCGCCTAATGATCCCCGAAGCCGAAATAGGCCTGCTTCAGCCGCTCGTCCTTCACCATGTCGGCGGCTTCGCCCTCCAGCACGATGCGGCCACCGCGGATCAGGATCATCCGCCCGCCGGTCATCTTGGCGCGCGTCGAGCTCTGCTCGACGATCAGGAGGGTGAGCTTGCGCTGCCTGCGCAGGCGCATCAGAATTTCGTAGACTTGGTCGATGATCTTGGGCGCAAGTCCGAGCGACGGCTCATCGATCGCCATGATGCGCGGGGCAGCCATCAGCGCCCGGCCGATCACCAGCATCTGCTGCTGGCCGCCGGAGAGCATGCCGGCGGTGGTGTGGCGGCGGTCCGCCAGCATCGGAAATTCCGCGTAGACGGAATCGAGGTCGGCGGCGATCTTTCTGCGGTCGGTGCGCATGCCGGTGCCGACCTTCAGATTCTCTTCGATGGTCAGCGCGCCAAAGACATTGCGTCCTTCGGGCACCAACGAGAATCCACGCCGCGCGATCTCTTCGGGCGGCGCTCCCGTGATGTTGCGGCCTTCCATCGTGATGGAGCCCGATCCTGACGGTACAACGCCCGCGATGGCGTTCAGCAAGGTCGATTTTCCGGCGCCGTTGGGCCCCGTCACGAACAGAATTTCACCTTCGGAAATCTTCAGTGTGACGCCGCGCAAGGCGGCGAGGCGCCCATAGCTGACGGCAATATCGTCGACTGCCAGCAGCGTCATGAGGCGACGGCCTCCTCGTCCGCGAGCGCCGGGATGGCCTCGTCGAGCTGGGTGCCCATATAGGCGTGGCGGACCGCGTCGCTGTTGCGAATCTGGTCCGGCGGCCCGACCTCGATGATCTCGCCGGAGTCGAGCACGAAGATCCGCTCGCACAATTCGAGGACGAGGCCGATATTGTGCTCGATCAGCAGCACGCCGATTCCGAGCTCGCCGGCGATCCGCTTGATGATGATGGCGAGATCGTGGCTTTCGTGCTCGGACATCCCGGCTGCGGGTTCGTCGAGCAGCAAATATCGTGGCGTGCACATGATGGCGCGGCCGATGGCGACACGGCGTTCGTCGGTGTAGGGCAACGCGCCGGCGATCGTGCCGGCGAGCTGCGATATGCCGAGCCACGCCATCACGCGCCGGGCTTCCGCGATCGCGTCGCGTCGCCTTTGGCCGAGCCCGACGCCGGTCACCTCGAGGTTGTCGATGACGGGAAGATCGCGGAAAAGTCGCCCCGATTGAAACGTGCGCGCGACGCCCTTGCGCCGCAGCTTGTGTGCCGCCACGCCATTGACCGTTTCGCCTTCGAGTTCGACGCTTCCGGTGCCGACGGGCTGAAACCCGGTCAGGACGTTGACGAGCGTGGTCTTTCCCGCTCCGTTGGGGCCGATCAAGCCCGTAATGCGTCCGCGGGGTACGGCGAGCGCAACCTCTGATAGGGCTTTCAAGCCTTCGAATTGGACACTGACATCGCGCGCGACCAGTTCCAATCCATCGGAAGTCATCAAGACGCCTTCTCACACGCGAGCCAACGATTGATTTTTGCGTTGCGGCGGGGGATTGTAAAATTCGAAATAATGGTCGCTGATATCGGAAAAATTGATGACGCTGACTTTCCGTCAGGTCCGCCACTTCATCGCGACCGCCGAGTCCGGACGGGTCTCGGCGGCAGCTGCTGCGCTGAACGTGACGCAATCCGCCGTCACCGCGTCGATCAAGGCGCTCGAAGCCGATCTTGGCCGCAAACTGTTCGACCGGCATTCGAACGGTGTGACCCTCACCTTCGATGGCCAGGAATTCCTGCAGCGCGCCCGCGCCATCGAGGCGAGCGTGTCGGACGCGATGCGGGGGCCGCATCGCTGGGGGACCCAAGTCGACGGCACGGTGGATGTCGCCGTCAGCTACACCGTTGCGGGTTATTTCCTGCCGCCGCTGCTATCGCGGTTCTGGCGATCCTTTCCCGGTATCACGGTGCGGCTGCACGAATTCCAGCGCGACGCGATCGAGCAGAGTCTCGTGAAAGGCAGCGTCGATGCCGCCATCATGCTCGTCTCGAACCTGCACGACCGGCGTTCCATCCGTTCTCGCCTTCTTTTGCGCTCGCCCCGCCGCCTGTGGACCTGCGCAAACCATCCGTTGTTGCACAAGGACAGCGTCAAGTTGGCCGATCTGGCCAGCGAACCTTATTTGATGCTGACCGTCGACGAGGCGGAACGCTCCGCTATGCGTTACTGGCAGCGGACACCTCACGTTCCCAATGTCATCTTCCGGACCCTGTCCGTGGAAGCGGTGCGAAGCATGGTAGCCACCGGCATGGGCATCACGGTCCTGTCCGACATGGTTTACCGGCCATGGTCGCTTGAAGGACATCGGATCGATCTCAAGACGCTGGATGACGATGTTCACACCATGGATGTGGGCCTTGCTTGGAAAAGCAAGGGCCGGCTTTCCCCAGCAGCCCGCGCTTTTTGCGAGTTCGTCTCACTTGCTTATCCCGGGCCTGATCCGGTTCAATTCGATTGAAGGCGGGCGTTCGCCGGAGGCGGGTGTGACCTGGATGGGTTGATCCATAGTCCGGCGGAGACGGGCGCTTCGAGCACGCTGAACGTTGCTGGCGGGCAGGCATCCATTAAAAGCGTGCGGCCATCTCCCCAAGTCGCCGATACGCTGTCTCGCGCGCGGCAAGGATCGGGTCGGCCGGGCCGGTGGTCGGCCCGATCGGCACGAAATGCACGTTGCTGACGCCGATGAAGCGGAGTGCCTCGCGCAAATAGGGCGTCGCCATGTCGATGCGGCCGCGGTTCATGCCGGTGGCAAAGTCGCTGCCCGAGGCGAGGATGACGATGGTTGGCCGGTCCTTCAGCAGCGGAAGATAGCCGTGCGCTGGGTCGAAGCGGAACGTCAGACCGGGCTGAATGACGATGTCAAACCACTGCTTCAGCTTGTAGGGGATGCTGAAATTCCACATTGGCGTCGAGATCAGCACGCGATCGGCCAGTGAAAAGCGCAGGGCCATCCGTTCGGCCTCGGCAAAGCTGTCGCGCTGAGCGTCGTTGAAGGCCTGGGCCGTCATCCGCGCATATTTGGCCTCGACAATCGGCCCCGCAAACTCCGGCATCCGGTCCCGCCAGAGATCCATGACATCGATGTCCCAGTCGGGTCGCGCCTGGCGAAATCCGTCAAGGAAGACGCGCGCGCCGGCGCTCGACTCAGAATCGGCGCGGGGCGAACAGGACAGGTGCAGGAGCTTTGCCACCGCTCATCCCAGCGCTCTGATGACGGCATCCGCTCGCGTGACGATGGCGACGTTCTGCATGGCAAAATTGACCGAGGCATTGTGCCAGTCCGCGTTCATGGTCGAGCAGCAATCCTCGGGCACGATCATGAAATAGCCCTTGTCGGCGCCGGTGCGCGCGGTGTGCTCGACCGACATGTTGGTCCAGGCGCCGGTGTTGATGATCATGTCGCGGCCGGTGGCTTTCAGGATCGTCTCCAGCCGCGTGCCTTCCCAGGCACTCATCCGCATCTTCTCGACGACGAAATCGCCGGGCCGTGGCTCTAGCCCGGAGACGGGCGCCGCCCCCCAGCTGCCCCGCACCATCGCCTTGCTGTCGACGAGGCCCTCGAACAGCGGCGCGTTCAGGGTGACACCGGGTGCGCCGGGCTCGACGACGAACCAGACATGGATGATGGCGACGCCGCGTGCCCGCGCGGCCTCGGCAAGACGCCGGACGTTCTCGACGACGTGCTGCTGCTTGGCGTGAGCAGGCGCGCCCGACTCGGCGAATGCGCCGCCATCCATGATGACGTCGTTCTGGAGGTCCTGGATGATCATGGCGCAGCGCTGCGGATCGAGCTGCATCTCGCCTTCGGTGAGGATGGGCGCGGAAGGCGGGGCGCCCGGGCTTGTGCTGCCACTGCCGCGCCGGCCGCTCATATAGGGCTCGTGGCGCGGGCCGACCTTGGTCGGAATCGCGTACACCGAGCGGGTGGAAGTCAGATAGAGCGTGCGGAAATCCGGCCCGCCCCAGGCGAGATTGGCGACGAGCTCGGGCACGCGGACCTTTCCGAGCAGCTCGCCGCGCGTCGAATAGACCCAGATGCCGCCGGGTGCCGTGACCCAGACGTTGCCGTGCTGGTCGCACTTCATGCCGTCGGGCAGGCCGGGCTCGAGCTCGGACTTGATTCCGCTTGCGAACACCCGCGTATTCGACAGCGTGCCGTCACTGTTGACGTCGAACACGCGGATCAGCGCCTGCACGGTGTCGTTGACATAGAGCAGTCTTTCGTCCGGCGAGAAGCACAGCCCGTTCGGCTGATCGAACAAATTGCGCTCCACCACGAGTTTCGGCTCGCCGCCAGGCACGAGGCGATAGACGCCCTGGAAGCCGAGCTGGCGCGGCCGCTCGACGCCGTAGACGGGCATGCGGCCATACCAGGGATCGCTGAAATAGATCGCGCCGGAGGAGTGCACGCAGACGTCGTTGGGGCTGTTGAGCTCTTGTCCCTGGAAGTGCGAGGCCAGCACTTCGCGTCGCCCGTCCGGTCGTTCGCGGATCAGCGACGAGGTGGCGTGTTCGCAGACGATCAGATTGAGCTCCGCGTCATAGGTCATGCCGTTGCATTTGTTCGAGGGACGCTTGACCTCGGTCACGCCCCGCCGCGCATCCCAGCGCCGCCGAACGTCGCCGGGCATGTCCGAGAACAGGAGGTAGTGATCGACCGGATGCCAGATCGGGCCTTCCGTGAAGTCAAAGCCCGTTCCGACCTGCGCGACCGGCGCATAGGGATCGATCAAGGTCTCGAATTCACTTCGCAAGGTGACATGCGTCATCGGTCGATCCTTGGCGTCAGGCCGGGAACCAGTTGCGCTGGGGCAGCGACTGAACGATTGGGCCGGGGACCTGGTCGTGCAGGCGTCCGACCACCGTGCCACCCTCGATCTTGGCCGGCCTGTCGTGCACCGGCAGCAGATAGCGCGAATTGCTCAGCAGCTTCTTGATCGAGGCCTTTTCGGCCCGCTTGCTGGTGCCGTGATTGCCGGTCGTCCGCGGCTCCCAGTCGTGAATCTCGTTGAAGGGCGTGACGATCTGGTCGTTGAAATCATAGATCACGTCGCCGCAGATGGTGGCGATCCCATCGGCGGTCTCGACGATGATGTTCATGGAGCCTTCGGTGTGGGCGTTGGCAGCGTCGCAATAGACGCCGGGCATCAGCTCGATCGGGCCGGTTACCTCGAGGTCGAGGAAGCGCAACGCGCTCTTGGTGTGCAGGCGGTCGATCAGATGCTTGATGTCGGGCGCCGGATATTGCGGATGCATCAGACCGGAGACGGAATATTCGAGCTCCTTGCGGTTGACCACGACCGTCGTGTTCATCGGGAACAGATCGTCCTTGCCGGCATGATCGATGTGCAGATGGGTGTGGCAGACGAAGCGTACGTCGCCCATGCGCACGCCATGGCGGGCAAGCTGGTTCTCGATCATGTGCTCGTGGTACTGCAGCCCGCGCATGCCCAGCGTTTCCATGATCTGGTTGGAGCGATAGCCGGTGTCGACCACGACCGGATATTTGCCGCCGAGGATCAGAAAGCCGAGCGTGAGGACGCGGCGGGTGCGGCCGCAGTCGCGGCCGAGAACCAGAAAGCTCGATTCCAGTTCGATATCGCCATAATCCAGGATCTTGATCTCCAGCGCCATCCGTATCTCTCCCTGTCTCGTTTCTTGTCCGTCAAAGCCGATAGACGCGCGCTGCGGTGGTCCTGAAAATCGCGTCCTGTTGCTCGGTGCTCAGCGGAGCGGCGGCCGCGCGAAACGCATCGACGAGCTCACGATAGCTGGTCCACAATTTCTCGATCGGGAAATTGGAGCCGAACAGGCAGCGCTCGGCGCCGAAGATCGCGACCGTATCGGTCAATATTGCCGCGATATGCGCGGGATCGTTGCGGTGAATGAACGTGCCGAGCCCGGACAGCTTCGACGCCATGTTCGGACATGCGGCGAGGCGTGCCATTCCCGCGCGCCAGGCCGCGCGGCCTGTCGGCGAAAGATCCTCCAGCATCCCGGCGTGCTGGAGGATGAATGTTACCTTGGGGCAGGCCTCGGCAAGGTCGGCGGCGCCCGGCATTTGTGGCGTGAACACCTGGAGGTCAAAACTCCAGCCGTAGTCGGCGAGGTGTCCAATGTTGCGGCGGATCAAGGGGTCGAGACAGAGATCAGGCCGGGTGGCAAAACGATAGAGCGGGTTCTCGTGCCAGTGCAGTTGCATCCGCACGCCGCGCACGAGCGGGTAACGCTTCAGCCGGTCGAGCTGCGGGCGAACGTCGTCGACGGCGAAATTGGCGTAGGCTACGATGGCATGTGGCCAGCCGTGCTCGTCGGCCGTCTGCTGCACCCAGGCCGCCTCGTCCTCGAAACGGTCATTGGCCCAGTTGGTCTGGACGTAGACCGAGCGGGTGACGCCGGTGCCCTTGAGGTCGTCGAGATATTCCTGGATCGGATAGTCGCGCCGGATCGGCTCGTAGGGTCCGAAGATGCGCGGCTGCATGGGGCCGGTCAGCCAGGGCAGGTCGGCCTGCCGCCAGATGTGATGATGCCCGTCGACAATCTCGGTCACGCAACTCTCCTTCCCAGTGCCAGTACATGTGCGACGATCGACGCGCTCGATCCGCCGTTGACGAGATCGTCGACAAAACGTTCGATCGCAACCAGCGCCTCGGTCTGCGGACGGAAACCCGGTCCTGTCGCGAGCGGCGTCAGCCAGCTCACGCGCCAGGCCCGGCGCGACAGCTTTGCCACCGCGTCGCGCAGCGCATCGACTGCGCCGCGCTCCAGCCCGTCCGAGATCACGATGACGGCCGCCCCGCGCGCATAGCCGCCAAAGCGCGGCACGGCGAGGAAGGGTTGCAAGGCATCGCCGATGCGGGTGCCGCCGTCCCAGTCGCTGACGAGGTGTGCGGCCGCGTTCAGCGCCTGCTCGCGGCGTTTCAGCCGCAGCGCGCGGGTGACGCGCGTGAGGCGCGTGCCGAAGGTGAAGACCTCGACATTGGGCGCGGCCTGCACCAGCGCATGCGCGAGCTTCATGTTCTCCTCGGTGCGGCTCTTCATCGAGCCTGAGACGTCGATCAGCAGCAGGACTTTTCGCGGGCGCTGCCTGCGCTTCAGGTGGCCGAGCCGAAGAATCTCGCCGTCGCTGCGGACGCTGTCGCGCAAGGTCCGGCGGAGGTCGGCAAACGGTCCGCGGCGGGCGCGCATGCGGCGATGGCCACGTCGCCGGGGCAGGCGCTTGGGCGCCTCTCGCGCCAGATGGCGCAGCGCGTCGGCGCTGGAGAGCTGGGCGAAGCGGCGCTCGACCAGCGCCTCGGTGCGCGTCGCGGTCAGGCCGGACTCGTTGGCGTCATCGGAGAGCAGCGGCTCCTCGTCGCCGCGGCCTTCCTCCTGCAGCCGGACGGTCTCGTCGTCCTCGCCGTCGTCGGCATGCGCGATGGCTTCGCTGCCGCTGAAGTGCAGATCGAACAGCCGGTCGAAGGTCGCGCGTCGCTCCGGCGGCGGGGCGAGGGTGGCCAGCGCCGCCTGCCTGACATCCTTGAGGTCACGCGGGCCGAGCAGCGCGATCGCGGAGAGGAACGCGGTGGTCTGCTCCGGGGCGACGGCAAAGCCGTTGACGCGCAGCAGGGCGACGAAGGAGACGAATACGCGGGCGGCCCGTGGAAGCTGCGGCTCGATGTTCATGCAGTGACCTCCGCGAGCAACGCGTCGAGCCGGGGCGAGATGAAGTGCAGGTCTTCCTCATCTTTCAATGCCACGCCGATCGAGCGCTTGAAGGCATCAGGCCAGCGCGCGCCGCCCTTGTTGAGAAGGGTTGCGGCCTCAGCCCAGTCGACGGCCTCGGCAATGCCAGGCGCCTTGCTCAGCGGCTCGCGCCTGAGCTTGCCGACGGCTGCGACGACGGCGCGTGCGGTCGCTTCCGCAACGCTGGAGGCGCGCAGCATCACGATGCGGGCCTCGCGCTCTTCGGTGGGATAGTCGATCCAGTGGTAGACGCAGCGGCGGCGCAGCGCCTCGTGCAGGTCGCGCGTCCGGTTTGAGGTGAGCACGACGACGGGGCGCTCGGCGGCGCGCACCGTGCCACGCTCGGGGATGGAGATCTGGAAGTCGGAGAGGAATTCCAGCAGGAAGGCTTCGAACTCCTGATCGGCACGGTCGATTTCGTCGATCAGCAGCACGGTCGAGTCGGGCGCGCGCAGCGTGGCGAGCATCGGCCGTTCGATCAGGAACGTCTCGCCATAGATGTCGATGCTCTCGTCGCCGGCCTGGCGGATCGCGAGCATCTGGCGCGGGTAGTTCCACTCGTAGAGCGCGGCGGAGGCGTCGATGCCTTCGTAGCATTGCAGACGGATGAGGCGGCGGCCGAGCACGGCGGCGATGGCCTTTGCCGCTTCGGTCTTGCCGACACCCGGCGCGCCCTCGAGCAGCAGGGGCTTGCCGAGGGCGAGGCCGAGATAGGCGGCGGTCGCGAGCCCCTCGTCGGCGAGGTAATAGGCCGCGCGCAGCGCCTTCTCCAGCGCTTCGGGGCTGTCGATGCCGACGATGTTGCTGCGGACCGCCATTGCAAAACCTCTAGCGCCGCGCCTGCGGTCGCGCGCCGCCCTGGGACTTGATGGCGCGCAGCACTTTTTCCGGTGTGATCGGCAGATCGTCGATGCGGACGCCGACCGCGTTGAAGATCGCATTGGCGACGGCCGGCAGCACCGGATTGGCGCACATCTCGCCGGGACCCTTGGCGCCGAACGGACCGTCAGGCGCCGGGCGCTCCAGCACGGCGATGTCGTGCGGGCAGATGTCGCCGGGGCCGGGCATCAGATATTCGACGAAGTCGCGGGGGCCGTGAACGGGGTCGGGATAGTAAGGCTCGGGCGTCTCGTAGAGCGCGTGGCTGACACCCATCCACGCGCCACCGACCAATTGCTGCTCGACCAGGCGCGGGTTGAGCGCGCGGCCAAGCTCATAGGCGGAGTCCATGCGCACCATGGCGACCTCGCCGGTCTCGTCGTCCACCTCGACCTCGGCGACCAGACAGGCATGGGCGTAGCAGGTCGCCGGCGACATCTCTCCGGTCTCCGGATCGACATTGGAGAGAGGGACGAGGAAGATGCCGCGACCCGAGATGGTCTTGCCTTGCTTGAACTGCGCGGCGATCGCGACGTCCTTGGTCGAGATCGACCGGTGCGGCGCGCCCTTGACGTGGATGTTGCCGCGCCCGTCGGTCTCGAGATCGGCGGCGTTGACCTCCAGCTCCTCGGCGGCGGCCTCCATCATCACGCCGCGTGCCTCGCGGGCGGCCGCCATCACGGCGTTGCCGACGCGGTGGGTGCCGCGCGAGGCGAACGAGCCCATGCAGTGCGGGCCGGTATCGGAATCCGCCGTGTCGACATAGACGTCCTCGACGGGCACGCCCAGCGTCTCGGCGCAGATCTGCCGTGTCACCGATTTCATGCCCTGACCGAGGTCGATCGACGACAAGGCCACCGTGAACTTGCCGCTCGGATTGGAGTGAACCAGGGCCTGGCTCGGGTCGCCGCCGAGATTCATGCCGATGGGATAGTTGATCGACGCCATGCCGCGTCCACGATGCCGGGTCATCTAGCGCCTCCTGGTGCCGAAGACGGAGGAGAAGCGGGTGGCGCCATGTGAGGGCGCTGCGGGCCGCGGTGAGGGCGGTGGCGGAGAAGGTGGTGGCGGCTCGCGCGGCGGTTCGCGGCTGACGGTCGGCGGAAGCCGGTCATAGCTGGTGCGCTGCTGGACCGGCGCGGTCGGCCTCGCGCGCGAAGAATCCGTCGGGGTCGGCGGGATGACGGCGCGGCTACCGCCGCCGTCCTTGCGCGAGGACGCCCGCTTGAACTCCTCGCGGAGCGGCCATTTGGCTTTTTCGGCCGCGACCTGGACGCATTCGATCAGCGCGGTGTTCTTGGCTTCGCGCCGGTGCGCCTTCATGTCGCCGTCGCGATAGGCGTTCAGGATTCGGAACTCCATCGGGTCCATGCCGACGAGGTTTGCCAGCTTGTCCATCTGGCATTCGATCGCAAAATCCATCGCCGTGACGCCGAAGCCGCGCATCGCGGTGGCAGGCGTCCGGTTGGTGAAGACGCAGTAGACGTCGCCATAGACGTTCGGGATGGTGTAGGGACCGGGCAGGTGCGCGGCGCATTTCACGGCGGCGTAGCTGGACAGCCGCGTATAGGCGCCGCTGTCGAAATAGGCGCGGATCTTGCGCGCGACGATGCGGCCGTCGCGCATCACGCCATCCTTGATGTAGATGCGCTCGGCGCCCCGCGGCGGGCCATATTGCATCTCCTCCTCGCGGCCGAACACGTAGCGCACGGGCCGCCCGGTCAGCATCGCGCCGAGGATGGCGAGCGGTTCGGTCAGCGTGTCCACCTTGCCGCCGAAGCCGCCGCCGACGGTGCCCCCGATGAAGTGGAAGGTGTTGGACGGCACGTCCAGGATCTTGGCGCAGGTGTCGACCGAGAAGAACAGCGCCTGCGTCGAGGTGTAGACGACGTAGCGGCCGTTGGTGTCGGGGGCGGCGATCGCACCATTGGTCTCGGTCGGCGCGTGCTCGATTGGCGACATCTGATAGCGCTGTTCCAGCACGTGATCCGCGGCCGCGAGCGCCGCATCGGCGTCGCCGAAACGCAGGCGCTGGTGGTCGTAGACGTCGTGATAGGTAAAAGTGTTCTTCGGGTAGGTCTCGTTGACCACGGGCGCGCCGGGCTTCAGCGCCTCCTCGACGTCGAACACCGACGGCAGCACCTCGTAGTCGATCTTGACCTTGGCGATCGCCTCGAAAGCCTCGCGCTCGCTGTCGGCGACGATGGCGACGATCGGCTCGCCCTTGTAGCGGACCTTGTCAACCGCCAGCGACGGCTCGTCGTCCTTGCCGAAATTGATCAGGCTCAGCAGCGTGTTGAGATTAACAGGCACGTCAGTGCCGCGAATGATCCGGCGCACGCCGGCCGAGCGTTCGGCCTCGGTGGTGTCGATGCGGCGAATCCGGGCGTGGGTCTCGGTCGAACGGACCACCTTCAGATGCAGCATGCCCTGCAGCTTGTGGTCGTTGAAGTAGCTCGACGTGCCCGTGACATGGCCGAGCATGTCCTGGCGCTGGGTGCCCTTGCCGATCTCCTTCAGATTATCGTCGCGCTCGTCGGCGAAGATGTCCTTGCGCAGTTCCAGCATGATGGAGATCCTCAGGCACTCGCTCGGCCGCCGGAAGCAGCGAGGATGGCGTCGATGATGGGCTCGTATCCGGTGCAGCGGCAGATATTTCCCGAGATCGCCTCGATCACCTCGTCGCGGCTCGGCGAGGGATTGCGGTCGAGCAGCGCCTTTGCGGCCATCAGCATGCCCGGCGTGCAATAGCCGCACTGGGCGGCAAAATGGTCGGCAAAGGCGCGCTGGAGCGGATGCAGGTTCGGGCCCTGCTTCATGCCGTCGAGCGTCTCGATCGCGCGGCCGGCCACGGTTTCCGCCAGCGTCAGGCAGGAGAGGTGAAGCTCGCCGTCGATCAGCACGCTGCAGGTGCCGCAGCCGCCCTGGCCGCAACCGAATTTGGGCGTCATGTCGCCGATCAGTTCGCGCAACGCGACCAGGAGGTTGGTGCCACCATCGACGAAGATCGCGACGTCGCGGCCATTGTGACGAAATTGCAGGGGGATTTTGGACATGGGGCTCTATTCCTGTCCCGACAGCAGACGGCGCAGATGCACGCCGACGATCTCGCGGCGATACCATGCGCTGCCGAGCGCGTTGTCGGAGGGCGATGTTCCCTCGGTCGCAGCGGATGCGGCAGCCGCGATGGTCGCGGCATCCAGCGAGCGGCCCTCGAGCGCGCGCTCGGCTGCGCGCGCGCGGATCTGCGTCGGCGCCATCGATCCCAGCGCGATGCGGGCGCCCGCGATCCGGCCGCCGCTGACCGGCAAATGCGCGGCAAGGGTGATGACCGAGCCGCCCTTCGGCTTGATGCGCGCGATCTTGCGATAGTGGAAGGCCTCATTGCTGGCCGGCCGGGTGCAGGAGACCGACAGCACCAATGTCCCGGCCTGCCGGTCGCGTGCCTGCAAAAACTCCTCGATCGGGATGTCGCGCGCGCCGAAGCCGCCTTGCACGGCGACGGTGGCATCGAGCGCCAGCAGCGCGACGGTGAAATCACCGTAAGGGTTTGGCGCAAAGAGATTGCCGCCCACAGTTCCCATGTTGCGCACGGCGGGGCCGCCGATCGAGCGGGCCGGGGCATGCAGGAATCCAAGGTCGCGCTCGGCAAGCACGCGCGCGAAGGTCACGCCCGCGCCCAGCGTCACGCGCGGGCCGGATGCCTCGATCCGGGTCAACGCCTGGTCCTGGGCGCGAACGACGGTCGAGATCGCAACATCGCCCTCGTTCAGCGCGCGCATCACCAGCGTGCCGCCGCCGAGATAGCGCGCGCTGCGGTCCGAGGACAGCGCCCCGGCCGCCTCGCTGGCGCTGGTGAAAGTCTTCACTGTCACGGCCATGATTATGCGGCCTCCTTCAGGTGCCGGCGGATCGCCTCGAATCCGGCCTGATAGATGTCTTCGGCGACCATGTGGGTGATGCGGTCCTTGTCTTCCGGCCT
This sequence comes from Bradyrhizobium sp. GW821-FHT12B03, assembly GCF_058807535.1. NCBI lineage: Bacteria > Pseudomonadati > Pseudomonadota > Alphaproteobacteria > Hyphomicrobiales > Nitrobacteraceae > Bradyrhizobium > Bradyrhizobium sp. GW821-FHT12B03. The sequence goes on from NZ_JBXAQU010000003.1 coordinate 88,567, forward strand.
GGTGCCGAAGCGGGACTCCCAGTGCCAGAAGGTGCGGTCGCCGTCGGTGACCGGCAGCAGCCGGACATGGGCTACGTAATTGAACATCGGCACGGGCGTATCGAGCAGGCAGTAGCTGAAGGACTGTTCCAGATCGGACAGCGCCAGGAGCTGCTCCCGCAACTCGGAGCCATCCTTCAGCTTGAAGCGCCTGACACAGCCGATCTTGTCGGAGGATTGTGCGCGCTCGATCGTGGAGGTCGCAACCGCCGGGTGCCAGCGGTCATGTCCGTTGAAATCGCGCAGCACGGTCCAGACCGTGTCGGTCGCTGCATCCAGGATCGTGCTCTTGACGATATGCGGCACGGTCAGCCTCCGAACACACGTTTCAGCGCGTCAAAGCCGCCCTGGAACACGCCGCCACCGATATTGCCGACGAGCTCCGCTTCCCGCTCGGGGGCGCAGTCGAACTCGGCGGTCCATTCCATGAACGTCTGGTCTCCGTCGGTGACGGGCGTGAGCCGCAGGGTGGCGACGTAGTTCTCCACGCCCATTGGCGATTCCAGAATCGAATAGGTGCAGAACATGTCGTAGTCGGAGAGGCCGAGCAGCTTCTCGCGGATGCGGTCGCCGTTGCGCAGGCGGAAATCTCTCACACATCCGATCTTGTCCGAGGGCTCGCCGCCCTCGATCCGGCTCTCGGCGATTGCAGGGTGCCAGTTCGGCAGGCCGTTGAAGTCGCGCACCCGCGCCCAGACGCGGTCGTTGCGGGCATTGACGACGGTGGAAACGTAGACGCGGGCCATGAACGCGATCCTCAGCTCTTCTTCCGCGGCCCGCGCTCGGCCGGCGGTTCGCCGCCGCCCTCGGTCGCAGGCGGGGAGGCGGCCGGCTTGTCGCCGCCACCGCCACCCTTGCGCGCGGACTCCTTGATGCCCTGCATGTCGCGGGCCTCGCGGATCAGGCCCGGCATCTTGGCGAGGCTGCCACCCTCGACGCCGATATCCGCCAGAAGCGAATCGATCAGCGGCGCCTGCACGCGGTAGCGCAGCGCCGAGTCGATCACCTCGTCGGTGGCGCTGCGGCCGCCGTTGCCGCCGCCATGGCCATTGCCGTTGAGCCCGTCGACCTGGAGGATGCGGATGCCCTCGATCTTCTCCATCGGCTTGACGCTTTCGCGCACGATGCCCTCGATGCGGTCGAGCAGCTTCCGGCGGAACAGCGAGTAGCGGGCCTGGTCGGTCAGCACGTTCTCGGCCTCGTTGAGCAGCCGCTGCGCCTCGGCCTCGACGGCCGCGCGCACGCGCTCGGCCTCGGCGCCAATTCGGGTTTCCTCGGCCTGCTTCTCGGCGAGCAGAATTTCCACGGTCTTGCGACGTCTCGCGATCTCGTTCTCGCGCGCGGTGATGACGCGCTCGGTGGCCTCCGTCGCGTGCATCCGCGCTTCCTCGGCCGAGGCCTTGGCCGCGGATTCCTCCAGCGATTTCAGGTGAATCGCGATCGCCTTCTCCATCAGAACGGTCTCGACCTCCTTCTCGCGATTGACCTCGAGCTTGCGCAACTCGCGCTCGCGGCCGATGCGGGCCTCGTCCAGGCCGCGATCGGAGGCGATCCGTGCCCGCTCGACCTCCTCGCGCGCGGCAATCTCGGCTTCCTGGAGCGACTGGACGCGGGCGACTTCGAGCTGCTCGATCGCGCGGCGGCGCTCGATCCGCGCCGCCTCCAGCGCCTGCTCACGCGAGACGTCCGTGGTCTCGACATCCTTGCGTGCGACGATCTCGGCCTGCTTGACTTGGCGGTCGGCGTCGATGCGCTCGGATCGCTTGGTGGAGAGCGCGATGACGCGGTCCTCGTCCGCGATCTCGATCGCCTTCTTCTGCTCGATATTGAGCACTTCGCGCTTCTTGGACGAATTGATCCGCTCGGATTCCAGAGCGAGATCGACGCCGATGCGCTGGCGCTCGATCGCGTCGCGTCGCTTCAGCTCGGCCGCCTCCAGAACGCCGGTGCGCTCGATCTCGAGCGCGCGGGTTTCGCGCTCGGCCTGGATGCGCTCGGCCGCCACGGTCTTCTCCTGCGCAATCCTGGCGGCCTCGATGGCTTCGCGCGAGGCGATGTCGGCTTCCTCGACGGCGCGGTTGCGGGCGATCTCCAGCGAGCGCACCCGTTCTTCCTGGGCGATGCGGGAGGCCTCCGTGGCCTCGCGCGCGGCGATGCCGGCGACGTCGAGCGTCTGGTTGCGCTCGATCTCGAGCTGCCGCGTGTTCTGCTCGGCGGCGATCCGCTCGGCGGCAAGCGTCCGCTCGCGAGCGATCCGGGCGGCCTCCACCGCGCGCTGGGCCTCGATCTCGGCCTCCTGGATCGTCCGCACCTGCTGGATCTCCAGCGCGCGGATGCGCTCGTCCGACGAGATACGTTCGGCATTGACGATCGTGGTCTGGGCGATGCGGGCCTTTTCGGTCGCCTCGCGGGCGGCGATCTCGGCCTCGTCCACGGCGCGCGTCCGCTCGATCTCGCGGCGCCGCGTCTCTTCCTCGTTGGCGATACGGGCGTCGGTCACGACGCGATCCTGCTGGATACGCGCCTTCTCGATCGCCTCGCGGGCGGTGATCTCGGCTTCCTCGACGGTGCGCATCCGCTCGATCTCGCGCTGGCGCACCTCGCGCTCCGAGGCGATGCGGCTGGTGTCGATCGAGCGCTGGTTGGCGATCCGGGTCTTCTCGATCTCCTCGCGGGCGAGCAGTTCCTTCTCCTCGATGGTGCGGGTGCGCTCGATCTCGCGCTGACGCGTCTCGCGCTCGGATGCGATGCGCGCTTCCGCGATCGCCTGGTCGTTGGCGATGCGCGCCTTCTCGATGGCCTCGCGCGCCGAGATCTGCGCCTGCTCGGCCTCGGTCTCGCGCAGCGCCCGCTCGCGGGCGACCTCGGTGCGTTGCAAGGCGCGGCGCATCTCGATGTCGCGCTCCTGCTCCAGGCGCGCGGTCTCGCTCTCGCGCTCGATGTCGAGGGCCTGCCGCTCGGCCTCCAGATTGCGGGTGCGGATCTTGATCATCGAGTCCTGCTCGATGTCGTTGCGCAGCTTGCGCCTGGCCTCGATGTCCTCCATCAGCCGCGTCAGACCTTCGGCGTCGAAACGGTTCGAGGGATTGAAGAACTCGAGGTCGGTCTGGTCCAGATCGGTGATCGCGACCGACTCCAGCTCGAGCCCGTTCTGGGCGAGCGCCTCCGCCGCGTTGGCCTTGACGCGGGCGACATACTCGCCGCGCTGCTCGTGCATCTGCTCGAGGGTCATTTCGGACGCGACCGAACGGATTGCGGAGATGAATTTGCCGGCAAGGAGAGTGTGGAGCTGTTCCGGCTCCATGGTGCGGCGACCGAGCGTGGCGGCGGCGATCGAGACGGCTTCGCGAGTCGCCTGGACCCGGACATAGAAATCGGCCTCGATGTCCACGCGCATGCGGTCGCGAGTGATCACGGCGTCCTGCCGGGAACGCACGATGCCCATCGGCTGCACGTTCATGTTGACCGGCGTGTAGTCGTGAATGAAGGGCAGCACGAAAGCGCCGCCATTGATCACCACGCGCTCGCCGAGGAAGCCGGTCCGGACGAACGACGTCTCCTTGGAGGAGCGATGGTAGAGCCAGTTCACGATGTAGACCGCGACGACGATCACGACGATCGCGACGATCAGCCAGAGGATCAACTCGCCGACCAATATCCCTGACATCTTGTCCTCCCTCGAACCTTAAAGGCGTTACCGCGCGCCGATCGCCTTGAATTGACGTACCTGTTCCGTCAGAGCCCGCTCCACAGGCAGTCGCTCCATCGAGGACGCGCCGTAGAAGCCGTGACAGTTGCGGGTGTTCTTCATGATGAAATCGGCATCCGCGGGATCGGCGATCGGCCCGCCATGCGCGAGCACCAGAATGTCCGGATTGACGCTGAGCGCGGCCGAGGCCCAGGTGTCGATACGCACCGGGCAGTCCTTCAGTTTCGTGGCGGTCTGCGCCCCGATCGTGCCGCCGGTGGTGAGCCCGAGATGGCAGACGATGATGTCGGCCCCCGCGATCGCCATCGCGGCGGCTTCGTTCTCGCTGAAGACGTAAGGTGTCGTCAGCAGGTCCTTCTCGCGCGCCTTCGCGATCATGTCGATCTCGAGTGCATACGACATGCCGGTCTCTTCGAGATTGGCGCGGAAGGTGCCGTCGATCAGGCCGACGGTCGGAAAGTTCTGCACGCCGGCAAAGCCGAGTGCCTTCAACTGGTCGAGGAACACGTCCATGTCGCGGAACGGATCGGTGCCGTTGACGCCGGCGAGCACCGGCGTCTTGCTGACGACGGGGAGCACTTCGCCGGCCATCTCCAGCACGATGGCGTTGGCATCGCCGTAAGCCATCAGCCCGGCGAGCGAGCCGCGGCCGGCCATGCGGTAGCGGCCCGAATTGTAGATGACGATGAGGTCGACGCCGCCGGCCTCTTCGCATTTGGCAGACAGGCCGGTGCCGGCGCCGCCGCCGACGATGGGCTCGCCGCGTCGTGCCATCTCGCGGAACCGCTTCAACAATGCTGCGCGTTCAAACCGGGCCATCGGTCACCTCGCTCGTCGCCGGCGCGCCCCGCTGCGGCCGAACAGGGTTCGGAACGCAGCTGCGATGGTGGAGGCGAACTCGGGATCGTTGATGTTCTTGGGGACGCGTATGAGCTGACGGTTGGCGGTCTGTCGCACGGAGCGTTCCAGCGCGCGGAACAGAGCCGTGTCGGCATCCGGATCCCAAAATGGCTGCCCTCGAGCGTCGAGCGCGGAGACGCCGCCCTCGGGCAGGAAGAAGCGCACCGGTCCATCCATCTGGTTGAGCCGCTCAGCGATCCAGCGGCCCATGCGCTCGTTCTCCTCGGCAGTGGTTCGCATCAACGTGACCTGCGGGTTGTGGACGTGGAATTTGCGGCTGCGGTAGCGCTCCGGAATGGTCTCGGGAGCGCCGAAATTGACCATGTCGAGCGCGCCCACCGAGCCGACATAAGGCAGGCGGCCGCGGATGATCGCGCCGAGGCGATCGTCCGTCGCCGGGAACACGCCCCCCATCAGGAGATCGCAGATCTCCGTGGTGGTGAGGTCGATGACGCCCGCAAGCTGCCCGGACTCGACGAGCTTCTCCATCGCCCGGCCGCCGACGCCGGTGGCATGGAAGACCAGGCACTCAAAATCTTCTTGCAGCTCGGCGGCAATCTTCTGCACCGCCGGCGTGGTGACGCCGAACATGGTGATGCCAACCGATGGCAATCCGACATCGCCTCGGTCCTTTCGCGCATGCTGATCGAGGCGCGCTTTGACCATGCCGGCCAGCGCATTGGCGCCATTGGCAAGGACGGCGCGCGAGATCGAGTTGAGACCCTGCACGTCGGTGACCGAATGCATCATGGTGATGTCGGCGGCACCGACATAGGCCCCGACGTCGCCGGAGGCGACCGAGCAGATGATCAGCTTGGGTACACCGACCGGGAGGGTCCGCATTCCCGGTGCGACCAGCGACGCCGCGCCGGAGCCGCCCGCCGAAATCACGCCGGCAACATTGCCCTGGCGCCGCAGCCAGTTGGCGAAAGCGTCGGCCATGGCGGTCACGGCGGCGCCGCGGTCGGGCCCGAACACCGCCGATCCGCCCCGGGCATGATTCAAGGCGATCTCCTGCGCCGAGACGTCGCTGGTGGCGTGCCTGCCGCTGGTGGAGACGTCGACCAATCGTGTGCGCAGGCCGCTTGCGGCGATAATGTCGCGGATGAAGCGAAGCTCCGTGCCCTTGGTGTCGAGCGTGCCGACGACGAGGACGGCCGGCGGTCCCTGGGTTTGCGTCGCGACCGGCTCGCGCCTGCGCCGTGCGGTCTCCTCGAGACGCGTCACCTGTGTCGAGATCGTGCGTGCGGCGGCTTCGATGCGGGCGATCGGCACCGGCTGCGACCAGCGGGTGGGCGGTGTCGGGTTGGAGACATAGATTCGGATCGGGCCGCCCGGGCGCGCCGGCTGCGGGGCGGGCTTCGCCTCGGTCCCCGCCGCCGGCACGTCGATGTCGGGCTCGAGCGCCGCATGCAGCCCGACGCCGAGCAGGCGCTGCTGGAGCTCGCGATCGGCGGCAAGCCGCGCCGAATCGATGATGCGGTTGATGCGGCCGTTGACCATGATCGCGACGTTGCGCGAGACCGCGGTGGCGACGCCGATGTTCTGCTCGATCACGAGCACAGCCATGTCGCCGTCCTCGCCGAGCCGCAGCAGCATCTCCTCGACCTGCGCCACGATGACGGGGGCGAGCCCCTCGGTCGGCTCGTCCATGATCAACAAGTGCGGATTGGTGAGCAGCGCGCGCGAGATCGCGAGCATCTGCTGCTCGCCGCCGGAGAGCTGGCCGCCGCCATGATCCTTGCGCTCGGCGAGACGCGGGAAGGTGTCGTAGATGCGCTCGACGGTCCAGGCCCCGGATCGCATGCTGCCAGCGAGGTGCAAATGCTCGTCGACGCTGAGCGAGCGCCACAGCCGTCGCCCCTGCGGCACGTAGCCGACGCCGAGACGTGCAATATGGGCGGGCGTGCGCCGCGTGATGTCGTCGCCGCGGACACGGATCGAGCCGCCGCTGACCGGCACCAGCCCCATGATCGCCTTGCACAGCGTGGTCTTGCCCATGCCGTTGCGGCCGACGACCGAGAACACGCCGCTTTCCAGGGTGAGGTCGACGCCTTGCAGCGCGTGCGAGTGACCGTAGTAGACGTCGAGGCCGCGGACCTCGAGCGCGGCATTGGGCCGGCGGGCCTCATTCATGGCCGCCTCCGAGGTAAAGCTCCTGCACCTCGGGATCGGACTGGATCTCCTCCGGCAGGCCTTCCTTGAAGATGCGGCCGTTGTGCATCATCGTGACGCTCTCGACGACGCGCAAGGCCACGTCCATGTCGTGCTCGATGATGATGTAGCCGATATGGGCGGGCAGCGAGGTCAGGATCTCGATCAACTCGGCACGCTCGGTCGGCGACAGGCCCGCGGCCGGCTCGTCGAACAGCACGAAGCGCGGTGCGCCGGCGAGCGCCAGCGCGATCTCGAGCTGGCGCTGCTGGCCATGCGCGAGCTCGGCGACGCGCTGATCCTTCACCGCGGTCAGGTGCACGGCCTGCACGAGATTGTCGGCCGCATGCATCAGCGCGTCGTTCTGGCTCGGACGCAGGAACGAGAAGCGTCCGCGCGAGACGCCACGGCAGGCGAGATAGACGTTGTCCTGCACGGTGAGGCCGGGGAACAGCGCCGAGATCTGGTAGGTCCGGCGCAAGCCGCGGCGGATGCGCTCATAGGGCGGGAAGTGGGTGACGTCCTCGCCGAAGAAGCGAATGGTTCCGGAAGAGGGCGGGAAGTCGCCGGTGATGCAGTTGAACAGCGTGGTCTTGCCGGCGCCGTTCGAGCCGAGCACGGCGCGCCGCTCGCCCGGGCGCACGGTGATGGTGACGTCGGTTAGCGCCGCCAGCGCGCCGAACAGGCGGGTGACGCCGCGCAGCTCGAGCGCGGCGCCGGCGCCGACGGCGGAGAGGCGTTGGGCGACGCTATCCATGGCCGTGCGCTCCGCCCGAACGGCCCGTCGTGGGGCGATGGCTCCGGCGCCAGCGCTGCCACAGGCCGATGACGCCGTCCGAAGACCAGAATACGATGGCGAGGAAGCCGAGCCCGATCAGCAGCCGGAAGCGGTTGCCGTCGAGCCCGAACTTGATCAGGATATCGAGCGCGAAGGTGCGCAGCAGCACGAAGATCAGCGCGCCGATGAAGGGACCGATCGGGCGCGTGATGCCGCCGACCACGGCGATGATCAGCACGTCGATGCAGGCACCGACGCTGACCGAGCCCGGCGAGATCTGGCGGTAGTTCCAGACCTGAAGCACGCCGGCGAGTGCCGCGACGAAGGACGCGAAGGCATAGGCGGCGACGCGGTGCGCATTGACGTTGAATCCGAGTGCGGCCATGCGGCGCGGATTGTCGCGCACGCCTTGCAGCGCCAGTCCGAACGGTGCGCGGGAGATGTAGTCGACGGCGAAGTAGCACAGCGCGGCGACCGCGAGCACGACATAGTAGAAGGGAATGTCGGCCCGCCAATTGACGCCCCAGAAATGCGGCGTGGCGACGGTGTTGATGCCGGTGTGGCCGTTGAAGATCGCCCAGTTCTGGTTGGTGAAATAATAGAAGGCCGCACCGATCGCGAGCGTGATCATGATGGTGTAGATGCCTTCGGTGCGGACGGCGAGCGCGCCGCCGAGCGTGCCGAAGATGGTCGCGAGCGCGAGCGCCATCGGGACCGCGAGCCACCAGGGCCAGCCGAGGCTGATATTGGCGTTACCGCTGACGCCGAACACGGCGACCATGTAGGCGGCAAAGCCCGCGATGGTGAGTTGCATCAGGCTGACCATGCCGCCATAGCCGGCCAGGAACATCATGCTCAGCGCCATGGTGCCGAGGATCAGCGTGGTGGCGAAGATCTCGATCAGAAAGAAGCCGTTGGCGATCAGCGGCATGATCAGAAGGACGAGCGCGACGATCCAGGCCGCGGGATTGTCGATCTCCGGCCATCCACGCAACGCTGGGCGCTGCGCCGCGGTGGCGGGACGAACGGTGACGCGGGCGTCGTGGGCGAGGGACATGTCAGCGCCTCGCCAGGAGGCCCTGCGGCCGGATTGCCAGCACCAGCACCATGATCAGGAAGGTCACGACGATGGCGTAGGTCGGGATGTAGACCGAGCCGAGCTGCTCGGCGAGGCCGATGATGAGCGCGCCGAGCGCCGCACCGGGGATCGAGCCCATGCCGCCGACGATCACCACCACCAGCGAGGCCAGCAGGAAGCGGATGTCTTCGCCGGGGGACAGCGACTGGAAGGTGCCGCCGACGACCCCGGCGACGCCGGCAAGCCCGGCGCCGAACGCGAACACCAGCACGAAGACGAGCTGGATGCGGACGCCGGTCGCGGCCAGCATGTCGCGGTCGTCGACGCCTGCGCGGATGATCATGCCGATCCGGGTGCGGTTGAGCGCGAGCCACATGCCGACGCCGATCACGACGGATGCCGCGAAGATCACCAGCCGCACCACCGGATATCGGAGGTAGACCGGCTCGCCTGAGGATTTCACCGCCGTGATCAGCGGCAGGTCCATGGGTCCGATCAGCCAGCTCGGGGTCTGGATCTGGTAGAAGTCGCCGCCGCAGGCCCAGAGCATCAGGTCGGCAAACACGATCGAGAGCCCGATCGTCACCATGGTCTGCCTGAGGTCCTGGCCCTCCATGCGGCGGAATACGATGAGCTGAAGCAGGACGCCGACCAGCGCCGTCAGGAGGAAGGCGACGATGAAGCTCAGGATCCAGGAGCCGGTGGCTGTGCTGATGGCGTAGCCGACATAGCCGCCGAACAGATAGAGCGAGCCGTGCGCAAGGTTGACGTTGCGCATCAGGCCGAAGATCAGCGTGAAGCCGCTCGCGACGAGGAAGTAGAGCCCGCCGAGCGTGATGCCGTTGAAGACGGCGTTGAGGAAGACGCGCTTGCGGCCGATCGCCTCTTCGAGGCCCGGCGGCCAGACCGCGAAGACCAGCCAGAGCGCGACGGCAATCGCAATGATCACGATCAGCGCCCAGGCGGGATGGCGTTCGATGAAACGGCTCATGTGCGCCGCCCGCTTGTCCAGGCAGCGCGCCGAAACTTCACCGAATGCAGGTCAGACAGCCTCGCAGCGGCTGCTCGCCTCGCCATGAACGTGCGCTCCCGTCGTCGCGACCATCTCGGGATCGCGTTGCGCTCATCCTAGCGGGGCTCGAAGAGGGACGTTTGATCGTGAGTATCTTTTCGCGCGGCGGTCAGGCGCGCAAGACCTTGGCGGCGCGACGATAGTCGGTCGGAGCCATCCCCACATTGGCGGCGAAGAAGCGCGTGAAGCCGCTTTGCGAGGAGAAGCCGAGATCGAAGCCGATATCGGCGATCGGTGCCTCGCTGGCGACCAGCGCTTCGAGCGCCTGTTCCATGATCAGCGTGTTGAGATAGAGGTTCGGCGTGACGCCGGTCTGGACGCGGAATAGCCGGTAGAAGTGCGGTCGCGACAGGCCGGATTCGCGCGCGATCGTGTCGAGCTCGATCTCGGCGCCGGGGCTCTCCGACATCATCTTGATGCATTTGCGCACGCGAAAATCGGTGACCGAGCCGTTTGCCCGCGCATCGCGCGCGGTCTCCGCCTGTTGCCAGCTTTCGTCGTAGCAGATGTCGATCAGCCGCCGGAGCTCGGAATCGAGGCTGGAGAGCGATGGTGCGCCGCACACCAGGGCGGCGGTCCGCCGGATATGCTTGTCGAGCGCGACGGTGCGCTTGAACTGCGTGCGGCCGAAGCGCAACCGGTCGGTACCGGATGCATCGGGTGCAAACCATTCGGGATTGACGTAGAGCACGAAGAAGATCGCGCCGCCGTCGAGATCGTTCGGCAGAAAATTGTGCGGCTCCCAGGGATTAACGGCGACGACGGAGGTTTCGGTGAGATCATGGTGTCCGCCGGAGACATCGATGCATGCAGGCATGCCGCCGACATGGAAGATCAGATGACCTTCACGATGCGCGTGGATATTGAAAGGGCGGTTCAACTGATAAACCGTCGCCCGACCGAACCGGCCGTGGAAGACGGCGAGCGCACGGCTCATGCCTTCCCTCCCGAATGTTCTTGTCTTTTCGGCCAGCGTTCAACAACGCCGCCGAGATTGCAAGAGCGGAGAGCGCTTGCGTCAGCAAGTCGCTCCCCGCTCATGTGTCGCCGATGCGATGCGTCAGTATTTCTTACATTCCGGCACGCTACGGCTCGGGAGGCCGATCTTCGAGAACACGGCCGGATCGTAGCCGAGCGTCTGGTTCACGTTGGGGATCACCTTGACGACCTTGCTGAACAGCGCGCCCTTGCCATCGTCGACGACCTCGGTGACGAAGTTGGTGCCGATCGCCTGACGGTTGGAGTCGAGCTTGATCTTGCCGTTCGGCGCGTCGAGCTCGATCTTGGCGAGCGCAGTCCTGAACTTCGACTGGTTGTCGCCCAGATCGCCATTCACCTCGCGCAGCGCCAAGATCAAGGCCATTGTCGAGTCATAGTAATTGGTCGCAAGCAGTGACGGGCTTGGAAAGCGCTTGTTGGGCGGGAAGGCGTCCTGATAGGCCTTCACGAACTTCTGCCAGCCAGGATCCTCCCAGGTATCGGCCTGGCCGCTCGCTGCGATGGTGCCGATCAGCGCATTCTTGGCGTTTCCTTTCGACGACAGGATGGTCTGGTCGATCATGATGGAACCGCCCATCAGATGCGCCTTGCCGCCGGCCTGCTGATACTGGTTGAGGAAGTTGACGGCATCCGCACCGCCGAGCCCGAGATAGATGGCATCGACATCGTCGGGCAGGGCGGCGATGACGGAGGCGAAATCCTTGGTGCCGAGCGGCACCCATTGCCGGTTGGTCACCTGTCCGCCGGCGCCGCAGAATTCGAGCACGAGGCCGAACACCTGGGTGTAGATGAAGGAATAGTCCTCGCCGACGGTTGCGATCTTGCGATACTTCTTTTCCTCATAGGCGTATTTGCCGAGGCCGACCTGCCACTGCGCGCCGTCCATGTTGTAGCGGAAGAAGTTCGGGGCGGGATCGACATAAGTCGTTTCCTGCGCGCCGGAGGCCGCATTGATGAAGGTCAGCTCGGGGTGGGTCTTTGCAAAGTTCTTTACCGCAATGCCCTCGTCGCCGGAGAGCGGCGACAGCAGGATCTGCACCTTGTCCTGCTCGATCAGCTTGCGGACGGCGCGCACTGCCGAATCCGGCGTCGCGTCGGTCGAGGCCACGATGAATTCAAGTTCCTTGTTGCCGACTTTCTTGCCCAGCACGTTGAGTGCCGTCTGGTGACCGCGCATGCCGTCCTCGCCGAGCACCGTGTAGGTGCCTTCGAGGGTTGCGGTCACGCCCACCTTGATCTTTTCCTGGGCGATCGCCGCGCCCGAAAAAAACAGGCTGCTCAGCGCGAGCAGTCCCACACTGCATTTCGACATTGTGCTCCTCCCTGTGTCGTCGCTTTGTTGCCGCGCCGAACCGGCGCGACGCCCGTGGCTCTCGAGCGGCCCGTGGCTTTGGAGGGAAGCTAGCCGAAGTCGAATGCGGTGCCTGCGTGGGCGCCTCGTCCGGTTTGACGGGCAGTCTCATTTTTGAATGTTGCGGCGCAAGTGATTTTGCGGTGCAATCGGCGACGGTGCGGCGCCGTGATGCGCCCGCTGACTGGCAGTCGCCGCGTTCATGTCCGTCGACGCGGCTTGCGCCGCAGAGAGCCGGTGCAGGATCGCCGTGGTGACCCCGGTGTCAGGAGCGCATTCGCATCGACAGTTTTCTACGAGACAACCCGCCGCAAATTCGAACTCGTAGTATCAGTGTCACGTGCAGCTAGGGCTGGTGTTCGACATGAGCTCGGATTGCATTGGTCGTCGTTTCGATCCAGCCATGCTCACGAGCCTTCGCGACCATGTCGGCGTAAGCCGTGTCCCATGCCCTGTCGTTAGGCCGTCCGGGCAGTGTCGGGGCCAGGTTGACGGGGACAAGCACGTTGTTGTCATCGACGAAGGTGATTCCTCTCATCGTGGCAGATCGCGCGGCGGCCTCGCCTTGCAGCACCAGCTTGAATTTGCCGAAGTCGGACGGCTCTGCCAGCCGGACCTCGTCAGACGTGCATGTAATGATCATCGCCCGACCCTCCGTGCCGTATCCATCACGAATGCAGCAAGGTGCGCAAGGCGCCTTGGAAGTTGACCAGCGGACCGCCATCGCCGCCGCGCGTCGCCACGATCCGGCCGATAAAGATGCCGTGGGTGCCCACCGCCTGATGCTGGTAGAGCTCGCATTCGACCACGCCGATCGCATCCCGCAGCACGGGTACGTCGAGCAGGCCTTGATCCCAAGGCGCCGTCGCAAAGCGCTGAGCACCCTTGACGCCATCGCGGCCGGCGAACCGCAGTGCCAGATCCTGCTGGCCGCTGCCAAGCAGGCTGATCGCAAAACTGCCATTGGCGAGGATCGCGTCGTGGGTTTCGGAGCTCGCATTGATCCCGACCAGCAGACAGGGGGGATCCATGCAGAGCGAAGTGACCGAGCTGACCGTCAGCCCGCGCCGGCTGTTGTCCGCGCCGGTTGCCACGATGGCGACGCCGCCGGCCAGATTGCGCATGGCGCGCCGAAATTCTGCCGCGTCGATCGAGTGGCGATCGGCCCCTTGCGGAAAGGTCTGGCAGGCCATGGCCATCATCTCCGGAGTTGATGACGTCAAGCCGACACGGCTTCGCCGACGACCTCGCTGCGGCCGCTGCGCAGTTCCTTCCGGATCGCCGGGATGATCTTGCTGCCCCACAGCTCGATCTGCTTGAGCATCGTGCGCTGATCGAAGTCGCCGAGCTGGGTCTGGACGGCAATGTGGGTGGGCTTGAGGATGCTGATCTCCTCGAGCATGCGGTCGATCACCCGGTTGACGCTGCCGACCGGAAGGTTGCTGCGCATGGTCTCCAGGCTCATATCGTTCGGGCCAGCTTCTTCCTTGATCAGATAGCCGTCGTCGCTCTGCGCCCGTCGGAACTTCAGGCTTTCGGACAGCCGTCGCTGGAAGCGGGCGTTGTCGAGATAGGAGGTGACCTCGCTGTCATTGTCGCTGGCATAGGCGCAGCGCAGGAAGCCGAAGCGGGTGTCGTCGATCGCGCGGCCTTCCCTGGCTGCGATACCCTCGAGCCGCTCGCGAAGCGCCTTGATGGCGTCGACGCCGTTCAAGAGTGCCGTGACGAACAGATTGTGGTTGTCGCGGATCGCCCGACCCAGCGTCTCGGCATGTCCCGACGTCACCCAGATCGGCGGCATCGGCTTTTGCACGGTGCGCACCGCAATCGCGGTCGGCGGGATGTTGAGATGCCGGCCGGCATAGGAGAAGATTCGCTCCTGCATGCCGGCGTGCAGCACGTCGTAGAACTCCGCGAAAAGCGAATGCGAATCCTTGAGGTCGACGCCGAAGCGGTCGAACTCGAACTGCTGATAGCCCGAGCCGATGCCGAGATCGAGGCGGCCGTTCGAGACCGTGTCGGCAAAGCCGATCTCGCCGAGCAGGCGCGCGGGATGATAGAGCGGCAGCACGCAGACCGCGGTGCCGAGCCGGATCCGTTGGGTGAGCCCGGCGCAATGCGCCACCATCATCAGCGGCGAGGGGCACAGGCTGTAATTGTTGAAATGGTGCTCGGCGTACCAGGCGGTATCGAACCCGGCGGCTTCCGCGGCAACCGTCTGCTCGACCGCGTTGTTGATGACCTGCTGTGAGGTCTGATGATAGCCGCGCTGCTGCGCCAGAATGAAGACGCCGAATTCCATGGGGTGTAGTCCTCCGTCACGTTTGTTGGATCAAAAGTTACGGCCTTGAGATTTTTCGAACAATTGGCGTAATCTGAGCATCTCTTTTGCAAAATCTGAAAAGATCGATGAATCGCCTCCAGGCCATGGAATTGTTCGTCAGCACTGTTCGCGAAGGCAGCTTCTCCGCCGCCGGGCGCCGGGCCGGGCTCTCGCCGGCGTCGGTGTCGCGCCATGTCGGGGAACTCGAGGCCCAGCTCGGCGTGCAACTGATCAATCGCAGCACCCGTCATCTCGGACTGACCGAGGCCGGCAAGATCTTCTTCCAGCGCACCGAGCAGGTGCTGCACGGCATCGAGGATGCCGAAGCCGCGGCACTCGCCTTGCAGAGCACGCCGCGCGGGACGCTGCGGGTGCACTCGCGGACGCTGTTCGGCATCAAGGTGCTGTCGCCGCTGATCCCGCAATTCCAGAAGCTCTATCCTGAACTGAAGGTCGAGTTGCGGTTGTCGGAGCGGCGCGTTCAGCTTCGCGAGGAGGAGTTCGACATCGACTTCCAGATCGCCGCGCCCAAGGATCCCGGCCTGATGCAGCGCAGGCTGGTGCGGAGCGAACGCATCCTGGTGGCCTCGCCGGATTACGTTGCGCGCATGCCGCGGCTCCGCGGGCCCGATGATCTCGCCGGGCACAACTGCCTGACCTACTGGATGGGGCCTGACGACGTGGTGTGGAAGTTCATGCGCAAGAGCAGGCTGCGCGAGATCGTCGTGCCGGCCTCGTTCAGCAGCAACAACGGCATCATCCTGTGCGACCTCGCGGTGCGCGGACACGGCATTGCGCTGCTCGACGACTACACGGTGGCGGACGAGACGAAGAGCGGCAGGCTGGTGCGCCTCCTGCCGGGGTTCCGCGTGACGAACTCGACCTTCGACGAGGGCATCTACGCCACGTTCCAGCAGAGCAGCTATTTGCCGGAGAAAATCCGGGTTTTCGTCGACTACATGGCCGAGGGCGTGCCGCGGCTGATCAAGCGATCGGCCTAGCGCCGCGCAGCGCCGTCAGCGCGCGCCAAACCTGTGGGCCGGCAGCCCCTTCACGCCGAGACCTTCGACGGCGAACAAGCCCCCGGCGCCCGGACTGTCATCGGCGAGATGCGTGCTGCGCGAGATCGACGTCACGTAGAGGATGTCGAGGCCGGGGCCGCCGAAGGTCACGCTGGTCGGATGGCGGACCGGCATCTCGAGCTTGCGTACCATCGTTCCATCAGGAGCGAACCGTGCGATGGCGCCGATCCGCACCAGCACGGTCCACAGATGGCCGTCCGCATCGACCGTTGCGCCGTCGCCGCCGGAGCCGTGCGCGTCCATGTCGGCGAAGACGCGCTTGTTCGCGAGGGGGCCATCGTGGCGGTAGTCGTAAGCCCAGATCACGCGCCGCGCCGTGTCGGCCAGATAGAACGTCCGGCCGTCGGGGCTGAAGCAGGGACCGTTGGTCACCGCAAGATCGGACTCGAGCTGTTCGATCGCCCCCGATTCATCGACGCGATAGAGGCCACCGAGCGGTTTCTCATCCTCGGCCCGCCCGCCCTGCATCGTGCCGGCGACGAAACGTCCGAACGGATCGGCCTTGCCGTCGTTCAGGCGGAGCATCGGATGATCGAGGCCGATCGAGGGGCCCGCGGTCAAAGCCCGCGTCCGGAAATCATAGTGCGCAAAGCCGTGACGTAGCGCCAGCACCGCGCGGTCGTCCCGCGCCAGGGCCAACGATCCGATCGGGGCGGGCACCGGAAGTTGCTCGATCGCGCCGGTCGCAGGCGACAGTTTTCGGATCAATCCTGCGAGCGAATCGACCCAGATCAGTGACTGGGTTCGATCGTCCCAGACCGGGCTCTCGCCGAGCTGGTCCGTGGTCGCTCCGATCCGGCTGATGCGCGGGATTGCGTTCATCGGGGCATCCCGTCGATCTCTTGGCCAGAGCGGGCTTGACCGGTCGGTCGGTGAAAAACTACGTTCATTTGCACATATGCTCCGTGTCCAGGTCAGATTGCGGGTTCAATGGTTGAATTGTCGACGACAAAGGACGGAGTAGCCAACCAGGCGGAGGCGTCCGATCGCGTCCTGCAGATTCTTGCCGAAGCCGGACGGCTGTTCGCCACCAAGGGCTTCGACGGCACGTCGATGCGCGACATCGCGGTGGCCTGCGGCATCTCGAAATCGTTGCTGTATCATCATTTTTCGAACAAGGACGAGATCTACGCGCGCGTTGCGGTCGGGTCCACGCTGGAACTTTACCTGTTCGTGCGCGATCGCATTCCCGACGGCCCGCCGTCGCAGAAGATCCGCGCCTTCATGATCGCCACAGCCGAATATTTCCGGCGCTACCGCTGGGCCTGGATCGCGTCGACGACTGCGTTCTGGAACGATCCCGACCGTCACCGGCAGAAGGAGCGGATGACGCGCCGCGACCGGTTCGAGAACTTCCTGCGCGGACTGATCCAGGAAGCGATCGACGCCGGCGAGATCCGCAAGCTCGATGTTCCCATGACCGGGCGGTTGATCCTGTCGTCGCTCAACTGGATGCATCGGTGGTACAATCCCAACAAGTCGGCGACGCCCGAGCAGATCGCCGACATCTTTTTCGACATGGTGTTCAACGGTCTGCGCGACGGCGTTCCCGGAAGTCCGCCGGCAGCCGTGCCGCCGAAACCGTCCCGGCGAAAGGCGCGCAAGGCGCCGTGACGGCCGCCGTCAGTCGAGCGCGATGTGCTGCGCCGTGATCACCGGTCCCCACAGGGCTGCGTCCCTGCTGAGCTGTGAGTCGAGCAACTGGGGCGGCCCGAGATCCGCCTGCAAGCCGTCGATCTCGAGCTGTTTGGCGATCTCGGGCTTTCGCATCGCGGCGTTGGCGGCGGCATTCAGCCTTTCGATCGCCTCGCGCGGGGTGCCGGCGGGTGCGTGCAGCGCGGTCCAGAACGACGCAGAGAGCTCCGGATAGCCCGACTCGGCCAGGGTCGGGACATCGGGCAGGTTCGGCATGCGCTTGTCGGAGGAAACGGCAAGCAGGCGCAACTGGCCGCCCTTGACGTGCTCGATGATGGCGGCAGGCGTTGCGAAATTGAGGTCGCACTCGCCCGAGAGCAATTCCATGACCGAGGCCGGGTTGTTGCGGTAGGCGACGTCGGTGACCGCAAAGCCCATCGATTTTCCCATCATGATCCCGAACAGATGGGTCACGCTGCCGGGGCCGAGGGTGGCGTAGAACAGCGGCTTGTCGCGGCCCTTGGCATAGGCGACGAAGCTCTTCATGTCGGTGGCCGGCATCTTCGCGTTCACGGTCAGCGACAGCGGGCCGTTGCAGAGCATGGCGACGGAGGCGAAATCGGCGAGCTTGTAGGGCAGGTTCTTGCGCAGCAGCACGTTGAGCGAGATCGGGCCGGTGCCGCCGGCGAGCAGCACCGAACCGTCCTTGGCCGCGCGTGCCACATATTGCGATCCGACGATGCCGTTGGCGCCCGGCTTGTTGTCGACCAGCACGGGCTGGTCGAGCACCTCCGACATCCCCTTGGCGATTGAACGCATCAGGCTGTCGATCGAGCCGCCGCTTGCGTAAGGCACGATGATGAAGACGGTTTGTGACGTGCGCGCGCTCACGATCGCAGGTGCAGCAAATGGCGCGACGACGGCGCCGGCCATGAGTGTTGCGGCCTGACGTCGGCTGATCCTGGCCATGGCGGTTCCTCCCTGGGGATGTTTGTCGTGTTGGCTGAAATCTATGTCCCGACCGATCGGTCAGTCAACAGGGCAAGCGTCGCACCTATTGTCAGACGCGGAGCGTGGTGCTATCAGCACATCGGCTGACCGATCGGTCAGGCGGCGACGCGCCGCCGTCCGGACGTCGAAGCACCAAGATCAAGCAAGAGTCAGGAGGAAGCCATGTCCGACGATATCGTGACGCTCGAAGTATCCGACAACATCGCAATCGTGACGCTGAATCGTCCTCCGGTGAATGCGCTCAATCGCGCGATGCGCGACCGCATCGTCGCGGTGTTCGACGAGATATCCGAGCGCAGCGACGTCCGCGTCGCGATCCTCACCGGCAACGGCAAGGTGTTCTGCAGCGGCGCCGATCTGAAGGATCGTCCGGATCCGTCGAAGGTCGGCGCGTTCCACGATCACAACCGCATCACCCGCGAGACCGGTAACTGCATCCGCGAATGCTCCAAGCCGGTGATCGCCGCGATCAACGGCGTCGCGCTCGGCGCCGGCCTCGGCTTGATGGCGTCTTGCGACATCTTCTACGCGTCGGAAGAAGCCGTGTTCGGCATGCCCGAGATTAATGTCGGGCTCGCCGGCGGTGCGGCGATGCTCAACACGCTGTTCGGCAAGTCGCTGATGCGCCGCATGTTCTTCACCGGCGTCCGGATTCCCGCGGCCGAGCTCTATCGCCTCGGCATCATCGAGGCCTGCACCAGCAAGGAGGATCTCATTCCCGAGGCGATGAAGATCGCGCGCGAAATCGCGGCCAAGAGCCCGATCGCGATGGAGTATGCCAAGAATGCGGCCAATATGGTCGAGCTGATGCCGCCGCGCGATGCCTATCGTTTCGAGCAGAACATCACCATGGCGCTGTCGAAGACCGAAGACGCCAAGGAAGCGCGCATGGCGTTCCTGGAGAAGCGCGCGCCGGTGTTCAAGGGACGCTGACGATGCGTCCGGGAGAGGGTCTCGACGCGTTGATGGCGCCGCGCTCGATCGCGATCATCGGCGCATCGCAGGATGCGACCAAGATCGGCGGCCGGCCGGTGGATCTGCTGCTGCGTTACGGCTACGCGGGCAAGATCTATCCGGTGAATCCGAAGGCGGATGTGGTTCAGGGTCTTCAGGCCTATGCGTCGGTGAGCGCGCTGCCTGAGGCGCCTGATCTTGCGATCATCGCCGTCGACGCCGAGCGGGCGCCGGAAGCGATCGAGCAGTGTGCCAATCGGGGCGTGCGAAGCGTCGTCGTGTTCTCGTCCGGCTTTGCCGAGCTCGGCGAGCAGGGGCGTGCGATACAGGATCGGCTGCGAGCAGCCGCGCGTCGGACCGGCATGCGGTTGCTCGGTCCGAATTGCCTTGGCGCTGTCAGCATTCCAGAACGGGCCATCGCGACCTTCTCGATCGTGCTCGAGCACAGCATGCCGAAAGCGGGCTCGCTCGGCATCGTGTCGCAGAGCGGCAATCTCGGCAGCTACACCATGCGCATGGCGAGCGATCGTGGTGCCGGCATCAGCCGATTCATGACAACCGGCAATGAGTGCGATATCGACATCGCCGACGGTATCGCCTGGCTGGCCCGGGATCCCGCGACCAAGGTCATCCTCTGCTGCTTGGAAGCCTGCCGTGATGCCGGTCGGCTCATCGCCGCGCTGACCGAGGCGCGCGATGCCGGCAAGCCGGTCATCGCACTGAAGGTCGGCACGTCGGAGGCGGGGCAGGCCGCGGCGGCGTCCCATACCGGTGCCATGGCGGGATCGGATGCAGTCTTTGATGCGCTGCTGTCGCGTTACGGCGCGGTCCGGGTGCGCAGCATCGAGGAACTGATCGACCTCGGTCATGCCGCCTCCATCCTGTTGCCGGATAGGTTGCCGAAGGGGCCGCGCCTTGCGGTCGTGACGGCATCGGGCGGCTTCGGCGTTCTGCTTGCTGATGCAGCGCAGGCCGTCGGGCTGTCGTTGCCGGAACTGGGAGAGGTGACGCAGCGCGCGATTCTCGAGCTCGTGCCGTTTGCGTCCGCGCGCAATCCGGTCGATGCCACCGCGCAAATGTCCAGCCGGCCCGATATGCTGCAGAAGATCCTGTCGGCGGTGGTGGCCGACGAGTGCTCCGATGCGATCGTGCTGCCGCTGCCGTTCTCGCTGCATATGCCGCGATTGCGCTCGGTGTATATGGAGACGCTGCGCGCCATCCGAGCGCAATACCCCCATCGTCCCGTCATACTGTGCGTGGAAGGTCCGCCCGATGCGCTCGCCGAGTTGCATGCCATGGGCTATCCGACGATTGCGAGCTTCGACGGCTGCTGCGCCATCATCGCGGCGTTGGCGCGCTTGCAGGTGTTGACGACCGCGCCAAAGGATGCGGACCCGCCGGCCATTGCGAAGGCTGCGCCGCTGAACGCCGATGTTTTCCGCCATGAGCTCGGTGCCAAGCAAGCGTTGGCGCAAGCCGGCATCCCCGTGCTCGCCGAGCGGCTGGCGACGGATGCCGATGCGGTGGCGCGCGCCGCGCGCGAGATCGGGTTTCCGGTGGTCTTGAAGATTGCCTCGCCCGATCTTCCGCACAAGACCGAGGTCGGAGGTGTCGCAGTTGGCCTGCGGTCCGAGGAGGAGGTACGACGGGCCCATGCCCAGATGCTGGCGCGTGTCGCCGACAAGGCGCCGCATGCGGTGATCGACGGCGTGATCGTCGCGCCGATGGCGCAGGGCCTGTCCGAACTGATCCTCGGCAGCCGGATCGATCCGGTGTTCGGACCGGTCGTGATGGTCGGCCTTGGCGGCATCTTTGCAGAAATCGTCCAGGATACTGCCGTGCAGATGGCGCCCGTCAGCGAGGCGCAGGCGATGGCGATGCTCGGATCGCTCAAGGCGTTCGCGGTCCTTGACGGCGCGCGCGGACGGCGCCGCACGGACCTGAAGGCCGCGGCGCGGGCAATCGCGGTGCTGTCGCGCTTTGCCGTCGCGCAGGCGGATGCGGTGTCGGAAATCGACATCAATCCGCTGCTGCTGAAAGCGGAGGGCGAGGGGGCCGTCGCGCTCGATGCGCTGCTGGTCCCGCATGCCGGGAAGGCAACCCAACCCCACTGAACACATCGATCAACAAGAACCGCGAAGTCGGCTCAACGATTACAGGGAGGAATTCGAGATGAGGCTCAATACCCGTCTTCTCAACATCGCCGTGATGCTGGGAGCACTGCTGATGTTTGCCACACCGCTGCGCGCGCAAGGCGTTTCCGGCGATGTCATCAAGATCGGCATCATGAACGACCAGAATGGTCCCTATGCCGACAATTGCGGCCCCGGAGCGGTCGTTTCGGCGAAACTCGCGGTCAGCGATTTCGGCGGCGCCGTCAACGGCAAGAAGATCGAGCTGATCGTCGCGGACGACCAGAACAAGCCCGATATCGGCGTCGCGGTCGCGCTGCGATGGCTCGACAATGAGGCCGTCGACGCCATCGTGGGCTGCTCGGCCTCGTCGATCGCGCTCGGCGTCCAGGACATCATGAAGGCGCGGAAGAAGCCCTACATGCTGGCGGGGACGGCCGGCTCGTTCTTCACCAACGACAAATGCTCGCCCATGACCACGCAATGGATGGTGGATACCTATGCGCAGCCGAAGGCCACGGTGAAGGCCTTGCTGGCCCAGGGCGTTGACACCTGGTTCTTCCTGACGGTCGACTACGCCTTCGGCAAGGGGTGGCAGGCCGACGCCACGAATTTCATCAAGGCGGGCGGCGGCAAGGTGGTGGGTTCGGTGCTGCATCCGCTCAACTCGTCGGACTTCTCCTCGTTCCTGCTGACGGCGCAGGCGAGCGGCGCGAAGGCGATCGCGCTCGCCAATTCCGGATCGGATTTCGGCAATGCCATCAAGCAGGCCCAGGAGTTCGGCCTGTCGCAGAAGCAATTGCTGGTACCGCTCGGATTGATGATCAGCCAGACGCATGGCATCGGCCTGCGTGACTTGCAGAACGTGCGTCTGACCACACCGTTCTACTGGGACATGACGCCGGAGACGCGCGCCTTCGCCAAGCGCTTCACCGAGGCGTCCGGCGGCCAGATCCTCAACGAGGCCAAATCCGCCACCTACAGCGCGATCACGCATTACCTGAAGGCCGTCGCAGCGACCGGAACGGACGATGGCGAGGCCGTGATGAAGCAGATGAAGAATACGCCGGTCAACGATTTCGAGATGAAGGATGTCAGCCTCCGCGCCGACGGGCAGGTGATGCGTCCGCTCTATGTCGCGCGGATCAAGACGCCGGCGGAATCGAAATACGCCTTCGACTATTACGAGATCACGGGGACCATCGCGCCCGAGGACGCATGGCGTCCAGCCTCGGAGAGCGCGTGCGATCTGCTCAAGTCGCAATGATCGAAAGAAGCGGGGTGATGCCGGCCGACGCACGGCCGGTGTCGGCCCGAGGTTCAGCCAACGCAGGAATTCGACGATGACAGTCATTGAAGCAGCACCGCCCGCAACAGTCACGGCCGGAGAATTGTCCGGCGAGGCCTATCGGGTGGCGATGCGTCGCTGGCTGCGGTCCAACCTGCCTGCGAGCTTTCGCAGCGACAATGCGGCGTTCTCGTCGCCGGAGCTTTCGCAGTCGATTGAATGGGAAGCGGCGATGTATCGCGCCGGCCTTGCCGGCATCACCTGGCCGCGGGCCTATGGCGGCCACGGCCGGACCCTGCGCGAGCACCTGATCGCCAACCAGGAAATCGGCGCGCTTGCGATGCCGGAGAGCGTCAATTCGATCGGCAAGGAGCTCGCAGGTCCCATCATCCTCGCCGTCGGCACCGAGGAGCAGAAGCGTCGCTTTCTGCCGGCGATCCTCGAGATGCGCGACATCTGGTGCCAGGGCTTTTCCGAGCCGGAGGCCGGGTCGGATCTGGCGAGCCTGCGGACCCGTGCCACGCTTGACGGCGGGATTTGGCGGATCAACGGCCAGAAGATCTGGACCAGCGGAGCCTACCGCGCCCAGCGCTGCCTGGTGCTGGCGCGAACCGGATCGCTGGAGGACCGGCATCGCGGCCTTGCGATGTTCGCGGTGCGGCTCGATGCGAAGGGTGTCCGCGTGCGGCCGATCAAATCGATCGATGGACGCGAGAGCTTTTGCGAGGTCTTCTTCGACGACGTCGAGGTCCTGCAATCCGATGCTCTCGGCGCGCCGGATGAGGGCTGGAACGCGGCGATCCGCGTGCTCGAGATCGAACGGGCAACCAACCGCATGTACCGGGCGTGGCGCTTCGAGAACGAGCTGCGGCATATGATCTCGGCCTGCAAGAGCGATCCGTCGCTGGCGCAACTGGTCGCCAATCGCCACTATGAGGCCAAGATCGGCGAGGTCATCGTCGATATCGAGGTGCTGAAGGCGCATGTCGAGACGGCCGTCGACGCGCTGGTCAACGGTGACAGGATTGGCGCGCGCGGCAGTCTGGCCAAGCTGCATTGGAGCGAGGCGCACCAACGCTTCGCCGCGCTCGCACTCGATTTGCTGGCGCAAGCGTCGGTACCGGTGCTTCCGGCCGTGCAGGTGGCGCGCCGTCGCTTCGAGGCGATCTATCTGCAGGCGCGCGCCGAGACCATCTATGCCGGCACCACCGAAATTCAGCTCGGTATCATCGCCGACAGGATCCTGCAGCTCTCGAAAGGCAAGTGATGACGACACTGACCGAAGGTTTGCAGCCGAGCGAGTTCGCGGTCACCGCGGCGCGCGCGGTGGCGGATTGCGCGCCGCTCGGCCCGCGCGAGCAGGCGAGACATCTCGCCAATGACGGATTATTGGGTGTCATCGCGTCGCAGGACGTCGGTGGGCTGGACTTGCCGCTGGCCTTTGCCGTTCCGGTGGTTGCCGCTGCCGGCTCGGGCCTGCTCGGCTTTCCCCTGATGGAGGCGCTGCTGCTCGGCCGCGCGCTGCAGGATGTATTGCCGCGCACGGCCGAGGCCGTCGTGTCCGGCGATATGCTGGCGACGATCGCCTGGCAGGGCAATGTGAGCGCCGAGCGTGAAGGTGAATCAGTGGTGCTCAACGGCTGGGTTGCACGTGCGGCCTGCGCTCGGGATGCCGATTGCATTCTGGTGCGGATCGGCACGGACGGCGCGGCGCTGGTTCCGGCGGACAGCGAAGGCGCCGTCGTCGAGGACGCGGCAGGGCTGGATCTGACGGTGCCCGAACACGCGGTGCGCTTGCAGGGCGTCACCATACCGGCGTCAAGCATCCTGCCGGAGAGCTCATGGGAGCTGTTGTGCTCGGACGCCAACGTGCTGCGTGCTGCCGCGATCCTCGGCTCGGCAGAGAGCTGCCTCGCGCTGGCGCAGGAGCACGCCTCGACGCGCCGTCAGTTCGGCCGCGCGCTGTCCTACAACCAGGCGATACGGCATTCGTTGGCGCGGCAAAAGCTCGCGCTCGAAGGCATCAGGCACGCGATCACACGCAGCGTCGGTGACGCGGCAGGCCCGCTCGAGCGCGATGCGGTGTTTCTTGCCGCAGCCTCCTATGGCTGCTTGATCAGCGAAGGCGCGCTGCAGGTTCACGGCGGTATGGGGTTCACCTGGGACGTGCCGGTGCATCGGCATCTGCGCCGTGTCCGTGCCCTGCAGGCGCAAGGCGATGCCAGCGCAGGCCTGGCCGCGCTCGGCCGCCGCGCCATCGCGGCAATCGCCCCGGCGTCCGATGTCGCCGTGTCAGGATAGGAAAGGGAAACCGCAATGACTGATGCCAAGGACAAGCCCCTCGCGGGTCGTGTTGCGCTGGTGACCGGCGCCGGGAATGGAATCGGACGCGCGACCGCCTTGCTGCTGGCGGCGCGCGGCGCCATCGTCGGGGTGAACGATCTGAAGCCCGAATTTGTCGCCGGGACCGTCGATGCGATCAAGGCGGCGGGCGGCGAGGCAGTCGCGATCACGCAGGACGTCGCGAGCCGCGACGGAATGCGGGCGGCGGTTCTCGGCCATGCGGAGCGGCAGGGCCGGCTCGATATCCTCGTCAACAATGCGGCCTGGGTGCGCTACCAATCGGTGCCCGACATCGCGCCCGAGACCGTGGATCGTATGCTCAACATCGGCTTCAAGGCGATCATCTGGGGCATTCAGGCCGCCGCCGAGGTGATGGATGCCGAACGCGGCGGCACGATCGTCAATGTCGCGTCTGTCGCCGGACTGATCTCGGCGAAGAACAGCATCGTCTATAGCGGCATCAAGGCCGGTGTCATGGGCATCACGCGCGCGGCGGCCGCGGAGCTCGGCGAGCGCAAGATCCGGGTGAACGCGGTGGCACCGTCGGCGATCCCGACCGAAGGAACGATGCGCAACCGCAACGCCGAGCTCGACGCGCGGCGGATCGAGCGGACGCCGCTCGGACGGCTCGGCACGGTGGACGATATCGCCAGGGCGATCGCCTTCCTCGTGGGCGACGACAGCGGCTTCATATCGGCACAGGTGCTGACGGTCGACGGCGGGATTGTCCTCACCAACATTGCCTAGCGCCATGCGGCACAGATGCATCGCGGGGATCGGGCGTGACACGGGCGGAACGGGAAGTTGACCTGAGCGGACGCGTCGTCCTGATCACCGGGGCGGCCGCCGGAATCGGTTGGGCGGCCGCGCGGCGTTTTGCGGCCCGGGGCGCCCGCGTGATGATCGCTGACATCGACGCCGACAAGGCCGCGTTTCGCGCCGGCGAGCTGGGTGCCGCGCACGGATCCTTCGGCGTCGACATGGCGCAGCCGGACCAGGTGGCCGAGATGGTGGAGGATTGCGTCCGCAGCCTCGGGGGCCTCGATGTGCTGGTCAACAATGCCGGCCGTACCGACACGGATGGCTTGGGTGTGGTGGATCAGCCGGTCTCCACCTTCGAGGCTCTCGTGGCGGTCAATCTGCGCGGCAGCCTTGTCGCCGCGGAGCAGGCGGCGGCGTTGATGCGGCGCTCCGGTGGCGGCGCCATCGTCAATGTCGCGTCCGGCGCGGCGCTGCGGCCGGTGCCGTTTCGAAACGGCTACAGTGCTTCCAAGGCGGGTGTGCTCGCGATGACGCGGCATCACGCCTGCGCCTGGGCGCGCGATGGAATCAGGGTCAACGCAGTCGCGCCAGGCTATACGCGCACCGAGCTCGTCGAAGCGCTGATCGCGCGCGGCCGCATCGATCCGGTCGCCGTCGCAAGGCGTATTCCGCTCGGCCGCATGGCGGCGCCGGAGGAAATCGCAGCCGCGATCGCGTTCCTTGCGTCGCCTCGGGCATCGGCCATCACCGGGTCGACCTTTCTGGTCGACGGTGGATCCCTGCTCGGCGGTCTCGGGCCTGCGACCGAGGTCAGCAGCAGCGCGGCGCCCGCCGGGCGTCCGACCTGCGTCGTCGTCGGCGCCTGCAACTCCCTCGGCCAGGCAATGGTCCGAAGGTTCTCCGATGAGGATGCGACGGTCGTCGCGGTCGATGCCGACGGCGGGCCATTGGCGGCACTCGCTGCAGGGATAGCCGAATGCCATGCGCTTCCGGTCGAGATGTCGAACGAGCACGCCATAGCGGAGGCGGTGGTCGGCATCGTGCGCCGCTTCGGCCGCATCGATGGTGTCGTGAATGCGGTTGGTGCGGATGCCGTGACCACGGCTCATCGACCCGTCAAGTCTGATGCGCTGGCAGCTCATCTGACGGGCGCGCTCCGTGTCGCGAAGGCGGTTGGACCTGTCCTGCAGCGACAGGGATTTGGCACGCTGCTCAATCTGACGTCGATCGGCGGGGATGTCGCACTTGGTGATGACGTCGAGGCCGCGGCTAGCGCCGGCGCGGTCGCGATGCTCACGCGCACCCTTGCGTGTGAATGGAGCGGGCGCGGCATTCGCGTCAACGCCATCGCCGCCGGCCCGATCGAGGGGACGTCGACTGCGATTGGCCGGGTACCGCCGTGGCGCGCCGTGTCGGCGCAGGATGTCGCTGAGGCGGCGGCGTTTCTGCTTGGCCCGGACGCCGGCTATGTCACGGGCAGCGTCGTCGTTGTCGATGGCGGGCTCAGCGTCCATGCCGGCTCCGATCGTGCCGTTACAGGACGCCCATCATGATTCTTACCTCCGAAGAGCAGGCCCTGAAGGAAGAATTCATCCGCGCCCGCGGCTACTGGCGGCCGTGGACCGAAGGCTTGCTGCGGCTCGATCCGGACTTTCTCGCAACCTATGCCCGCTATGGCGGCTATCCCGCCGAAACCGGTCCGCTGTCGCGCAAGATGTGCGAATTGATCTATGTGGCGCTGGATGGATCGGCCACGCATCTGTTCCGCTCGGGCCTCGCCCTGCACACGCAGCTGGCGCTTGAGCAGGGCGCAACCGCGCAGGAGATTGTCGACGTATTGCGGCTGGCGACGGCGCAGGGGCTCGACGGCTGCAATCTCGGTGTCGGCATTCTCGCCGAGGAGCTGGCGCTGGCCGGGTTGGATACGGAACAGGCGGCGCTCTCGCACGAGCAGGCGGTGCTGCGCGACGCCTATGTCGCGCAATTCGGCGATTGGCCGAACTTCTGCGATCTCTGGCTGCGCGCAGATCCCGGCTATTTCGCGGTGATGCTCGATCTGCTGACGGTTCGGCAGAAGGCCGGCGGTCTTGACCAGCGCTCGGCTTGCCTGATCTCGCTGGCCTTGAACGGATGTTTCACCGCGCTCAATCCGCACGGACTTCGCTTGCAGATCAGGCGGGCGGTGCGGCTCGGCATCGACAAGCGAGAGATCCTTCAGGTTCTGCAGATGACTGCGCATCTGGGCGTGCATGCTTGCGCCATCGGCATGCCGGTTCTGATGGATGCGATCGATCCGGCAGCAGGCGATCCGTCTTCTGTGGGCGCGTCGAGCCAGCAGGGAGGCCGATGACGATGACGGGACCGACCATTCGCGACCAGCGTGCCTTTGCCGCGGGCGCGTTGTTCCTCGCTTTTGCACTCTTCTTCTTCGTGACGGCGCTGAACTACCCGGCCGGCAGTGCGGCACGGATGGGACCGGGCTATTTTCCGCGTCTGCTCGCCATTGTGCTGGCCGCAATCGGAGTTGCCGTGATGCTGGGAGCGGCGAGGCGGACGGCAGCGCGACAGGGGT
Organism: Bradyrhizobium sp. GW821-FHT12B03; assembly: GCF_058807535.1. Lineage (NCBI taxonomy): Bacteria > Pseudomonadati > Pseudomonadota > Alphaproteobacteria > Hyphomicrobiales > Nitrobacteraceae > Bradyrhizobium > Bradyrhizobium sp. GW821-FHT12B03. Next base: position 116,749 of record NZ_JBXAQU010000003.1, read on the forward strand.
TGCAGCGCTGGGACGTGAAGGGTCTCGCTTGGGTCGCAGGCTCGGTGGTCCTGTTTGCCTGCCTGCTGTTTCCGTTCGGTCTCGTAGGTGCCCTGTTCGTGCTGATCGTGGTGTCGAGCAAGGCCAGTCCCGAATTCTCCTGGAAGGGCGCGCTGGCCAACGCGGCCGTCCTGATCGCGCTGTGCCTGCTGGTGTTCGTCTACGGTCTCGGCCTGCAGCTTCCGGTTTGGCCGGCGCTGTTCAATTGAAGGCTTGGTCCGATGGATCTCTTTCACAATCTTGCAATCGGATTCTCCACCGCGGCCCAGCCGGCCAATCTCCTCTATGCCTTCCTTGGTTGCCTGCTGGGGACGCTGATCGGCGTGCTGCCGGGCCTTGGCCCGCTCGCCACCATCGCGATGCTGCTTCCGATCACCTATGCGCTGCAGCCGGACTCGGCTCTGATCATGCTGGCAGGCATCTATTACGGCGCGCAGTACGGCGGCTCGACCACGGCGATCGTGGTCAATCTGCCCGGCGAGTCCTCCTCCGTCGTCACCACGATCGACGGCTATCAGATGGCCAAGCAGGGACGGGCCGGCGTCGCTCTGTCGACGGCGGCGATCGGATCGTTCTTCGCCGGTTGCGTGGCGACGCTGGCGCTTGCGGCGCTGGCCGGGCCGCTCACCGCGGCAGCGCTGCTGTTCGGGCCGAAGGAATTCTTCGCGCTGATGATCCTTGGTCTCATCCTGGCCTCGGTGCTGTCGAGCGGGCCATTCATTGAAGGCATCGGCATGGTCGTGCTCGGCATGCTCCTGAGCCTCGTCGGCACCGACCTCAGCACGGGAACGCAGCGCTTCGCCTTCGGTATCCCGCAGCTGTTCGACGGCCTCGATTTCGTCCCGCTGGCGATGGGGATCTTCGGCTTCGCCGAGATCGTGAAGAACCTCGAACAGGACGACAAGCTGTCGCTGGTGACGCAGAAGATCGCCAACCTGTTTCCGACGCGAGAGGATTTTCGGCGCATGGTTCCGGCGATGCTGCGCGGCACCGCGCTCGGCACGTTGCTTGGCGTGCTGCCGGGTGGCGGCGCAGTGCTGTCGTCGTTCGCCTCCTACACGCTCGAGAAGAAGCTGTCCAAGCATCCGGAGCAGTTCGGCAGGGGTGCGATCGAGGGTGTTGCCGGTCCGGAATCTGCCAATAACGCAGGCGCCCAGACCTCGTTCATTCCGCTGCTGACGCTCGGCGTGCCGTCGAACGTCGTGATGGCGCTGATGGTCGGTGCCATGAACATCCACAACATCCAGCCCGGTCCGGAAGTGATGACCAAGAACCCGACCCTGTTCTGGGGCCTGATCGCCTCGATGTGGGTCGGCAATCTGATGCTGCTGATCCTCAATCTGCCGCTGGTCGGGCTGTGGGTGAAGCTTCTCACCATTCCCTATCGCTATCTGTTCCCGGCGATCATGGTGTTCTGCTCGATCGGTGTCTATTCGATCAACAGCGGCACCTTCGAGCTTCACGAGGCCGCCGTGTTCTGCGTGTTCGGCTATGCCCTGATCAAGCTGCAACTGCCGGCCGCGCCGCTATTGCTGGGATTGGTGCTCGGACCCGCGATCGAGGAGAACTTCCGCCGCGCGATGGTGCTGTCGCGCGGCGACGTCAGCGTGTTCCTGACCTCGCCATTGTCGGCCGGCCTGCTGGCCGCGGCCGCGATTGCCGTGATCCTGATCATGTTGCCCACGATCCGCACGCGGCGGGAGGAGGCACTGCAGGAGTGAGAGGGTGAGTTTCGCCGGGTCGGCGCGCGTCACGCGCTGCAGTCGAGCGGCGCGCCCGACACGTCGTTGATCTTCACCGATCGGGCGGCCTGCTGCAAAGCGCTGAGATAGCGGCTGGCATTCTGCTTGATCCGCTCGGCAACGCCGCCGAGCCCCAAGGCAACGGGCTGGTTCTGGATCGTGATCGGCAGCAGGACACAAATGGTGGCGCCACCCAGCATGGGGACGTTCTCCGTGGAGCAATAGCCCTTGCCGCGGATCTGGCGAATCCGCTTCATCATGTCCGGAAGCTTGACTCTGTCGGCCGCGTTCGGCGTGGCGATGTTCGCGCGGCGTACGATGCTGTCGACCTTCTCGTCGGACATCGTCGACATCAGAAGCCAGCCGAGGGCGGACTGCGTCAGCGGTCTCAGCGTTCCCTCATCGACGTGAAAGCCCAGCGGGTGGATCGACTGCACGATCTTGACGTATTGCAGATACACGTCGTTGGTCGTCCCGATCGCAACGGTTTCACCGGTTGCGGCATGAACGTCATGCATCGCCTCCAGCACGCGGTTGTCACCGAACAGGGATTTCGGAATCCAGTCGCCCAGTGACGTTACCTTCGGTGTCGGGAAATAGACCCGCGTTCGGCGGTCGAAATTCAGGTAGCCGAGGCTGACCAGCGTCTTGAGCAGGACCGTGGTGCTGGACGCCGGATAGCCTAGGGCCGCGCCGATCTCGGACATCGCGCGCGGTTGTCGCGCACGCATGAAGAGCTCGAGGATTTCGATCGCACGCAGGGCGGATTTGACGGTCGACCCGGCCGCGGAAATCGAGGCTGAAGTCGTCGGCTGCGATCGCAATTGATCCTCCCCTGGGCGCGGCAAATTCACGAATGTGAAATTCGGCTTCACATATGAAGTCTTGTTGGTTGCGTCCACTGCACATGAGATGGTCGCCCCCGTCAAGGGAGAGGCCGGCGCATCCACGCATCGCGCCGGGGCTGAGAGGGGCTCCAGCATGACCATACCTCACGAGAGGATCGCCGAGCTGCTCGACAGGGAAGCGATCCGCGACTGCATCTATCGCTATTGCCGCGGGGTCGATCGGGCCGATGAAGCCGCACTCCGCAGCGCTTACTGGCCGGATGCCACCGATCAGCACGGCCCGTATTCGGGACCGGTCGAAGGCTTCTTCCAATGGGCCGGCGAAGTCTTCAAGAGTGATGCACGCAACGTCCATATGGTCGGCAATATCCTGATCGAATTCACTGCGCCGCAGCAAGCTGTCGTCGAAACCTATTTTGTTGCTTTGCAGCGCGGACCGGCAAAGGACGGCAGGGTTCGACAGTTTCTGATCGCTGGCCGCTATTGCGACGTCTTCGAACAGCGCGCCGGCGAATGGCGCGTTGCGCGTCGGATCGTCGCCTATGACTGGGTGGACGAGCAGGCCGCTGCGACAGAGTCAGAGGCGGCCCGCTTCGGCCCGCGGCTGCCATTGGGCGCGCGGTATCCGGAGGATCCCATCTACGAACTTCTCCGCCGGAACTAGCGGACGCGTTCTTCAACAATCCCATGACGAGGAAATGCCGACATGAACAACGCTGATGCGAAGGGACCACGGCTGGACGTCGTCATCGTCGGCGCGGGATTCGGCGGTCTATACGCCGTCTACAAGTTTCGCGAGATGGGACTCAAGATCGCTGCGTTCGAGGCCGGTGGCGATGTCGGCGGCGTGTGGTACTGGAACCGCTATCCCGGCGCGCGCGTCGACCTGCCGAGCATCGATTACAGCTATTCGTTCTCGCCCGAGATCGAGCAGGAATGGACCTGGTCGGAGGAGTTCGCCTCGCAGCCGGAGCTGCTGGCTTATTTCAACTTCGTGGCCGCCCGCCTCGACCTGCGCAAGCACTACCAGTTCAATACGCGCATCGTGAGCGCCGTCTGGGATGAGGCGCGCAAGCTCTGGAAGGTGACGACGGACCGTGGCGAGACGGTCGAGGCCACCTATTGCGTGATGGCGACCGGCCCGCTCTCGGTGCCCAGGGATCCGGGTATCCCCGGCATCGAACGCTACGCGGGCGAGCTGCTGCGTGCCGGCCGATGGCCGCATCATCCCGTCAGCTATGACGGCAAGCGCGTCGGCGTGATCGGCACCGGATCGACCGGCATCCAGATCGTGCAGGAGGTGGGCCGGCAGGCCGGCGAGCTGTTCGTGTTCCAGCGCACGCCGAGCTTCACAATGCCGATGCGCAACCAGAAGCTCGAGCCCGACTACGTGGCGGAGGTCAAGCGCAACTATAGGGGCATTCGCGAGACGGCGCGCAACAGCCCGAATGGCGGCGTGCGACCGTGGACCACGCGTGCCTTCTTCAGCGTGACGCCGTCGCGCCGGCGTGAACTGCTGGAGGATGCCTGGAAGGCCGGCGGGCTGGCCATGCTCGGCACCTTCACCGACCTCCTGAGCAACGAGGAGGCCAACGAGCACGTGGCCGAGTTCGTACGCGACAAGATCAACGGCGTCGTTGCGGATTCCGTCACCGCTGAAACACTGAAACCGCGTGGTTATCCGATCTTTGCTCGACGCCCGTGCCTCGACACCGGATATTACGAGACTTTCAACCAGTCGAACGTGCACCTGATCGATTGCGTGACCGATCCCGTCGCGGAGATCACGAAGCGCGGTGTGCGCACGCAGTCAGGCGAGACGGCACTCGACATGCTCATCTTCGCGACCGGCTATGATGGGCTGACGGGCGCGCTGACCGCCTTCGACGTCGTTGGTCGCAACGGTCAAACGGTCAATGAGAAATGGAAAGCGGGAGCACGGTCGTATCTCGGTCTCATGATGGAAGGCTTTCCGAATCTCTTCATGACCACCGGGCCCAACGGCCCCGCCGCGCTCGCCAACATCGTCAGGATCAGTGAGAACGATGTCGACTGGATCGCGAGCGCGATCACCCACATGGCCGACCATGGCCTCGACAGCATCGAGCCGACCAGGAAGGCCGAAGACGACTGGATGGAGCTCGTGCTCAGGCTCGCCGATCGCTCGCTGTTGTCGAAGGCGAAGACCTGGTACGTCGGCACCAACGTCGAGGGCAAAGCCCAGGGATTGACGCTCTTCACCGGCGGCTTCCCGAAATACCGGGAGTATTGTGCTGCTGCGATCCAGGCCGGGTATCGCGACTTCGTGTTCGAGCGCGCGCGAACGCCGGTGGTGGCCTGACCGTCGCTGCACCGGCGCCACATTCAAAGACTGGCCCATGTTGGACGGGAATCCCAGTTCGGGATCGCCGGGACGTCGGGCGGCGATCGACGCAACCTCCCGCGCGCGTTCCTCCTCGTAGGAGATGTTCTCTCGCTCCATCGCCACCTCCGCCATCTGATGCCGGCGGTCGGTGTCGAAGCGCTCTTGCAAATTTCTACAATACGGCTGACGTCGACCCCTATACGCCTGTCCAGGACGTGCAATGCGATCGCGGGGCGGCACAAAATGGTCTTTTCGTGCGATGCTTACGACTCCCACGAGGAGGTCGTGTTCGTTTCTGATCAAAGCTGCGGGCTGCGTGCCTTGATTGCCGTGCATAGCACCGTGCTTGGACCCGCAATCGGCGGGTGCCGCATCCTGCCTTACCCCGACGAGAGTAGCGCTTTGCGCGATGTTTTACGCCTCACGCGGGGCATGGCGTACAAGGCGGCGGCGGCCGATGTGCCGTTCGGCGGGGGCAAGACGGTTGTCTTGGCCGATCCATCGACGCAAAAGTCCCCCGAGCTGTTGCAGGCGTTGGGCCGGTCGATCGACCGGTTGGGAGGCCGCTACATCACTGGCGAGGACGTCGGCACCACCGCCCTGGATATGGCGGAGATCAGACGCTGCACGAAGCACGTGATGGGGCTGCCGGAAGAGCAGGGCGGCAGCGGCGATCCGTCGCCGCGCACGGCGCTCGGCTGCTTTGTCGGGATCGAAGCGAGCGTCCATCACATCTGGAACACGACGGATGTCCGCGGCCTGCGCGTGCTGGTGCAGGGGCTCGGCAATGTCGGATACAAGCTTTGCCGCCTGCTTGCGGACGCCGGTGCGACGCTTCTGGTCTCGGACGTCAGGCGTGATCTCATCGCGAAATGCGTGGATGGGTTCGGCGCGGTCGCCGTCGATCCCGAGGCAGTTATCGACACGCCGGCCGATATCTATGCCCCTTGCGCGCTTGGCGGTGTCATCAACGATCACAGCATCGATCGATTGCGCGTCAGCATCGTCGCCGGAGGCGCCAACAATCAGCTCGAGCATCCTCGTCACGGCGACGCGTTGCGCGCGCGGGGAATCCTCTATGCGCCGGATTATGTGCTCAATGGCGGTGGCATGATCCAGCTCGCAATGGAGCGGTTGGGACGCGGCCGCGAGGAGACCGAGCGACGCGTACGGAATATCGCAAGCACGCTCGCGTCGGTGTATCGAATGGCCGACGCGGAAAATATCGCCACGAATATCGCCGCTGATCGACTGGCGGAGCGAAGGCTGAAGCCCTGCCGGGTGGCGGCATGAGCGAGCGTACGATGCGAGCGCAGTCGATCCTCGGGGAGTTGGTTGCGTTCGATACGTCGGCGCAGTTTTCGAACTTGCCGTTCGTGCAGCGCGTTGCCGATATGCTCGATCGCCCGGGTTGCCGAATCCGGATATTTCATGATGAAAGCGGAACCAAAGCCAACCTTGTCTGTGCGGTAGGGCCTGACGAGGAGGGCGGCATCGTTCTTTCCGGCCACTCGGATGTCGTCGGCGTCGCCGGGCAGTCCTGGAGCAGCGATCCTTTCGTGCTGCGCGAGGATGGTGGTCGCTTGTACGGCCGTGGCGCTGCCGACATGAAGGGATTCATTGCCTGCTGTATCGAGCAGATGAGCGGGCTCTCTCCCGATCGCTTGCGCCGTCCGCTTTATCTGGCATTGTCGTATGACGAGGAATTGGGCTGCGTTGGAGTCCCCAGCCTGATCGCCGGAATGATGCGGCATTTCCCGAGGCCCGCCCTTGCGATTGTCGGTGAGCCGACGGAAATGAAGGTGGTCAGCGTCCACAAGGGTGCCTTTGTGCTTCGCACCTCGTTTCGCGGCCATGCGGCGCATTCGAGCAACCCGTCGGCGGGATTGAGCGCCATTGACCATGCGCATCGCTTCATGTCGTTTCTGTTCGATCTGGCCGCCGATCTGAAGCAGCATCGCAGCTCTTCGGGTGTTGAGCCGCCATACACCACGCTGAACATCGGTATGATCGAGGGTGGCACTTCGCTCAATACGCTTGCGCCGAATTGTACGCTGACATGGGAGTTCCGGCCGATCCCCGAAGTGGACGGACACGCCATCTGCGCTCGCATTGATCAATTCGTGGACCATCTTCGAAACGAAATGAAGGCGAGTGTTAGCCATGCCGATGTCGTCATGGAGCGGGTTGGGACGGTTCTGCCGCTCAGTAGGCAGCCGCGAAACGCGGCGGAGCAGCTCATCGAAAGTCTGACCGGCGCCGCCGCGCCGCCAGCGTCAGTGCCCTTTGGAACGGATGCCGGATATTTTCAGGCGGCCGACATTCCGACGGTCATCATGGGCCCGGGGTCGATCGCCCAGGCGCACCAGCCGGACGAGTGGATCGCCGTAAGCGAACTGCTGGCGGCCAGCGAGTTTCTTTCGCGGGTGGGGGCTAGCGCGACAGCGCCGTCCTAGACGACCCATGCGGTGCGTCAGCGTCCGCATCGAAGATGATGGCCGTGGACCGTCGACATCGGAGGGGATGCCCCTCAGGTTCCGGGTGCGAGCCCTACCAGTCCGATCTTGACCCGGCGGTTGTGCCGGCCCTTGTTGTCGATCTTCAGCACCCGCACCGGGCGCGATCGTCCGGTGGTGGCGAGGTGAGTGCCCCCACACGCCTGTCGGTCGAGCCCTGCAATCTCGACAATGCGGATCATGCCGTCCGAGGTTGGCGGCGGCGCGACGCTGCGGGTCCGGATGAGGCCGTGCTCGTCGATGGCGTCGTCCATCGGCATGTAACTGTCGCCCACGACGAGATCCTGGCGGATCGCATCGTTGATTGGGCCATCGAGAGCCCGGAGCCGATCGTTGTCCGCATCCGGCAGGTCGAAATCCATGCGTGCGGTGCCATCGGGGTTCATTTGTACGCCGGTGACGAGTGCCCCGTCGAACTGTTGATAGACGAAGGCATTCAGGAGATGGGTGTCGGTGTGGAGCTCACGCATCATCTGGCGGAAGTCGGGATCGACCACCGCCTCCACGGGGCCCGCCAGCTCCACGTCGTCAGCCAGCAGAACCCATATCCGTCCGCCGTAGGGTTCGAAGCCGGTGATTGCCACATCCCGGCCTTGCCAGCGAATGAACCCTCGGTCCGGCAATTGCCCTCCGCCGCCCGGAAAGAAGGGGGATCCGGCCAACATCGCCCGTCCAGGCTCGGCCTGGACAATCTCTGTCTCGAGCGTCAGCGTTTCCGGGTTCAGATGGTAGAACGGTCGCGACATGCGTTTCACCTTCGGAGTGGAGCCAGCGCATATCTCGGACGCAATCCGCTCGCGGTATTGGAAAAAATTGATCGCGGACGGCGTCAGCCGGCGGCCCGGGCGTATTGCCGGGGCGTGATCCCGTAGCAACGCTTGAAACTGTGGGTAAAGGCAGCCTGATCATAGAAGCCGCAGGCGATGGCGGTATGCGCGATGGCGTCGCCTCTTGCCAAGTGATCGCATGCGCGCGACAGGCGGATCTGGGTCAGATGGGCATGCGGCGTCAGAGACACCGTCCGCTTGAACAGGCCGATCAGTTGAAACGGAGTCAGTCCGACCTCCGCCGCGATATCGTCGAGCAGGAGCTGCTCATGGTAGCGCTCCCGCATCATCGCATCGACGGTCGCGAACAATGTACGGTCCTTTGGCGCGGCGGGGGGCGGCGGACTGCCGTCGGCATGGCGCTCGAACAGCACGGCGAATGTTTCAAGAAGAAGTTCACGAGTTCGCAAATGGTCGATGTTGCTTTCAAGCTCGCCGTGCAAGTGCAAGAAGCGGCCGATCAGATCCTCGTCGCCGAATTCGTTGTGGCAGAAATAGCCGAGCCTGTCGGTTCCGAGGCCGTTGACGAGTTCGTCAATGGCGCGCTTCGGAATGTAAAATGCGCGATAGCGCCATTCCGTGCTTCGGCCCATCCATCCCGAATGAGGTTCACCGGGATTGAAGACGAGCAGCTTGGACGTCTGGGCGCGGCCGAGCACGCCCCGGCTCTTGATTTCGGCGCCGCCCGCTTCGGTCGCCGCCACGACGAAGCCCTCATGGACATGCGGCGCGAATTCCTGGGTCGTGAATTCCGCGCGCATCAGTGACAGGCCAGGCGTCGCCTGGTCGTTCCAGTAGCGGGCGACATTACGTGGATCGTAGCGGGCCATGACTAGCACTCACCGGACATGCTCGCGTCGAATGTCGGGGCTCTTCGCGATCTTCGGAGCAATAATTGCCGAAGTCAATTATATTATTGCCAAAATCAAGTATCGCGTTTTGCCCGGTCTCTGCAATTTTTGCCCAATAGGCAGGCGGACCGGTTCCCGAGCGGCGGACCAGGACGAGAGCAAGATCGGCTCTCATTGATGCAGGGCATCGGACATCCTTGAATGTCCGGCTTCAGCCCGGCCGGCATGGCGGACAATTTTTTGCAATACGGGCCGTGGCGTCACGGCCGTCTCTCACTCACGTCTTCGCTTCCGCCTCCAGCAGCCGGGCAAGCTCCGTTGCGGTGACCTCGATCGGTCTTCCGCTGCGCTCGACCCGCGCCTGGATTAAAGCTCCCTGAAGCGCGGAGGTGCAGAGGACGGCCAAGGCGTCCGCGCGCGCCTTGGAAAACCCGTCTTCGATCAGCTTGCGGCTCAGGATCGATATGCGCGCGGCATAACCCTTGCGTCCGGCATCGGTGACCGCACGCTCGATAGGCGCGAGCTCGAGGAGTACCGTCGTGATCGGGCATCCGTTGCGGAAGCCGGAGCTGCGCATCCATCCTGCCAATAGGCCGGCATGCGCGCGCAGGAGCTCTCCGGTCGAGCTGTGCTCCAACGCCAGCTTCTCGAGGGTTGTAACGACCCGGGCGGCTGCCTCCTCAACCGCGGCCGCGGCGATCGAGGATTTTCCATCTGGAAAATAGTGATAGAGCGAGCCCTTGGGCGCTCCGCTGACGTCGACAATGTCGTTCAAGCCTGTTCGCGCGTATCCCTGCCGACGGAACAGGGTGAGCGCTGCATTGATGATGGGCTGGCGGTGTTTCGGAACAGCCGGCAATGGCGTCTCCCTCTCGTGGGCCAGAACTATATTGATTGGTCTACATCAGCTTCCCAAGGTCAAGCCGAAACATGACCGGGAGAAGACTTGTGGCCGAAAGGGTGAGTTGCGAAGCGATCAGCTCAAATTCGCCGCGGAAGCCGACTGGGGCATCCGCACCCCGATCCCGCCGAGTCGAACTTTCTCTACTGGCTTGAGCGTGGGGCTCGAAGAAGGCCGCGCCGACCGCGCGCCGTCGAGACGGTAGGGACGCGGGCTTCTGCAGCGGAGATTTGCCGCTCGTTGAGCGCGTCTGCATCCCAGGGCTGCAATGGCGACATCGGCCCTCAAATTTCTACAATATCGCTTCGCTCGCCAGATGCCATCTTGTCGAAGTGCCGACGACGGCGTTTCGCGCGGCAAGGCGTCGGTTGCGTGTCGTCGAGGCGGACGAAAGGAGGCTAACAATGCAGTTTCTCGTGCTGGCTCATGATGCCACCGATGAGGGCGCCAAGGCACGTCGACTGGCTGCGCGTCCGGCACATTTTGCCGGAATCGAGCCGATGGTTGCGCGCGGCGAGTTGCGCGCGGCCGGAGCAATACTCGATGCTGCCGGTGATATGATCGGGTCCGTCGTCTTTGCAGATTTTCCGAGCCGCGGTCATCTCGATGCCTGGCTTGCCCAGGAGCCTTACGTCAGAGAAGGGGTCTGGCAGAGCGTCGAGGTGAAACCCTTTCGGCTTGCCATCCTCGACGGCAAGATCACGCCCTGAGGACGGTTCTGCGCCGCAGCCTTTCAGACTTCGCCCCTCCCGACACGATAATCTCGGTAACAGGGCATTTCCGGGGATGCGAGCTCCTGCATGAGTGGATCAAGGCGGGGAGGCCGGTGGGCCAGAGGGATTGAATCGTAAGCCCTAGACCAAGCCCGGTCCCCCCACGCTCAAGCCGCTACAGGCGGATGACAAGAAGCAATCGCTGCTCGTCGGGGCAGGGGGCCCGACATTAGGAGCTCCGGCAACGCCTCCGACGGATTTTCCGAAGGTGACATAATGCCCCTGTTTTGCCCGACGAGTCAAACGGCGCCGTCACCGGCGTAAATCATTGATTCCGCAGGCCGCGGCTACTGTGCATGGGGTTGTTTTCGATTTTGTTTTGCCGGAGTGCTCGCTCATCCTGCGCCTCGGCGGCTGGACTTCCTGCCCCGGCAGGGTCGGCCGAGCCCGCAGGATGGAGCTCTCAATTCCGGTGCCCCTGCGTACGGCGTCAGCCGGGTGGTTCAATCGACATCGAACTTGACGCCCTGGGCGAGCGGCAGCGTGCGGCCATAATTGACCGTGTTGGTGGCGCGGCGCATGTAGGCCTTCCAGGCATCCGAGCCGGATTCACGTCCGCCGCCGGTTTCCTTTTCGCCGCCGAATGCGCCGCCGATCTCGGCGCCCGAGGGGCCGATGTTCACGTTGGCGATCCCGCAATCGGAGCCGCGCGCCGACAGGAAGGCTTCGGCTTCGCGCAGATCATTGGTGAAGATCGAAGACGACAGGCCCTGCGGGACGGCATTGTGCAATTCGAGCACGGCGTCGAAGTTGCTGTATTTGATGACATAGAGGATCGGCGCAAAAGTCTCGCGCTCGACCGCTGCGGTCTGTGCGCCGATCTCGACCAGCGCCGGGCGTACATAGAACGCCGCGTCGGCACCAGCGACGGCGACGCGCTCGCCGCCGACGATGGCCGCACCTGAGGCCTTGGCTTCGCTCAGTGCACGCTGCATCGCTTCATAGGCGAGGCCGTCGATGAGAGGGCCGACCAGATTGCCGGTGAGGGGATTGCCGACCGATACGGACTGATAGACCTTCTTCAGACGCGGGACGAAGCTTTCATAGACGCTCTCGTGAACGAACAGGCGTCGCAGCGTGGTGCAGCGCTGGCCTGCCGTGCCCATGGCCGCAAAGGCAACGCCGCGCAGCGTCAGGTCGAGATCGGCCGTCGGCGTCACGATCGCCGCGTTGTTGCCGCCGAGCTCCAGAATGGCGCGGGCGAAGCGTTGCGCGAGCTTCGGGGCGACGGCGCGTCCCATGGCGGTCGAACCCGTTGCCGAGACCAGGGGCACCTTGGCGTTGTTGACGAGGGCCTCGCCGATCTCGCGTCCTCCGATCAGCACGGGGGACAAGCCGTCGGGCGCTGCGCCGCCGTCGGCCTTGAAGCGCTCCACCGCGCGTCCGAGCAGCGCGTCCGTCGCCAGTGCGGTGAGAGGAGTCTTCTCCGATGGCTTCCAGACGATGCTGTTGCCGCAAACGAGTGCCAGGGCGGCATTCCAGGCCCAGACCGCGACCGGGAAATTGAACGCCGAGACGATGCCGGTGACGCCGAGCGGATGCCAGGTCTCCGCCATGCGGTGCTCGTGGCGTTCGGTGGCGATCGTCAAGCCGTAGAGCTGCCGGGAAAGCCCCACGGCGTAGTCGCAGATGTCGATCATCTCCTGGACTTCGCCAAGACCTTCGGACTCGATCTTGCCGGCCTCGATGGACACGAGCCGGCCGAGCGCGCGCTTGTTGGCGCGAAGCTCTTCGCCAAGCAGCCGAACGAGTTCGCCGCGCTTGGGGGCGGGGACAAGGCGCCATTGCAGGAATGCTGCGTGGGCCTTGTCGATGACCGAGGCTGCGCCGGCGGCATCGATTTCCCTGACATGGGTCACGGTCTCGCCGGTGATCGGGGTTTTCGCCGCCAGCGTGCCATTACCGTAGCTGGCGCGGTCAACGCCGAGTTCAACCAGCAGCGCGTCGACCTCGGCCTTGAGCGAGAGGTTGCCGGTCTGACTGGATAAGGTGGCGGACATGAGGGGATCTTTCCGAAGGCTGGCGTTGGTTCATGGGGCTGGCTGTCAGCAATGGGCCACGGCGTCGTCGGCGGATTTGCTCAACGGCGGTATGTCCCACCTCATAAAGAGGACAATGGTCAGGCGTTTTCAAACGATAGAAGCTCAACAAGTCATTCCGATGGCGAATGATAGGGGAGTTGAGCGCGGAGGGGGCGATCAGCCGGCACACCCGCCCCTGTCAGGGGGCGGCCTTCAGCGATCTGGCGCCGTTTCCAGAAGAAGCCATTCGCGGAAGGCAACAAGTGGCGGATGAGACGCCCGGTCGGTCGGCCACACCAGATAGTAGGCCTCGGCGCTTTTCATCGGCAGATCGAGCGCGCGCACCAGCTTGCCGGTGCTCAGCTCCTCCTCGATGAGAAATTCGGGAAGCAGCGCTACGCCCAACCCGGAAATTGCCGCCTGCGATGCGGTGGCAAACTGGTCCAACAGCATGCCATGCACGGCATGGGCATCCACGCCGTGCAGCGTCAGCCATTGTTCCCATGCGTCCGGCCGCGTCGTCAGGTGCAGCAGTGGAGCCTTCCGAAGGTCGCTTGCGCGCGCGAAATCATATTGACGTCGCAGCTCGGCGCTGCAGGCCGGGATGACGGTCTCCGACCGCAGTAACGCCAGTTCACCCCCTTGCCATTCCGGGCGCCCGAAATGGATGGCGGCGTCGACAGGCTCCAGCCGGAAGTCGAAGCTCGACAACCGCGTGACCAGATTGATGGTGATGCCGGGGTTGACCGCGAGGAATTTGGGCAGCCGCGGTGCCAGCCATCGTGTGCCGAAGGTCGGAAGGATTGCGAGAGTCAGCGTGCCGCCGAACGGATTAGCGCGCAGATTGAGCGAGGCCGTGCTGATCTTGCGCAGCGCATCGCGTATCTCGCGGGCATAGGCGTCGCCACCCACGGTCAGGCGGATGGTCTGCCGCTCGCGATGAAACAGCTCGACCTCGAGTTGTTCCTCCAGGGCCTTGACCTGGCGGCTCACCGCGCCCTGCGTCAGCGACAGCTCCCTGGCCGCGGCCGTGATGCTCCCGGTCCGCGCCGCCGCTTCAAACGCGGCTAGCAGGGGCAGTGATGGTAAGAAGCGACGGGGGCCTTGCACGTCATTCTCCAGCCGCATGAAGTCTTGACCAAACATGGCTTGGCCCGGCGCAACTGGCAACGCTAGATTGCCACCCGGACCCGCAGTCCAGCCATTCGGCACCCCTGCAACGATCGGCATCTCACTTGCCGAATTGGAATGAACCAGTCAATGCGCCTCGGACAACGCGACCCTGCGGGCAGAAACAGACGAGGACGTCGGAGCCGATGCTAGACAACGCCAGATCCCACGGTCTTTGGGAGTTGACCGCGCCACCGGCACCGGAAACCAGCAGACTGAACGGACCGATCAGGGTCGACACGGCCATCGTCGGCGGCGGGTATACCGGTCTGTCGGCTGCACTCCATCTCGCCGAGGCAGGTGCCAATATCGCACTGCTTGAGGCGGTGGAGATCGGCTTTGGCGGGGCCGGCCGAAACGTCGGCCTGGTCAATGCCGGCATGTGGGTGATGCCGGATGTTCTTGGCGACGTGCTTGGTGGCGACTATGGCGAGCGCCTGCTCGAATTGCTGGGCGACGCCCCGCAATTGGTGTTCGATCTGATCGAGCGCCACCGCATCGAATGCGAGTTGGAGCGTGCTGGCACGCTCCATTGCGCCGTCGGTCTCAACGGGTTGAGGGAGCTGGAGCAGCGTGTGGCGCAGTGGAGCCGTCGCGGCGCGCCGGTGGAGTTGCTCAACGCTGCCGACACTGCCGCGAAAATTGGCTCGTCGGCCTATAAAGGGGCGTTGTGGGATCGGCGCGCAGGCACGATCCAGCCCCTGGCCTATGCGCGTGGCCTTGCCCGCAGCGCTGTGAATGCCGGCGCGAAGATATTCACCCGCAGCGCGGTCACCTCGGCCGAGCGGGTTGATAGAAAGTGGAAGCTGCACGCTGGAGACGGCCACGTCGTCGCCGATCGCGTCATCGTGGCGACGGACGCCTATGCGACGGGGCCCTGGTCCGAAGTCAGAACGGAGCAGATCCATCTGCCCTATTTCAACTTTGCCACCCAGCCATTGTCCGACAACGTTCGCGCATCCATTCTTCCCGAACGGCAGGGCGCCTGGGATACCAATGAGGTGCTGAGTTCGTTTCGCTTCGATCGCGCGGGCCGCCTCGTGTTCGGAAGCTGCGGCGCGCTGCGCGGGACGGGTGCTGCGGTTCATCGGTCCTGGGCACGACGGGCGCTCAAGAAGCTTTTCCCGCAAATCGGCGACGTCAGGTTCGAAGCGGAATGGTACGGCCTGATCGGCATGACCGACGATCACCTGCCGCGCTTCCACAAGCTCGCCGAAAACGTGTTCGGCTTCAGCGGCTACAACGGGCGCGGCATTGCGCCCGGCACGACATTCGGGCGTTTGCTCGCCCTCTATGCGCTCGGACAACTCGACGAGAAAGACCTGCCGCTTCCGGCATCGCCCCCGATCAAGCCGAACTTCCGGAGCGTGAGGACGGCGCTGTACGAGGTGGGGGCGCAGTTCGTCCATCTGATCGAGGCGCGGCTGTAGAGCAGGAATTCCGAAGTGCGACAAAATAATCCTATCGGAAATAAGTTGACGATAGGAAACTTTTGATCAAGGATGGATCTGCGGTCTGGTCCGAACCCGTTAATCTGCGATCCAGACGTCAGCAGGCAGAGGCATGACGGACGGCCCCGAGTACGCTCTGGAGACGCGCGGCCTGAGCCGCGAGTTCGGCGGCTTCTTCGCCGTCAACGGCGTCAACTTTCGCCTTGCCCGCAACAGCATGCACGCCGTGATCGGCCCGAACGGGGCCGGAAAGACCACCCTGTTCAACGTTCTGACGAAATTCCTTCCGCCTTCAGCCGGCACGATCCTGCTCGATGGCCAGGACGTCACCCACCTCAGCATGTCGGCGATGGCCAAGCGCAGCGTGGTGCGCTCCTTCCAGATCTCCGCGGTCTTCGCCGGATTGACTGTGCGCGAGAATATCGAGCTCGCGCTGCTGCGCGAGCATGGTATTGCCTGGAATCTGCTCGGCCGGATTTCGCATCATCGTGGCGTGCTGGAGCGGGCGGACGCGTTGCTCGAGCGCTTCGGCCTGTCCGACGGCGCCGGGACGATGGCGGGTAGTCTTTCCTATGGTCGCAAGCGCGTGCTCGAACTGGCGACGACGCTCGCACTGGAGCCCAGCGTGCTGCTGCTCGATGAGCCGATGGCGGGGCTCGGTCATGAAGATATCGGGCGGGTGACGCAATTGATCCGCGAGGCCGGCAAGGGCCGTACGGTCTTGCTGGTTGAGCATAACATGAGTGTGGTCGCCGAGCTTGCCGACACCATCACCGTGATGGTGCGCGGCGAAGTGCTGGCGCAAGGAAGCTATGCCGAAGTGTCCTCGCGCGCCGACGTGATGGCTGCCTATACGGGGCAGGCGCATGCGTGAGAGCCTCGCGGTCGGCAATCTCCAGGCCTGGTACGGCGAGTCCAAAGTCCTGCACGGGATGGATTTCAGCATCCGCGCCGGCGAGGTGGTGACGCTGCTCGGCCGCAACGGCGCCGGAAAGACCACGACGCTGAAGGCGATCATGGGGCTGCTGGACAGGCGTTCGGGCTCGATCGCACTCGATGGCCACGAACTCATCGGTGCTGCACCTTACGACATCGCGCGCAAGGGCATTGCCTTCTGTCCGGAGGAGCGCGGCATCTTCGCGAGCCTGAGCGTTCGCGAAAACCTGTTGCTGCCGCCGAAAGTCGCCGCCGGCGGCATGACGGTCGCGCAGATCCTCAAGTTGTTTCCGAACCTGAAGGAGCGTCTCGACAGCCAGGGCACCAAGCTGTCCGGCGGCGAGCAGCAGATGCTGGCGCTCGGGCGCATTCTGCACACGGGCGCGCGCATCCTGCTGCTCGACGAGCCGACCGAGGGGCTCGCGCCCGTGATCATCCGCCAGATCGGCCGGACGATCACCGAATTGAAGGCGCTCGGCTTCACCATCCTGCTGGTCGAGCAGAATGTCGGCTTCGCCGCCGGCCTTGCCGACCGCCACTACATCGTGGAGCTCGGCCGCGTCGTCGAGGAAATTCCGGGCGCGGAGTTCGAAGGCAGGTCGGGCGCGCTCAAGAGCTATCTCGGACTTTAAAGGGCATCATGACCACGATCTTCGGCGTCCCTTCCGCAGTGCTCTATGGCCAGCTCCTGCTCGGGCTGATCAACGGCGCCTTCTACGCCATGCTGAGCCTCGGGCTCGCGGTGATCTTCGGCATGATGAACATCGTGAACTTCGCGCATGGCGCGCAATACATGATGGGCGCGATGGGCGCGTGGCTGCTGCTCAATTATCTCGGCGTCGGCTATTGGTGGGCGCTGATCCTGGCGCCGCTCATCGTCGGCGCGATCAGCATCGTGATCGAGGTGTTGCTGCTGCGGCGCCTCTACAAGCTCGATCATCTCTACGGCATGCTGCTCACCTTCGGTCTCGCGCTGATGGTGCAGGGCGCCTTCAGCAACTGGTTCGGATCCTCCGGTCAGCCCTATGCGATTCCGGAGGCGCTGACGGGAGGCCGCAATCTCGGTTTCATGTTCCTGCCGAACTACCGGGCCTGGGTGATCGCCGCCTCGGTCGTGATCTGCCTCGGCACCTGGTACGTCATCGAGCGCACCAAGCTTGGCGCCTATCTGCGCGCCGCGACCGAAAACCCGATGCTGGTTCAGGCCTTCGGCATCCGCGTCCCGCGCATGATCACGCTGACCTACGGCGCCGGCGTCGCGCTCGCCGCGCTGGCGGGCGTGCTGGCCGCACCGGTCTACCAGGTCGGTCCGCTGATGGGCGCAGATCTCTTGATCGTCGTTTTCGCGGTGGTGGTGATCGGCGGCATGGGGTCGATCATGGGCGCGATCGTGACCGGATTCCTCGTCGGCATCATCGAGGGGCTGACGAAGGCCTTCTATCCCGAAGCCTCGACGACGGTTGTCTTTGTCGTGATGGCGGTGGTGCTGTTGATCCGTCCGGCCGGATTGTTCGGCTCCAGTCTCGAGGCGGCGCAGGGGCAACCGCAGTCCAGCCTGTCGGCGACTGCGCCGTCAATGCGTACGCAGATGCTGATGTTCCTGGCGCTCGCCTGCTGTCTCGCGGCCGCGCCGCTCGTCGTCTATTCCGGCTTCATGATGAAGGCGATGATCTTCGCGCTGTTCGCCTGCGCCTTCAATCTGGTCGCCGGATATGGGCGGCTAGTCTCCTTCGGCCACTCGATGTTCCTGGGCTCGGCCGGCTATGTCTGCGGCCATGCCGCGAAGATCTGGGGTTTGTCTCCCGAACTTGCGATCCTTGCCGGGACTGTAACGGCGGCAATGCTCGGCCTCGTCACCGGCTGGCTCGCCATTCGTCGCAGCGGCATCTACTTCGCCATGGTGACGCTCGCTTTCGCGCAAATGGTCTATTTCGTGGCGCTTCAGGCGCGTTTCACCGGCGGCGAAGACGGGTTGCAGGCGGTTCCCCGTGGCATGCTGTTCGGCCTGATCGACCTTTCGCGACCGGAAAATCTCTACGGCTTCGTGCTGGCGATATTCCTCGGCGGGTTCTTCCTCATCATGCGGCTGGTGGGCTCGCCGTTCGGGCGCGTGCTGAAGGCGATCAGCGATCATGACGTGCGTGCCCAGTCGCTGGGCTTTGAAACCAATCGCTACAAGCTTGTCGCCTTTGTGCTCTCCGCGGCGCTGGCGGGGCTTGCGGGGTCGACCAAGGCGATCGTCAGCCAGCTCGCCAGCCTCACGGACGTGCACTGGTCGATGTCGGGCGAAGTGCTGCTGATGACATTTCTCGGCGGCGTCGGCACGCTCTACGGCCCGCTGGTCGGCGCCTTCATCGTCGTTGCGATGCAGAACTATCTGGCGGCATTCGGGCAATGGGTCACCGTCATTCACGGCCTGATCTTCGTGCTCTGCGTGCTCGCCTTCCGGCGCGGTATCGTCGGCGAATGGATCGAGCTCTGGCATCGCCTGCGCCGGACACCGGCGGCGGTGCCCGCCGCACTCCGCGAGGTGGCGGTCGCACCGCAGGAGTGAGCGGAGACATTTTCGAACAAAGGCCTCGCCGTCCGGCGAAGCGAGACAAGACCGGGCCAAAACCCGCTCCGACGAGCGGATCTGACAACAGGGAATAGATCATGCGACAGACGCCTTCCAAATCCTTGCGCGGGATCGCGGCCGCGCTCTGCCTGGGCTCGTTCGCCGTCGGCGGTCAGGCCGCTGCCCAGGTCAGCGACGACGTGGTCAAGATCGGTGTGTTGACCGACATGTCCGGCCAGTATTCCGACCTGAACGGACCTGGCTCGCTCCTGGCCGCTCAGATGGCGGCGGCCGATTTTGGCGGCAAGGTTCTCGGCAAGCCCATCGAGATCATTGGCGCCGATCATCAGCAAAAGGCCGACATCGGCATCGGCATCGCGCGGCGCTGGATCGAGAACGAGAAAGTCGATGCGATCTCGGACGTGACCAACAGCGCGATTGCGCTCGCGGTGCAGCAGCTCACGCGCGACACCAACCGCGTCGTGCTGTTCTCGTCGCCCGGCACGACGGATCTGACCGGCAAGCAGTGCTCGCCGACCGGCTTTCAGTGGGTTTATGACAACTATTCCAACGCGGTCGGACCGATGAAGGCCCTGATCGACAAGGGCAACGATACGTTCTTTATCGTCACCGCCGACTTCGCCTTCGGACACTCGCTCGAGAAGATTGCGAGCGAGGCGATCAAGGCGAATGGCGGCAAGGTTCTGGGTACCGTCCGCCATCCCTTCGGCGCGAACGATCTCTCGGCGTTCCTGCTGCCGGCGCAAGCGTCGAAAGCCAAGGTCATTGTGCTCGCCACTGCCGGCAAGGACATGACGACGGCGATCAAACAAGCCAATGAGTTCGGTATCATTGCGGGTGGCCAGGCCATATCGGCGCCGGTGGTGTTCATCACCGACGTCCACGCCCTTGGCCTGTCGACCGCTCAAGGGATCTCGTTCATCGAGGGTTTTTATTGGGACCAGAACGACGAGACACGCGCCTTTGCCAAGCGCTTCTTCGAGGTGCGCAAAGCGATGCCGACCGCACCCCAGGCCGGCGTCTATTCCTCGATCCGGCACTATCTCAAGGCGATCCAGGCCGCCGGCACCGATGAAGCCAAGGCCGTGGCTGCCAAGATGCGCGAACTGCCCGTCGACGACTTCTTCGCCAAGGGCGGCAAGGTGCGCGAGGACGGCCGCATGGTCCACGACATGTTGCTGGTCCAGGTCAAGAAACCTTCCGAATCGAAGCAGCCATGGGACTATTATAATGTGGTGGCGACCGTGCCCGGGGAGCAGGCCTTTCAATCTCTTGCCCAGAGTGAATGCCCGCTCGTAAAGAAGTGAGGCGAGGCCCCGGCGACGTCGCGCCGCCGGGGCTGCACATACGCAATAAGAGGGAGAGGGCCGCGATGAAGAAGACTGCGACGCGACCGTCGCTGAGGGAGACCGCGGCCGCCGAGATCGTTCCGGCGCGTTTCTCGACTGACGTCGCGCCGGCCAAGGCAAGCGACGATCTCGGTCAGAGGCTGAAGCGCGTACGGATCGACAAGGGTTGGACCTTAAAAGAGGTGAGCGAGCGCACCGGGGTCGCGCGCTCGACCCTGTCGAAGATCGAGAACGGCCAGATGTCGCCGACCTATGACGTGCTTCAGAAGATCACGCGCGGGGTCGATCTCGACATCGTCGAGCTGTTCGACCAGCGTCGCCAGAGCGCGCCCTTTGGGCGCCGCAGCGTCACCCGTCGCGGCGAGGGCAAGCCGCATCCGACCGATACCTACGACTACGAGGTGCTGGCGACCGACCTTTCGCAAAAACACATCCTGCCATTCAAGGCGCGGATCAGGGCGCGCAGCCTGGACGATTTCCCCGGCTGGGTGCGCCACGAGGGCGAGGAGTTCTTGTGCGTTCTGTCCGGAACCGTCCGGGTGTTCACGGAGTTCTATGCTCCCGTCACGCTCGAAGTAGGCGACAGCACCTATTTCGACAGCAAGATGGGCCACGCCATCGTGTCGTTGAGCAAGGAGGATGCCGAAGTCATCTGGATTTGCACCGGCATCAGCGCACTTTCATGATTAGGACGGAATGATACCGATGCTGCGCAGTTACTCCGCTGCCGACGTCCATGCCGCGCTTGCCTTTCCCAGGTTGATCGAGGCATTGCGCGAAGCCTTCAGGCGCGATAGCGAGCCGATGCCGTTACGGCAGGCCTACGAGGTCGGCGTCGACGGCGCGCCCGCCAGTCTCCTGACGATGCCGGCCTGGATTCGCGGTGAGGCGCTTGGCGTCAAGCTCGTCACGGTGTTTCCGCAGAATGCCGAACGTGGTCTCGGGGCGGTGTCGTCGCTCTATTTCCTGCTTGATGGCCAGACCGGCCAGCCGCGCGCCATGATCGACGGCGAAGCCCTGACCAACCGGCGCACTGCGGCCGCCTCGGCGCTGGCATCCGACTATCTGTCGCGCGCCGACAGCCGCACGCTGCTTGTCGTCGGAACTGGCCATCTCGCGCCCCACCTCGTCGCAGCCCACTGCGCCATACGTCCGCTCGAGAGGGTGCTGGTCTGGGGACGCAATCCTGAGCGCGCGCGAGCCCTGGCCGACACGCTCGTCCGGCAGGGCATCAACGCGGCCCCTGCGGCAGACCTGGCCGAAGCCCTGCCGCTGGCTGACATCGTCAGCTGCGCGACGACCTCGACCGAGCCTCTGGTCAAGGGGGCGCTGCTGCGGCCGGGAACCCATCTCGACCTCGTCGGTGCGTTCAGGCCGCAGATGCGCGAAAGCGACGATGAGGCCGTCTTGCGCAGCCGCGTCTTCGTTGACACTTACGCCGGAGCGCTCGCCGAGGCGGGGGACCTGCTGCAACCCATCGCCGCCGGAAGCTGGAGCGCCGACAGGATCTGCGGCGATCTCCACGAACTGACAAATGGCACGAAGCCCGGCCGCCTTGATCGCAACGAGATCACCCTGTTCAAATCGGTCGGTGCGGCGATCGAGGATCTCACGGCTGCCAGCCTGCTGGCCAGTCCGAGTGCTTCCATAAGGTCTCCCGCGTGAGGGTGCGCGACAACGAAGGCTGACGATGTCCAAGCAGGAAAAGCTCGGCTTCTGTACGTTGTGCCGCTCCCGCTGCGGTACCATCAATGTGGTCGAGAATGACAGGCTGGTCGCTGTGCGGCCGAATCCGGCCCATCCGACCGGCAAGGCGTTGTGCCCAAAGGGCAGGGCGGCTCCGGAGATCGCGCACTCGGCACGGCGCCTGAAGACGCCATTGCGCCGCACCGCGCCGAAGGGGGCCGTCGATCCGGGCTTCGTGCCGATATCCTGGGACGAGGCACTGAGCGAGATCGCCGAACGGATGGGGCGCTACCGCGAGGAGACCGGGCCGGAATCGGTCGCGTTTGCGGTGACCTCCGGCTCTTCGTCCTCGACATCCGACAGTCTCGACTGGATCCAGCGCTTCATCCGCGGCTTCGGCAGCCCGAACAACTGCTTTTCCACCGAGATCTGCAACTGGCACAAGGACCACGCGCACGCCTTCACCTTCGGCTGTGGCCTGCCGACAGCAGACTATCGGAACTCAGAACTGATCCTGCTCTGGGGCCACAACCCCGCCAATGTCTGGCTCGCGCAAGCGGAAGCGATCAGCGCCGCGCGGGCGCGGGGCGCCAAGCTCGCCGTGATCGATCCGCGCCGGACCGGCTCGGCGCGCGACGCTGATTTGTGGCTGCGCATCCGCCCCGGCACCGATGCGGCGCTGGCGCTCGGGCTCGCGCGCTGGCTCATCGTCAACCGGGCCTATGACGCCGACTTCGTGCGGCACTGGACCAACGCTGCCTTCCTGGTCCGCAACAGCGACGGCTGCTTCCTGCGCGCCGGCGATGTCGGGCTCGAAGGCGACGGTTTTCTGGTTTGGGACGAGGCCGCGGGCAGGGCGGTCCTGGCTGAGGCGGGGCTCGCGGCAGCTGCGCTCGAAGGAAGCTTCGACATCGCCGGTCTCGACGGCCCCATCGCCTGCCGCACCGGGTTCGATCACTATGTCGCGGCAGCCGAACCCTACGATCCCGCGATGGTGGAGTGCATCACCGGCATTCCGGCGGCACAGGTCGAGCAACTCGCGGCCACGATCTCGGCTGCGGGGTCGGTCTGCTATCATGGCTGGACCGGGCTCGGACAGCACAGCAATGCGTCGCAGACCGAACGCGCGGTCGCCACGCTCTATGCATTGACCGGCCATTTCGATGCGCCGGGCGGCAATGTCAGGATGCCGAGCCTTCCGGTCCCGTCGCTGCATTCGATGGCGATGATCCCGCCGGAGGCACGCGCACGCACGCTCGGGCTTTCGGAGCGCCCGCTCGGGCCGCCGGTCGACGGCTGGATCACCTCCAGCGATTTCTACGACGCGGCCCTGACCGGAAAACCCTATCGCGTGCGCGCGCTGTTTGCGTTCGGCTCCAATTTGCTGGTCTCGCATCCGGCGCCGGAGCGCGGGCGCGAGGCGCTGAAGGCGCTCGACTTCCAGGTCCATTGCGATCTGTTCCTGAACCCGACTGCCGAGATGGCCGACATCGTGCTGCCGGTGTCGAGTCCCTGGGAGCACGAGGCGCTCCGCCTCGGTTTCGAGATCTCGCCGGAGGCGCAGGAACTGGTGCAGTTGCGCCCGCAGATGATTCCGCGCCAGGGCGAGGCGCGCTCGGACATGTGGATCGTGTTCCAGCTCGCCAAGCGGCTCGGCATGGGCGAGCTGTTCTTTGACGGCGATGTCGAGAAGGGTTTTGAACATCTGCTCGCTCCGCTCGGCCTCGATCTTGCGACGCTACGGGCCAGGCCCGAAGGCATTCGCGTGCCGCTCAAGCATACCAATCGCAAATACCAGTCGACCGGATTTGCCACGCAAACCGGCAAGGCCGAGCTCTATTCGGAACTGCTGCATCGCCATGGCTATCCGGCGGTGCCGCGCTTCGTCGAGCCCGCCGAGCGGCG
Organism: Bradyrhizobium sp. GW821-FHT12B03; assembly: GCF_058807535.1. Classification (NCBI taxonomy): domain Bacteria; kingdom Pseudomonadati; phylum Pseudomonadota; class Alphaproteobacteria; order Hyphomicrobiales; family Nitrobacteraceae; genus Bradyrhizobium; species Bradyrhizobium sp. GW821-FHT12B03. The sequence continues at coordinate 140,707 of NZ_JBXAQU010000003.1, forward strand.
TGATGATGCGTTTCCGCTGACGCTGTTTTCCGCCAATAGCGGCTATTTCTGTCACAGCCAGCATCGCGGCATCAACGCACTGCGCCGCAAACGCGCCGAGCCGACCGCCGAGATCCATCCCGAACTCGCCCGTCGCAAGAATATCCTGGAGGGTGACTGGATGCTGGTGCGCAGCCGGTTCGGCACAATCCGGATGCGCGCCGTCTTTGACGATGCGCTCGCGCAGGATGTGGTGGCGAGCGATTATGGCTGGTGGCAGCCTGCGCCGGATCTCGGCCTGCCGGGCTATCTGCCGGACGAGACCCGGCCTGTCGGCGCTGGCTTCAACGCCATCATCTCGGAACGCGGGCGTGATCCGCTCAGCGGATCGCTGGCGCTGCGCTCCTTTGCCGGCGATATCGAACGTGACGAGAGCACCGCATGGCAGGGCTGGCGTTCCTTCGTCGTGGCGGAGCGCCGCGCGGAATGTGCCGATGTGGTGGGGCTGACATTACGGCCCGTCGACGGCGGTTCACTTCCGGCGTTTCGGCCAGGCCAATATGTTGGCGTCCGGATCGGTGGGGCGATCCGGTCGTATTCGCTCACCGGGGCCGCGATTCCAGCGCCCGATGCCTATCGCATCGGCGTCAGGCACATCGAGGGCGGGCAGGTGTCAACGACGGTCAGGCACGCTCTCGCAGCGGGCGACACCGTCGAATTGCAGTCACCGAAAGGCGGCTTCGTGCTGCCGTTGCACAACGAGTTTCCGGTTGTCCTGATTGCCGGCGGTATCGGAATCACGCCGTTCCTGTCCTATCTCGAAACGCTCGAGGGTGGTGCCGACGAGCCGCGCGTCACATTGCACTATGGCTGCCGGGATGGCGAAAGCCGGCCCTTCCACCACCAGCTTGAAGCGTTGCGGCAGAGGTTGCCGAACCTGACGCTGGTGACCCATCTCAGTCGCCCGCAGAGCGGCGACCGTTTCGACCGGTTCGGCCGGTTCACCGTTGCGGATATTGACGCGGAATTGCTGCGCAAGCGCGCGCGCTTCTACCTGTGTGCGTCGGATGCGATGATGGACGAAGTCGGCCAGGCTCTGCAAGCGCGCGGCGTACCGGTCTTCGAGATTTTCAAGGAGCGCTTCCGCACGCCTGTGCCGCCCGCGCTCGATGATCTCATGTCGCGCCAGATCCATTTTGCCCGCTCGGGGCGCACACTGACGTGGTCTCCGCAGGCGCCGCTCCCCAGTATTCTCGCGGCAGCCGAAAGCGCCGGCATTGCGATTCCGAGCGGCTGCCGTGTCGGACAATGCGAGAGCTGTGCCGTGCCAATTAAAACCGGCGAGGTCCGCCATCTCGTCGATTGCTCGGAGTTGGATGAGGGGCATTGCCTGACTTGTCAGGCGGTTCCACTTTCCGATCTCGTCATCGACGCATGACGAGGCAGCGGAAGCTCGTATGTACCCGGGCCTTCGTGTGCACCCATGTGTGCACTCAGAATGCATTTGTGACGATTTGGCTTCCAATGGTGGCGGATATGATCCTAGAAGAACCCGAAGTAAACGAGGTCGCTCGGGATAAATTTGCCAGTCGGTCCAACTCTTTATAAGATCGGTTTGAGGCATAAAAGATTAATGAGATGAATGGCTTAGACTGTCGTTTCTCCGTGGCCCCGATGATGGATTGGAGCGAGAGTTAAAGATTTTCAATTGGTTGGATGGCGTCGTGTGCACAAAGTGTGCACCGGGAGATCAAGAAAAATCTTGCGACAGCCAGCGTGAGCAAGCTCTGTGAAGTGGATCGGGCGGTCGCGGAGAGCGCCATTTCTTTGCCACGCATTGGCGCAGCTACACTTGCGGTTACCCTCCGAGGCGCCGCGGCCGCAGCTTGGTGCGCATAAAATCGGCGATTGAGCCCGCCCTTCGGGGCGCCGTCCTTCCGGGCGGACACAGAGTCGCAAGATTTTTGAATGGCCGGCACTGAACGCGGTCCCGCGGTTCGTCGATTTCAACGCGCGCCTACGACGATGGAGGCGAAGCGCTAACGCGTAAGTCACTGCGCAGGAACGCCGCCGCTCAACCTACTCGACCGCGAAGTCGCGCTGGTCGGGGTTGTGGAGTTTTCGGCGACACTCGGTCATCGCGGGTCCGGAGGCGGCTGGTGCGAAGTCGCAAGCTTCTTACGCGAGGCACCGGCCTTGCGGATGACGCCCTCACTGGGCTCTTTGGTCGCTAAAAGCAAAGCGGCACTTACGAACCAGCGCCAGTTTGCAAGTGTGTGCTGCATCCGATCGCGGAGTTGAGCCTCACAATCCTTATTGCAACATCAACGATCGTCAACGGCGAGGAGCCGTCGTGGACTAGAATGCTTACAAGAACAGCGGCGCGTCACACGAGCTGAGATAGGCCGGAAAAATGAGTGTGTCGCAGGCGGCATTCCATGTCGGTATGGCCCCGCCCATTTTGCAACCATTTTCGCAAACGTTTTGGTGTCTCGCCCTGTAGCCTGCGCTGATGGCGGGTGGCACATGGCAAGCAGTTTGTAGGTCTACTAATCTTGATCGAAAGCGAGAGTCCGGCGAACGAAAGCCTGCCAATAGGTCGCACGCGGGCACCGTGCCAGTAAGGAATTCGGCGGCGCTTCTTGCCGCGCGCTGGAAGCGACTGTCAGTGCGACCAACCTGCTCAATGAAAAATATGTCTCCGCCTGCGCTCCGCCCATCAGTGCTTCTGAGGAGGCGCTCGGACAAGCGTGGCCATGGCTTCCTTGAGGTCGTGACGAGCGCGCAACGGACCTGAGGATCGGGCATGAAGCACGTGACGGACATCCAGATACGGCAGTACGCGGTCGAATTCGGCACGCGTCAAACCGAAGTGCAGCGGAAGCTGCGCGAGGAAACCCTGGCGCTGCCCGAAGGCAACATGGTGACATCGCCTCCTGCCGGCCAGTTGCTCGCTTTCCTGATGAAGACAATCGGTGCGAAGCGGGTGCTGGAGATCGGCACCTACACCGGCTACAGCGCGCTTGCCATGGCGCTCGCGTTGCCGCCGGGCGGTCGGCTCATCACGCTGGATGCAAGCGAGGAATGGACGGCGGTCGCGCGCTCTTACTGGCGGAAGGCGGGGGTGACAGACCGCGTCGCGCTCAAGCTCGGTGATGCCATCGCATCGCTCGAGCGCCTTTTTGGCGATGAAGGCGAGGGAACTTTCGATTTCGTCTACATCGATGCCGATAAGGAAAATTACGACACCTATTACGAGTACAGCCTGCGTCTTGTCCGGCCGGCTGGACTGATTTGCTTCGACAACGTGTTCTGGGGGCGATCGGTCGCCGATCCTCAAGACCACAGCTCGGAGACCGTGGCTATGCGCCGCCTCAATGTGAAGATCCGCGACGATGAGCGGGTCGACATGTCCATGTTGCCGCTTGGCGACGGGATGACCCTGGTTCGCCGCCGATCCTGAGCGGCTGGTGGATCCGGGTATCGAGGTGACGCGACGGACACGCGACAGCTTCGCGACCGCACCGCTTACAGGAATCTGCCGGACCGATTGATGATCGCCGGGGCGGTGTCGGGAGGCGACAGATATTCCATCCACAACGAACGCCGGAGCGCAGCATGGCAACTCCACTTATCTGGATCGACGACGAGGGGCAGGCGGAGCCTGCACTCGCCCGTCCAATTCCCTTTGTCTTGAAGACGGCTGGCGAGACGATGCTCGCGCTCGGACAGATTGCGACCTTGGGCGATGGTGCGCTTGCCAACCTTGCGGAGCTCACGGCCGATTTCTTCGACAAGCAAACGGAAGGGCCAGATGTTCTCGTTGGCGCTCTGCCATTCGATCCAAAGCAGACATCGCATCTTGTTCAGCCCGAACGCGTTCTTCGCGTCCAGGGGAAGCATGACATCGGTGCCATCCCCGGTCTCGGCGGCGGCGCATCATCGCACGCGGTCGCCTCCAGGGTCCTGTCGGTCGATCCGGACCCGTCTGCTGCCGAGTTTGCCAAAGCGGTTTCTGTCGCTCTCGACCAGTTGAACGCGCCGAGCGCCACCTTGCGCAAGGTCGTCCTGTCACGCAGCCTGAAGGTGACGGCGAACCGCGATTTCTCCGCGGCTGACCTGATGCGCAAGCTTTCCGCGGATGAAAGTGTCACGGTCTTTGCGACCCCTTTGCCGGCACGTTCGCATCGGCTCCGCAGCCTCATCGGCGCAACGCCGGAACTCCTTCTCGAGAAGCGGGGCGGGCATGTCATCTCTCATCCGCTCGCGGGCTCGGCCCGTCGCCATCGGGACACGGAGGAGGACCGCAAGGCTGGTGCCCGACTTCTCGCCTCCGACAAGGATCGCCGCGAGCATGCAATGGTGGTCGAGGCCATTCTGGACATCCTCGCGCCGTATTGCGCCGATCTTTCAGCGCCCGAGGGCACCTGTTTGCGGGCAACGGCAAGCATGTGGCATCTCGGCACGCGTATCGTCGGTCAGCTCAAGGACGCCTCGCTGTCATCAGCCCATTTCGCCGGCCTCCTGCATCCGACGCCTGCGGTTTGCGGCCTGCCGCGCAATCTCGCAAACGACCAGATCGTGAAACTCGAGCCCTATGATCGCGAGTTCTACGCCGGCGCCGTCGGCTGGTGCGACTCGGCCGGTGACGGGCGATGGCATGTATCCATCCGTTGCGCCGAACTCGACGGCAATCACGCGCGGCTCTATGCCGGCGCCGGCATCGTGCCGGGATCTACGCCGGCGGGCGAGGTGATCGAGACCTCCGCCAAGTTCCGCGCAATGCTGGATGCCTTCGGCATTGATAGCGGCAGGTTTGACGAGTGAGGCCCGCCATGCTGGAGCTGAAGCAAGTCTGGCCGGAGCAATACGCTCTGCGCTACCGCGAGAAAGGCTATTGGCGCGGAGAAACCATGTTCGGCTTCCTCGCGCAGCGCACCCGTGAGACCCCCGATCATATTGCCGTCATCGGCGGCGGGCAGCGATGGACCTATGCGGGGCTGCTCGAGCGGGCTAATGAAAACGCCGCGCGCTTCCTCGCGCTCGGGCTTCGTCCCGGCGAACGGGTTGTGGTGCAATTGCCGAACATACCGGAATTCCTGTCCGTCGTTTTCGGGCTTTTTCGCGCCAATCTCGTCCCGGTTTTTGCGCTTCCCGCCCATCGCGTCACCGAGATCTCGCATTTCGTGGAGAAGGCGCAGGCGAGCGCCTACGTGATCAAGGCCGTGGATGGAGGCTTCGACTACCGAGTCCTCGCCCGCGAGGTGAGGGCGCGGGCCGGCGGCCTTGACCACGTCGTGGTGATCGGCGAAGCGGAAGAATTTCGTGCGCTTGACGATATACCCCGTAGCGAGCAGGCGCTTCCGCCGCTCCCTTCGCCGGCCGAAGTCGCCTTTCTGCAGATATCAGGCGGCAGCACAGGCCTGCCGAAGCTCATCCCACGCACTCACGACGACTATATCTACAGCTTCCGTGCCAGCGCCGATATCTGCGGCCTGGGCAAAGACAGCGTCTTCATGGCGGCCTTGCCGGTCGCCCATAATTTTCCAATGAGTTCGCCGGGCGTTTTCGGTGCTCTCTATGCCGGCAGCCGTATCGTCATGTGTCCGTCTCCCAGCGCGGAGACGGTCTTTGCTCTGATCGAGCAGGAGCGTGTGACGATGACCGGCGTCGTCCCTCCTCTGGCGCTATTATGGATGCAAGCAGCCTCGACGTCCAGGTACGACATCTCGAGCCTCGAAGTCCTGCTCGTCGGCGGCGCGAAATTCATGCCCGAGGCGGCGTCCCGTGTCCGTGCCGCGCTCGGCTGCACCTTGCAGCAGGTCTTCGGCATGGCCGAGGGACTCGTGAATTATACGCGGCTCGACGATCCCGACGACATCATCGTCAACACGCAGGGCAGGCCGATCAGCCTCGACGACGAGGTGCTGATCGTCGACGATCACGGCAATCCGGTTGCCGACGGCGAGCCTGGTCTATTGCTCACACGCGGACCCTATACCATCCGGAGCTACCACAACGACGATGCCGCGAACGCGCGTGCCTTCACGCAGGACGGTTATTATCGCACAGGCGACATCGTTTCGCGCAACGGAGAAGGCTATCTCGTGGTGCGGGGACGAGTGGGAGACCACATCAACCGTGCCGGCGAGAAGGTTTCCGCCGAAGAGATCGAGGATCATCTTTTGGCTCATCCCGGCGTCTTCGACGCAGCGGTGGTTTCGATCCCGGATCCCTATCTCGGCGAACGAAGTTGCGCTTTCGTCATACCGAAGGGGGAGAGGCCAGGAGTGGCGGCACTCAAGGCTTTCGTGCGTGGACGTGGTCTCGCCGAGTTCAAGGTGCCCGACGAGATCGTCTTCGTCGGCGCCTTTCAGACGACGGCGGTCGGCAAAGTCAGCCGCAAGGTGCTGCGTCAGCAGCTTCGCGCGCAATTTCTCGAGACCGTGCCGACAGAGGCTTGATATGGGACTACCGAAAATAGCGAGTTACGAGCTTCCTTGCGTCGCAGAGATTCCGTTCGCGCGCGCCAAATGGGCGTTCGATCCCGACCGTGCCGCGCTGCTGATCCATGACATGCAGCACTACTTCGTCGGTGCTTTCGAGCCGGACACCTCACCGATCACTCCAGTCATTGCCAACATCTTTCGCCTGAAAACTGCGGCGGCGACGGCGGGAATGCCCGTCTTCTATACGGCGCAGAATGGCAATCAGGATCGCCGCGATCGGGGACTTCAAGCCGATCTTTGGGGGCCGGGCATGACCACCATGCCGGAGCACCAGCCCATCATCGATCTGCTGCGCCCGGCGGCGGACGACGTCGTTCTCGTCAAGCATCGCTACAGCGCCTTTCAGCAGAGCAATCTTGCTCACCTGATGCGGGTACGCGGCCGCGACCAGGTCGTCATCAGCGGGATCTACGCGCATATCGGTTGCCTGATGACGGCGGGCGAGGCATTCCAGCGCGACATCAAGCCATTCTTCGCCGCTGATGCGGTTGCCGACTTTTCGCGTGCGCAACACGATATGGCCTTGAGCTACGTCGCCGCGACTTGTGGAATTCCCGTGTCTGTCGAGGCGCTCATCCGCGCGATGAACGGGAGGACGGATGCATGACGGAGCCGGTCAGCCTCGATCTCATGCGCGAAGACGTCGCCGCCATGATCCATATCGACTCCGCGGAGATCGGTGACGATGACAATCTGATGGACCTCGGACTTGACTCGATGCGTGCCATGAACCTGTTGCTGATCTGGCAGGAACGGGGCGTGGATCTGGATTTCTCCCAGATGGCCACACGGCCGACGCTGGCCGGCTGGTGGCAGCTCGTCAAGCGGCGCATCAACGAGATCGCGGAGGCAAGATCATGACCGCACAGAGCGTGAGGGCCGCCCTCAACCGGCCGGTGTGCGAGCTTCCCTTGACGCAGGCGCAGTCGGGTATCTGGTTCGCACAGAGCATCGATCCGGCCAATCCGGTCTTCAATACCGGGCAATATGTCGAAATCGACGGAAAGCTCGACGTAGCGGCATTCGAGACCGCGGTGCGACAGCTCGCGATGGAGGCCGATGGCCTGTCCGTTCGCATCACCGGCAAGGATGTTCAGGTCGTGGAGGAGCGCAATCGACCGCTGCTCGAAGTGGAAGATTTGGCGCTTCGCGGCGATCCGAAGGGCGATGCCCTGACGGCCATGCAAACGGACATGAACGGCGCTCTCGACCTGGCAAACGGACCGCTTGCGCGGCAGGTGCTCTTTCGCCTCGGCGCGGAGCGCTACATCTGGTATCAGCGCATGCATCATGTGGTGACGGACGGGTTCGCGACGGGTCTCGTCACGCAGCGCATCGCGGAGATCTACAACGCTAAGGTCGCCGGCGGACCGAAAGGGGCAGAGCTGGCCGCTCTCGATGTCGCCGTTGACGAAGAGAGGGCGTATCGAGGATCGGAGCGGTCCGGGCGGGATGCGGGCTATTGGCACGAAGCCTTGCGCGATATGCCGGAGGTGGCGGGTCTGAAGGCGGGGCTGGCGCGCTCCGCATCATCCTATGACCACGTCGAAAGAATGCTTGCACAGGATATTTGCGACAGCCTGCTGCGCCTTGCTCGCACGACGCAATTGTCCTGGGCCGATCTTCTGACGGCGCTGGCCGGGGCCTATGTCGCCCGCCATGTCAGGCGCAACGAGATCACGATCGGCGTGCCGTTCATGGGACGTTTCGGCTCGCCGGCCGCCCGTGTCCCGACGATGCTGATGAACATATTGCCGCTGCGTCTCGAGGTCGATGAGGAGGAGGCGCTTGTCCATTGGCTGGCCAAGGCGGCCGGCCGAATGGCGCGAGATCGCCGCCACGGGCGTCATCGTGGCGAACAGATGCGTCGCGGCCTTGGACTCCTTGGCGGCCAACGGCGGCTCTACGGTCCTCTTGTCAACATTCTGCCCTTCGATGCACTCCCAAGGCTTGCTGGCCTGGAAACAAGGCTTACTACTCTGGGAACCGGGCCGGTCGACGACATCACCTTCACCTTTCGCGGCGACCCGGCGGCCCGGTGTCTCAGCCTCGAAGTCGATACCAATCCCCTTCTCTACGAGGCAGGCGAGACCGAGGGGCACGCCAGGCGCCTTGCGAATTTCGTCGGCGCGGCCGTTGAGGCGGCCCTAGCGGGCCGGTCGCTGCGCGAGGTTGCAACGGTCACGGACGAGGAGCGTTGCTGGCTGCTCGAGCGTCTGAACGATACCGCGCATCCGGTCACGGACAGGACGCTGTCGCAGCTGCTGGAGGACAGCTTCGCTTCCTTTGCGGACAGGCCGGCGCTACGCTTCGGTGGCCGATCTCTCACCTACGCCGAACTTGATCGCCATACGGCGGCGTTGGCGGAGGCGCTTGTCGCGCGCGGCGCCGGACGGGATGCGATCGTGGCCGTGACGCTGCCGCGCTCGCTCGATCTCATCGTGGCGCTGATCGCGATCCTGCGCGCGGGTGCGGCCTATATGCCGCTCGATCTCGGTCATCCGCGGGAGCGGCTGGACAGAATCCTGGCATCGTCGCGTCCGATTCTCGTCCTTGGCGCTGAGGGCAGCGAGCCGCTCGTAACGATCGAGATGTTTTCGCCGCCGGCCTGGCCGACCAAGCCGCAAGGTTGCGCTCTCGGGCACACAACCGGCGAGAGTGCGGCCTATGTGATCTATACGTCCGGCTCCACTGGCGAGCCGAAGGGCGTCGTTGTCGAGCATACGGCGATCGTCAACCGGCTCGAATGGATGCGGCAGCATTACGACTTCAGCTGTCACGATGTCATCCTGCAAAAGACCCCGATGACCTTCGACGTTTCCGTTTGGGAATTCTTCCTTGCCTTCCTTTCCGGCGGAAGCCTCGTGATTGCCCCGCCCGAGGCGCACAAGGACCCGAGGGCGATAGCGCAGATCATCCGCGACGAAAGGATCACGACGATCCATTTCGTGCCCTCGATGCTGTCGGCCTTTTTGGCGGAACCGGGTTCGCGCGATATCGCGATGAAGCGGGTCTTCTGCAGCGGCGAGGAGCTCACGGCCGATCTGCGCGATCGCTTTCATGAGCGGATGACAGCCGAGCTCCACAATCTCTATGGTCCGACCGAAGCTGCGGTCGACGTCAGCTATTGGCCGGCTGCCGCGGGCGATTCCTCGCGCCCGATCCCGATCGGCTACCCGGTCTGGAACACACGTCTTTACGTGCTTGACGACTATCTGCGACCTGTGCCGGTTGGCGTCGAGGGGCATCTCTACCTTGGCGGAGTTCAACTGGCGCGCGGATATCTCGGCCAGAAGGAGTTGACCGCGAAGCGTTTCATCGCCGATCCCTTCCATCCCGGCGAGCGGATGTATTGTACCGGCGACCTCGCGCGTGTTCGCGCCGATGGCGCGATCCTCTATCTCGGACGCTCCGATCATCAGATCAAGCTGCGCGGCCTGCGCATCGAACTCGGCGAGATCGAAACGGCAATCCTGTCTCATTCGGTGGTGACACAGGCGGTGGTTGACCTGCGGACGGATCAGGCGGGAGAAAAACGCATCGTTGCCTATGCGACCCTGGAAGGTGGCGAGGCGGACAATGGAGCCGAGAATGACATTCTCGCCCACGCCAGGCGCTTTCTGCCGGACTATATGATGCCTTCAGCGGTCGTCGTGCTCGACGCGTTGCCGGTGAGCATTAACGGTAAGCTCGATCGCAAGCAGTTGCCGGCGCCTGTCTTCGCCGGCGGTAGCGGTCACGCGCCTGCCACTGAAAATGAAAAGCTCGTTGCCTTGCTGTTCGAGCGGGTCTTGCAGGCTGAGGGGCCGTTCCAGGTCGATGATGATTTCTTTGATCTCGGCGGGCATTCGCTCCTGGCGGTGGAGCTCATGCTGCATTTGCGCGAAACGACTGGTCATGAACCGGGCATCGGCGTTCTGTTCGAGCATTCCACCATCGGCAGGCTCGCCAAATATCTGGATCGAGGGGCAGCGAGCGAAGGCGCGGGACTGCAGCCGCTGGTTAAGCTGAACGCGGCTGAGCCGGGCAGGGCACCGGTCTTCATGCTCCATCCGGCCGGCGGGCTTTGCTGGTGCTACAATGGACTAGCCCGAGCGCTCGGTGCCGACAGGCCCGCCTGGGGTGTTCAGGCTCTGGCGCTCGATCCTGATGAGCAAGCGCCGGAAAGCCTTGATGATATGGCACGCGACTATGCGCGCCGCATCGTGTTCATCGCAGATCGACAGATCATTCACCTCGTCGGCTGGTCGATCGGCGGTATCCTGGCGCAGGCGATCGCGGTGCATTTGATCGAGATGGGGCAGAAGGTCGGCGTTGTTGCCATGCTGGACGCCTATCCCTGCGATTGCTGGCGCGATGAGCCAGATCCGGGGCCGGGTGCCGAATTGAAGGCACTGCTTGCGATCGGCGGCCACGATCCCGACGGACTGCCGGAACTGCCGCTGACGCGCGAGGCGGTCATGACTTTTCTTGCCGAAAGCGAAAGTCCGCTCGGTCGGCTGCCCCCGGCGGCGCTTGATGGCATGGTCCGGTTGGTGGCTCTCAACAATCGCCTGGTGCGCGGGCATCGCCATGGCCGCTACGATGGTCCGGTGTTGCATTTTCGGGCGGCCAAGGATTCGACCAAGGATCGAGCCAACGACGGGACGGGCCTCCGGCCGGAAAGCTGGATGCCTTACATCGGATCACTTGATATCCGCGACGTCCCTCTCATTCACGCACACATGACGGGCGCTGAAGCCGTGCTCCATGTCGCGCCGCTGTTGAAGGCGGCGCTTCTGGAGCACGAGACGGGAAGAGCAAAGGGAGATGAGCCGTGAGCGAGTTCGAAGGCAAGACGGTGTTCCTGACGGGCGCAGCTGGCGGAATCGGGCTTGCGGTGGTCAAGGCGTTGTTGCGGGAGGGCGCGACAGTCCTTGCCACCGATCATTCGACGCGCGCGCTGGTCGAGCTTGCCTGCGACAATCTCTTCGCTCGTTCGCTCGACGTGACCAATGGCGCCGATGTGGAACGCGTTGTCGGAGAGATGGCCGCACAATGCGGTGGCATCGACTTCGGCGTCAATGTCGCTGGCGTGCTTTCCACGACCGCGGTCGTGGAAACGAGCGATGCAGAATGGGAACGAGTCTTTGCTGTCAACGTGGCCGGGGTGTTTCATGTTTCTCGGGCGCTTGCCCGCCATATGGTGCCGCGGCGTAAGGGCAGTGTCGTCACGGTAAGCTCCAATGCCGCAGGCATTCCGCGCAAGAATATGGCGGCCTATGCCGCTTCCAAAGCGGCTGCGACCATGTTCACGCGTTGCCTCGGCCTGGAATTGGCCGAGTATGGCATTCGCTGCAATATCGTGGCTCCCGGATCGACGCTGACGCCGATGCAGACGGGCATGTGGAGCGACGGGCACGGTGGCGAGCGGGTGATTGAGGGCTCCCTTGAAAATTTCAAGACCGGCATTCCGCTTCGCAAGCTCGCGACCCCGGAGGATGTCGCCAATTCGATCTTGTTCCTGTTATCGGAGAAGGCAGGGCACATCACGATGGCCGATATCTATGTCGACGGAGGCGCAACGCTGCATGCATGAGAAAGCCTTGAGAGAGATCCCACGGAGCGTGCCAACGAGCAATGACCTGGCGGGCATGTCGGTCCCTGAACCGCTGGTCATGCCGGGTTGCTCGAGATTCGCGTTGCGCTCGTCAGAAACAGGGCTCCCTTACGAGATCTTCGTTTATATCCCGGAAATAGAGCTGCCCGTCGGCGGCTTTCCGGTTATCTATGTGCTGGACGGCAATTCGGATTTCATCACCGTCGCTGAGACCGTGCGACGCGTCTCTCGGCGTCCAAAGGCGACCGGCATCGTTCCGGCGATTGTCGTCGGCATCGGCTATCCCAATACGAATGGATACAACACCAACCGCCGCCATCTGGACTTCACGCGTGGGCCCGCGGATGCGAGTGTATTTCCGGACAAGACCATAGATGCGTGCGGCGGCCAGGCCGCCTATATCCGTTTCCTTGGAAATCAGTTGTTGCCGCATGTCCAGTCGCGGCTCAACGTCGATCCGGACCGTCGCATTCTACTGGGACACTCTCTCGCCGGCTATTTCGTGCTGGGCCTACTGTCGCAGCGGCCGGACATGTTCAACGGGTATATCAGTTTCAGCCCCTCGGTCTGGTGGGACAGAACGGGCCTGTCGCGGGCGTTGGCGTCAGCGAACGCCATCACGCGGCCGATCCGCCTCTTTACGGCGGTCGGCCGCTGGGAGCAGGAACTCGCGCCATGGCAGGCGATGGAAAACTTCGGCGACCAGTATCATGATATCCGCAAAGCTCGCCGCATGATCGACAATGCGCGCGAAATTTCGGGTGAAGTCCGTGCGGCGTTCGGAGCGCAGGCAGATGTGCGGTTTGAACTCGGCGAGAACGACGATCATGCGACCATCGTCACAGCAATGCTTTGTCATGCTCTCCGGTTTGCCGGGAACGCTTTTGCTCCTTGAAAGCGGACATTTGCAAGGTCCGCAGCGATGCGCTTGAACGGTGCGGTCATCGCAGCTGGCGCCCTCGAGGATATGCTGTCCGCCCGGCGACAGCGGAACGACATGTTCGCCGGTCCGGCGCACGCCGCTTTTGCCGCAGTAGACGCGGAATCGTCTCGGAATCGTCGCCCCACCCTGGTCAAGGAGGCGGCGCCATGTGTCCATGGGGCACGATTGTTTCTGGACGTTGTGCTCCTGTGCGCAATCATCATGAGCGAGTTTAGAAGTCATTTAATCTGAGTGCTAGATCGTAGCCCCCTGCCGAGCAGTGAGTCTAAGTTGTACCTGTGCCTCATCTTTGAGGATCGCCATCGCAGGCCTGAGATGCGGTGGTTTCGAGAACGGGAGAATTGCGACGGAACCGATGGCCACCGAAGGAGTGGATCTGAATGAGCGGCTGATAATGATGTCGGGCGGGTTCGTCCTGTCGGCTGGAATCAACCGCTTCGATCAGCCCAAGCGGGTCAATACGGCGCTGCCTGCGGGTATCAAGACCGTGGTGCTCTTGAGCGGCCGTTTGCAGATCAGCGTCGGGGGCGACCGCGGGCGCGAAGTGTGCGGGCCGACCGTATTGCTGATCCGCAGCTCTGCGGATGCCGAACGAGACCAGGTCTTCGCGGCCAATGCGCCGATCCGCTACCTGATCGTGCAGATGAACGAGAGCGTGCTCGGCGCCGAGATGACGGATGCGCTCGACCGGTCGTTCGCCGCAATCGGAGGCGCAAGCCATCGCGGTGCGCAGCTCGCTTCCTGTCCTGCCAACCGCGCGCTGCAGGTGCTGGTGTCGCAGATCACGAACTGTCCGATCCGTGGGCCCGAGCGCGAACTCTATCTTTGCGGCAAGGCGATGCAGCTCGTGGCGCTCGCGATCTCCTCCTGCACCACCCAGGCGGGCGATGCCGACAGCCGGCTCGCGGCGCGCGACGTCGAGCGCATCCGCAAGGCGCGCGATCTGTTGGTGGACTCCATGCGCGAGCCGCCAAGCCTCGACGCGCTGGCGCAGCAGGTCGGACTCAATGTGCGGAAGCTCTCGTCCGGCTTCCGCCAGGTCTATGGCGCGAGCGTGTTCGGCTTCCTCCAGGAATACCGGCTGGAGCAGGCCTACAAGCTGATCTCGACCGGCGAAATGAGCGTGTCGGGAGCGGCCTTCCACGTCGGTTATGGCGCCGCCCATTTCGCCACCATCTTCCGCAAGCGCTTCGGCGTCTCGCCGAGCAGCCTGCGCTGACGGCGGGACCACATCCTGTCCCAGTTTTTAAGTCTCCTAACTTTGAGCGAAAGCGAGAGTCCGGCGAACGAAAGTTCGCCCCTAGGTCCAGTTGTTCCATCGTGCAACACCGGATGCAGAGCAGCGCGAGGTGCCGCGGCGAATTCTTGGACTGGTTCTTGGACAATGGGGATGATGACAGTTTCTCGCGGAAAGTGGATCATTTGTGCCTCGGCGCTGGTTGTCGCTGGTCAGTGGCCTGGTGCTATCCATGTTGCTCATGCGCAATCGACGAATGGGGCAAGCCTTCCGCCGGTCGTGGTCGAGAGTCCTGCGCCGCGAGCTCCGCGCCGTCCGGTGCGCGCCACGTCCTCGGCTCCGCGCGCAGCCGCCATGAGCCAGCCGAAGCCGGCCGCGGCATCGGTTGCACCGAAGGAAACGGCCCGCGGGCCGGTACGGGGTATCGTCGCCCATCGCACCGGCACCGGATCGAAGACCGACAGCTCGATCATGGAAACGCCGCAGTCGATCACGGTCGTGACCCGTGAGCAGATGACCACCCAGGGCGCCCGCTCGGTCGCCGAAGCCCTGCGCTACGAGCCAGGTGTCGTTGCGGAGACCCGCGTCGGCGACCGCTTCGACAACGTCTTCATTCGCGGCTTCGGCGGCTTCGGCGCCAACGCCAACTATCTGCACTTCTGGGACGGCCTGCGCCTTCCGCGCGGCGTCTCTTATGCGATGCCGTCGGTCGATCCGTATCTCCTGGAGCGGGTCGAGATCCTGCGCGGTCCGGCTTCGGTGCTCTACGGCCAGAACAATCTCGGTGGCATGGTCAATTTGATCACCAAGAGTCCGTCGGCGACGCCGCAAGGCGAGGTGTTCACGCGCTTCGGCGATCACAACCGCATCGAAGGCGGCTTCGACGTCAGCGGTCCCATCACCCAGGACGGGCAGTTGCTCTATCGGGTGATCGGGCTCGGCCGCAAGGCCGACACCGACGTCAATTACACCACCACCGAGCGCGAGTTCATCGCGCCGATGATCACTTGGCGTCCGACGGCCGATACCACCTTCACCGTGCGCGCGGTGCACGACCGCGACCCCTCGAGCTACCAGCCGAACTGGTTGCCGGCCCTCGGTACGCTCCAGATCAACGCGAACGGACAGATCCCCCGCAATTTCTTCGCGGGCCATCCGGACTACAACAGCTACAGCCGCACGCAGGACTCCATTGCCTACGAATTCGAGCATCATTTCGACGAGACGTGGACGGTCCGCCAGAATTTCCGCTACATGAACTTGTCGAGCGACTTCAAGGCGCTCTCGGTGACCGGCTTCGGCGCGGGCTCGACTTGCGGTGCGGGCACCACGGCCAATCTGTGCATCGGCCGCTCGAGCACGCACTACATCGAGAATCTTCAGGCCGCGACCATCGACAACCAGGCCGAGGCGAAGTTCGCCACCGGCTGGCTCCAGCATACCGTGCTGGCTGGCGTCGATTTCCAGAAGAGTTCGTCGGATGCGACCTTCGGCAACGGCGCCACCACCTACATCAACTATCTCAATCCGAACTACGGCACGATCGCCGCGCCGGCTTTGACGACGCAGACGCTCCAGGAGCGTGAGCAGACCGGCGTCTATCTCCAGGACCAGATCCGGCTCGGCAAGCTCGCCGCCGTGATCGGCGTCCGCAACGACTGGGCCAATGCGACCTCGGACACGCGCACCATCGCGACCGGCGTCTACACCAACCGCAGCCATCCGTCCGATTCCGCGACGACCTGGCGCACCGGCCTGACCTATCTGTTCGACAACGGCTTCGCGCCTTATGTCAGCTATGCGACCTCATTCGAGCCGACCATCGGCACGGACTACACCGGCACGGCCTTCGTGCCGACGACGGGCGAGCAGTATGAGGCTGGCGTCAAATATCAGCCCAATGGCTTCAACGGCTTCTTCATGCTGTCGCTCTACGACATCACGCAGAACAACGTGCTGACCCTGGATACGGCGCACCTCTACGCCGCCTATCCGGCCTGCACCCAGTCCGGGGTCAACTGCCAGATCCAGCAGGGTCAGGTGCGCTCCAAGGGCATCGAGTTCAGTGCCAAGCTGACGCCGATCCCCGGCCTCGACATCATCGCGGCCGCCGCCCACAACGACATCGAGATCACCAGGAGCACCCAAGTGGTCAGCGGCATCTCGATCCAGGGCAAGGCGCCGGTGGGCGCGCCCGCCAACACAGCTTCGCTGTGGGCCGACTACACCATCCAGAGCGGCAGGATGGCGGGCTTCGGCTTCGGCGGCGGCGTCCGCTATGTCGGCGAATCCTTCGGCGACAACATCAACTCCATGGCGATGATCGTGCCGGCCTATATCCTCGCCGACGCCATGCTGCACTACGACCTTTACGGCCTGTCACCGCAGTTGAAGGGCTGGAAGCTGGCGCTGAACGTCACCAACCTGTTCGACAAGACCTACGTGTCGGCCTGCGCCTCCGCGACGCAGTGCTTCTATGGCAATGGCCGCTCGACCATGGGGACGATCCGATACCAGTGGTAGGGAACAACGACCAGCGCACGGCCGACGGCATGCTGCCCGGTGCTTCGGTGCACGACATGCACTCGGCCGCGGGGCACGACTATCGGATCTTCGTCTGGCGGCCGGAGCCGCGCCCGCGCGGGCCGCTGCCGGTGCTCTATCTTCTGGACGGCAATGGCATGTTTCCGATTGCGACGGCGGCGCTGGCGCTCCAGTCGCGCCGCGCCGAGCGCACCGGCGTGACGCCGTCCGTCATCGTCGGCATCGGTTATCCGACCGTGCACTGGATCGATGCGAAGCGGCGCACCTACGACTACACGCCGCCGGTCGCGACCGATCGTCTGGCACGGCGGCCGGGCAACCGTGCATGGGACGAGACCGGGGGCGCGGACGCGTTCCTCGATTTCATCCAGCGCGAGCTGGCGCCGGCCATATCAGACGAGTTCGCCATCGATCCTGACCGCACCGCGCTGTTCGGCCACTCCTTTGGCGGGTTGCTTGGGCTTTACGCGCTCTTGACCCGGCCGGCGCTGGTCCGTAGCTACGTCGCCGCCAGTCCGTCGATCTGGTTCGCGCCCGATGCGCTCACGGAGCGGCTGAAGACCTTTGCGGCACCTAGCCTGGCGCGTCGCCGCGTGCTCGTCACCGTCGGCAGCCTGGAGCAGGGCGGGATGTCGTCGGGTGACGCCGATGCCGACGATTATGGATCATGGCTAAGGCGCAACCGGATGGTCGATAATGCCCGCGAATTTACCGCCGCGCTCACGCGGACCGCGGACGAATCGCTCGACGTCTCGTTTCGGATGTTTGGGGAGGAAAACCATGCCTCTGTCGTTCCATCCGCCATCAGCCTTGCGCTCCGATTTGCGCTACCTCCGAAGTGAGATCATGCGCCGTTTTGTGACCATCGCTCTTGCTGTACTCGCAACTGCGCACCTCGCATTTGCGCCGCAGCCGGCTACGGCGGCGGATGAGCCGGTCGTCGTCACCGATGTCACCGGACGGACGGTCACTCTTCCGCGTCCGGCAAAGCGCGTGCTGCTCGCGGAGGGCCGTCAGATCATCGCACTCTCGCTGCTCGATCCGAAGCCGGTCGATTTCATGGCGGCGTGGCTCGGCGAGTTCCGCCGCAACGACAGCGAGAGCTACGCGCAATACCGCCAAAAGTTCCCGGAGATCGACCAGGTCCCGGTGCTCGGAATCGGCAGCGACGGCACGTTCCCTGTCGAGCGCGCCATCGAAATCAAGCCCGATGTCGCCGTGCTCGGCGTCAGCTTTGCGCCCGGCGGGCGCGCCAACGATGTGGCGCGGCAGCTCGAGGCTGCCGGCATTCCGGTCGTGTTCACCGACTTCTTCGTCGCACCATTCGAGCACACGGTCGCGAGCGTGCGCATTCTCGGCCGGGTGATCGGGCGGGACGCGCGGGCCAATGAATTTGCCGAATTCTACGAACAGCACATGAAGCGCATCGCGGAGCATGTCGCGCACGCCACCGGGCCGCGTCCACGCGTGCTGCTTGAGACGCATGCCGGCGTCACCGATTGTTGCCACGCGCCGGGCGCCGGCAATATCGGCCGCTTCGTCACCTTTGCCGGCGGCGACAGCATCTCGGCCTCCGTCGCGCCCGGGCCGACGGCGCAGCTCAGTCTTGAATATGTCATTTCGGCCAATCCCGAAGTCTATATCGGCACGGGCGGTGCGCACCTGAGAGCATCGGGTGGGCTCGTCATCGGTCCCGGCTTCGACGCCGCGACCATTCGCGACCGGCTTGCCGCGGTGGTGGCGCGGCCGGGCTTCGCCGGCCTCAACGCCGTGCGCAACGGCCGTGTCTACGGCCTGTTCCACAACATCATCGCGACGCCGCTCAACGTCGTCGCGGCCGAAGCACTGGCGCGGTGGATCAACCCGCAAACTGCACGTGATATTGATCCGGACTCGACGATTGCGGAGCTCAATACCCGCTTCCTCGCCGTGCCGTTGCAAGGTGTGTACTGGATTGATCTGAAATGAACTCCGTGTCGCCGCAATTGGGCCGGGGGCAGGGGGATACATCGCCCGACCTGCTGGCGAAGACGGCTGTTGTGTATCGCGCGCGGATGCGGCGCCGGCTCGCCTGGCTTGCGCTGTTGGCGCTGGTTGCGCTCGCGGCTTTCGTTGCCGATCTCGGCACCGGCCCGTCACGGCTCGGGCTTGCCGGTGCGCTCGGTGGCATTTTTCGGCCGGACTCGCTCGGCGCGTCGGAGGTCGCGATCCTCTGGGAGGTTCGCCTGCCGCAGGCCGTTCTGGCCGTCCTGGTCGGGCTGGCACTCGCGACCGCGGGCGTCGAGATGCAGACGATCCTGGATAATCCGCTCGCAAGTCCCTTCACCCTCGGCGTGTCGTCGTCCGCCTCATTCGGCGCGGCGCTGGCGATCGTGCTTGGTGTCGGCATTCCCGGCGTGCCGCAGGCCTGGCTGATCTCGGCCAACGCCTTCGTGTTCGCGACGATCGTCGTCGTGGTGTTGCAATTGGTGGTGCGCTGGCGCGGCTCGGGGACGGACATCCTTGTGCTGTGCGGCATCGCGCTGTTCTTCACCTTCAACGCGCTGGTCGCGTTGACGCAGTTTCTGGCGAGCCAACAGGCGCTTCAGCAGCTCGTGTTCTGGACCATGGGCAGCCTGTCGCGCGCAAGCTGGGACAAGGTGCGCGTGCTCGCTCTGGCGCTGCTCATCACTTTGCCGTTCGCCCAGCGCGCGGCCTGGCCCATGATGGCGCTGCGGCTCGGCGAAGACCGCGCGCGCAGTCTTGGTATCAATATCACGCAGCTGCGTCTGATGGCGCTCTTGCGCGTCAGCCTGATGACCTCGACGGCGATCGCCTTCGTCGGCACGATCGGCTTCGTTGGGCTTGCGGGCCCGCACATCGCACGGCTTGTGATCGGTGAAGATCACCGGCTTCTGTTGCCCGCCAGCGCCTTGACCGGGGCGGCCATCATGTCGCTGGCCTCGGTCGCGTCCAAGACGATCATTCCGGGCGTGCTGCTTCCGATCGGGATCGTAACTGCGATGGTGGGGCTGCCCGTGTTCTTCTCGCTGATCTTCAGTCGGCGCCGGACGGTCTGACGATGGCCGGCCTTGACATCGAAAATGTGCGGGCAGGTTATCGCGGGCGCGAGGTGCTGACGGACCTGTCGCTGCCGCCGATCGAGCAGGGGTGTATCACTGCACTGGTCGGGCCGAACGGCGCAGGTAAGACCACGCTTCTGCGTGTGCTCGCGGGGCTGTTGCCGGCCAGCGGCAGCGTGCGGCTGGATGGATTAAACCTTCTGAATGCTCCGACCCGCGAGCGGGCGCGCAAGGTCGCCTTCATGCCGCAGGTCGTGCCGCAGCGGCTGTCGCTCACGGTCGTCGAGGCCGTCATCGCGGCCCAGCGCGCCTCGCCGATGGATACGGATGGAACGAGTGTCGATACACAGCAGCGTGCGCTCGAAGCGTTGGATCGCCTGAAAATCCTCGATCTTGCGCTTCGGCCGTTCGACACGCTTTCCGGCGGCCAGCGTCAGTTGGCCAGCCTCGCGCAGGCGCTGGTGCGGCAGCCGCGGCTCCTGCTGTTGGACGAGCCGACCAGCGCGCTCGATCTACGCTATCAGCAGCAGGTGATAGGCAATGTGCGTGAGGAGGCGCGCAAGGGCATGATCGTGATCATGGTGCTGCACGATCTCCAGGCCGCCGCATCATGGGCCGATACGGTGACGGTATTGAGCGGGGGGCGGCTGTTCGCGCAGGGCCACCCACGGGATGTGATTACGACGCCGACGCTGAGGCAGGTCTATGGCATCGACGCCGTCGTCGAGCAGACCGCGCGTGGCGGCGTTCACATACAGGTCGAATGATGTGGCTGTGGGTCGTCTTCCTGGTCTTGCTATAAAGGCGAGTGGTCGTCGTGGTCCGGCGACGCGATTGCATGAAGTGATCCAATTTCATCATGTCCCTTACGCTCTATTGAGGCGTTTCCTTAACTGCCCTCACGTTGCGGCGCATGTAGTTTACTCGTTGGGACGTTGGATCAACGCTGACTTCATTGCTAAAGCTGTTTGCCAATTCCGATTGAATGTGGGTCGTTCCTAGCGCTCTCTTTGTCTGTTCGGGTCGCAATGTGAATGGAGGCGGGAGTGGCTCCAGCGGAAAAGCACCAATTTTTAGAGGCACCGAGTGGACGCTGTCGTACGTGTGCACTCGGGCTTTGGTGTGCTTCATGTGTGAACTGAGAATTCAGATCTGCCATTTTTGGGCTTCCAACCGAGGGGTATCATTCTGGAAAGAGTCAAAATGTATCAAGGCTCGTTCGCGCTGGATTTCCCAAGTCCAACCCGTATGGGAATGAAACAAATTAGATCAATTAAATTAGTGCCTTAGGCTAGAAATTTTCTAGCGCCCCCATGATGGATTGGAGCGAGAATTCAATTTGTTCAGTAGCTTAGTGGGCGCGGTGTGCACGTCGTGTGCACCGGTAGATCCAGGAAAATCTGGAGGCAGCCAGCGTGAGCAAGCTTTTTATAGTGGTGCTTCGCCGAACCGGAGCAACCTGGCTACTCGATCGAACGCAGCTTTTTCGAGCAGGTTGGCACGTAGAGCCATAGGCCCGCCAAGAGGGGCGATATGCTTTCGCCCGTGGCGCACACTCAACGCGCGTTTCGCCTTGTGGCCGTGACGAAGCGGTCCAGCATCTCATCTAGGATCGGCATCGAGGTTGCGAAGTTGAAGCGGACGAATTTCGGGCACTCCGGATCGAAGGTCTCGCCCGCGGAAAAGCCGATCTTTGCGCTGTTCAGGAAATAGTCGAACGCCGAGGCTGAGAGTTCGAGGCGGCTGCAGTCGAGCCATGTCAGATAGGTCGCCTCGGGCGCGTGAAAGCGAATCTGGGGCGCTTCCTTCGCCAGCACGTCGGCGACACGATTCCGCGCCTTCAGCAGATGGGCGAGCACGGCATCGAGCCAGGGCTGGCCTTCGGTCCAGGCGGCAATCGTGGCATCCGCACCGACGACATTGGCGGAACCAGTCAACCGCAGTGGAATCCGTTTGTGGAAGCGGTCGCGGAGCGCGGCGCTGCCGAACGCGATCACGGCGCAGCGAAGGCCGGGAATATTGAAGCTCTTGGTCGCCGAATTGAGCGTGATTGTGCGGGCTGCGGCCTCCGGGCTGAGCGAGGCGAACGGGATGTGCTCGTGACCGGGATAAACGAGGTCGGAGTGGATCTCGTCCGAGATCACGATCAGGTCGTGCACTTCCGCGAAATGACTCAAGGCGATCAGTTCGTCCCGCGTGAACACGCGCCCCGTCGGGTTTTGCGGATTGCAGAGGATGAAGATGCGGGTGCGCGCGTCCACCAGCTTTTCCAGTTCGCCCATGTCGACGGCATGGCGGCTGCCGTTGTCCCGCATCGCAAGCGGCCGCAGCCGGCGCTCCGTGGTCGTGATGGCATCCCGGAACGGCGGATAGTTCGGGACCTGCAGCACGACGCCGTCGCCGGGATCGGAGAATGCCAGGATCGGCGCATAAGTCCCCTGCACGAGGTCGGCAAGCGGCAGCACCAGGTCCGGTGACAGCTCCCAGCCGTAGCGGGACTTCATGCGCTCGGAGAAGGCGATGGCGACCTTGCGATCGGGCTTCAATCCGTCGCGCATCGGATAGCCGTAGTCGCCGGCGTGCACGATCTTCTCGATCGCCGCCTGGATCGGCGCGGCGACGGCGAAATCCATATCGGCGACGAAGGCCGGCAGAACGCCCGGCTCGTACTGGTTCCACTTGGCATTGCGGCGCGCTCGCAAAGCGGTCTCGGACAATTCGAAGTGGATCGGTTCGGGATGGATCATGATGGCGGTCACAACGCTTTCAATGAGAACAAGGAAGAAGGGAGATACGGTAGCCTAGCCGAGATGACAGGCCACCGCATTGCCATTTGCGAGCTTGCGCAACGGAGGATCCTCGGTCTTGCATTGCTCGACGGCGATCGGGCAGCGCATCCGGAACCGGCAGCCACGTTCGGGGATGCCCTGTCCGACGTCGCCGGCGAGGGCAGTCGCGGGCTTGCGGTTCGGATGGGCCGAGGGGATCGCGGCCAGCAATGCGCGCGTGTAGGGATGACGCGGGTCATGCCACAGCGTGGCGTGATCGGCGCTCTCGACGATGCGGCCGAGATACATCACCAGCACGCGGTCGGCAAAATAGCGCACCACCGACAGATCGTGTGAAATGAAGAGGTAGGCGAGCCCGAGCTCTTTCTTCAGGTCGACGAGCAGATTGAGGATCTGGGCCTGGATCGACAGATCCAGCGCCGACACCGGCTCGTCGCAGACCAGCAGCTTCGGATTGAGAATCAGCGCCCGCGCGATTCCGATGCGCTGGCGCTGACCGCCGGAGAATTCATGCGGATAACGTTGCAGCGCCGATTGCGGAATGCTGATCTTGCCGGCGATGTCCAGCACCCGGCGCCGCCGCGCCTCCCGATCCCTGATGCCGTGGACCTTCAGTGGCGTATCGAGGATGGTGCCGACGGTCTGGCGCGGATTGAGCGAGCCGAACGGATCCTGAAAGACCATCTGAACGAGGCGCCGCACCGGCTGCAGCGCGCGTTCGCCGAGCTGGCTAATGTCCTCGCCGGCCAGCCGGATGGCGCCTGCGCTCGGGCGCAGCAGCCGCACCACCGTCTTGCCGAGGGTGGATTTGCCGCAACCGGATTCGCCGACCAGCCCGACCGTCTCGTGTTCGGCGACGTCGAGCGTTACGCCGTCGACGGCATGGAACGTATGGCCGCGCGACGTGTAGCTGGTGCGAAGATTCTCAACCGACAGCAACGGCATCGCGATGACCTTCCGTGGCATGGAGTTGGCAGCACGCGACCGACCAGCCGCCGCGGATGATGCCGCCGTCGATCATTTCGAGTGCGGGTGGCGCGCGGTGACAGGCCGGCGCGACTTTCGGGCACCGCGGCGCGAACGCGCATCCCGTGGTGCCAGCCGCCGAGGCAATCGAACCCTTGATCTCGGTCAGGCGTCGCTCGGTGTAATGCGCCTCGTCGCCGACCGATGACGCCAGCAATCCCTTGGAATAGGGATGCTTGGGATCCGAAAAGAACTCCGCGACGTCGGCCTGTTCGACGATCCGGCCGGCATACATCACGGCAACGCGGTCGGCCCATTGTGCGACGGCACCGAGATCGTGCGTGATCAGCAGCATGGCCATCGAGAGCTGGCGGCGCAGCGTGTTCAACAGCTCCATCACCTGGGCCTGGATCGTGACGTCGAGCGCGGTGGTCGGCTCGTCGGCGATCAGCAGTTGGGGATTGCAGGCGACCGCGATCGCGATCATCACGCGCTGGCGCATGCCCCCGGAAAAATGATGCGGAAACTGATCGAAGCGGCGCTGCGGCTCGGCGATCCCGACGAGGTCGAGCAGCTCGAGTGCGCGCGCCCTGGCCTTGGCGCGCGACAGGCCTTCGTGCCGCCGAATGATCTCGCAGATCTGCGCGCCGATCGTCAGCACGGGGTTCAGCGACGTCATCGGCTCCTGCAGGATGATGGAGATGCCCTTGCCGCGGATCCGGCGCAGCTCGCGCGCGGACACGGTGGCGAGGTCCTGGCCGTCGAACACGACTTGGCCGCCGAGGATCGCAGCCGTCGGCGGCAACAGCCGCAGGATCGAGAACGCCGTCAGCGACTTGCCGCAGCCGGACTCGCCGACCAATGCCATCGTCTTTCCGTGCTCGATCGCGAACGTGATGCCGTGAACCGCGGTACTCTGGGGAAAACCGATCTTGAGGTCCAGCACTTCGAGAACCGGGTGACGCCGCTGCAACGAATTCATCTCGCCCCCGATCGTGGATTGAGGATGTCGGTCAGGCGGTCGCCGATGACATTGATCGAGAGCACAGTGAGGACGATCGCAAGCCCGGGCAGCGCGCTGATATACCATTCGCTGCGCAGCATGGTGCGGCCGCTGCCGATCAGGCTTCCCCAGCTGACCTGGTTGGGATCGCCGAGATTGAGAAACGACAGGCCGGCCTCGGCGAGAATGCCGTTCGCGACCAGCACGGAGGTCGCGACCACCAGGGTCGGCAAAGCGTTAGGCAGGATTTCACCGATGATGATGCGGGGCGTGCTATATCCAAGCCCGCGCGCCGCCATCACGAAATCGGCGTCGCGCAACGCCATGAATTGCGAGCGTGCCAGTCGCGCGATCATCGGCCACGATGCGATGCCGATCGACAGCACGATCAGGAACACTGAGGGGTCTCCGATCGCCAGAATGACGATCACCAGCAGGATCGCCGGGATGGTCTGGAACAGTTCGGTGATCCGCACGAGAATATTGTCGATGATGCCGCCGAAATAACCGGCCAGGGCTCCGATCGTCGTGCCGATGAACAGGCCGATCAGCGCGGCAAAGAAACCGACCAGCAGCGAGACCTGGGCGCCGTGGACGATGCCGGCGGCGAGATCGCGGCCAAGTGCGTCGGTGCCGAGTGGAAACTCCCAGTCCTGTCCGGGCCAGAGCAGGGGTGACCCGACCATGTCGAGGGGATCGCCGGGGAAGATCATGTTGGCGGCGACCGCAGCCGCGATGACGCCGATGAGCAGCAACGTGGCCGCGCAAAGAAAGGGATCGCGAATCCAGTTGAGCAGCAGGCGCCGTGCCGGGCTCGCGACCGGCGGAGCGACGGTGATTGCAGGCGAGGGCGATGCGCCGGATCTCTCAGCGACGGCGTCTGTCATGCATCATCTGCCAACGGTTGGAACTCACATTTCGATCCGCGGATCGAGCCACATCACGATCCAGTCAATGACGACATTGGTGACGATCACGACGATGCACGACAGCAGCAGGATGCCGAGCAGCACGTTGAAGTCGCGAGCCACCAGCGAGTCCATCGTGAGGCGACCGAGCCCCGGCCAATTGAACACGGTCTCGACCACGACGGCGCCGCTCAGCAGGTTTGCGAGATGCAGTCCGGCCACCGTCGTCACCGGGATCAAGGCGTTGCGCAGGGCGTGCCGGAACTGCAGGACGAGGGGATGCAGGCCCTTGGCCGTTGCGGCGCGCATGAAATCCTGTCGCAACACGTCGAGCATCGCAGCGCGTGTCAGGCGGGCATAGATCGCGATGAAGAACGTTGCCAGGGCAAAGGCTGGCAGGACCAGATGCGCGGCGCGATCGCGCACCATTGCCAGCCCCTTCAGGCCGACGCCGATCGTCTCGTTGCCGCCGGACGGCAGCCAGCCGAGCCGCGCGGAGAACAAGACGATTGCCATGAGGCCGATCCAGAATCCCGGCGCGGAATAAGATAACAGCACGATCGTGGTGAGGAGGCGGTCGGGCCATTTGTTGGCGAATACGGCCATGATCCAGCCCAGCACGATGCCAAGCGTGACCGCGATGACAAAGGCCGACAACATCAGGAGCAGCGTGTTCGGCAGGCGCTCCATGATCACCTGGATCACCGGCGTGCCGTAATTGCTCGACGTTCCCAAATTGAGCGAGGCGACGTTGATGACGTAGTTGATGAATCGGGTCAGCAACGATTGATCGAGCCCGAGGGTGCGGCGAAGCGCCTCCATCGTCTCGACGGTCGCGGATCCCGATGCGCCGGCGATCGCATCGGCGGCATCTCCGGGCATCAGATTGAGCAGCACGAAATTCAGGGCGATGATTCCCAATATCGTCGGGATCGCCTGGACTGCGACGCGTTGGAACATCCGTCGGGCGGGGCCGAGTGCCATACGCTTAGCGGCTCCCTGCGCGGCCGCGCGACGCCAAAATACTTGCCGTGGTCATGCCGGAGCGCCCTCGACGACATGACGTCTGAGAAAGTCCAACCGGTCCTGGCCCCAATACAATTCGCCCTCGAACACGTAGGTGGGGGATCCGAACACGCCGAGCTCGATCGCGCGGGTTCTGTTGTCCTGCCATTTCTCGCTCACCGCGGGGCTGCTCTCCGCGTCGAGCAGTCGCTGACCGTCGTAGCCCATCGCATCGGCGATCTCACCGCGGACCGCTGGCATGCCGATGTCGGCGGCGCGTTCCCAATACGCGCGCTGCAGGGCATACGAGAGCGCCAGTGCATCTTGTCCTTCGACGCTTGCCGCAACGACCATCCGGGCGGCCGGCGTCGGATCCTTGATGTCGATCGGCCGGTCCTGCTGCATGGCGATGCCGAGACGCCGGCTCCAGCGTCCGATCTCGGCGCGGCCATAGCGTTGGCGCGCCGCGGATTTGTGCTTCATCGGAATCCAGCCGTGTTCGTCGATGGTCGTGATCGGAAGCGGCTCGATGCCGACATTGGTGCGCTGGCCCAATGCGATCAGTCGTTGCGTACCCAGATAGGCCCACGGTGAGCTGATGGAGAAATAATATTCGATCAATTGCGTCATATGGAAAGCGAACCGCATGCGTTGGCCAACAAGGAGGCGGGATTGGTGTGACAGTGTCGCTCCCGCGCCGACGATTAGTGCAAATGCTGGCCCGATTGGCCATCGCTTTCGGCGCCGCTTTGCTGGGTCTTTTGCAAAAGATCATTCCAAAAATGAAACTATTCATCGCGCCGCTGCTCGTGTCAGAGATTCGCTTATGAGGAACGACACCGTGAGTGCTGCGACGTCGTGCCGCAATGATGGAGGGCGTGAGATCGATGAGCGAGGCGAAGCTCAAATTGTCTGCCGATGTTGGCGGAACTTTCACCGACGTGGTTCTCGAGCATGGGGCGCAGCGTTGGACCGGCAAGGTGCTGACGACGCCTGCTTCGCCTGAAGAGGGCGTGTTGCGCGGTGTTGGAGAGATCCTGACGCGTGCCAAAAAATCGATTTCCGATGTCGACATTTTTGTCCACGGCACGACACTCGCGACCAATGCGATCATCGAGCGTCGCGGCGCGAAGCTGGCGCTGTTGACGACGGACGGGTTCCGGGACGTGCTCGAGATCGGCACTGAGAGCCGCTACGATCAATATGAGCTCGCGCTGATACGCCCGAAGCCGCTGGTCGAGCGGCCGCTGCGATTCACGATTCGCGAGCGCGTCGATGCCCGTGGCGTAATCCGTCTCGCTCTGAACGAAGCAGACGTGCGGCACGTGGCGGAGCAGTTGAAAGCCGAAAAGATCGAGAGCGTGGCGATCGCATTCCTGCATTCCTATGCCAATCCGGCGCACGAGAAGGCCGCCGCCGAGCTGTTGCGATCGATTATCCCTGGCCTCTATGTCACGTTGTCGTCGGAGGTCTGCCCCGAGATCCGCGAATATGAACGAGTCTCGACATCTGTGACGAACGCCTATGTGCAACCGCTGATGGACAGCTATCTGGCGCGCATGAAATCGAAGCTCGACACGATGGGCTTTCACGGCGCGCTGTGCCTGATGACGTCGGGCGGCGGATTGACGTCCGTTGACACCGCTCGCAAATTTCCGGTGCGACTGGTAGAGTCCGGGCCGGCAGGCGGCGCGGTGTTCGCGGCCCAGGTGGCGGCGCGGCTCGGCGAGCGCAAGGTGTTGGCTTTCGACATGGGAGGCACCACGGCAAAAGTGTCGATCATCGACGAGTACAGATCCGAGACCTCGCGAGTGTTCGAGGTCGACCGTGCAGCGCGGTTCCTCAAGGGCAGTGGTCTGCCGGTCCGCATTCCCGTCATCGAGATGGTCGAAATCGGTGCCGGCGGCGGTTCGCTTGCGAGGCTCGACAATCTGAAGCGCGTGACGGTGGGCCCCGAGAGCGCCTCTTCGGTGCCCGGACCTGTCTGCTACAATATTGGTGGATCGAATCCCGCGGTGACCGACGCTGACGTCGCGCTCGGCCTCATTGATCCGGCGACGTTCGCCGGCGGGACGATCAAGCTCTATCCCGATCTCGCCAAGACCGCGCTTCAGAACACCATCGGGGAGCCCCTGGGGTTGGACGCCGAAATGGCGGCTTATGCCGTCTACGAGATGGTCTGCGAGAACATGGCGAGCGCGGCGCGGGTTCATACCGTCGAGCGCGGCGTGGTCGCGAGCAATCACACCGTGATCGCGTTTGGTGGCGCCGCGCCACTTCACGTCGCCCGGGTGGCGGAAAAGATCGGTGCGCAGCGCGTCATCGTGCCGCCGAACGCGGGCGTCGGTTCGGCGGTCGGATTCCTGGCCGCGCCGATCTCTTACGAGATGGTCAAGACCAAATACATGCGGCTCGAAAGCTTCGACGCCGCGGCTGCGACCGAACTGTTGGCCGGCATGTCGCGCGACATCCGTGCCTGGGTCGAGCCGGCCGCGCAAGGCGAGCCGGTCGCGGAGCGACGGGTCGCCTTCATGCGCTATGTCGGCCAGGGGCACGAGATTGCAGTCGAATTGCCTCTGCGCGATCTCGATCCGACCGACACTGCGGCGCTGCGCGCGCGCTATGAAGCCGACTACGAGAAACTGTTCCGCCGCGCCATTCCGGCGGCGGCGATCGAGATCATGGCCTGGTCCGTCAACGTCTCGACGATTTCGCGATTGCCCGGGCAGGTCAAGGACGTTTCGCAATTCTCCTCGGCTCAGGCCGGCGAAAGCATCCGGATCTTCGACGGCAAGGCCGGCAAGCCCATCGACGTGTCGCGTTATCGCCGTGACAAGCTCCCCGTCGGGGCGCGTCTGGCGGGCCCGGCGATCATCGCGGAGGAGGAAACGTCGACTTTCATCACCGAAAGCTTCGATGCCTGGATCGACAGTCTCGGATCGATCGTGATGGAACGCAAGGACATGAACGCGTGAGCAAGCCAGGTCTCAACGTCATCGACAAGCAGATCATGTGGAGCCGCCTGATCGCCGTCGTCGAGGAGCAGGCACAGACGCTGCAGCGAACCGCCTTCAGCACCATCGTCCGCGAGTCGGGCGACCTTGCCGCCGGCGTGTTCGACGCCGAGGGACGCATGCTGGCCCAGGCCGTGACCGGAACGCCCGGTCACATCAATTCGATGGCGCTGGCCGTGGGGCATGTCATCAACCAGTATCCGGCACACGGCATGCAGCCCGGAGACGTGTTCATCCATAACGATCCCTGGATGGGCACCGGGCACACCAACGACATCTCGCTGACCACACCATGCTTTCGTGGCGACGAACTGGTCGGCTTCCTGGCGTGCAACAGCCATCTGATGGACATCGGCGGTCTGCGCGACATGTCCGCGTCGACCGATGTCTTCATGGAAGGCTTGTATCTGCCGATCCTGAAGCTGGTCGACGGTGGCGTGCTCGATGAATCGCTCATGGCGGTGATCCGAGCCAACACCCGCCAGCCCATGGAGACCATTGGCGACGTCTATTCGCTGATGAACTGCAACGACGTCGGCTGCACCCGTCTTCTCGAAATGATGGACGAGTTCGGGCTCGAGGAGCTCGACGAGCTCGCTGACCACATTATCAGCACATCTCGCGAGGCGGTCAGGGCGGAGATCGCGAAGCTGCCGAAAGGCACATGGCGGACCTCGATCATGGTCGACGGACACGCCGATCCGATCGAGCTGATGGCAACCCTGACGGTTTCCGACGGCAACATCCACGTCGATTACGCCGGTTCGTCGGGAATGACCCGGCATAATTTCAACGTGCCGTATTGCTACACGCTGGCTTACACGTCCTATGCGCTCGGCTGCATCATCGCGCGCGACATTCCCAACAACGCCGGTTCGCTGGAGCCGCGGACGGTGTCGGCGCCGGAAGGCTCGATAGTCAACGCCATCAAGCCGGCGGCCGTTGTGGCCCGCCATCTGATCGGGCTGATGCTGCCCGATCTCGTGTTCGGCTGCCTGCGGCAGGCCATCCCCGACCGCGTGCCGGCCGAGGGTGCGGGTGTGCTGTGGAATATCGGCGCCAGCGGCCCGAAGTCCAGCCCGCCGCGCTTTGGCGAGGAATTCATGGTCGGCGTGGTGACAACCGGCGGCATGGGCGCCCTGCCGTTCCGCGACGGCCTTTCCGCAACCGGCTTTCCGAGCGGCGTGCGGGGTGGTCCGATCGAAATCTTCGAATCGATGTCAACCGTCATCGTCTGGCGGAAGGAATACAGGCAGGACTCTGGCGGGCCCGGCCGGACGCGCGGCGGGCTTGGGCAGGCGATCGAGATGCAGAACGGCATCGACGAGCCGTTCTATTTCAATTGCGCGTTCGAGCGCATCAAGTTCGCGCCGCGCGGATTCGATGACGGTCTGGATGGCGCGGCCGGCTATGTCGGCCTGTCGTCCGGCAAGAAGCTGCCGGGCAAGGGCCGCCATTTGGTACCGGTCGGCGAACGCGTGATCATCTCATCCCCGGGCGGCGGCGGCATCGGCGACCCGCACGCGCGGGAGCGCGCCTTGGTCGAGGCCGATCTCGCCAAGGGGCTGATCTCACAGGATGCGGCGCGCAAGCTCTACGGGCTCGATCAGGCGCGGCCCGAGCCGCAACTGGTCGAAGCAGCGAAATAATCATGCACGCAGGGATGGGCCAATGAGCACGAGTCTCATCGACAAGCAGATCATGTGGAGCCGCCTGATCGCGGTGGTGGAGGAGCAGGCGCAGGCGTTGCAGCGTACCGCCTTCAGCACCATCGTCCGTGAATCTGGCGACCTCGCCGCCGGTGTGTTCGACGCCAAGGGCCGCATGCTCGCCCAGGCCGTGACCGGTACGCCAGGTCATATCAACTCGATGGCGCTGGCAGTTGGCCATGTGATTGATCACTACCCGATCCAGACTATGCAGCCCGGTGACGTCTTCATCCACAACGATCCCTGGATGGGCACCGGGCATACCAACGACATCTCGCTGACCACGCCATGCTTTCGCGGCGACGAGCTGGTCGGCTTTCTGGCCTGCAACAGCCATCTGATGGACATCGGCGGGCTGGTCGACCGGCACAGCTCGACCGACGTCTTCATGGAGGGGCTGTATCTGCCCATCCTCAAGATCGTCGACGGCGGCGTCCTCAACGAAGCCTTGATGGCGGTGATCCGCGCCAATACGCGCCAGCCGGTCGAGACCGTCGGCGACGTCTATTCGCTGATGAACTGCAATGACGTGGGTTGCCTGCGCCTGCTCGAGATGATGAACGAGTTTGCGCTCGACGACCTCGATGAGCTCGCAGACCACATCATCGATGCCTCGCGTGCCGCGGTGAAGGCGCAGATCGCGAAGCTTCCGAAAGGCACCTGGCACGCGTCGCTGGCGCTGGACGGGCAGGGCGAGGCGATCGTGCTGAAGGCCGCACTTACGATCTCCGACGATAGCATTCACGTCGACTACACCGGCACGGTCGGCATGACCCGGCATAATTTCAACGTGCCGTACTGCTACACGCTGGCGTACACCTCCTATGCGCTCGGTTGCATCATTGCCCGCGACATCCCCAACAATGCCGGTTCGCTGGAGCCGCGCACCATCTTCGCGCCAGAAGGCTGTATCCTCAACGCCATCAAGCCCGCGGCGGTGATCTCCCGCAGTCAGGTCGGCCTGATGCTGCCGGATCTGGTGTTCGGCTGCCTTCGTCAGGCCATTCCAGACCGGGTTCCTGCGGAGGGCGCCTGCGCACTATGGAACATCACGATCATGGGTCCGCGCACCAGCCCGCCCAAGGTCAACGAGCGTTTCCAGGTCCAGATCACCACGACCGGCGGCATGGGTGCGCTGCCGTTCCGCGACGGCATGTCCGCAACCGGCTTTCCGAGCGGCGTGCGCGGTGGCTCGGTGGAGATCTTCGAATCGATGTCCACGGTGATTGTCTGGCGCAAGCAATACCGGCAGGATTCCGGAGGCGCCGGACGTACGCGCGGCGGTCTCGGCCAGCTCATCGAAATCGAGAACACCATCGACGAGACGTTCCTCTACAACACGACCTATGAGCGGGTCGACCATCCGGCGCGCGGCATCGATGGCGGCGACTTCGGCGCGGCCGGCATCATCCGGCTTCGGTCCGGCGCGAAGCTCGCTGGCAAGGGGCAGCACCGGATTCCGGCTGGTGACCGCGTCATCATCATGTCGCCCGGCGGCGGGGGCATCGGCGATCCCAGGGCGCGCGCACGCGAGCTGGTCGAAGCCGATCTTGCCCACGAGCTGATCTCTGCAGAGGTCGCACGAGATCTGTACGGGCTGGCGCTGTCCGCCGCTGAATGACGATCGGTGCAGCGCAAATCGAGCAAGCCAAATCGAGCAAGCCAAATTAAGCAAGGAGTGGAAAATTGGGTCAGATGAATCCGGATCGGCGTAGCGTGCTTGCGGGACTTTGCTCGCTGCCGGCCTTCAGCCTTGGAACGATGATCGAC
Source organism: Bradyrhizobium sp. GW821-FHT12B03 (assembly GCF_058807535.1). NCBI lineage: Bacteria > Pseudomonadati > Pseudomonadota > Alphaproteobacteria > Hyphomicrobiales > Nitrobacteraceae > Bradyrhizobium > Bradyrhizobium sp. GW821-FHT12B03. The sequence continues at coordinate 173,744 of NZ_JBXAQU010000003.1, forward strand.
CCGCAGGTTGCGCACGCCGCAAGTGGTCCGCAAAAAGGCGGGGTGCTGACCATCGTGCAGTATGGCGATCCGCCCGCGCTGCTCTCGCTGGTCAATACGGCCAGCCTCGTGCTCAGCCCCCGAATCTCGGAGGGCCTGCTTCTGTTCGATCTCGACATGAAACCGCAGCCTCTGCTCGCAACCGCGTGGGAGGTCGCTGCGGACGGCCTCACCTACACCTTCACCTTGCGCCAGGGCGTCAAATGGCACGACGGCGAGGATTTCACCTCCGAGGACGTCGCCTTCTCGATCTCGGTCCTGAAAAAGCTGCATCCGCGCGGCCGAACGACCTTCGGTCAGGTCAAGGCGATCGAGACGCCGGACAAATACACGGTCATTCTCCGGTTGGAAAAGCCGACGCCTTATCTTTTGACGGCGATGTCATCCGCGGAATCACCGATCGTGCCGAAACATCGTTACGGCGATGCCGATCCGCTGGTTCATCCCAACAACACCGCGCCGATCGGCACCGGTCCTTACGTGTTCAAGGAATGGGTCCGCGGCAGCCACGTCATCCTGGATCGCAATCCGAATTACTGGAACAAGGGTCTGCCATACATCGACCGGATCGTCTCGCGCTTCATTCCCGATCCCGCGGCGCGCACCGTGGCCTTCGAGGTCGGTGACGTCGATCTCGGCTACCGCACGCCGGTGCCGTACCGCGACGTCGATCGCTTGAAGGCGAACCCGAAGATCAGCTTCGACGAAAAGGGCTACGAATACGACCCGCCCAACATCATCATCCTCGAAGCCAATCTGGATAACGACTACCTCAAGGACCTCAAGGTGCGGCAGGCCATTGCTCACTGCATCAACCGCGAGGCGATCTGCAAGATCGTGTTCTTCGGCAACGCCATTCCGTCGGCCGCGCCGGTCGTGCCGTACCACAAGGAATTTCACAGCGAGCAGCCGACGCCCTATCCGTTCGATGTCGCTGCCGCGAACAAGCTGCTCGACGAAGCCGGATACAAGCGGCAGGGCAGCGCCATGCGGTTTACCTTGACGCTGGACTACACCAGCGAAGAGCAGCGTGTGCTCGCCGAATTCCTCCGGGCGTCGGTCGGACGCGCAGGGATTGGTGTCGAACTCCGCGGCCAGGACATGGGCACGCTCGTCAAGCGCGTCTACACCGACCGTAGCTTCGCGCTCCATCTCGCCTCAATCAGCAATCTGTTCGACCCGCAGGTTGGCGTGCAACGGCTGTACTGGTCGAAAAACTATATCAAGGGTGTGCCGTTCTCCAACGGAACGCGCTACAGCAATCCCGAGGTCGACGAATTGCTCGAGGCCTCCGCGGTGTCGCTCGACAAGGCGGACCGCATCGCGAAGTGGAAGAAGATCCAGGACATAGTGATGCGCGAGGTGCCGAATTTTCCGATCGCGCAGCCCTCCTGGCTGACCATCGGTCAAGCCAAGATCAAGGATCATACCACCGATGCAGAGGGGTTCGAAGGAACCATGGCGCGCGTGTACATCGCAACGTGATGTCGATTGGGAAGAGGTGAGCTGCCCATAATGCATGCCTCCTCATCGCGCGTGATGCGGAAGCAATTGCGACATTTGCGGGCGACATGACGATGTGACGGCTGCGACGGGCGTCGAAAAATGTGATGGGAGTGCTGACCGATTGGCGCTGTTATCGCTCGACGCCTGGCATCCCACCACGGTGCGTGCATGGCACACGACTTGCTTACCTTCTCCAGGAACGAAGAAAGGGAGAGGAGGGTTCCAGAGCAAGAGGTGGCGATGCGGAATGTGGATTCGAGTGCCAGATCATCGATCGATGTCGACCGATTGAATCTGATTGCTTCGTTTGTGTCAGTGGCCGAGCATCTGAGCTTCATTGCCGCCGCGAACGTGATCGGCACATCGCCTTCGACTGTCAGCCGGAAAGTGTCGCGCCTCGAGGACGCATTGGGATTGCGGTTGTTCGAGCGGACGACGCGGCGGGTCGCTTTGACAGAAGCAGGGCGGCTCTATCACGCGCAATGCGTGCAGATCTTCAACCATCTCGCCGACGCAGATGCGATGATTGCATCGCTGAATTCTGAGCCGAGCGGCCTGTTGCGCGTCAGTTTCCCGGTCGCCTTTGGCCGGCTCAAATTGTCCGAGATCATCAGCGAATTCCTCGACGCCTATCCGAAGGTTCGGGTTGAAGCCAACTACACCGATCGCTTCGTCGATCTGATCGAGGAATCCTACGATGCCGTGGTGCGGATCGGCAGCCTGCCCGACTCCACGCTGATCGCGCGCAAGATTTCCGACAATCGCCGGTTCGTCGTCGCCTCGCCCTGCTATCTCGAGCGGCACGGTACGCCGCAGGAGCCCTCGGAACTCGCCTCGCATCATTGTCTCAGCTTCAGCCACTACTCCGCATCGGGAAACGTATGGCGTTTCAAGCGTGAGGAGCGGATCGACGAAGTGAAGGTGTCTGGGGAGTTTCGATCGGACAATTCGGAAGCAATCTACGAGACCACGCTACGTCATCGCGGAATTGGTTTGGTAGCGAGCTATCTTTGCCATGAGAGTATCCAGAAGGGCGATCTCGTTCATTTGCTGCCGGAATGGACTAGCGTGCCGGAAGCCGGGGTCTACGTGGCTTACAGCAGCAGCAAGCATCTGGCGCCAAAGGTTAGGGTGTTCTCTGATTTCCTAGTACAAAAATTGAAGCATGTACCTTGGTGACCGAGTCGAGATTGGGTCCGATAGATTGTTCCGAAATCCGCGAGAGCAGCTGACAGCCCCATCGAACGAAGCTCGCTCGCATGGGTAGGCAAGTAGCACGTGATGTTTCAAAGAGGCGCAAATCCCGAAGAGTGCTGGCCGCGAATAATCACTCGTCACTGCGGCGAGAAATCTTCGAGGGTGGCGCAGCGGAGGCGCTTTTTGCGCGGATAGCTTACGCCGCCTGCGGTGTGAAATCCGGGATGCCGAGTTCATCCTTGCGGTGACAGGCGACGAAGTGCTCTGGCCCGGCCGTGTCGAGATGAGGCTGTTCTGTCCGGCAGCGGTCGACCGCGAATGGACACCGGCCGGCGAAGCGGCAGCCCGGCGGCGGGTTGACAGGCGAGGGCGGTTCGCCCTTGACCAGATATTTCGCCTTCAAGGCGTTGCGCAACGGGCCTGGGGGCACGGCCGCCGACACCAGCGACCACGTGTAGGGGTGGCGCGGCGCGGTGAATAGCGTCGAGGCCGGCGCCTGCTCGGCGATCTTGCCGAGATACATCACCGCGACGTCGTCGCAGAATTGCTGGATCACGCCGAGATCGTGCGAGATGAAGATGTAGGTCAGCCCGCGTTCGCGCTGCAGCTTCTTTAGCAGGTTGAGGATCTGGGCCTGGATGGCGACATCGAGCGCTGACACCGCCTCATCGCATACGATGAGCTCGGGCTCCGGTGCGAGCGCGCGCGCGATGCAGAGCCGCTGACGCTGGCCTCCGGAGAATTGATGCGGAAAGAGATCCGCGGCTTCCGGCGGCAGGCCGACCTCGGCGAGCAGTCGGCGTACGCGGTCATTGCGTTCGCTGCGTGTGCCGATGTTGAGGAGATCGAGCGGCTCGCGAATCTGGTCACCGGCGCGGCGACGCGGATCGAGCGCAGAGAACGGATCCTGGAACACGATTTGCAGATGCCTGCGTGTCTGCCGCAACGGCTCGCCGGTCAGCGGCATGATGTTCTCGCCACGAAACACGACCTGACCGGAGGTCGCCGGTACCAGCCGCATGATCGCTTGCGCCGTGGTCGACTTGCCCGAGCCGCTTTCGCCGACGATGCCAAAGCTCGTGCCGCGCTTCACCCGAAAGCTGACGCCGTCGACGGCGTGAACCACCGACCGCTTCGCCCACGGCCGCTGCCGGCCGGTGCCGAAGTGCACGAAGAGGTCGTTGACGTCGAGCAGGTACGGACTGCCGTCGGCCGGCTGCATGGCCTCCTGCACGCTCATGCCGCGATCTCCCCGGCACGCCAGCACGACACCGCATGTCCTGAATCAACGTCTCCGAGCGGCGGCTGCGGCTGCGACCGGCACACCTCCGATGCATTGGCGCAGCGCGCCAGGAAGGCACAGTCGGGGCCACGGTTGCCAAGTGCGGGCACCATGCCGGGGATCTCGCCGAGATCGACCCAGGCAGAGGGCTTCGGATGGCCCACGGTGAGATGCGGCACGCAGGCGAGCAGGCCGCGGGTATAGGGATGACGGGGGCGGTCCGCGATCTGTTGCGACGGACCGGTCTCGATGCAGCGGCCAGCGTAGAGCACCGCGATGTCGTCGGCGAGCTCGGCGACGGCGCCGAGATCGTGGGTGATCAGCACGATCGCAGTCTCGGTCTCGTCCCGCAGCTTCGCCAGGAGATCGAAGATCTGCGCTTGCACGGTGACATCGAGCGCTGTGGTCGGCTCGTCGGCGATCAGGAGCTTCGGCTTGCATGCGATTGCCATCGCGATCATCACGCGCTGGCGCATGCCGCCGGACATCTGGTGCGGATAGGCTTTGGCGCGCTGCTCGGCGGCCGGTATCTGCACGGCCTTCAGGAATTCGACCGCCTGCTCGGCGGCCTCCCTGCGGCTGAGGTTACGGTGATGATACAGCGCTTCGGCAATCTGGTCGCCGACCGTGTAGAGTGGATTGAGCGCGGTCATCGGCTCCTGGAACACCATCGAAACCGCATCGCCGCGCAGCGCACGCATGCGCCGGTTGGGCGCGGTCAGCACGTCCTCGCCTTTGAGCAGGATGCGGCCCGACGTCACGACAAAACCCTCGGGCAGCAACCGCATGATTGCGAGCGCGGTCATGCTCTTGCCGCAGCCGGATTCTCCGACCAGCGCAATGGTGCGACCCTTGTCCACGGTGAAGGAGAGCTTCTCCAGCACCGGGACGAGCTCGCCGTGGCGGTCCGTCATGCTGACGCTGAGATCTTCTACCGAAAGCACCGGCGCCATCATCACCTCCGTCGCAACCGCGGATTGACCGCGTCGTTGATGCCGTCACCGACAAGGCTTACCGCCAGCACCGCTAAGAAGATCGCCGCGCCCGGGAATGTCACCGCCCACCAGGCGTCGAGCACGTAGTTGCGGTTCTGGCCGATCATCAGGCCCCAGCTCATGGTGTTGGGGTCGCCGAGGCCGAGGAAGCTCAAGCCGCCCTCGAACAGAACGGCGACGCCGATCGCCAGGGTCGCCGACACAATGATCGGCGGCAGCGCGTTCGGCAGCACGACACGCATGATCAGGTGCAAGTTGCCGGCGCCGGCGGCCCGCGAGGCCTTGATGAAGTCGAGATCGCGCAGCCGCATGAACTCCGCGCGCGTCAGCCGCGCCGCCGCGGGCCAGCTCACCCCGCCGATTGCGATGGTGATGGTCGTCAGCTTCGGCCCGAACAGCGTCACCAGCACCATCGCGAACAGCAGCGGCGGCAGCACCTGGAAGAATTCGGAAATCTTCGTCAGCAGCGTATCAATCCAGCCGCCGAAAAAGCCGCTGAGCGCACCGATGCTGACTCCGATGACGATGGTGATGAGCGCAGCGACCGCGCCGACCGTCATCGTTGCGCGCCCGCCATAGATCAGCCCGGCCAGCACGTCGCGGCCGAGATAATCGGTCCCGAACAGCGCGTCGGCGTCCGGCAGCGAAAACGGCAAGCCGACGATCTCGAGCGGATCGGTCGGGTAGAGCATCGGTCCGAAGATCGTGGCGAGGATCAACAGCAGAAGCAGGATTGCACCCACCACGCCTGAGGGGCTGCGCAGGAATTGACGCAGGGCCGCGCGCGCCGGCGACGCCGCTGTTGCGACGGGCTGTGCCGGTGTTGAAGGCGTCCGCGGGGCGACTGTGTCTGTGGCGCTTTCGACGTGGGATGGTTCGGTCCGGGCCACGATCAGGGTTTGCTCCATCGCGCTCATCGTGCGCCTCCGCGAATGCGGGGATCGATCAGGCGGTAAACGAGGTCGGTGACGATGTTGGCGGCGATCACGATCACCGCGGAGAAGAACAGCACCGCCATCAGGGTCGGATAGTCGCGGCGCAGGATCGAATCGAACACCAGCCGGCCCATGCCCGGCCAGCTGTAGACCGTTTCGACCAGCACGGCGCCGGCGAACAGATTGCCGAACTGCAGGCCGACCACGGTGACGATCGGGATCAGCGCATTGCGCAGCGCGTGCTTGAAGATAACGACGCGCTCGGGCAACCCCTTGGCGCGCGCGGTGCGGACGTAGTCGGCCGACAGCACGTCAATCATGTTGACGCGCGCCAGCCGCGAATATTGCGCGACGAACACCAGCGCCAGGGTCGTCGCCGGCAGGATCAGGTGGGTCAGGACGTCGAGCGCGTAAGCCAAGCCCGCCTTCGGGTGGACCACGTCGGACATGCCGCTGACCGGGAGAACCGGCCAGACCCGTCCGAACAGCAGCAGCAGCAACAGGCCGGTCCAGAAGATCGGCGCCGCGTAGCCGGCGAGCGACAGCACGGTCACGGCGTGGCTGAGCACGCCATTCGGTCGCCGTGCACTGACCACGCCGAGCAGTGTTCCGATCACCACCGCTGCGATGACCGAGGCGAACGCCAGATAGAGCGTCGCCAGCAGCCGTTGTGCGATCAGCCCGAGCACAGGCTGGTTGAAGTAGTAAGAGTAGCCGAAATCTCCCAGCAGCACGTTGTGCAGATAGGTGAAGAGTTGTTCCAGCACGCTGTGATCGAGCCCGTATTTGGCGCGCAGCGCTGCGACCACCTCCGCCGATGCACCGCCCATCTCGCCGGCGATCACCTGCACCGGGTCGCCCGGGGCAGCGTGGATCAGGCAGAAATTCAGCACCAGCACCGCCAGCAGCAGCATGACGGCGTTGGCGAGCCTTCCGAATAAATGAGTGAGCAGGGTCATCGGCGTGGTGTCTTGTGTTCCGTATCAAGTCTTCGGCGGCGTCGCCCAGTACAGCTCGTCGAGCGGCGAGGCGACGCCCCAGATCGTGGTCGGCAGGCCGCCAAGGCCTTTGGCGAACGCATTATAGTAGGGCGTCGCGTTGATGAAGTAGATCGGCACGTCCTCGACGACGATCTTCTGGAATTCGGAGTACAGCGCCTTGCGCTTCTCCGGCGAGGTCTCGACCGCGGCCTTGCCGAGGATGTCGTCGACCTTGGGGTTGGAATATTGCTGGGTGTTCGACCAGATGATGCCCTTGCGAATGTTCGAAGACAGGTAGGTGCGGTCGACGCCGATCACAGGGTCGCCCCAGTTGTAGACATTGTCCATGGTCAAGTCGAAATCATAGTTCGATACCCGCTGCGCCCAGGTCGGGAAGTCCGGCGCGGCGCGGACCTCGAGATTGAGGCCGACGCGCTTCAGCGCGGAACGCAGATATTCCGCGACATTGCGCTGCTGCTCGTCGCCGCCGGGGATGTAGTCGATCGTGAGATTGGCGCGCGTGCCGTCGGCACCAGGCTTCAGCCCGGCCTCATCGAGCAGCTTCTTGGATTTTTCCAGGTCGAATTTGTATTGCTCGACATTGGTCTCGTCGAGCGGCGATCCCGGGGCGATGGGGCCCGTCGCAGGCGTCGCCTTGCCGCCCATCAGCTTCTTGACGATGAAGTCGCGGTTCGCGGCGCAGGCGATCGCCTGGCGCACGCGTACGTCGTCGAGCGGCTTCTTCTTGGTGTTGAAGGCGAGCCAGTTCAGCGCACCGATGCCGGCGAATCCCTTGTCTGTGACGACGAGGTCCTGCACCTTTTCCAGGCGCTCGATGTCGCGTACGCCGGTGATGAAGGGAGCGGCATGAATCTCGCCGCGTTCGGTCGAGACCAGCAGTGCGTTCGGGTCCGAGATCAGCCGCACCACGATCTTGTCGAGCTTCGGCCGGCCCGGGATGAAGAATTTGTCGAACTTCTCGAGCGTGTAATAGTCACCCTGCTTGTATTCGACGAATTTGTAGGGGCCCGAGCCGATCGGCTTCAGGTTGGCCGGATGGGTCTTGATATCCTGTCCGTCGCCATACACGTGCTTCGGCAGGATCGGCATCAGCGCCGGCGACATCGCCAGCAGCAGCGCTGGATGCGGATGGGCGAGCTTGATCACCGCAGTCTTCGGATCGGGCGTCTCCACCTTGTCCACCGCGGCCAGCATGGTCTTGAAGGGGTGGTTCTCCTTGATCGTCATGACCGAGAACGCAACGTCGTCCGACGTCACCGGCTTGCCGTCATGGAATACGGCGTCATCGACCAGCTTGAGCGTGACCGATAATCCGTCCGCCGCGACCTCCCAGGATTTCGCTAGGTATGGCTGGGGTTTCCAGTTTTCGTCGAACCGCAGCGGCGACGCGAAGATCTGCGAGCTCGGCATCGCAGTGGCGATGCCTGACTGCACCGCACCGTTGAAGTGCCGCGGCACCTGGCTGCTGCCGACCACCAGTGTGCCTCCGCTTGCGCCAGCGGACTGTGCGCGCGTCTCGAACGGCAGTCCGACCATGACCATTCCGCCGAGGGCGCTGGTGAGGAAGGATCGCTTGGACAACATCATGGATCAGGACTCCGCTGGATGAGGTGAGCAAGAGGAAACGGGTTCGGCGGCGAGCGCGCGGTCGAGAATGGCTTCGAGTGTCGCAGCCGGCGGCAGGTCAGCCGTGCCGACGCCGACCAGAACGATGTCGGCGGTGCGATCGATCTCGTCGGCCGCGCCTGGTGTCACCGACCAGGCCTGTTCGACCATCTGGAAAACGGCGATGCCGTCCTCGCCAGCGAGCCGGCATGAGCCTTTCAGGCGCAGGAGCTGTGGCGGCATGTCGGCGAGTGCGGTGGTGAGCGCAGCGCGATCGAACGCGCCGTTGCGGCGATAGCACCAGCTCGCGAACTGTGCGCCATGATCGATCCCGTCGAGCGCCGGCGAATCGACGCGAAACGCGCTCACCGGCCGTCCGGTCTCGAGTTGGGCTAGCGTCGGCATTGCGCCGCGCGCGGTCTCGATGATGCGCAGCCCCGGCCGCAGCCTGTGGATAGCGGCGCGTGCCATTGCGAGGTCGTCCGCATCAACGAGATCGCTCTTGTTCAGTAGTACGACGTCACAGCGATCGAACTGTCCGCGCACGGTGTCGCCGACACGGGCATCGTTGACGAGCTGGGCGATCCGGCTTGCGTCCGCGAGGACTATCACGCGGTCGAGCCGCAACGTCGGCTCGATCAGCGCGATCTCGGCAATCTTCCAGGGATCGCCGACGCCGCTCGCCTCGATCACGATCCGCTCATACGGCACCGGCGCATCGAGAACCCGGCACATCGTATCGATGAAGCTGGTGCCGATGCTGCAGCAGATGCAGCCATTCGTCAGCGTCATCGTGTCGCCGTCATGGCTCGCGATCAGTGAAACGTCGACATTGACCTCGCCGAAGTCGTTGACCAGGACCGCGGTTCGCGCGGTGCCGGTTGCGAGCAGATGGTTGACGAACGTGGTCTTGCCCGCGCCAAGGAAGCCGCCAATCACCGTGACAGGAATGGTCGCGGACGACGGCTTCATGCGCGCGGGGCCTTTCTGGCGACACCGCCGAGCACCGTGCCCCAGATCGCGACGTCCTTCAATGCCTTCGGGTCGATCGACAGCGGATCGTCTTCCAGCACGACGAAATCGGCGTATTTGCCGGTCTCGATGCTGCCGACCAGATGGTCGAGCTTCAGCGTATAGGCGGCGCCGATCGTCACCGCAGCGAGGGCTCGCTCGACGGTGAGTGCTTCCGTGTCGTGGCCGAGTACGCGGCCGCCGGAGGTGGTCCGGTTCACTGCGCACCAGGCGGTGAACAGCGGTGCCAGCGGCGTCACGGGTGCATCCGAGTGGATCGCGAACGGCACGCCGATCCGCTGCGCCGTACCGGTGGCGTCGAGCCGTGCGGCGCGCTCAGGCCCCATGGTCAGCTCGTAGTGCGAGTCGCCCCAATAGTAGATGTGGTTGGAAAACAGATTGACGCACATGCCGAGCGTCTTCATCCGCCGGAACTGGGCTGGGTCGGCCATCTGGCAATGCTGCAGCGTGTGGCGATGGTCCGGCCGGGGCATCGCCGTCTGCGCAGTCTCGACCGCGTCAAGCGCCAGCTCGGTGGCCTCGTCGCCATTGGTGTGGATGTGGAGCTGGATGCCGGCACGGTGATAGGCGTCGACCAGCCGCGGCAATTCTTCGGGCGCAATGTACCAAAGCCCGTTGTTGGCGCCGTTGTGATAGCCGGGCCAGCGCAGCCGTGCAGTGAAGCCCTGGATCGAGCCGTCGACCACCAGCTTGACGATGCCGTAATGGAGCTTGTCGTTGCAGTGCTCGCGCAGCATCTCCAGCTTGGCGATCGCTTGTTCGGGCTTGTGCGACGCCGAGGCCAGGGCCGGCACCAGGCGCACGCCGAAATCGGGCGCCTGCGTTGCGCTGCGGTAGACCTCGACGGTCTGGTCAGTCAAATCGTTATGCAGGTCTGTAATCGTCGTCACGCCCTGCACGCAGGCGGAGGCGGCGTAGCGGTTGACATCGGCCTCGGTGATGTTGCCGGCCTGCGGATTATTGCCGAGTGCTCTGAACAGCCGCATCCGCGCCGGGATGCCCTGCAATTCGCCGCTGGCAAGTCCGTCCGGGCCGGCAACGACGCCGGAGATGTTAGTGGCGTTCAGCAGCTCGGCGCGTTCGAGCGTGTGGGTGTTGACGTTGTTGATGTGGAACGAGGCGTGGACCACGATCACCGGCCGCTTGGTCGAGACGCGGTCGAGATCGTGACGGCTCAGCATCTTGCCGCCGATGTGCAGCGGATCGTAGCCCCAGGCATAGAGCGGCGCGCGATCGTCCTGCAGCTTGGCCTCGGCTTCCCGCAGCCGTGCGACGATCGCATCGATATCGCCGACACCCTCGACGAGGCGGCCTTCCGGCGAGCGGCGATCGAAGGCGCCGACATACGGCATCAGCCACATCAGGCCTTCCATGATGTGGCTGTGGCCTTCGACGAAGCCGGGCATCAAGACCTTGTCAGCGAAGCTGGTGTCGAGCTTCGCGCCGCCGACGCACAATTCATCGGCCGTGCCTGTGGCGACGATACGACCGTCCCGCACCGCAACGTGCGTCGCGAACGGCCGCGACGGGTTCATCGTGATGATCTTGCAGGCGGCGAAGACGACGGTGCCAGTGGTCACGAGGTCGAGTCCCCTAAGGTTAATTTTGCAGATGCTAAGGTGAAGCGGTCGACGAGACCGCACTAGCGCCAGATGGTCGGCTCGAATGGGGCCAGCACCATTCGCACGGCGCTGGGCTCGGTGGCAGGGTTCTTGCGTGTCAGCTGCAAACCCGACATGTTTGAATTCCGGCGCCCGCCAGGGATCCCCCAGTTTGCAGGTTATGATCTTGGGAAAACTGCTGCAGCTCGATACCCATTCTGACGCATCGCACGCAAACGCGGCAAATGCCCATGGAACTGCCTCGACGTTGGGCAGTGACGAGTTGTTTTGGGGCGCGTTGTTCCGAGGTATGGACCGCGGCGGCGCCTTTCTCCAACTGCAGATACGGCAGACCATCGTCGCCGCGATCGAGGACGGCCGGTTGCCGCTCGGCATGCGGATGCCGTCAAGCCGTGACCTCGCGGCCGTGCTGAGGGTTGCGCGAAATACGGTGGTGATTGCCTACGAACAGCTGGTCGACCAGAACTTCCTGGTATCCCGCCAGCGTAGTGGCTATTTCGTCGCAGGCCTGTCCAGGAAGGTCGCCTCCGCGCGACCGAGGCCGTCGGAAGCCGCAAGTCGCGACGACCTGAACTGGTCGACGCGGTTCGCGGTGCGGCCATCGGCGCATCGCAACATCAGCAAGCCCGCTGATTGGCAGGCGCAGCCCTATCCCTTTATCTTCGGCCAGTTCGACCCGAGCCTGTTCCCGACCAACGACTGGCGTGAAAGTGCGCGCGCCGCACTCAGCGTGCCCGAGATCAATAATTGGGCCCGCGACCTGATCGACGGCGACGATCCCGCGCTGATCGAGCAGCTACAGCTCCAGGTGTTGCCGCGCCGTGGAATTCATGCTCGTTCCGACGAAATCATGATGACGATCGGCGCTCAGCACGCGCTGTATCTGATCGCGACGCTGTTCATCAGTGGACAGACCAAGGTCGGCATCGAAGAGCCCGGTTATCCCGATGCCCGCAACATTTTTCGGATGCTGACGCCGGATGTGATGCCGCTGCGCTCCGACGTTTACGGCCTTCTGCCAGACGAAAACTTCGCAAACTGCGCGCTGGCCTACGTGACCGCCAGCCATCAGTGCCCGACCGCTTCCGTGATGCCGCTGCAACGGCGGTTGGAGTTGCTTCAGGCCGCAAAAGCCGGTGATGTGGTGCTGGTCGAGGACGACTACGAGGGTGAGTTGATGCCGGAATCGGACGCGCTGCCGCCGTTGAAGAGCCTCGACCGCGACAACAGTGTGCTCTACGTCGGCAGCCTGTCGAAAGCGCTGGCGCCGGGCCTTCGGCTTGGTTACGTCGTCGCACCGGCGCCGGTCATCCGAGAATTGCGCGCGCTGCGGCGGCTGATGCTGCGCCACCCACCGCTGAACAATCAACGCGTCGCCGCGTTGTTCATTGGTCTCGGCCACTATCGCACGCATCTCGCCCAAGTCGGCCGGGTGCTGCTCGAACGAGCCAAAATCCTGGATCGTTTGCTGCCGATCCATTTGCCCGATTGCACATTCTCGCGCGGGCCGGGCTCGACCAATTACTGGGTCGCCTGTCCTGAAGGGACCGACACGACCCCGCTGGCGCAGGTCGCGCTCGCCCAGGGCGTCGTGATCGAGCCTGGGGCAGTGTTCTCGATGGATGAGACTGTCAGCCGGCATTGTTTCCGGCTCGGCTTCTCGTCAATCCGTACCGATCGCATCGAGGTCGGGATCGAGAAGCTCGGTCGGGTCATTGCCGATTACCTCGGAAAGCGGACCTGAGTAGAGCTCTCACATCAATTCGCTGACGCCCTTGAGTGCGCTGAGCAGCGCCACGCCGCCGAGGCTTGCGATCGAGACGCGGCGGTGCAGGCTCTCGCTGCCGTGGCGAAAACCGAGCTCACCGATCCAGGTGCCGACAAACATGACAGGTAGCGCCAGGATCGACAGCCACACCACATTTGCGGTTGCGAGCCCAACCATTGCGATACTGGCAAAAGCGGCGATCGAGGTGGCAAGGAAGAAGACGAGGAGTGAGGCGCGCGCAGCGACCGCGCGGAATGGACCGGACATGTAATAGATCACGGCCGGCGGGCCCGGCATTGCCGCAAGTCCATTGAAAACGCCGGCGACGGCGCCGACCCCGGTCGTCACCAGCCGCGACGGGGCCTCTTCCAGCGCGAAGCCGCGGCCCAGGACATAGACTGCGCCCGCGGTGATCACGGCGATGACGATGCGCGCCACCGGCGCCGGCGCGACGCTAAGCGCCAATGCGCCGAAGGGAGAGCCGATCACCGCGCCGACGATGAGCCAGCGCAGGGACCTCCAATGACAGTCGCCATGGTTTCGCCTGAGATCGTTGAGGCCGCCAAGAACCTGCAGGAGCACCGCGACCGGCACCGTCTTGGAGGGCGCAGACAACAGTCCCATCAGCGGGACCGCCGCGAGCGCGAAGCCGAAGCCGGTGAAACCCCGCAGCACCGCTGCGATCAGCACTGCGGTCATGGTGGCGGCGATTGTCGGGAGCGGCGGCAGGCTGGCCAGAAAACTCGTCTGCGTCGCGGCGATCAGCGTCTCCATCGCAATTGTCATCTCATATCGATGACTATGGTCTTTTTCCTGGTGAAATGCTCGAGCATGGCTTCGAGCGAGGCCTCCTTGCCAAGACCCGATTTCTTGAAGCCGCCGTAGCTGAGATTGGGCTGGATCGTCAGGTTCTGGTTGACCTGGACATAGCCGGCGTCGATCCGCGCCACGGCGCGCAAGGCTGTGCGTAAATCGTGCGTCCACACGGTCGCCGCTAGGCCGAAATCGCTGTTATTGGCGCGGGCGATGACGTCGTCCTCGTCGTCCCATGGCTGGATACAGACGACCGGCCCAAAGATTTCCTCGCGCATCAGCGGGCTGTCTTCGTCGAGCCCGGTGACGATGGTCGGCTGCAAATAAAGTCCGTCGGCGAGGTGGCCCGTGCTAGGCAGTTCGCCACAGCGCATGACTTTCGCGCCGGCCGTGCGCTCGCCGATCGCAAGATAAGACTCGATCCTGGCTTTCTGGCGTTGTGAGATCACCGTGCCGATATCGGTCGCCTCGTCGAGCGGATCACCGATCACAAGCTTCGCCGCAGCCTCGCGCAACGCGGCGACAAAAGCATCGAACAACGAAGCATGCACATAGATTCGGCTCGCCGCGGTGCAGCTCTGGCCTTGCCGGGTGAAGCGCATGCCGGCGATCGCGCCGGCAACGACGCGGGGCAGGTCGGCATCGGCATAGATGATCATCGGGCTTTTGCCGCCGAGCTCAAGGCTGACTGGAATGATCTTGCGTGCCGCGGTCTGATAGATCAATTCGCCGACCGCCTGCGAGCCGGTGAAGGTCACCTTGGCCACCGCGGGATGCTCGATCAGCGCCGCGCCGCAGTCGCGCCCGGTTCCGCAGATCACATTGATGACGCCGGCGGGCAACAGCTCCGCCAGCTGTCGCGCCATCTCGATCGTGGCAAAGGGCGCCTCCTCGGAGGCCTTCACCACGACCGTATTGCCCGCGATCAAGGCCGGCGCGATCTTGAGCATCATCAGCACGAGAGGCACGTTCCAGGGCAGGATCGCAGCCACCACGCCGAGCGGCTCGCGACTGGTGTAAGTGAGGATCTGCGGATCGAACGGCAGCGTCTCGCCTTTGAGCTCGGAGGCGAGGCCTGCATACATGGTTACGATGTCGATTGCGGTGGCGACCTCGCCGCGGCATTCGGTGCGGATGGCTTTGCCGGTCTCCAGCGCCAGCACGGTCGCAATGATCTCAACGCGGTCAGCCAGCCGGTGGACGGCGTCGGCGATCAGTCTGCCGCGCTGCCGCGCCGGCGTCGCAGCCCAGCTTGGATACGCTGTCGCCGCAGCGTCCGCCGCGCGCGCGACGTCCGCCGATTGAGCGGCGGGAGCCACACCGATGACCTGCCCCGTGGCCGGATCAATCACGTCGAGCGTGGCACCGGCGGCCGCCGGAACTAGCTGATTGGCGATGAGATGGCGGCCTTGAAGCTGCGAGATCACGGCCGTAACGGCGGGATTGATGCGTGTGGCGATATTGATCATCGCGCCACCTTGGCCATTTCGCCGCCTTCGCGAAGGTCCAGCCCGCGGCAAGCGATTGGGCCAGTTCCGGACGTACGCGTTCTGGTCCGCAGAACGTGCCCCATCTGGTTCTAAGGGCGCGGCCGCGCGTCGTGACAGATTGCCCGCGAAGCCGCGGGAAGGACCGCGGTCCGTCGCGGCGATCGCCGTGATCGTCCGTCAATAAGGGATTCCAATGTCCGATTTGGAAAACGAGCGGTTGAAGACCCTGCGACACGTGTTCGATGCGTTCAATCGCCACGACGGCGCCGGTGTGATGGCTGGAATGACCGACGACGTCGTTTTCGATGCAGCCGCCGGGCCGGAGATCTGCGGCCGCCGCATCGAAGGCGCCGCCGACGTCCGCGCCGCGTTCGAAAGTACCTTCGCGATGTTTGTGGAAGTCACCTGGGAGTGCACGCGCCACGCAGTGTTCGGTGATCGCGGCATTTCGGAATGGATTTTCCGCGCAACGACAAAGGAGGGCAGCAGGATCGAGGCCGAGGGTTGCGACCTGTTCGGCTTCCGCGGCGCCAAGATCTGCAGCAAGAGCGCGTTCCGCAAAGATCGGCCTCAGCAGCCCGCCAAGACGGACAAGGCGGTCGCGTGATGAACAAACCGGTCAGGACCCCGCCGCTTACGGCCTACGATCCACATTACGATCCGCTCGTCAGCGAAGGTCCCGGCCGCAACCGAGACTACGCACCGACTTACTGGCTGGCGACCGCTGGCGCGCCGCCGGAAGACGACGGCGCCATCACGCGCGATGTCGACACTGATGTCGCGATCGTAGGTTCCGGATTCACGGGTCTTGCCTGCGCGACCTTCCTGGCCCGCGAGCACGGCGTCAAGCCGCTGGTGCTCGAGGCCAATCGTGTTGCCTGGGGCTGCAGCACGCGCAATGGTGGCCAGGGCCAGAACGCCTCCGGCCGTTTAACCCGCTCACAATGGATCGAGCGCTGGGGCATCGATGTTGCGAAGCGGATGCACGCCGAGATCTGCGATGGCTTCGACACGTTCGAGGATATGGTCCGACAGAGCCCGGTCGATTGCGAGCCGCAACGCGGCGGGCATCTCTACATCGCACATCGCAAGCGCAATCTTGACAAGATCGCCGCCGAAGCAAAGGTCCTGACCGACGTGTTTGGCGAGCCGACCCGCGTGATTGGCGCGGACGAGCTGCGCCGAGATTATCTCAACGAGGCCGAAGCGGTCGGCGCAGTGCTGGAGCCGCGCGGCACCGGCGTGCATCCCGCCAAGCTCGCCTTCGGCTATCAGCAGGTGGCGCGTGCGGCCGGCGCCAAGATCCATCCGGGTAGTCCGGTGCTTGAAATCGAGCAACGCGGCAGCGCGTTTCATCTGCGCACGCCGGGCGGAACGGTGAAGGCGCGCGCGGTCGGCATCGCCACCGGCGCCTACACCGCACCCGCCATGACGCCGCTGCTGCGCGGTCGCTGCATGCCGATCCTGTCGAATTCGATCGTAACGCGGCCGTTGACCGCGGCCGAGCTCGAGGCGACGGGGTTCAAGACGAAGCTCGTACTGACCGACACCAGGACGCTGCGGTTCTACTATCGGCTCTTGCCCGACAATCGTGTGCAAATTGGCAGCCGTTCTTCGATCACCGGCGCCGACGCCGACCATCCCAAGCATCTGCAATTGTTGATCGACGGGCTGCACCGCAAGTTTCCGGCGCTGCGGGGCATCGAGATCGATTATTCGTGGTGGGGCTGGGTCGACGTCAGCCACGACATGATGCCCCGGATCGTTCAGCCTGACAGAAGCAGCAAGCTCGTCTACGCGCTCGGTTACGGCGGCAACGGCGTATCCTATTCGGCGCAGGCGGGACGACGCATGGCACAGATGATCGCAGGGCAGAGCTTCGAGGGCCAGGATCTGCCGATCTTCAACTCGCCGCTGCCGACCCACACCTTCTCTCCATTCCGCCGCATCGGCCAGCGGATGCTGTATCGCTGGTATCATCTGCGAGATGAGGCAGCTTGAAACGGCGGGAATACTCGCCGCGTGAAAATGCCTAATGTTGGAGCATTGATGAGAATGAATGCGGCGCTCTCGCGCCGCGCATGACGTTGACACTCCCAAGGCAGCGGATAATGTCTAGACATATTCCGTGGCTGGAGACATGTCGTGCCACCGATCTATATCGCCTACCTCAATCGTCTCGATATTGAGGAACTCAAGATCACGGACCGATGTCATGTCGAAATTGGTTGTCGACGATTGGGGACAGTGCAAGGGCGGCAAGTTTGGCAGCCTGCGCGCTCACGTCGAGGCAGGTAAGCTCTCCGAGGCGACCTTGCACGCGGAGCTGGGACAGATCGTGGCCGGCCTCAAGCCAGGCCGCGAGAGCGAGGATGAGACCAATCTGCTTTGGCATCGTGGGTTATCGCTATCCGACATCGCGCTCGGGCATACGATGCTCGAGAAAGCCGAGCGCATTGGGGTCGGACAACGCTTGCGGTTTGCCTGAGGGGAATTTCCGTAGATGCACCTCGTCGCTAACGCGAGAATGTATTCGGTCAATCCCCAGGCTGCAGCAGCCTGGAAGGAGCTGTTCAGCTGGCTTGCGGGTGCAAGCGGTGTGGAGCTCGATATTATCGACCACGCCTTCCCGCTCAAATTGTCTGATCTTTGGTCGCGAGACGATCTCGCCTGCACCTTCATGTGCGGATTTCCCCTCATGTTATCTGAGCGGCGTCCGAAGCTCGTTGCGGCCCCGATTCCGGTCGATGCTCCTCTGGCAGATCGGCCCGTCTATGCCACGCGGCTCGTGGTTCGCTCGGACTCCGACTTTCAATGCCTGGAGGACACTTTCGGCGGCCGGCTGGGTTACACCGTTCACGATTCACATTCGGGCTACAACGCGCTGCGTCATCACTTGCTGCCGTACTATCGGCACCGTGGCGCCAAGCTGTTTCGTGAAAGCGTCGGTCCGCTCACGACACCGCGGCGCGTCATCGATGCGCTGTTGAGCGGAAGTATCGATGTCGGACCGCTCGACAGCTACGCGCTGGACCTGATGTTGCGCTACGACGAGGTTCTACGTGGGCAGATCAGGGTCATTGCGACGACGGACGCAGCTCCGATTCCGCCGCTGGTCGCAGCCCCAGATTGCCCAGACAAAATGGTCGCGAGATTGCAGGGCGCTCTTGAAGAGGTCAGCGACGCAACTGAGTGTGAGTCTCTGAGGGATCGCTTGGGTCTTCGCGGATTTACGAAAGTGGATATCCGCGATTATGAGGTCAGTCTGCAGTGGGACGCGGAAGCGCGTCTGGCAGGATACCCCGAACCAGGCTGACCGCGAGTATCGGGAACCGCCTCAATCCACACCGTCGACGATAGGCGAGCAAATTCATTGCATTTGTTGATGGCGTTTTGAGCAAACTGACTAACCAGTTCGCTTTCCAAGCTCTTGACCGCGGAATCTATCGCCTGAGACATCAATGGCTATTGGCCGTCCCAGACCTGTCGGACTAGTCTGGCCGAGGTAGTCGAGCAGCGCAATGTCGGTGGCCAACCGAGCCGTTCGCAAGGTTCGTGCATGGCAAACGCGCGGTTCGGGAGACGACATGGTCTACTACGTATTTCGCCGCCTGCTCATGCTGCCGCCAGTCATGCTGATTGTGGCTTTCATCGTATTTGGCCTCCTCTACGTCACGCCTGGAGATCCCGCCGCGATGATCGCCGGCGATCAGGCGACTCCCGACGAGGTCGAGCGCATTCGTGTCTCGATGGGGCTCGATCAGCCATTCTATATCCGGTTCTGCCTTTGGATATGGCAGCTGATGAACGGCGATCTCGGTACGTCGATCTTCGCCAATCAGCCGGTCATACAGATGATCGGTCAACGAATCGGGCCGACATTTTCGTTGGTCATGTTCAGCCTCGCTGTTTCCGTAGCAATTGCCATTCCTGTCGGAGTGTTGGCGGCCTGGCGGCGCGGCCATGCGATTGACAGGATCATCACCTCGTTCACCGTGCTTGCGTTCTCCCTGCCGGTATTCGTCGTTGGATATTTGCTCGCGTTCTCCTTCTCGACGTCGCTCCATTGGTTACCGGTACAAGGTTATGTCCCTCTTGCCGATGGCTTCGTCCCCTACATTTCGCATCTGATCTTGCCGTCGCTGACGCTGGGCGTGTCCTACGCTGCCATCCTTGCGCGGACAACGCGGGCGGCGATGCTTGACGTGCTCACTCAGGACTATGTGAGAACCGCGATCGCCAAGGGCGCAGGCCCGCGGGTCATCCTCTACAAGCACGCGCTTAGAAACGCGTCGGTGCCGATCGTTACGGTCATCAGCATCGGAATTGCAACGCTCATGGGCGGGTCCGTCATCACGGAAAGCGTGTTTGCGATCCCCGGGCTCGGACGTCTCACGCTCGATGCAATCCTTCATCGCGACTATCCGGTGATCCAGGGCGTCGTCCTGCTGTTCAGCGCCACCTATGTCGCAATCAACCTCATGACCGATCTTGCTTACACAGTCGTGGATCCGAGGATCCGATATTGAATCATCAAGCGCCGACCTCGAGCATTGCCGGTCCGTTGCAGGCCGCCGCGTTTCCGGCTCGCCGAGCGAACTCGGAGTGGCGCGCGCTTCGTTTCCTGACGCGCCATCCGCAAATTTGCGCCGGCGCTCTGATATTATTTGCGGTTACGCTTATCGCGATATTTGCGCCGATGCTCGGGACTGTCGACCCGCGGGCCATCTCGGTGACCAAGAGATTGCGGCCGCCGTCGGCGGAATTCTGGTTCGGCACCGACGCTTTGGGACGCGATCTCTACTCGCGTGTGATTTATGGCGCACGAATCTCCGTAGGGGTGAGCGTATCGTGCGCATTTCTGTCCTGCGTCGGTGGCACCATCGTCGGGATGGTATCTGCTTCTGGGCGATGGGCGGATTCCTTCGTGATGCGGATCATGGACGGATTCATGTCGATCCCGTCCATGTTGCTGGCCATCGCCTTGATGGCCGCCACGCGGGGGTCCGTCGGAACTGTGATCGCCGCGATCACGGTGGTCGAAATTCCTCGTGTTGCGCGCGTGATACGCGGCGTCATGCTGGCGCTTCGGGAGATGCCCTTCGTAGAGGCGGCGATTGCGGCCGGCTCGACGACGCCGAAAATCCTTATTCGACATCTGCTTCCGGCTGTCGTGTCGCCGTTGACGGTGCAGGCAACGTTCGTCGGCTCGGCCGCGATCATCATCGAGGCAAGTCTGTCGTTCATCGGCGCGGGTACGCCGCCGACCATTCCCTCCTGGGGGAACATCATGGCTGATGGCAAGGCGCTCTGGCAGGTCAAGCCGCATTTGGTATTCATCCCGGCCGTATTTCTCGGCGTGACGATCCTTGGCGTGAATCTGCTGGGTGACGGGCTGAGGGACGCGCTCGATCCGAGACTGGCAGAGCGGTCGTGACAAACGTTTTGGATGTTCAAAGCCTGAATGTTTCGTTCGCGGGGGCTTCGGGAAGCGTTCGGGCCGTTCGCGGGGTTTCATTTTCGGTCGCGCGATCGGAAACGTTAGCTATCGTCGGTGAATCCGGATCGGGCAAGAGCGTCACCGCCCTGTCATTGATGCGGTTGCATGACGCGGAAAGTACCGAGATCTCGGGGAGTGTGAAATTCAAGGGCGCCGAACTTCTTCAGATGTCCGAGGCCGAAATGCGAGCGGTCAGAGGCAACGAGATGGGCATGATCTTCCAGGAGCCGATGAGCTCCCTGAACCCGCTCATGCAGATCGGAAGTCAGATCGCCGAAGCAATTCTGCTGCATCAGGACGTGCCTCGCGGTGAGGCCAGGCAACGCGCTTTGCGGCTCCTCATCCAGGTTGGCATCGCCGATCCCGAACGCCGGATGCGGGAGTACCCGCATCAATTGTCCGGTGGGATGCGTCAGCGTGTGATGATCGCAATGGCGCTTGCTTGCGATCCCGAAATCCTAATCGCGGATGAACCGACGACGGCGCTCGATGTGACGGTGCAGGCGCAGATTCTCGATCTCATGCGAGAGCTCAAGGCGCGGACGGGAGCTTCGATCGTCATCATTACGCACGATTTGGGTGTCGTTGCCGAACTGGCCGACCGCGTCGTGATCATGTACGCCGGGGTCAAGGTGGAGGAGGGGACGACAGCGGAGATTTTTTCGCAGCCTGCGCATCCCTATACCGTGGGACTGTTGGGAGCCATCCCGAGCCTTAATCGCAATCGGAATGAGGGGCCGCTCACGGAAATTCCGGGGCAGGTGCCATCAGCCAGTCAAGCCAGGATTGGGTGCGCTTTCGCCGCCAGATGCACTCTCTCGTCGTCGATCTGCTTCGAAAGCGAGCCTGCGCTGGAGGATGTCTCTCCCCGCCATGCCGTCGCATGCCATCACAAGATTGGGGCGCCGCTCTCATGAGCCAACCTGCGCTTCTCGAAGTCATTTCGCTCAGGAAGCATTTCCCGCGACCGCGTGTCGGGTTTGGGCCCCGCGAGGTCGTTAGGGCTGTCGACGACGTCTCGTTCACGGTCGCGCGCGGCGAAACATTGTCCATCGTGGGTGAGAGCGGTTGCGGCAAGTCTACATTGGGCAGAACGGTCCTCGGCCTGACCCCGCCGAGCGAGGGCGCCGTATGGTTCGATGGCTGGCGCGTTGATGGTCTGGCGAAACCGCAACTGCGAAAGATCAGGCGCCACTTTCAGGTGATATTCCAGGATCCGATGGCGAGCCTTAGTCCGCGGATGCGTGTCCGCGACATTCTCGCCGAGCCGCTCGTCAATTTCGGTCTTGTCAGGGGCCGCAAGGCCGTCGACGAACGGGTTGGCGAACTCCTCGACATGGTGGGCCTCCCGCGCGATGCAGCGGTCCGCTTTGCTCATGAGTTCTCCGGCGGCCAGCGTCAGCGAATCTGTATTGCGCGGGCGCTGGCGCCGGAACCGAGCCTCATTGTGTGTGACGAGGCGGTGTCGGCGCTCGATGTGTCGGTCAAGGCGCAGATCGTCAACCTGCTGGTGAGCCTTCAGGACAGGCTCGGTTTGTCATTGCTCTTCATCAGCCACGACCTCGCCATTGTCGGACATCTCACGCATCGCATTGCGGTGATGTATTTGGGAGTCATGGTCGAGATTGGCGACCGGGATCTCATCCTTGATCGTCCACTCCACCCGTATACGCGGGCGCTGATCTCAGCGGTGCCAAAGGCAAAAGGAGAAGCCTCCCAGCGTATCGTCCTTGCTGGAGACGTTCCCAGCCCGGTCAATCCGCCGTCGGGCTGCCGCTTTCATACCAGGTGCCCGAAGGCCTTCGACCGCTGCAAGATAGAGGAACCCAAATTGCGCTCGGTTGGCAGCGAGCGCCGGATGGTGGCCTGCCATCTGGATATTTCGGAGCAGGGTATGTCCTAGGGCTCTTGTTCCGAGCTGGCACGCATCTTGCTGGATCAGCCTCAAGCCCCGGTGAGAGCCCCTGTATGCCTGTTGCAGAACTTCGCGACCGCACCTCCGGCATCAATTTAAGCCAGATCGAGACTTTCCTGGCCTTGGTTGAAGAGGGAAGCGTTGCGCCGGCGTTGAAGCGCCTCGGCTTGGGCCGTTCTTCGCTCAGTGCGCACGTGAAGTCGCTCAGCGATGAACTTGCTCAGCGCTTGGTTACGCGCCTCCAGGGTGGTTTGGCCGTTACTCCGGCCGGACGCGAGGCCTACAGACTGCTCCGCCCGTTCATGGAACACGCGGCCCATTGTCTGGCCTTCTTTCACAGTGGCCAGGAAGCCGCTCCCGCACGCATCGAGGTTGTTCTGCCGCAGGGCTATGCGGGAGCGATGTTTGATCAAGCGCTTGTTCAGGTCGCAAGATCTGCGATGACGCGCGTGAGTTCGCACTGGATATCGCCTGCATACGGTAGATCCGAGCAAGCCGAAACGAACGGCCTGGTCGTCAGTTTCGGGGACAAGCGGGCCGGAACGGCTGACGTTCACATGATCGCGGATCGATGGGTTCTCGTCCGCTCGGGACCAAATAAGGGTTGGTTACCTCAAGACGTGCCGCTGTCCGAATTGGTCAACAACACTTTCGCCGTGCCTGAGCTGCCTGAGAACCAGCTCGCATTGCTGCTTGCCGTGGCCGACAAGACGCAGGCGCGGATCAACTGTCTTAGCCAGGATCCGCAAAAGAGTCTGGCCGATGTTAGTACAAGCAGGAGTTTCAACTTCCTGATTCCGGCCGCACAACTGAACCCGAGCCTGGTGGCTGAGCATTTCGAATGCGCTCTGCTTGAAAGGAGCGACTTCGATCCGACGATCGCTATCTCCGGCGAACACAGTTCGACGTTCGGCCCGGACATATGCGAGCAATACAGAAAGTCCCTCGCTGCGGCGATCGCGTCCGAGCCGGCGGCCTCGGGAAGCGATACCGAGCCGGAGCGAATTTCCCTGAAGCTGTGCCGGTCGTTCCTGGCGCTGTACGACGAACGGAATATGCGGCGCGCTTCGCAGCGTCTGTGCATTGTGCAACCGGCACTCACGGTCCAACTGCACGGCCTCGAGGAACTGCTGGACACGCAGCTCTTCGAGCGCTCTCATCGTGGCCTTGAGCCAACTTCTCGCGCCGATTTTCTGTACGGCCTCCTTGCGCCGCTCATGTCGGAATTCGAGGATGCGGTTCAGACGCTCCGAGCGGGTGCAATCGGCGGGCGTTTGCGGCGCCTCCGTCTCGGTCTCATTCCCGCTCTCGATGCCGAGAGCGAGACTGCCGAATACTTTGCGAACGCGCTCAATCGCTGGTCGGTGCGCTATCCCGAAACGATCGTCCAGGTTCTTGAGGCCTACTCGGCCAAGCTGCTCCAATGGCTTTCGTCTGGACGGATCGACTTCGCTCTGACTGATCGCGTGGTCGAGAGCCCGGACATGTCATTCGATCTGATTGCAGAGGACGAAATGGCGGTCGTCGTCGAGCGGTCCACGCAACTCTTGCCGCCGGGGCCTGTCACGCTGGAGACCGCTTCAAAATTGCCGCTGGTGCTTCCGTCCAGCCGACATGGTCTGCGTTCAATCATCGCGCAGCCGCTGCAAAAAGCAGGGTTCAGCCTCAATCCGAGGATCGAGGTCGATTCTATGGCCGCGGCGATCAGTCTGGTGAAGATCGGACGATACGCGACGATCCTGCCGACCGGAGCGATCCACAAGAGCACCGATCGACGCCGTCTTTCGATTCATACGATCCGTGCGCCACGAATTCTGCGCAGCATTTGCCTGGTCAGAATGCGAAGCGAGATACCAGATCCGGCTGCCCAGGAGTTCATCGAAGAGTTGCGGAGTGCGTTTTCCTCCGCGGGAGAGCGCATCTCCGCCGAAGAAGAGGATGTGCTGGCCGCGTCTAAACTCACTGCATGAACACTGCCAAGGATGCGCCTGGAACGCGACGTCGAGTGGATCGATCGTTGTGCGACAGAGCGCTTGCGCGTTGTCGGGCGGCTGAAATCGCAACGGCAATTGTTATCGGCGGTTTCGGAAGATTGAATTATCGGCGGTCCGACGGTCGTGGTTCCCTGCTTTCGAGAGATTATTCCGCAGGAATCGGAACGCAGGAGTCGTCATGAGCATGTTTCATCTGGGCTGGTTTCTCGGTCCCGGCATCACGGTCCAGGGCTGGAATACGCCGAACTATGCTCCAAGCTACGACTGGACGCAGCCAGACATCTACCAGGATGCGGCAAAGGCGCTCGAGCGAGCCTGCTTCGACTTCTTGATCCTGGAGGATACGAGCGCGGTCCCTTATGCCTACAAGGGCTCGATGGATTTTTACCTGAAGAACGCAACGATGACGCCGAAGCTCGATCCGGCGGTCCTGACTCCTTACATTCTCGCTGCCACCAAGCGCTTGGGCGTAGCGCTGACCTTGACGACGACATTCTATCCGCCGTGGATCCTGGCGCGACAGATGGCAACGCTCGATCACTATTCGAAGGGTCGCATCGGGTGGAACATCGTGACGGCAACCAGTGATGCTGCCGCGCAGAACTTTGGATACGACAAGCAGTTCGAGCACGATCAGCGCTATGACATGGCCGATGAATATATCGACCTCGCCGCGCAGCTCTGGGAGGCTTGGGAACCCGATGCCGTTCGCATGGACCTCGAGAGCCAGACCTTCGTCGATCCATCCAAGGTGAAGGCGATCGATTTCCAGGGGAAGTATTATAAGTCGCGCGGACCTCTTAACGTACCGCGTTCGCCGCAGACCAAGCCCTTGTACGTCGCCCCCGGCGGCTCTCCGCGCGGGCGCAAATTCAGCGGTCGTAATGCTGAGGTCGTGCTCGCCGGCGGCGATTCCATCGCGGAGATGAAGGAGTATCGCGCGGAAGTCCGCGCCCACGCGAAGGCCTATGGTCGCGATCCCGACAAGATCAAGACGATGTTCATCGCCGGTGTCTTCGTCGCGCGCGACAAGAGGGGCGTCGAGGAGATCAAGGAAAATCTGCCGAAGGTGCGGCAGCGGCGGTTCGAGGCGCATCTGGCTTCGCTGTCGTTCCTTTCCGGTATCGACTTCTCCAAGTTCGAGCTCGACACCCCGCTTCCTGAGATCAAGACCAACGGCATGCAGACCATGCTGCGCATGTTCAAGGATGCCGGACCCAAGGCGACACTGCGCGATATCGGAATGCGCCCTCCCGGCTGGGAGCTGATCGGAACGCCGGACGAGATCGCCTCGATGATGAAGGAGGCGATGGAGGAGATTGGCGGAGACGGCTTCCTCGTCACCGGGCCTGTCACGCCGCGATACATCAACAGCGTCACCGACGAGCTCGTTCCCGTCTTGCAAAAGCGCGGCCTGACGCGATCAGAGTACAGCCATGAGCATCTGAGGGACAATGTGATGGCGTTCTAGGCCGAACCAATGCGGTCTGGAGGCATTCCGTGACAAGATCCCTTATCTTCCAGCGCAACGTGCTCGCGTTGACCAGTGCTCAAGCGTTCGGAGCCGCTGGGCCGCCCATCGTGATTTCCCTGGGTGGTCTGGTCGGCCAGATGCTGGCACCCTACAAGGCGCTCACGACGCTCCCGGTCAGCCTCTACACCGTTGGTCTCGCGCTCGCCACGATCCCGGTATCTCGCGGAATTGGATTGTTCGGGCGTAGATCCGTCTATCTTGCGGGAGCTGTGCTGGCGATCCTTGCCGGCCTGACCGCGGCCTACGGCATTATTACGGCGTCCTTCGTCGTCTTTTGCATCGGGACCGTCTTGGCTGGACTGAACGGGGCTTGCGTGCAAACCTACCGCTTTGCGGCGGTCGATTCCGTTCCGGCGGCTCGGCGCGCGAATGCGATCTCCCTCGTCATGATGGGCGGGTTCGTTGCGGCGGTCATTGGGCCGCAGGCTGTGATTTGGACCAGGGACTCTCTGCCGGGCTTCGCATTCGCGGGCAGCTTTCTCACGCAGGCACTGTTCGCCTTGTTGTCCTTCATCGTGCTGTTGCCCTTGCAAGTTCCGCCGGCGGCCAAATTCGGGTCTGGAGGACGGCCGCTCATCGAGATCGCGCGAACCCCGAAGTTTCTCCTCGCTGCAGTCACAGGCATGGTGTCCTACGGGACGATGGGCTTTCTGATGACCGCGGCTCCCATCGCGATGACTGGTTGCGGCCATACCATCGGCGAAGCTGCGCTCGGCATTCAATGGCACGTGCTATCGATGTTCGCGCCGAGCCTCGTCACGGGCGTCCTGATCGCCCGGT
Source organism: Bradyrhizobium sp. GW821-FHT12B03 (assembly GCF_058807535.1). NCBI lineage: Bacteria > Pseudomonadati > Pseudomonadota > Alphaproteobacteria > Hyphomicrobiales > Nitrobacteraceae > Bradyrhizobium > Bradyrhizobium sp. GW821-FHT12B03. The sequence continues at coordinate 200,752 of NZ_JBXAQU010000003.1, forward strand.
TCGGAGAGGCGCCCGTTACCTTGACCGGTCTATCGTTGATTGTTCTGAGCGGGATTGCTGCGCTCTTCCATACCGGTCTTTGGGGATTCTGGGCCTGCCTCATCCTGGTCGGCGTAGGCTGGAACCTGGGCTTCGTCGGGGCAACCAGCATGGTCGCGGACTGCTGTGATCCGATCGAGCGCCCGCGTGTTCAGGGACTTAACGACTTCCTCGTCTTCGGCACCACGGCGTCTGGATCGCTCCTGGCAGGTGGTCTCATGAGAACGGAATTAGGTTGGACGGCCGTTGCCTGGACTGCGATCGCTCTCGCCTTGGTCATGGGCACCGTTCTATCGCTTGCGATCTATCGCGGTAGGTTTGCCGGGGCGGTGGAAGCATGACGCCGCTACGTTCGATGAGGAGTGAGACGTGAACGGATACGAGAACCCGGCGCTCATGAATGGCGAAATTTTCAAGGCATTGATGCGCAACATTGCCTCGAGCGTGGCGGTTATTTCGACGAGCAACGAGGGCCGGCTTCATGGAATGACCGCCACGGCGGTCTGCAGTGTCAGCGCCGACCCTGCGACGATCCTGATCGTCGTCAACCGATCGACGCGCAGTCACCCGATCATATCCTCGACCAAGCAGTTTACAGTCAACATCCTCGCCGAAGATCAGCAGGACATCAGTGGGCTTTTTGCCTCAAAGCAGGACAACCCGTTTTCTGCCGTGGAACATCGGATCGGGCTGAATGGCAATCCCATCATTGTCGGCGCCGCGGCGCATCTCGAATGCTCGACCTATTATGAACTCGACGTTGAAACTCACACGATTTTCGTTGGGCATGTGACGAGCGGGGATGTCTCAACGGTCCCGCCGCTCGTCTATCACGAAGGACAGTACAAGTTGCTCTCACCTCGCAAGCCCGAACGTGAGGTCGCGCCGATGTTCATCGATCGCTGGTCGCCCAGGGCATTCTCGACAAGTGAGATTGATGACGAAACCCTGATGTCGTTGTTCGAGGCAGCGAGGTGGGCGCCATCGTCCATGAATGCGCAACCATGGCGATTTGTCTATGTCAGGCGCGGGCAACCGAAGTGGCAACCATTTCTGGACACGCTTTCGAACACAAACCGGTCCTGGTCGGTGCATGCCGCCGCGCTGATTGCGTTTGTGTCGAAGAAGACCCTGCAATTCGACGGCAAGGAATTCCCATCGCCGACACACAGCTTCGACACGGGCGCCGCATGGATGAGTTTCGCGCTCCAGGCAAACCTTTCGGACTGGTACACGCATGGCATGGCGGGCTTCAATGCGGAGAAGCTCGCGATCGAGCTGGAAGTCCCCGACGATTTCGCCATCAACGCAGTCGTGGCGATCGGCAGGCTGGGCGATAGCTCGTCATTACCCGATCATCTCAAGGTGCGGGAAATTCCGAGCGAGCGGAAGGCCCTCTCGGCGCTCGTGTTCAACGGTACCTTCGGTGCGGCATGACCGTCAGGCTGACGACCACGCAGCCAAGCGCAGCGCCGCCACCGGTCGGGCTCGGCACGAGACTGCTTCTCGGTGACAAATGCACCGAGGTCGTTCTGAAGGCCATCGACATCGGATACCGGTACATCGATACATCTCCAAGCTATGGCAATGAGGACGCTGCCGGCCGGGCCATCAGCCTCTCCGGGATCAACCGCAGCGAGATGTTCGTCACCACCAAGGTGGAGCGCGAGGACCTTCGCCCCGAACGCCTGTTGGCGTCGGCGCGGCGGAGCCTCGATACGCTCGGTCTCGATCGAATCGATCTTCTGCTCATTCACTGGCCGAACGCCGACGTTCCGATTGCGGAAACACTTTCGGCGATGAGTGAACTCCAACTGTCTGGTGTCATTGCCCATATCGGGGTCGCTAACTTCCCGATCGCGATGCTCGACGAGGCGATCGCGGCGGCTGGTCGAGCTGGAACAGAGCTGTTCGCCAACCAAATCGAGGTTCATCCATCGCTTCCACAGCGGCGGCTTGTCGCGGCGTGCGCCGCGCGCGGTGTGCGTCCGATCGCCTATTCGCCGATGGGACGCGAAGATCTCAATCACGCCTCGGTGTTGGGTCTTGCTGAACGCAGAGGGCGAAGCCCGGCCCAAATCGTGCTCCGTTGGCACATTCAAAGCGGTGTCTTTCCCGTGCCTATTCCAGACACGGGGGAGCCGGCACAGATCGCAGCGCAATTCGAGCTCTCTGACTTCGAGCTCTCCCCGGACGACATGGCGGTGCTCGGCGGCGTCGGCCCGGAAAAGCGGTACTTCTCACCTGCCTGGGCTCCGGTCTGGGATCCGCAGGATTGAACCGATTGATCGATAGGGTGATCAGAGAGGGCGAAACATGCGTAGACGAGATTTCCTGAAGGGCGTGGCCGCAAGCGCGTTACCTTTGCCCGCTTTCGCGCAGGGCAAGACCACGACGTTAAAGATTATCAAGAGCCAGAATCTTGGCAGCGTCGATCCGATCTGGACGACCGCGGCCGCGACGCAGGACTTCGGCTTCATGGTCTTCGACACGATCGTTGGCGCGGACGCCGATTTCGTGCCGAAACCACAGATGGCCGAGGGATGGACGATCGAAGACAACGACCGGACATATACGTTCAAACTTCGTGAGGGTCTCAAATTCCACGACGGCGAACCGGTCCGGTCGGTCGACTGCATCGCGTCGATGAAGCGCTGGTGGGCGCGTGACGTTGCCGGGCAGATGGTGGCAGGCGTGACGGATTCCGTCGATGTCATCGACGATCGCACCTTCAGGATGCGCCTGAAGTCACCGTTTCCGCTGCTGCTCGATGCTCTCGGCAAGCTCAGTCCCGCGAGCTGCATCATCATGCCTGAGCGGATCGCCAAGACGGATCCATTCAAGCAGATACCCGAGGCGATCGGCAGCGGTCCGTTCAAGTTCCTGACGAGTGAATGGGTGCCCGGACAGAAGGCGTCCTTCGTCAAATTCGCCGATTACATCCCGCGCGCCGAGCCCTTTAGTGGTCTCGCCGGAAATCACGCCGCCATGGTCGACCGTGCCGAATGGTCGTTCATCAGTGACGCGGCAACGGCGGCGGCCGCCATGCAAGCGGGCGAGCACGACTATTGGGATGGTCTGCCGGTCGATCTCGTGCCTCTCCTCAAGGAGAACAAGAACCTCATCGTGGGGCCGAGAAGTCTGAGCGCCACGAACTACACGTTCGTCATGAATCATCTTCAGCCGCCGTTCAACAATCCGGCGATCCGACAGGCTGTTGCCATGGCGATAGATCAGAAGGACTATCTGCTGGCCGCAACCGCCGGTCTTCCTGAAAATGGCGGGGCCTGTCCGAGTTTCTATACGTGCGACTCACCCTACGCGAGCGAAGTCGGCGCCACTGTGCTGAAAGAAAAAAATATCGAGAAGGCGAAGGCGGCTCTGAAGGCGGCCGGCTATGCCGGCGAGAAGGTCGTATTCATCGGAGCAACCGAGCCGCCTGCGCTAGCGGCAATCGCGCAGGTCTCGGACGATCTTCTCAGGCGCATGGGTTTCAACGTCGAGTTCGTGACCACCGACTTCGCCGGAATGATCCAGCGCCGCGTCAACAAAGGCCCGGTCGACAAGGGTGGATGGAGCGCTTTCAACAGCACCTATGGCGCGGTCGATCTTCGCAATCCCTCAGTCAATTCGCTGCTGCGCGGCGCGGGAGAGCAATCCTGGTTCGGCTGGCCGACCAATCCGCGATTAGAGGAGCTGCGCAACCAGTGGTTCCTCCTGACCAATGCGGACGAAAGGGTCAAGGTTGCTCACGAGATCCAGGTCGAGGCCTTCAAGACGCTTCCCTATATTCCGATTTGTTACTCATACCCACCGATTGCCTACAGCAAGAAGCTGACTGGCGTCACGCGCCAGCCGATCAATTCGTTCTGGGGAATCGGCAAGCAATCCTGAAGACAAGCGCCCATGGCGCAAGAACCGACAAGCTGCAAAAGGTGTGTTCATGAGCGACTTCGATCTCGTCCTGACCGGGCAGGTGGTGAGAACCGACCGGGTGATAGAGAATGGCTACGTGGCAATCCGGGGAGGGACCGTCGAACTGGTGGGAAGCGGTGAACCTCCCGCGGCCCGCGAGCGCCAGGACTTTGGGGCTTCTTACGTGCTTCCGGGCGCGATCGACGCCCAGGTCCATTCCAAGTCGCAGCTCGGCCAGGAGGATTTCATCTGGTCGACGCGCGCGGCGGCGGCAGGCGGTGTCACGACTGTCGTCGATATGCCCTACGATGCCGGCTTTCTGGTTTGTACGGGCGACCGGGTTCGGCAAAAAATCAAGGAAGCAGGCGAGCAGGCCCGTGTGGATTATGCGCTCTACGGTACGATCGATCCCGGTGACGGGCCGACGCACATCGCGGGAATGGTCGAGGCCGGAGTGTCTGCGTTCAAATTCTCGACTTTCAACACGGATTCAAAGCGCTTTCCCCGCATACCGCCACAGGATCTTTACGCCTGCTTCACCGAGATCGGCCGGTTCGGCCTGGCCGCCGGTGTGCACAACGAAAACGATGAGATGGTGCGGGCCGCGGTGGCCAGCGTCGAAGCCAGCGGAATTACGGATTATCGCGCCCACGCGCTGTCTCGACCGCCGGTCACGGAAACGCTTGCCATGGCGGAAGTGTATGAACTCGGCGCCCAGTCGGGATGTTCAACCCATGTCGTCCATTGTTCAGTCGGACGGGGCTACGACCTGTGTGAAGCCTACCGCCAACAGGGCTTCGACACGACCGTCGAAGCGTGCATTCATTATCTGACCCTGGACGAAGAGAACGACGTCGCACGCCTTGGCGGAAAGGCCAAGATCAACCCGCCCGTCAGGCCGCGTGCCGAGGTCGAGGCGCTGTGGCGGCACCTCGCGGCAGGTCATGTCACGGTCGTGTCCACAGATCACGTCAGCTGGTCGGAGAACCGCAAGGCAGACCCGGTCATGCTGAAGAATTCCTCCGGCGTGCCTGGATTGGAGGTTCTTTATCCGCTGCTTGTGAAGGGGCTAGTCGAGCGTCGTCTCGATATTACCCTTGCCGCAAGGCTGCTTGCGGCCAATCCTGCCCGGCTGTTCAGGTTCGGGCACCGCAAGGGAGCATTGGAGCGCGGCCGCGACGCGGACGTCGTGGTCATGGCCCACGCACCCCATCGCTACAACCCGGACGAGTCGGGACACAATTTTGTAACCTGGAGTCCATATGCGGGGATTGAGTTGCCCTATCGCCCTGTGGCGACCTATCTGCGCGGCGAGTTGGTGTTCGACGGCAAGAGTGTGTTGGCCGAACCCGGCACGGGTGCCTTCGTCCGGCCTCCGACGCTCCGGCCTGCGCTCGCCAAGAACGAATCTGTCGCCGCCTGAGCGCGATGACAGCGAACCTCCGTACGTTAGATCGTGCGGAGGCTCAATATTGGTCTAGTTCCGCAGCGATGCGAGCCATAACGTCCTTCGGCGCGCTGACGAATTCTGACCGGCTCAGCGGCTCGCCGTCGCCCGGGCGCGTCGTCGCGATCATCGCGATCTTGGTTACGGTCAGATCCTCGTGGATGGGATCGCAGCGATCGGCCTTGACGCCCTCGACAACCATCAGGTCCTCGTGACCGCGGAAGCGCGCAGCCAAGGCCCACTCCACCTCGCGCGGATTTTCAATGTCGATATCATCGTCGACGACAGTGATGAGCTTCAGCAGGTTGACCTGTCCCATTGCGAGCATGGCTGCCCGTTTGCCTTCACCCAGCCTCGGCTTGTGCATGGAAATGATCGCATGCAGGCGACCCATGCCACCCTCGGTGATGAGCACGCGCCGCACGGCCGGGATCATGCGCTGCAAGGCTTGGCGCAGCGTGGCACCGATCGCAATGCCACCGAGCAGACAATGCTCGCTGGCATATCCAGGCAAGATCGCCTGATAGATGGCGTCCTTGCGCCGGGTCACGCAATTTATTCGGCCGCCCATTCCGGCGCCGTAGCTGACGTAGAACCCGTGGAATTCGGATACGGGGCCTTCCTCGATCTGCTCTTCCGGGTAGAGTTCGCCCTCCAGAACAATCTCCGCCTCTGCCGGCACCTCCAGATCAACCGTCTTGCATTTGACCAGTTTGAGCGGCTCGCCAAGCATGCCGCCGATGTTGTCGAATTCGTCGTCGCCGAGACCAAGATAAAGCTGCGAACCCAACAGCACGGCCGGATGATTTCCGATAGCAACCGCGATGGGGAGGCGCTGACCGAGCGCCTTGGCCTTCTCTGCCAGGAGGTTGAGATGATGGTTTTTCGCAATACCGGCCATGACCCTGCCTCCACCCTCGAGCCGAAGCCGCGCAATCGAGACGTTGCGGCGCCCGGTCTCGGGATCTTTTGCGATGATCACGCCGGCGGTGACGTATGGCGCTGTCTCGCGCTCGAACCAGGTAGGAACGGGCAGGGCAGCCCGGAGGTCGATATCGCCGGACTGGACGATGTCCTGCACGGGACCTGACTCCACCATCACAGGCTTGATGGGCTCGGCGAGCGCACGCATGCAGAGATCGTCGAGCTTGTCGGGTTCGACATTGAGCCCAAGCGCGAACCTCTCGCGCGAGACCAGGAGGTTTCCGACGACCTGCAGCGAGCCGGTTTGCTCGAAGAGGATTGCGGGACCGCGATCCTTCAGCGCCAGCACGGCACCGATTTCGAACTTCGGGTCGGTTCGCCGCTTCACGCGATGAAGCGCTCCCGACGTATCCAGCAGCGACAGGAATCCACGCATGCTTTGATCAGTCATAGGCTCAGGCTCTCATGGTCGTTCAGTTGGCATTATCTGCATTATCGAGCGATCGAACCGCATCATAGAGCGTGGCGGTCCCCATCGCCAACGCGTCCGGATCCGCCCACTCCTCGGGGCTGTGGCTCTTGCCCTCCAGGCAGGGGATGAACAGCATGGCCGAGCGGCCGATCCGCGCAACGAAGGCGGCGTCGTGGCCGGCCCCTGACGCCAGTTCGGTCGTACTGTAACCGAGCTTCGAGGCACTGCGAGCCAGGACGCTTCGAAGGTGCGGATCGCATTTGGTTGGATCCGTCCTTGAGATGATCGCGAAGCGCTCGCGCTCGACGCCGGATTTCTCGGTCGCTTCGAGACTGTGCCGATCGAGCAGCTTGATGAAGTCGTCGATCTCTCCCGCGTCCTCCGCACGGATGTCCAGAACCAGCCTTGCCCGTCCCGGCACGACGTTCGCAGCGTTCGGCGAGATCTCGATGATTCCCGTGGTCGCCACGAAGTGGCCCTTGTCGCCAATCGCCTTCAGCGCGCCCTGCTTGGCGATCCATGAAACGATCTCGGCGGCTGCGACGGCCGCATCACGTCTCAATCTCATCGGGGTGCCACCGGCGTGATCGGCGGAGCCGAGAAACATCAGCTCAACCCGTGCGATCCCAACGATGCCGCTGACAATTCCGAGCTCGATGCGACCACTCTCAAGGACGCGTCCTTGTTCGATGTGGAGCTCGAGATAGGCCTCGATCTTTGGCGGTGCGATCTTCCCCAAAGCGGAGGGAGTGCCTCCGACCCGGGCAATGGCGTCTGCGAGGCACTCCCCGCCGGCATCTGTCCGTGACAGCATATCGGGGCTCAGGGCCCCGACCATTGCCCGGCTGCCGATGCAGGAGATGCCGTAGTCGCTGGGCTCCTCGGCGAGGAAGTCCACGATTTCGAGCGGGTGATCGAGGCGTTGCCCGGATCGGATCACAGCTCGCGCAACCTCTAGGGCCGCGAGGAGGCCGGCTGCTCCGTCAAATCGACCACCCGAGGGAACCGTGTCCGAATGCGATCCGAGTACGATGGGGGGGAGCGTACGACGCCCTTCCAGCCGGCCGATCAGATTGCCGCCGGCGTCCGTCCTGACCGTCAAGCCCGCTTGAATAAAGAGGTCGCTGAGCCAGGTCCGCCCCTCGGCAAACCGAGGTGTAAACGACCGGCGGGTCCAGGGACGATCCGGCTCCGTAATCGCGGCGAGCGCCATGAGGTCGCCCCAGAGGCGGTCGGCGTCAATGCTCGACGTGCTTGGATCGAACGGCATTCCCTACCTCAATAGGCCGCCGAGCCCTTGCGCCAATAATCCTTTCCGGAAACAGCTATCAGAAAAGTCGTCCCGAGCGGTCTTGCGCGTCGAAGCCGTTGACAGGGTATTGCAGCCAGAGCATTTGCAAGAGAGAGGGAGTTTCAATGTCTGGCGAAGTGCGATTGATCGTTGGAATAACCGGGGCGTCGGGCATCGCCTACGGTGTTCGCCTCTTGAAATTGCTGCGGCAGACGCCGATTGAAACTCACCTCGTGGTGTCGCGGGCGGCCGAGATCGCCATGGCGCATGAGGGTCCTTTCAAGGTATCGGATGTCCGAGATTTGGCGGACCGATGGTACAAGTTTGACGACGTGGCGGCGCCCATCTCGTCCGGATCGTTTCGGACGCAGGGCATGATCATTGCGCCATGTTCGGTCAGAACAATGTCCGAGATTGCAACCGGGGTAACATCTTCGCTTCTGTCGCGCGCGGCAGACGTCGTCCTCAAGGAGCGCCGTCGACTGACGTTGCTGGTTCGCGAAGCACCGCTTCACACCGGGCATCTGAGAACGATGACGACGCTGTCCGAGCTGGGTGCAATCATCTATCCGCCCGTACCGGCGTTTTATACCAATCCAGCGGATATCGACGAGATGATCGATCAGACAGTTGGCCGCGTGTTGGATCTCTACGATATCGATCTTGGCGTGGTATCCCGCTGGAAGGATCCATAGCATTGCCGGGAGGTGGCACGATGCAGCGCTTCGATCTCGGTGCTTACACACGACGGATCTCGACCAATTCGGCCGAAGTGCAGCGTTGGTTCGATGCAGGCCTGAATTGGTGCTACGCCTTCAATAGGGCCGAAGGGGTGAATTGTTTCAGGAAGGCGCTGGAGCACGATCCTGAATGCATCATGGCCCATTGGGGCGTGGCCTACGGGAGCGGTCCGTTCTATAACCTGACATGGCGCGATCACGGTGAGCGCGAGGCAAACGCTGCCGCGGCCACTGCATTCAGGCACATCGCGATGGCGCGAGCGTTGACGCACAAGGCGAGCGACGTCGAGACCAGGCTGATCGAAGCTCAGGCCCGCCGTGTCCAGAAGCCGCATGCGGTTGCGCCTGAAGAGTTCGATCATTGGGACGACGACTACGCGGCAGAGATGCGCAGGGTCTACTCCGAATATCCTGATGACGTCGATGTCGCGGCGCTCTTTGCCGAAGCGCTCATAAGCAGGACGCCGCGGCGGTTGTGGGATGTCAGGACGGGCAGGCCCGCGAAGAACTCCGACGTGCTCGAAGCACTTTCCGTTTGCGAACGCGGCATCGACGGCGTGAGGTCGACGAGTGGCCAGCCGCATCCGGCACTCCTGCATCTGCACATCCATATCCTGGAGATGTCGAACGAACCCGAGAGAGCGTTGACGTCGGCGGTAGAGCTTGCTCCTCTATGCCCGGACGGCGGTCATCTGAACCATATGCCGGCACATGTTCACATGCTCGTCGGGGACTACCAGAGTGCCAGGCAGGCCAGCGAATTGGCGATTGCGGCCAACGATCGATTTCTCGCTTACGCGGGCACAATGTCGCCCTACACGACCGCATGTGCTCATGATCTCCTCTTGATGATGCATGCCTGTATGTTTCTGGGAGCATATGGCGGTGCGATTGGAGCGGCCGACAAGCTCGGCGGCCTTGTGACCGAGGACCTTCTCTCTGTCCGGGATCGCCCCAAATTCGTGACAAGCCTCGAGGGTTATAACTCCATGCGAGTTCACGTGCTGGTGCGATTTGGAAAATGGAGGGATATCGTCAACGAGCCTATGCCCGCGACGCCGGCGATGTATCCAGTCACGACTGCGATGCTTCACTATGCCAAGGGCGTCGCTCATGCCACTCTTCGAGACTTTATTGCGGCAGAAAGGGAACGAACGCTCTTTCTGGAGTGCGTGTCGCGCATTCCGGTGGACCGGAAGGTCTTCAACAACACCGCGAAGAGCATCCTTTCGGTGGCGGAGAGTATGTTGGAGGGTGAGCTGGCCTACCACAAAGGTGAGTACGAGGCTGCATTTGCCCATTTGCGGGAGGCAGTCCTGAGGGATGATAGCTTGGAGTATGTCGAACCGTGGGCTTGGATGCATCCTCCCCGACATGCACTAGGAGCGTTGCTCGCCGAGCAAGGACACTTTTCGGAGGCGGAAAGATGTTACCGTGCCGATCTCGGTCTGGCTCCAGGTATTCAGAGGTGCGCGCAACATCCTAACAACATTTGGGCGCTTCAAGGGCTCGCAGAATGCCTGCAGGTTCGTGGCGTCGTAGGCGAAATAAAAGATATCGAGTTCAGATTGTCCGCGGCAAAAGTGTTGTCCGACACAACCATCGAGGCGGCTTGTATGTGCCGGGTTGGTCGTGCCCCAAATGCAGGTTCAGGGTGTTGCAGTTGAGGCGCGCTGCCGCGTCAATTCTTGACGAAGTTCGCTTTATTTGGCGAGTGTTAGCTCAAATTGGCTTATGATGGATTGGAGCGAGAGTTCAAGTTTTTCAATCGGTTAGATGGCGCCGTATGCACGACGTGTGCACCGGAAGTTCAAGAAAGATCTCATGATAGCTGGTGTGATCAGGCGTTCTGAACCGGGCACGGGCGCCTCACGGGAGGTGGTGGGTCCGGATCAATCGACAGGACGATGATCGTGCGCCGCGTATCGAGAAAGTGGATCATGTAGTCCCAGCAGGCGCCTAAGTTACCCCTGTGCACGATGTGGCGGAAGCAGCTGTCGCGGAGCGCTTGGAGTTGCTGCTTTTTGAACTCTGATCGACAGGTGCTGATGGATCTGGGCTGCAGCCCGCAACGCTTATGGCGGGCGACATTGATCAGACCCCGTCAGCGTAGTGTGGCCGGCAGTCGATCTCCGTGCTGCCTCGCGAGCATCCATTGCGGGTACTCAGCTCTATAGGCGCTCGCTTTATCCAGGATCGCGAGCTCTTCGGTCGAGAGTTGAATCTCCGTCGCGGCGAGATTGTCATCGAGTTGTTCAACGGACTTGGCGCCGATGATCACGCTTGATACGGCCTTTTGATGCAGGAGCCACGCCAGAGCAATGCGTGCGACCGAGACGCCATGGGTCGCGGCGATCGGCTTGATAGCGTCGATCACGTCGTAAGCATGTTCCTTGTCGACGGGCGGGAAGTCGAACGACAGGCGCCTGGCATTGTTCGAGGCGGCAGCACCTTCGCGGGTAAATTTGCCTGATAGGAAGCCGCCTGCGAGGGGAGACCAGATCATAAGGCCCAATTGCTGGTCACTGACCATCGGAATGATCTCGCGTTCGAGATCGCGGCCCGCGATCGTGTAGTAGCTCTGCGTCGATTCGAACCGCGCGTAATTGTGCTGATTGCAGATCCCAATCGCCTTCATGATCTGCCAGGCCGACATGTTCGAGGCGCCGATGTATCGAACCAGTCCGCGCGAGACGAGATTGTCCAGCGCGCGCATGGTTTCCTCGAGCGGCGTCACGAGGTCTGCGCCGTGCACCTGATAGAGATCGATATAGTCAAGGCCAAGGCGCTTCAGGCTGGCTTCGACCCCCTGCATGATATGGCCGCGCGTGAGTCCAACATGGTTGGGTCCGGAGCCGGTCCGGCCACGCACCTTGGTGGCGATGATCACGTCGTCCCGATTGACCTTCAGGTCACGCAGGGCCTGGCCGAGAATGCGCTCCGAGTGTCCTTCCGCATAGACATCTGCCGTGTCGATGAAGTTGACGCCGGCAGTCAGCGCGCGCTCGACCAGCACGTTTGCGCTTTGCTGATCGACTTCGCCCCAGACCTTCCACCAACCTTGGCCACCGAAGGTCGCCGTTCCCAGGCAGAGTTCAGAGACATAGAGGCCGGTGCGACCAAACGGACGATGCTTCATCGTTCACTCCCTGGGATTATTGCCGCTTGGCGCGGCTATGGATTTTCGTTTGTCGTCGAGGCACTCACCATTTGTGACGAAGAAATTCGTCGACCATGCGCGCGGTGCGTTCGAAATGCTCTTGCAGCAAATCGATCGCAGTTTCCGCGTCGCGGCGGATCGCTGCCTCCAGGATGGCGCGGTGCTCGCCGCGGACATCACGTGGGACGTCCTCCACGCCGACCGAGAGGCGGCGATAGCGGTTCGCGCGTCCAGACAATTGACTGCAGAAGCCGAGCAGGACTTTCGAACGGCAGGCCGCAATCAAGGCTTCGTGGAAAGCGGTATGGCGGCTTTCCCATTGCTCGTCAGCGGCGGTCGGCAAATCTGCCCGTTCGCGATCCATACGGGTCAGCAAATGGTGGGCGCTGATGAGTTGCGCTTCCCAATTTTCGTCGCCGTGCTGGATCGATAGACGCAGAGCCTCGCCTTCAAGGCGCTGACGATTGCGCAGGATGTCCCACAGGTCTTCGGAAGATACCGGCGCTACGCGATAGCCGCGATGGCCTTCCAGCTCAGTAAATCCCTCGGCGGTCAGGCGAGTCAGCGCCTCGCGTACCGGCGTGACGCTGGTGTCGGTTAGCTCCTGTAATTCACTGAAGCGCAGTTTTTGCCCGGGTTGGAGCTTGCCGTTGTGCATGGCGTCGCGAATACGGGTGTAGGCCTCGTCGGCAAGCGTGCGCGTAACGTCCCCAATGGCGATCATTTGGCAATCTTCCCCGACTTTTGTCTTGAAGGCAATAGTTTCGAAAATCCTTGACTGAATATCTGCAGCCCGACTAGGCTTGAGGCAGCCCCAGGGGAATGTGCATGTCAGGTGCGCACGACATCGCCGAGAAACGGCGGGAGTTTGCGGATCTCAAGCAGTGCTTCACGCACGCAAGTGATGTGATCGCATGACAAATTTGGGGCGCCAGCGCAGGGTGATCATCGCGGGCGGCTCAGTTGGTGGCCTGTTTCTCGGCAATCTTCTGGTGAGATCGGGCTGGCAGGTCGATATCTTCGAGCGTGCCTCGGAGGGGCTGCTCGAGCGTGGCGCCGGCATCGCCGGTCATTCCGAGCTTGATCCCATCCTCAAGTCAATTCTCGGATCAGACGCCGACTTCGACCGGATCTACGTCGCGCAGCGGTATGCGATCGATCACACCGGGCGTGTGGTCGCACGGCACAGCTTTCCGCAATATTTGACGTCCTGGAATGTCCTGTTCGGCCAAATCCGCAACGCATTTCCCGCTGCGTCCTATCATTCAGGCGTCGAAGTGCTGGATGTCGTGCAGGGCGAAGACGAAGCTTCGGTGTCGTTGTCAGATGGCCGCAGTCTATCGGCAGACCTTGTCGTTGGAGCTGACGGCATCCGATCGCGCATCCGTTCGAAGCTCGCGCCGGACATTATCCCGCGCTACGCCCAATATGTTGCCTGGCGCGGCATCGTCGATGATCCCGGCAAGCTTGATGCGGACCTCGTCGCGCGCTTCAGCTTTTGCTTTCCGAAGGGCGGTCAGCTCATCGGCTACCCGTTGCTCGGCCGTGATGGCCAACGCGGGCGTCGCCGCTACAACTTCCTCTGGTACTACCGTGTGCCGGAAGGCCGGGATTTCGATGATCTGCTGACTGACGCGGATGGACGCCGGCACGAATATTCGATCCCGCCACCTTCGATCAGGCGAGAGCATATCGACACGTTTCGACGGACCGCGCAGGAGCGTCTGCCGCAGCAGTTCTGTGATGCGGCGATGTGCGCAGATCAATTCATGATCCAACCGATCTACGACGTGCAGTCGAAGCAGATCTCCTTCGGCCGGGTCGCGCTGCTTGGAGACGCTGCCTTTGTGGCTCGTCCGCATGTCGGGATCGGCGTTCTCAAGGCCGCGTTGGATGCGGTGTCGCTGACGCAACGCCTGAACCATAACGAATCTGTTTCCGGCGCATTGCGTGGGTACGAAGACGAGCGGCTCCAGCCCGGTCTCGACGCCGTGCAGTTCGGTCGCCGCCTTGGTGCATTCATCGAGCGCGGGTTGGACGGACCGAACAGCGATCCCGATCTCGGCCTCACCTACGATTTTATTTTGCGCGAGAGTGCTCGCCTGCCTCGCGCTTCGACGACTGTGCACTGAAAGGAAATCTGGAGACGACAGCTCAGAAAATTCGGCACGAATAAACGTGCGAAAATGGAAGCGGCGAAGACCGATCCATATCAAGGAGGAAACGAATGGCGAAGTCTGACTCGAAGCAGTTGACGCGCAGGGGGGTGATTGGCGGCATGGGCGCGGCCGGACTGGGCGCGGCCTATTCTGTCCTGGCGCCGCGGGCCTATGCCCAGGAGAAGAAGCCAATCAAGGTCAGTTTCTGGACCTTTGACAATCCTCAGCAACGCCCCTGGGTCAACAAGCGCGTCAAGTTGTTCATGGAGCAGAATCCACATGTGAAGGTGGATTTCCAGTGGTTCGCGTTCGGCGATCTCGGCAAGAAGTTAAGCGTCGGCTTTGCGACCGGCACGGCGCCCGATGGCTTCGTCAGCCAGGACTGGTTCATGCCGGTGTGGCTCGACAAGAACCTCCTGGCGCCGCTCGATCTTGGCAAGCTCGGCTATAGCAACTATCAGGCGTTCGCCAGCGATTTCGCGCCGGCCTTTATCGAAGGCGCGACGGTGAACGGGAAGGCCTACGGCTATCCCATGTGGTTCTATGGCTACTGCAATTACCTGAATACCAAGCAGTTCAAGGAGGTCGGGCTCGATCCCGACAAGGATTGGCCGCAGACATGGGACCAGCTTGGCGAAGTCGCCAAGAAGCTGACCGTCAAGGACGGCGACAAGTTCGTTCGCCAGGGCTTCAAGTTCGCGATGCACGCGGCGCAATGGACGATGATTCAGTTCAACCCGATCCTGGTCGGCGCCGGCGGCAGCTGGTTCGATCAGTCCGGCAAATGCGTCGTCAACGACGATGCCGGCGTTCGGGCCATGACCATCCGCGCATCGATCGCGCAGAAATACGGCGCGGAGGATCCCGCCGATTCGATTGCGACCAATCCGATCCCCGGCATGGACTTCCTGAAGGAGCGGGCATCGATGTTCTTTTGCCATCCGCTCCCGCTCGAGCTCGTCAAGGCCCAGAACCCGGCGATGCTCGAGGGTAACTACTTTCGTCCCGTCCAGTATCCGGGAAGTACGCCGGGGAAGGGCATCTCGACGGCCTACGGCTTTAACCTCGTCATCAACGCCGGGGCCTCGCCTGACAAGCAGGAAGTCCTGCACGATCTCTATAAATTCATGATGAGCGACCTTGTCGACGCCTGGAAGGACGCGGCGCCTTTCACATTCGCCAAGAAAGGCGGATGGGAGGACAACGCTGAGGTCCAGAAGTTCCCCTACGTCAACGAGATCATCAAAGCCGGCAGCAATGGTGTCGCGTTGCCACGCACGCTCGTCTTCAACGAACTAGCTGATTCCATGCACCGGGCTGTGCAGAAGATCATGTTGAGCAAGGCCGACATCAAGTCGACGCTGAACGAAGTCGCCGCCGAGGTGGATCGTGCGACTTCTGCCTACAAGAAAGCCTGACCAAATTGCCAAGGCCGGCGCGAACAGCGCCGGCCTCCACATCTTTCGACCGGAAGTGAAAATGGCGGAATTGGCGACCATTCAACCAGATGAGCTTGCGCCTGCGGAGCGCCGGGCCTGGCATCTGCACCACCGTCGCAAGATTGCCCTCTGGGGAATTGCATTCGTTTTGCCGACCATCATCTTCTTCACGATCTTCAAGTACGGCCCGATGTTGTGGGCAATCGAGCTGAGCTTCCATTCCTATGACATGATCTCGGCGCCCCGCTACGTGGGGCTGGAAAACTACCGCGATCTGATCGCCGACCCCATCTTCCGATCGACGCTCTTCAATACGCTGATCTACATTGCCTGTACGACGACGTTGCTGACCGTCATTGGGTTGTTTCTGGCGCTCGCCATCAACACTGGTATTCCCGGTGCGCGGCACTGTATGACGGCGATGTTTCTGTCCAACCTGATGCCCGTGATCGCGGTTTGTCTGGTCTGGCGCATTCTGCTGCACCCCTATGGGGTCGTGAACCAGCTGTTGCAACATGTCGGCTTTGGCCGGATCGACTGGCTGACCAGCGAATGGACCGCGATGCCGTCGATCATCATGGTCACCGTCTGGCGTTTTGCGCCGTATTTCATGGTGGTGTTCCTCGCGGCGCTTCTGGCGTTGCCTGATGACTACTACGAAGCTGCGGAGATCGACGGCGCCGGACCGATCCGTCGCTTCTTCCACATCACGTTGCCGCTTTTGATGCCGACGATCTTCTTCGTCGTCGTGGTATCGGCGTTGCTGTGCGCGCGGGTCTTCCTCTACCCCTATTTGATTACGGGTGGCGGGCCGGGCAACGCCACGCGCGTGCTTTCCATGCTGATCTACGAGACTGGCTTCTCTTACCTCAAGATGGGACAAGCCGCGGCCATTTCGGTCGTGCTGTTCGCCATCATGCTCGTCTTCACGTCATTGCAGATCACGCTGTTCACGCGCAGCGAGAGGATTTACTTCTGATGGCCGTCATCGATCAGTCCGATTGGACGCCCCCTTCGCCACGCCTTCGCCGGCATCTGCCGATGCTGCGACGGTCTCTGGGCCTTCTTCTCCTGCTTGCCCTGACGGCTGTCTTCATCCTCCCCATCGTCTGGATGCTGATGATGTCGTTCCAGGCTGGTGAGAAGATGTTCCAGCTTCGGACCGAATGGATCCCGGCGGTCTGGCATTTCGAAAACTATCCGAACGCTTTGAGCAGGGCGCCGTTTGCGCAGTATTTCCTCAACAGCGGGATCGTCTCAATCGTCGTGATGATCACGAACGTGGTCTTCTGCACGCTTGCGGGCTACGGGCTCGCCAAGTTTCGCTTTCCCGGGTCGTCTCTGCTGCTGCTTCTCATCCTGAGCACGATGATGCTGCCGCTGGAGGTGACGCTGGTTCCGACCTTCCTCGTCGTGCACAAGTTCGATTGGATCAACACCTATCAAGGCATCGTCGCGCCGCTTCTGATTGACGCGTTCGGCATCTTTCTGATGCGGCAATCCATGATCTCGATACCCAAGGACTTCATCGAGGCCGCGCGCATTGACGGCGCTGGCGAACTCCGGATCCTGCTTCAAATCATCCTGCCGCAATGTCTGCCGGCCCTGTCGGTGCTTGCGATCTTCTCGTTTCGCGACAGTTGGGATCAATTCCTTTGGCCGCTCACGGTGGTGTCGGTCGATGAGCTCCGGACATTCCCGCTGGGACTGGTGCAGTTCGGCGAGGACTACGGCAATCCGCCGACCGAGCAGATGGTGATCGCGGTTCTCGCAACGATACCGGTGTTTCTGCTGTTCGCGGTCCTTCAGCGCTCCGTGAACAAGGGTTTTGGCCTGAGCGGCCTGAAATAGGGAAGGCGGCAGACGTGGACAAGATCAAAATCGCGATGGCGCATCGCGGAGCCGGGGTTGCCCCGGTCTTTGCGGCTCTTGAAGGAGGCTACTACCGCGAGAACGGGCTTGAGCCCGAGCTCGTCTTCTATCACGGGCATTCGAATTCCCTGAAGGCGTTGATCGCCGGCGAGGCGGATTTCACCAATGCAGTGGGGGCGGAGCTTTTGCTGGCGAACCACCGTCACAACGGCGATGCTGTGGTCTTGGCCTCGGCAATTGCTTGCAGCGCCCAACAGGTCGCCGCGCGCCCGGGCATCAATTCGCGAGCGGATCTTCGCGGCAAGCGGTGGGGCGTCACCTTCCGCAGTGACGCCGACGAATGCGCGATCACGATAGCATTCGACCGCTGGGGCTGGGACGTCGCAAAAGATATCGAGATCGTTGTCGTCGGCAATGAAGGCAAGCGTCTCGACCTGTTGCTGGATCAGTCCAAAGTAGACGTCGCCATCATGCACGCACCTGAGACCTATCAGGCATCGAGATATGGCTACCACATCGTCGAGGATTTCGGCCGGCTCGGCGTTGCCTTTCAGAACAGCTGTGCCGCCGGCACACGAAAATTTATGAAGGACCACCCGGACGTGACCCTGCGTTACGTTAAAGCCTTCTGTCAGGCGGTTCATCGCTTCAGGAGTGATGCGGAGTTCGGAATCCATGTGCTGCGGAAGTACAGCGGTGAAAACGATATCGAAATCCTTCGTCCGACCTGGGTGTTGTTTGCCCGTTACATGAGCGACATGATGTTCCCGAATCTGGAGGGGATGCGCAACGCATCCGCAATCCTTCACAGGGTCGGCGCCTTGCCGGGGCTCGTGGCACCAGAAGCCGCGGTTGATCAGGGACCTGTGATCCAGCTGGAACGGGAAGGGTTCTTCGACAGGTTGATGGGTGCGTCAGCGGTGGCGACCGCGGCAACGGCGTGAGGGCGTTCGATGGCCGAAGTACTCTTGCGAAATGTGGTGAAGCGATACGGTGCCTATCAGGCCGTACACGGTATCAACCTCGAGATTCCTGACAGCAAGTTCGTCGCTCTGGTCGGCCCTTCCGGCTGCGGCAAGACAACGACACTGCGGATGATCGCCGGGCTGGAGGATGTCAGCGCAGGCGAAATCCGGATCGGCGGCAAGCTCGTGAACGATGTCGCTCCGAAGAACCGCGACATTGCAATGGTGTTCCAGAGTTATGCACTCTATCCGCACATGACTGTCTTCCAGAATATGGCGTTCGGGCTGCGGATGCGCGGCATGTCCAAGGCCGACATCAAGAAGAACGTCGAAGATGCCGCGCGGATCCTTGATATCTATGATCTCCTTGGCCGGCGTCCGAAGGAATTGTCGGGTGGCCAAAAGCAGCGCGCCGCGATGGGACGTGCGATGGTTCGTAATCCCAAAGTGTTCCTGTTTGACGAACCGCTGTCTAATCTCGACGCCAAATTGCGTGTGCAGATGCGGACGGAGATCAAGAGGGTTCATCAGCAGGTCAAGACCACGACCGTCTACGTCACGCACGATCAGATCGAGGCCATGACGCTGGCCGACTATGTGGTGGTGATGAATCGCGGTCGCATCGAACAGGTCGGTACGCCGCATGAGCTCTACCATGCGCCGAAGACGCGCTTCGTTGCGGGCTTTATGGGATCGCCGGCGATGAATTTCATGCGCTGCACGATCGAGCAAAATGCCGCGGCCCTGTCGATCCGGCTGGGCGATGGCTCTGTGTTTCCCGTGCCGGACAGTCGGCTTCGGCGATATCAGCCGCTGGTTGGGAAATCGTTGATCTTCGGCTTACGGCCGGAGCACATCACGGAGGTGCGCAGTGCCGACCGTGGAAGCTATTCGGAGTTCGACACGGTGCTCGATGTTGTCGAGCCCATGGGAACGGAAGCCATGGTGTTCTTCAGGCTCGGCGACACCGTGGTGTCCGGCCGGGTGGATACCGGCGCTTCCGTGCCCGAAGCGGGCGAGAAGATACGCCTGGCGGCGAATATGACCCATATGCATCTGATCGATCCGGAAACCGATCAGATCGTGTAGATCCTCGAACACAAAGAAGAAACGAGACGGGAGAATACGATGAAGGTTGGTGTCGCTGGCTTGGGCCGCATGGGAGCAGCCATCGCGAAGCGGTTGCTCGAGGTCGGACATGAGGTTCATGTCTGGAACAGGAACGCGGACAAGGCCGCGCCGCTGACCCAAGCGGGGGCGATTGCCGCGAAGAGCCCAAGTGAGCTCGCCAAGGCCGTCGACACGATTATTACGATTTTGACTGATGCCGCGGCGATCGCGAGCGTCTACGAAGGCAATTCGGGCCTCTTGGGTGGGGATGTCAAAGGCAAGCTGTTCGTGGAGATGAGCACGGTCCAGCCAGCCACCGAAGTGGCGTTGGCCGGGAAGATCAGGGCCAAGGGTGCCGTTATGGTCGAATGCCCGGTAGGTGGCACGGTTGGGCCCGCGCTGACTGGTAAGCTGCTGGGCGTCGCCGGCGGAAACAAGGAGGACTTCGAGCGCGCCAGGCCCCTGCTGGAGCAGATGTGCCGGCGCGTCGATCTGGTCGGTCCGATCGGAGCGGGCGCCAGCATGAAGCTTGCGATCAACCTGCCGCTTGGCGTCTTTTGGTTGGCCTTCGGCGAGGCGTTTTCGCTGTGCCGGCATTTGGATCTCGATCCGGCGTGGTTGGTGGAGCTATTCGCCGATACGTCCGGCGGCACGAACGTGCTGAAAGCCCGCGGCTCTGCCGTCGCCCTGGCTTTGCAGTCGAAGCCGTCTGGGTCCGCCACGTTTGATTGCGATGGCATCCGCAAGGACTTTCGCACGATGGTCGCAGAGGCCAAGTCTCTTGGCTTCGGGTTACCGCTGACCGAGCAGGCGCTATCGCTGTTCGACCAGGCGAGCAAGGCTGGATGGGGTGGCAAGGATTGCACGGAAATCCCCGCCTTCTGGTCTAGCAGCCACAAGGTGTAGGTCCAGTTTCGCAGAAAGGGGCGAGATCCTTCAGTGACAACTCAACGTGACACCGTCGTCGGCATGATCGGGTTAGGCATCATGGGGCATGCCATGAGCAAGAACCTGATTGCTGCGGGATTCTCCGTCGTGGGCTACGACATTTCGTCGCGCGCCGCCGATGCGTTCGGAGCCATTGGCGGCCAGGTGGCAGCATCAGTTGCCGATGTTGGCCAGTCCGCGGAAATACTCATCACATCACTCCCCTCGGCAAAAGCATTGTTTGAGGTCGTGGACGAATTGCGGACGCTTGATCGAAAGGATCGTGTCCTCGCCGAAACCAGCACGCTTACGCTCGACGACAAGACGAAGGCGTGTGTGTCGCTCGCCGAAGTCGGAATAGTGATGCTTGATTGCCCGCTCTCGGGTTCTGGCAGCCAGGCGCTCGAACGCGACGTCCTGGTCTATGGAAGCGGGGACAGACGTGCGTATAACCGCTGTCTTCCAGTCTTCAACGGCTTTTCGCGCGCACCTCACTACCTCGGAGCCTTTGGCAACGGCTCCAAGATGAAATACGTGGCCAATCTGATGGTCGCCGTGCACACGGCCGTGGCCGGCGAGGCCTTCGCATTCGCGCGCAAGGCAGGGCTTGATCCCGCGCAGATGTTCGCGGTGGTCAGCGACGGTGCTGCCCATTCGCGCGCGTTGACAGTTCGAGGTCAGATGCTGATCGACGACGACTACAAAGAGATCAGGACGATGCCGCTTGAGCTCTGGCGCAAGGACATGAAGGTGATCGCAGATTTCGCGAGCGCACTGGCCTGCCCGACCCCGATGTTTTCTGCGGCCGTACCGCTGTTCAATGCGGCTGTGGCCTCCGGCTACGGCGAGCAGGATACAGCGGCCGTAGCCGCGGTGATCGCGGCGATGGCTGGATTGCCGGCGCCCAAGAAGTAACAATCGGCGCGACCGGACGCCCAAGAGAGTGGGGATCAACCTTGAAGGCAATTCCAACCATCGACGGTCATCATCACATCTGGCGCCTGAATGATCTGGCTTGGTTGTCGGGACCTCAGGTTCCGCGGATATTCGGGCCTTACGAGCCGATCTGCCGGGACTACCCTATCGACGAATTTCTTGCAGACGCGGAAGGCTGCAATATCGTCAAATCCATCTACGTTCAGACCAATTGGCCATCTGGGAAGAGCTACGATGAAGCCAAATGGGTCCAGTCGGTCATCGATGAACGCGGTTGGCCTCATGCCAACGTTGCTTATGCTGATCTTGCCGATCCGGACTGCGAAAGCCTGATCAAGCAGTTGGCCGCTCTACCGGCCACGCGCGGTATCCGCCAGCAACTGCATTGGCATGAGAAGCAGCAGTATCGATTTGCTCCAAGGCCTGACGTCATGAACGATCCCGCGTGGCGTAGCGGCCTCGCGCTTCTAGCAACGCACAATCTGCTCTTCGAGCTGCAGGTGTTCACCGATCAGATGCGGAATGGGGCGGCCCTGGCGCGAGCGTTTCCAGACACGACATTTGTTCTCGAGCACGCGGGAATGCTCGAAGACATGACCGACGAGGGCTGGAAGAGATGGCGGGCAGGGATGTTCGCTCTTGCCGAGCAGCCCAATGTGAATGTGAAGCTGTCTGGCCTGGGGACATTCGTGCATGCCTGCCGCGCCGATGTCATGACGCCGATTATTCGCGAGACGGTCGCCATTTTCGGCGCCGACAGATGTCTCTACGGCAGCAACTTCCCGATCGAGAAACTCTGGACCGATTATGTGAGTCTCTACGCGACGTTCCGCGACGCGATCTCGCTTCTCGATGAGCGGCAGCAGCGGGCAATCCTTCACGATACCGCCGCGCGCCTCTATCGGATCTGAAAAGCATGCGGTGGATGTCAGGCGGTTCGCGTGTCCGTGTTTGGCGGAGTATCGGCAAAGATTTCTGCCGCGATTCTGGTGGTCTCGATCGCCGCTGGGATGCCGCAATATGTTGCCACGAGCAACAGGACGTCCTGCACCTGATCAGCTGTACAGCCGTTCGCTCGCGCGCCTTGGGCATGCACGCGGAATTCGGTGGCCTTGCCGCTGGCCGCGGTAATGGCAAGCATCACCAGGCTACGCATCGGGTCGGACAGGCCGTTGCGTTCCCAGATATCGCCGTAGACATAGGCGTTGATGATGTTTTGTAGTGGTGCGCCGAAATCGCCAGCTGCAGCCATGCGGTTTTCCACCTGCGTTGCGCCTAGCATTCGCTTGCGTCGTTCGAGACCGCGCGCGTAGAGATCACTGACATCGACCATGGGATATCCCGCCTTGATGACCGTGTTGTCTTATATGATCAAAACTGCGACCGCTCAATCTTGGTCTCTGTTGCTGGCCATGAATCGTTGATGGGTTACGCGATGATCAAATGTGCAATTGCAGGCCTCGGGCGCTGGGGGCAAAGCCTCGTCGAGGCGGCGCACCGCGATGGCCGAATCAGGATCACGCACGCGATCGAGCCGGATGCGGAGCGCGCGCGAGACATTTGTTTGAAGCATGATCTCGCGCTTTCGGGAAGCTTGGAGGCCGTTCTCGCTGCCCCCGCGATCGAGGCCGTGCTTCTGGCAACTCCGCACTCCCAACACTTGGCGCAAGTGATCGCTGCCGCGTCTGCCGGAAAGCATGTCTTTTGCGAAAAGCCGCTCGCGCTTCGCCGTGAGCACGCGGCTCGAATGTTCCATGCATGCCACTCGGCGGGTGTTCTGCTGGCGGTGGGTCACAATCGCCGCTTCTGGCCGTCATTGAAGGCTCTACGGGCGATTGTGAGCAGCGGCGAGCTCGGCACGATCCTGCACATTGAAGGGCACAATAGTAATGAGAATTCTCAAGCCATCACCTCTGGTTGGCGCTTGTCGTCCGAGGAGTCGCCGGGTGGTGGCCTGACCGGGGCCGGCCTGCACGTGCTCGATGCGTTCGTCAGTTTGGTTGGGCCAGCACGGCGCGTTTATGCGCGCCTCAGTCCTCGCGAAGTGGGGCCTCCGCCCCTCGACAGCGCCATGCTGGCTATCGATTTCGCAAGCGGGGTTACAGGCACGCTCGCGACAGTTCGCGCGACACCGGTGTTTTGGCGGGTTCACGTGTTCGGAACGAAAGGTTCCGCCGAGGTGCTTGATGACCTGACGCTTGTGAGACGTCGTTCTGGAGCATCACCGGAGACGATTGTCCATCCTCGCGTTGACGTGCTCGCCAATGAGCTAGCGGCCTTTGCAGATGCAGTCGGTGGCGGATCGCCGTACCCCGTACCGCAGGAGGACATCCTGGCCACGCTAAGTGCGTTTGAGAGTGCATTACATTCAATGACGACCGGTCAGCCGGCGATCTGCGAATAGATGTCTGCGTGAGCCGCTAGTTCTCGTTGGAGGGTGTCGAAATACGGTTCGTTGCGAATCGACACTGGCCTTTGGGTTGCCGTTCCACCACAACGGCGCCAATGCACAGCGAATGAGCCGGCGTGGAGGCGTCGCATTGCCTCGTTTGGATCAGAACGCGATACTGGTATCGCTAGTCATAGACAGCACGGCGCTCACCGGCGGCTATACTATTTTCGCGGAAATAGTATAAAGGGGCGACTGCGAAGAGGATGTTGTAATCAATTGAAATATCAGGACTATCGCTTTTCCGTGGCCCCCATGATGGATTGGACCGGGGCTTCTCAAAAAGAAATGCAACATCAGCACTTAAGCGCGGTCGTCGAGAACCGTGCAGTACCAAATGCAGTACCGATCTAGTTTGAAGCGCGCGCAGGCGATTGATGTCGTAGTTTGGCGTGCATTGGATCGCCCGCGCAGAGCGCAGCGTATCGTCGTCGCCAGAGCACAATTCGCAGAATGTGTTGCAGCGGTCAGCTGAACCCACCCCAGCCATCCGGGGCTCGCGCCTCCCACAGGCATGATCCTCGTTGCCCTCAAAACCTCGGTCGTCCGGATCAACCATCGTTTTCTGATCTGCCGAGCTTAGCGAGTCTGACGTTCAATTTGTTGCTTTTTCGTCTGATCTTGCGGCATCACTAGCGTGTCGTTCCGGTTTGAGCAGGAGGAACAACTCGCGAATTGGACGTTTCTTCGATTGCCGCAATTCCGAACCTTAGCTTCCTATGGTTGATCGACGCCGCAAAGCGTCCGCCAGAACGGCGAAGGCTGGTGAGAGTTGCCGGCGACTTGGATAATAGAGATGATAACCGGAAAACGGCGGACACCAATCGGACAGGACGCGTATCAGCCTCCCGTCGGCGATGTCCTCCCGGACATGGTCTTCAAAGAGGTAGGCCAATCCTGCGCCGCTGCGCGCCGCAGCCAACGCCAATCGGGATCCGTTGAATGCAAGAGGTCCTTCCACACGCACCCGCAGCTCGCGCCCGTCTTTCTCGAATTCCCAAGCATGAAAGCCGCCGAAAGTTGGCAGGCGAATGTTAATGCAGCGGTGAGCGGTGAGATCCTGCGGGGTCAGTGGTTTTGGATGTCGGGTAAAATAGGATGGTGTGCCGATCACAGCCATCCGCATCTCGGGACCGATGGGCACCGCGATCATGTCCTTGTCGACCTCCTCGCCGAGCCTCACGCCGGCGTCGAAGCGTTCAGCAACGATGTCCGTGAAGCCGTGATCGATGACGATCTCCACCTTGATGTCGGGATAATCCGGCAGGAGCGTTTCGACGGCAGGCCAGATGACCGCGACGGCAGCGTGTTCACCAGCCGTGATGCGGACGCTGCCAGCAGGTTTATCCCTGAGTTCGGTCAGCGCCGACAGCGCGGCATCGATTTCTTCGAAATGGGGGCCCACTGTCTGGAGCAGGCGCTCGCCGGCGTCGGTCAGTGAGACGCTCCTTGTCGTCCGCGTTAAAAGTCGAACACCGAGTCGTTCTTCCATGCCGCGGATAGTATGGCTAAGGGACGACGGCGACAGGCGGAGTTGGGCAGCCGCTTTCGTGAAACTGCGCTCCCGGGCGACAACGAGAAATGTGGTCAAGTCGCTCATATTGTCTCGTGCCATTCTTGAATCCCATTCAGCACTGCTCGCTAATTATGCAATCTAGTGCGACCAATCCAATTGCGCTAGATGGACCACTAGTTAGAGAATTGGCGTCGTAAAGATCGATTCCCACACGTCTGCCTGAGGGATTGCGTGAAAGCCGGGTTTGGCAGCCACTTTTGCGCAGCTGCGCGCCCGAGCGACCGCAAGAAGCCCCGTTATGTCGCAGGCGCCCCACACTCATGAATCCTGTTCAAGACTGCATGCCAATCTTGCAGGCTAATCGCGGTGTCCAAGTTGCACTAGATTTGGACTGAGACGTCGCTGGATCGTGGCAAGCCCTTGAGCATCCGCAGATGCATGGAAGTGCATTTCGTCGATGCGTCTTGGGCTGGTGACACGCCGCCGTTCGAACTTCTTCAAACAAGGGAATATGCGATGGCTGATAGAACCTTCGATGCGAAGAGACGCCAGTTCCTCGGAACCACTGCGTTTGCTCTGTGTGGTGCTGTCGTGGCCAGCTCGGCGCTGGTTGGCGCCACTTCGGCATCGGCTCAATCCGCCGCTGCGAAGGGGCCGGCAGTGGTCAACTATCCCAACGAGAAAGGCGTGACGATCGAACGCGTCACTTACCCCGCGAGGAATATGGGGACGAACATCGTCGCCAACCTGTTCAAGCCCGCGAACTTCGACAGCAGCAGGAAGTATGCTGCGATCATTGTGACCCATCCGTTCGGCGCCGTCAAAGAACAGTCCTCCGGCCTCTATGCCCAGCGTCTCGCCGAGGCGGGCTTTATTGGTCTGGCCTATGATGCGTCCTATCAAGGTGAAAGCGGCGGCGAACCGCGCCTCATGGAGGTGCCAGGGCAACGCGTGGACGACATCAGTTGCGCCATCGATTTCCTCGTTCAGCACCCCCAGGTCGATCCGGCCCGTATCGGTTCGCTGGGCATTTGCATCGGCGGCAGTTACGCGCTGAACCACGCCCAGCACGAACATCGTGTGAAGGCAGTTGCGGCCGTCAGCACATTCGATATTGGCGAAGGCCGCCGCGAAGGTCTTTCGGGTTCGATTTCTTATGAAGAACGGATCAAGCGGCTCAAGGATGCCGGCGAACAGCGCAGCCGCGAGGCGCGCGGCGAGCCCGTACGCCTCGTGCCCGTCGTAGCTAACTCGCCGGCTGATTTCACTGCGGCGACTCCAGTCATGTACAGGGAAGGCTACGAGTATTACCGCACGGCACGAGGGCAGCATCCCAACTCGGTGAACCGCTATGTGTTCTCGAGTCTTCCCCAGCAAATGGCGTTCTACCCGTTTGAGATGATCGAGACGATTTCACCTCGGCCCTTGCTGGTTATCGCAGGTTCCAAGGCCGAGACGAAGTTCTGGAGCGATCGGGTCTACGAGAAGGCCAAGGAGCCGAAGCAACTGTTCGTGGTCGACGGTGCGACACATGTCGATCTCTACGACAAACCACAGTTCGTTGGACCGGCCGTCTCGAAGCTGGCCGAGTTCTTCGGCCAGCATCTAGCGTCGGCCTGACAGGCGTCCTTCGTTGCGGTATCCAGGCAGGGAAGGGGCGTCATAAAACCCTTTCCCGCGCCGGGTGTCCTTTCAGCCGCGGGCTTCCCCACTCCATACCCTTGGCCTTCAGTTAGCTCGTCCCAGCCCCAACTTCGGCAAGTCGAATCTACTTGTGAATTTCAAGCATCACGGCATGCAGAATTGAATGTCTAATCAACGTACGTTTGTCGGTGCATATCTGGGGCATGCAATCAGCGAGCTAAGCGCCGTTCTGAAGCGATGAACGCGAAGGAGATTCCAATGAAGAAACGTCAATTGGGCAGGCTTGAGGTGTCCGCTCTCGGCTACGGCTGCATGGGGCTTGATTCGACCTACGGCAAACCGTTGGAGCGCGCCGAAGCCACCAAGATGATTCACGCAGCGGTTGACCGCGGCGTCACCTTCTTCGACACGGCCGAGGTCTACGGGCCATTCACGAACGAAGAACTCGTGGGTGACGGTCTCGCCCCCTTCCGCGATAAAGTGGTTATCGCAACCAAGTTCGGCTTCGGCATCAATCCCGACGGTACCCGCTATGGCCTCACCAGTCGTCCGGAACACATCCTGGGCGCAGTCGAGCAATCGCTCAAGCGGCTCAAGACGGATGTTATTGACCTGTACTATCAGCATCGTGTCGACCCCGCAGTGCCGATCGAGGACGTGGCTGGGATTCTCGGTCAGCTTATCGAGCAAGGCAAGGTGAAGCACTACGGCCTCTCCGAAGCGAGCGCAGGAACCATTCGCCGCGCTCACGCCGTTCAACCGATCACCGCCGTCCAGAGCGAGTATTCGTTATGGACGAGAAATGTTGAACATAACGGTGTTCTCGCGGCCTGCGATGAGCTGGGAATCGGCTTCGTTCCCTGGAGCCCTCTGGGCGCAGGGTTTCTTGCGGGTGCAATCACCGCGGACACCAAGCTCGATTCTTCAGATTTCCGCAGCAACGTTCCGCGCTTTGCTCCGGAAGCGCGCGAAGCGAATTTGGTCCTGGTCGGCGCATTGAAACAGGTCGCGGAACGGAAGGGTGTAACGCTGGCGCAAGTTGCGCTCGCCTGGCTTCTGACGCGGAAGCCCTGGATCGTTCCGATCCCGGGCACCACCAAGTTGCACCGGCTCGAAGAGAACCTCGGCGCCGTCGATGTCCAACTGACCATGTCCGACTTCACGGCGATCGAGGGCGCCATTTCAAGCACTCCCATTCAGGGTGAACGCCTCCATAAGGCGGCCTTGGGACTGGTCGATCACTGAGGGCTTCGATCTTGATAACCGAAGCGCTGTCCTCGAAGGCATAGGCTGCCGTGTTCAGTGCTTCGGCTTCGTGCTCGAGAAGCGACTGACGCCAGCTCTGCTTGAGCCTGTCTGGTTCGACGCTATCGCAGCGCCAAATCAGAGGGGTCGGTCACTCATGCGATGGATCAATGGGGCATAACCCTTTGTGTTAAATGAACAATCGTTCAAGAATATTTTTGTTTGTGTAACAAACAAAAATATGGTCTAGTCTCGTGATGAAAGCCATGGAACGAGCCGTCAGGACGGGATCCCAGAATACAAGAAGGGTAATTCTGCTTACGGCGTCACGTCTGTTCGCAGACCGCGGCTTTGCCGACGTTTCGGTCAACGAGGTCGCTGCGTCCGCCAGGGTCTTCCCTAACCAGGTCACCTACTACTTCGGGGGAAAGGATGGCCTCTTCGTCGAGGTCGCCGGACGAATGATCCTCGAAGCGGGCCTCAACGCGGAAACGGAAGCGCGCGAAGCGGCATCGGTGCGGGAGTACAATCGGACGCTTGCCACTTCGGTCCTCGGCGCGGGCCTGCCCGCCGTTCTTGCGTTCATCGAGGCGATGTTGATCGCAAGAAGGCGTCCTGATCTGGGAGCCCAGATCAAAGGCACGCTCGATCGCCTGCATCAAGAAGGCGCGAGAGCCTCTGCAGAAATCACTTCCCGGAAAGGCTGGTCGATGAAGACCAGCCCCGAAGTGGCCGCCCGAAACTTCTGGGCGACGATTACGGGCATCGCTCTGCAAATGGTGGCGAGTGGCGACACGAACATCGCTGGAGAAATCGACGCGTTGGCGCTCGTCGAACTGAATCTGAACGACCATGACATCAACAAAAATAGTTAGCGAACGAGGAGACGTCACGATGGCTGAAATGGCACTTAAGGCAGGACCCACTCACGAAGTCACGAACCAGGCTGTTCCGCTCCCGTCGGTTAATTTTTTCGACGGCGATGCTGCGTTAAGAGATGTCGTCCAGTGGTCCGGAGCCGCCGCATTCGAAAAGTCATTTATGAGTTCCGGCAAACAAGCGGGTGATGTGCACGTTCAGGATCTTTCCCGCTTGGCCAACCGATATTCTCCGGAGTTGCGTGCGTTCGATCGCTTCGGTCACCGGACCGACTTGGTGGAATTCCATCCCGCCTATCACGAGCTGATGGGCTTGGCTTTCGGAAGTGGCGTTCACTCGCTTGCCTGGACGGCTAAGGAGGGTGGGCACGCGGCACGCGCGGCGCTGAGCTACATCTGGAATCAGGCGGATGCAGGTGTGAATTGTCCGACATCCATGACGTATGCCTCCGTCAAGGCCATCCGCAATGCTCCCGCCTTGGCGGCGGCGCTCGAACCCAAAATATTCTCCACCAGCTATGACCCGCGACCGATCCACTTCAGCCAAAAGAAGGGCATCACGGTCGGCATGGCAATGACCGAAAAACACGCCGGCTCCGACCTGCGAGCAATGGCTACGGTCGCCACACCGGTCGGCGATGGTGAGTTCGGTCCGGAATTCGAACTAACCGGTCACAAGTGGTTCTGCTCCGCTCCGATGTGCGATGGATTTCTTACTCTGGCGAGGACCGACAAGGGAGTGACGTGTTTCTTCGTTCTGCGCTCGCTGGCCAATGGCGAGAGAAACACGTTTCTTATCCAGCGCTTGAAAGAGAAGCTTGGAAACCGCTCTAGTGCCAGCAGCGAAATCGAGTATTCGGGTACACGCGCCATCCTCGTCGGGGAGGAAGGCCGCGGCATTCCCACGCTGATCGAAATGGCCCATTTGACGCGGCTTGAGACCGCGATAAGCTCTGCAGCTATCATCCGC
Organism: Bradyrhizobium sp. GW821-FHT12B03; assembly: GCF_058807535.1. Classification (NCBI taxonomy): domain Bacteria; kingdom Pseudomonadati; phylum Pseudomonadota; class Alphaproteobacteria; order Hyphomicrobiales; family Nitrobacteraceae; genus Bradyrhizobium; species Bradyrhizobium sp. GW821-FHT12B03. The sequence continues at coordinate 230,850 of NZ_JBXAQU010000003.1, forward strand.
CGCGGATTGACCGAGGCAATCCAGCACACGCGGACGCGTTATGCCTTTCAGCGGGCTTTGATCGATCAGCCGATTATGGAGGCCGTCATTGCCGACGTCGCCGTGGAGAGCGAGGCGCATCTCTCGTTGGCCATGCGTGCAGCGCAAGCGGTCGACCTGAGCGAGACGAATCAAACCGAAAGGCTTCTGTCCCGCTTCCTCGTTCCGCTGGCCAAATTCTGGATTTGCAAGCGGACGCCGGTCGCGATCGTCGAACTCCTCGAGTGCATGGGAGGCAACGGATACGTCGAGGAAGGCGTGCTGGCGCGACTGTATCGCGAGGCACCTTTGAACGGGATCTGGGAGGGGTCAGGCAACGTCATCTGTTTGGATCTGCTGCGTGTGCTTCGTCGCGAGCCCGAGATCCGCGAGGCACTTCGGAACGAAATCAGAGTGGAGGGTTCTGCTGTACTCGACCGTCTCTGGGACGAGATCGACGATCTTATCGACGAAGCCGCATCGCACGAAAGGGCAGCACGGCGTCTCGCGGAACAGATCGCGATAGCGGTGCAGTATTCGCTGTTGCTGAGGCACGCACCGGAGATCGTCTCAGAAACGTTTCGGGTGAGCAGGATCGAAGCTCCGCATCTGACATTCGGCTCGTTTAAATCCGCGTCATCGCTGCGTGCCATCATCGAACGGGCGACCGTCACCTGACGTGGTGCTGCGCAGGAGCCCAATATGGGTCGAAGCCTTCGCAAGCCGGCCGGTTCTGATAGCGCAAACGCTAACCTCGGGATCGCCGCCCACAGGTTTCCTTGCTCTATCGCCGCCAAATCTACGATGGTGCTTGTTCTATCCTAGGCCTGGCCTGAGCGGCACGTTACTTTGCACGGGATTGGTGAGGAGGGTCGGAACGAGCGCGGTACTGCATGAATTCATTCGGTACTGCAATGCTGTACCGGAGCAGGTGCGGCGTCATAGAGGGACGAACAAGCGATCGACTTAAGAACTTGAAATGAAAGGAAAATGCCCCAATAGTCAGCTTTGAATTTCTGTCGGCCCAAAAATCAGCTATTCCAGACGAGATGATAAAGCGAAATAACATCAATATGTTATCGCATCGATTTTGCATTGCACCCATGATGGATTGGACTGGGACTTCTCGAAAAGCGAAGCGCAATCAGCGCTTAGGCCCGGTCGTTGAGCGCCATGCAGTACCAAATGCAGTACTGATCTGGCTTGAGGCGTACGCAAGCGAGTGATGTCGCAATTTGGTGTGCATTGGGTCACTGGCGCGTCGAATTGCAGTTCGGTCGGCGGCGCGCTGGTGCCCGCCGGCCTCGACAACGCAAAGGGACTGGTTTCAGCCTGGTGGGAGGTCAGTCCGACCGACCCGCCGGAGGACCCCAACCCGGCGGTCGAGCACTGAAGTCAGGCTTAGCTGACGCGGCTCGCGACAACATCTGCTCAATTTCATTTTGTAAAACTCATATTGAGTATGAATGAAAGTCAGCTCGAAGAGTCTCTGTTCGAGCCTTCGACGAGGAACACGACAGGCCGGTGATCGGCAATTGCAAAATCAGGGCGAGGGCATTGACCAATTCCAGAGCCGGATCCAACGGCATGTCGATAGTCCTCCAGCCGACGTGATTGTCGGGACGGATCAGGATCGCTCCGTTATTGCTTACTTCACGCAGGCTGAGCCAATCGGTTGATCGGAAATCGCATTCGTCTTCGTCTCCGATTGAGACGGTCTTGAGCGACAAGCTAAGCTCTCGCGAGGCTGCGTCGGCAGCCGCTTTCCACGCCGAACCATTGGCCCCCGTTATAAGCAAAAAGCCGTCCGGATCTCCGAGGTCATGAGTCGATAAGGTGCGGCGTCCGTCGATTAACCACGCGTGAGGTAGCCGATGTCCAGGACGCGTGGTCGGAAGATAAATGCCGCCCATGGGGTCGCGTTCGGGTGGTGGAGTCCCGTCTGATGCCAGCGCGCCGTGATCGTAGCGAAATCCTATTTCGATATCGTGCGCTTGCCATTCCATGCGCTGGACCTCGAGCACCTTGGCGAGGCGCGCGCGGCGCGTGCGGCCTTCATCATCGTCAGCAAAAAATGCCGTGAAGTTTGCGACGCTCACTTCCGCATTACCGCGCACCAATCCGATGCCGACATCGGTGAGTTGGTGGTTTTGAAATGTCATCAGCGCCCACTTCACATTGCGGTCCGCGATCGGACGGCGTTCGGTCTCATACGTATTCAGCAACGCATCGGGCGCCACCCTGCGCAAGACGGCGTTGAGCTTCCACGCCAGATTGTGGGCATCCTGGATCGCTGAGTTGAGACCGAGCCCGGTGGTCGGCGGGTGCCGGTGCGCCGCGTCGCCGGCCAAAAAGATCCGGTCAAATCTGTAGCGATCCGCGAGAACGCCTTCTACTACCCAATGGCCGATGCCGATAATGTCGGGCGTGAGATCGGGCAGCTTCAGAAGTTCGCGCATTCGCGGCAGCAATGAATTTTCGTCAAAACGCGAGGGATCATCGGGGCGAAATGTAAAATGAAACATCCACTCCTCGGAGTGCCGCCCAAATCGCGTGGGTCCGAGTTGGCCCAACACGCCACTGCTCCACGATCCGCCATCGGGATTCACGAACCATGTCGTCATAGCGTAGTCGTCATCCCACCATTGCGATAAATCCGCGCGGAAATAGACGGTCACCATGTGGACCAGGTCCGTCTGGCCAGCAAGCTTGGCACCGACGATCGGACCAACGGTTTTGCCTCCGTCCGCGGCGATCACGTAATCCGCGACGACCCTCATTTGCTCTTGGGTTCCTCGGTTGACGATTGTCGCCGTCACCCGATTGCGGTCTTGGACCAGCTCAACGAGTTCGTGGCCATACAGGGTTCGGCCTGCTCCATGCTTTTCGGCTTCGCCCCGCAACAATGGTTCAAGGCGGACCTGGGGATAAAGCGTGCTCTCGCACGGGCTGTCCTTCGCGTAATCGGTAAGCGAGCCGCCGCCAAATGAGTCGATCACATGGAACGTCCGTCGGTCCAGTGGTCCGTCGCCCGCGAGACTCGTGCACCACCGGATCCGCGAAATATGCTTCAACGGCATTGATCTTGAATAGATCGCGTCGGCAACGCCGTATTGGCGAAAAATCTCCATCGTCCTTTGGTTTATGTAGCGGGCCTTTGGCAGCTGTCCGGGCTTGTCGCGTCGCTCGACCAGGAGGGATTCGACTCCAAGTCGCGACAAGAAGATTGACGAGGATAGGCCACAACCCCCGCCGCCAACGATCAAAACCGGTACGCGCGATTCCTTCATGTTTCTATCCGTATGATTCGAGCGAACAAGCAAGAGCTATATGGCGTGACCCACGATGGTTCACGCGTCGATAAAATTTCTGGTTCTCAGCCAATCGCGGACTAGCTCAGTCGCCTCTTTCAGATGTTCGGGCTGCCCGGCATAGTAATGGGTGCCACCTTCAATCACCTTGAATGTCTTGTCTGGACTTTTCGCCGCTTCGTAGATCCATCCGGTGTGTCGCTGCGGCACCGCATCATCGGCGCTGTTCTCGATCGCGAGCAACGGCACGGTCAGATCGGCGGCGCAGGTAATGCCGTCGGCGCGGGAATCGTCGATCGACCATTGCGACAGCCAGGAGCGCAGTGTGGAGAAGCGAGCCATGCCGACCGGACCGTTATTGACCGTTCCCGGATTCCCGAGATAGGACCACCCGGGGCGGCGGTCATTGGGATCGACCGTCGCATCGAGATAACGCGGATCGGCCATGGTGCGGTGGGTAATGAAGCCGCGCTCGACTTCACCGTTGTTTCGTCGGCTCAATTCGTCGAGTGTTTGCTTCACCCATACCGTGATCTTTCGCATGCGGCGTACCTGCGCCTCGCGGTAACGGGTCAGAAAATCCTGAGTATAGGGTGGACGCGCGAAATTGCTGGGATCATAGAGATCCAGTTCCGGGTCGCGGTCGTCCGGATTGAGTTCGTCTCTGACCGACGGATCCAGGCAGTCTAGCAAAAAGCGTGCGCGCGAGACATGCGCGGCCTGAAACACCAGCGCGTCGGCCGGAATGAGTCCCGCGGCCTTGAGATCGACTGGATCGCCGGCAGGGGTTTGCGTGATGGTCGGATTATCGGCTTGCGACTGGTAGAACAGCGCCAACGATCCGCCGCCGCTCCAGCCTACCAAAACGATCTTGTCGTAGCCCCACTGTTGCTTCGCGTGCCGAATGTAAGCGCCGAGATCGATCAGCACCTTCTCGTAGATCAGGGCCGTATCGTTCTTGGCGTAACGGCTCGCCGCGCACAGAACATGGAGACCTAGTGCGGCGACGGCTCGTGGAACCGGAAGTAACTGAAGAGTAGACGCCGGATGCATGAAGACCAGAAGAGTGCGCGACGGCACACCCCTCGGGGTCATCAGAATTCCCTCGAGGTTGATTGCTCCCTGGTTTCCCGAAAACCCGTATGTCTCGGTAAAGGTCGACGTCTCCTGGTACTGAATATGTACCCAGATTCGATCGACCTCATATGGCGCGCCGCTCATCGAGGGTAGGCCTTGAGGAACAGCGCGGACCGGTCAATTCGCGTGGTAGGGTTTTCAGCCGACACCGGTTCAAGCCGCCGCATTTGCAGTGGCCCGTTTTTCTCTTGTCCACTCGGCAAGCTGAGCGTGCGCGTTTCGTTTGGCCTCGTCCATGTACTCTTTGGTCTCGGAGCGCATGGTGATTTCGAGGCGCAGCCCGTTGGGATCGAAGAAGTAGATCGACTGGATGAAGTGGTGGTCGGTCACGCCAAGGACCTCGATGCCGCCAGTTTCCAGCCGCTTCTTCATGGCAAGAACCTCGTCCATAGTGTCAACCTCCATGGCAAAGTGATGAATCCATTTCGGCATGTCTTCGCTTAGGGTCGCGCCCTTGCCGTCACGAATGTCGAAGAAGGCGAGGTAGGAGTTATCGGCGAATTCGAAGAACAGATGGCAGAATGGTGCGAATTCGCCGGTCGAGGGCACATGATCCGACTTGACGATGTGCGCGAGCGGCAGGCCAAGGATGTCCTCGTAGAAATGACGAGTTTGTTCGGCGTCGATGCATCGCCACGCGACGTGGTTCAAACCTTTCAGGCTTACGGTCTTGTTCATAGGTGTCACCTGTGTCTGGATCTTTGGGTATCGGCCCCGGGGCGCGCGGTTTTCAGAAGGAAAACCTGTATCAAGCTGCTATTTTATGCTCAAAATACGTGCCGATCTGTCCCCCGATCCGGGGACCAAAAACGGACGGCGGCGGATGACCGAAGGCTAAAGGGAGGCTTGGATGGTGAACACCGAGACCCGGATGGGCGGCACCGTTCCCGCGCGCGCCGGTTCCGCTCTGGCAAGCCTCGTCAGTGCGATTGGTACCAATCGCTTCGAGCGGCAGCTGTTCAGCTTCCTCTACGAAACCTGCGGTGCGGATCACTGCGCAATTTACCGGTCCAAGAGCAATGAGCTCCACGGTCTCTACGCGCTCAGTCTCGACGGAACCGATACCGCGTTGCGGCAGGCAAAGCGCTACATCGACGAACAGCACTGGCGCAGGGATCACATGATCCATGAAGCCCAGCACCGCCCTGTGACAGGGCATCCGATCCTGTTGCGCTTCAACACGCGAAAATTCTCCGATCCCTACTTGAGGGATCTGATCTATGGTCGAACCCACATCATGGAGCGGATAATTGTCTGCCAGCGCGCGGACGATGACAGCCGGGCGTTCAGTATTCTGAGCGTTGTGCGATCGGCGCGGCTCGGTCCGTTCCTTGCCGATGACGTCTTGCGGCTGGAGAACTTTTCCGATGTTCTGGTCTCGACCATCGAGAAGCACGAAGAGGTTGCGGCGCAGCATCCGTCCGTGGCGGCGGCGCTGACATCGATACCCGACGTCGAAAGGTGCATAGCCGCCGCTCCCGAGTCGTTGCCGAGGCGGGAGATAGAGGTTTGTGCCCGTATTCTGTTCGGGCCGTCATCGGCGGCGATCGCCGCGGACCTTGGCATCGGTGAGGAGAGCGTCGCCACCTACCGCAAGCGTGCATATCAGCGGCTGGGCGTCGCCAGCCGGCGCGACCTGATGCTGTGGTATCTGGCGCTATGGCAGGCGCGCGGCGAAAATTCGGCGCGGTCGCTGCGGCAATAGCCGATCTGAAGGCGTCTTACAAAATGCCGCGATGTCCAAGACCCTCGCTGGGGCTTTGGCCGCCGCCTCTTGCTGTCCCCGCCGGGGGGACAGACGGGGCGTCGGCAAGGCCTTAGGCTGTCTCAGAAACCAACAGCCAACGAGCCGGCCACCGGCGGGCAGGGAGAATTCGTTCGATGTTCAGGGTCCGGGCGCCTTCAGTTGCTGTGCTTTTCGCTTTTGCCTCGTCGGCGCTTGTCACGGCGTCAGCCCAAACCGGTGTGTCCGAGTTCAAGATCGGTGTCGTCCTGCCCCTGACCGGTCCGGTTGCGGCTAACGGTAAATATGCACTGACCGGCGCCTATGTCGCGGTGGACATGGTCAATGCCACCGGCGGTTTCGGCGGACTACCAGCGCGGATCGTCGTTTGCGATAGCCAGTCGCAGGAACAACAGGCCGTGATTTGCGCCAGGCGCCTGACGTCCGATGAAAACGTCAATTTGCTGCTGGGTGCCGGGGTCACGCCCCAGACGATGGCAATCATACCCACCGCGTTGTCGAGCGGCACGCCGCTCTTCAGTCTCGCAGGCGGTGCGGTGACCTACAATCCGTTGAAGAAATGGGTATTCAAGGGGCATTTCGGCAACGATGATTTCATGCCGCCGCTGCTCGACTATCTCAAGAAGAAGTCCTTCAAGAAGGTTGCCGTTCTCGCCGACACTGGACCCTATGGCAGCGATGTAGTCGATCAGATCAACAAGCAATTCCCGGGATCCGGCATCGAGATCGCCATTCTTGAGAAATATGCGCCGACCGACACGGATTTCTCCGCGCAGATCACTCGCATCCGAGCGGTCAAGGCTGACGCTGTCATCAATCTTGCTCCTTCCGAGCAGGCCGGCGCTGCGATTTCAAAGAAAATCATCCAGCTTGGGATCAGCGCGCCGATCGTAATTGGTCCCAATCTCCAGACTGATACGTTCCTGACGCTGGCCGGTGACACGGCCGATAACATGGTCTTTATCTCGTCGAAAGTCGTCTTTGAGAGCATCCCAAAGGATGATCCAACCTCAGCTGTGATCGCCGATTTCAGAAGCAAATTTGGCAAGCGCTATCCGAGGGATAATGCTCTGTCGTTGTCGGTTGTCGCCGCCGACGGCATCCTCATTGCTCAAAACGCGGCAAAGACGCTAGGCAAGGATGCGGCAGACCGCGACAAGCTGCTGGCGGAAATCGAGAAGACCAACAATTTCCCGGCCATACAAGGCATATGGACTCTCTCCCCCACGTCCCATGGGACGCCACTGACCAAGGGAATGGCGGTGGCAAGCTACAACAAGGGCCACTGGAAGCCGGAGTGAGTCGTGCAGCCACGTACATGTTGACCAATGGTCAGCAGTGGTTTCACGAGTCAACTTTTCACGAGTTGAGTATGAGGCCGCTCGAATGAATGCTGGAAGCCTGATCGACCTCAATATCCTGTTCCAGACGGTATTTTCTGGCGTCGCCAATGGCGCGCTGTACGCGTTCATCGGGCTTGGCTTTGCCTTTATCGGGCGCAGTACGGGGATCATCAATTTCGCGCAAGGTGACCTCGCCATGCTCGGAGCGATGATCAGTTCGCTTCTCTGCACCGTCGGTCTTCCGGTCTTCATCGCTGTTCCAATTGCGATCGCCGCGTGCGGTGCCTTGAGTGGAGCGTTCTTCGTTTTGGCGATTCTGCCGGCCAAGCGGGCAAGTATGTCCCAACTCGTCATCGTCACCATCGGCTTCTCGATCCTAATTCGCGGCGGCATGACCACGTTGTGGGGCAGTTCGCCGGTGTCTGTCCCGCCGTTCTCGGGCGAGCGGCCATTCGACGTTTATGGGGTGAGTATTCTTCCGCAGGAACTGTGGCTGCTGGGGATGCTGGCACTGGTCAGCGGAGCGATAGCGCTTTTCTTCAACCGGACGGTGCTTGGCCTGTCGTTGCGGGCGGGGGCATCGAACGCGCTCGGCGCAGCCTATGTCGGGATCGACAAGCGGCGTCTTGGTTTCGTCGCTTTCGTCATCGCGGGCTCGCTTGCCGGCCTCGGCGGCGCAGTCTGGGCTCCGATTTCTTATCCGCAGGTCGATCTCGGTGTCGCACTTGGGATCAAAGGATTTACCGCTGCGGTGCTCGGGGGGCTCGCGACGTCGTTCGGGCCGATCGCCGGCGGGCTCATTCTCGGCCTCATTGAAGCGATGGTGACCGGATATCTGTCATCGGGTTATCAAGAAGCGATCACCTACTGTCTGTTGTTGTTGGCACTGGCCTTGCGCCCTCAGGGGCTGCTGTCGTCGGCGATTCAGGTGAAGGAGGAAATCGTCGAGGCTGTCTCCGATAGGCTGCAATCGCTCAAATTCGCGCGGGCCGACGCAGTGAGAGTTCTCGCGGGCGTCATCATTGTCCTGGCCTGCGGCCTCTATCTGCCGAGCACGCTGCTCACTACCGCTGTCTTCGCAGGAATCGACGCGCTTGTAGTTCTCGGAATGGTCCTGCTGACGGGATACGCCGGGCAATTGTCACTCGGGCAGGGGACGTTCATGATGGTCGGCGGCTATGCGTCCGGTTATCTAACGTTGACGATGGGGTGGCCGCCGATCGCTGCACTCATCCTGGGGTCGTTGCTCGCGGCATGTCTCGCCTGGGCGCTGGGCCGCCTCATCTTCCGGTTGCGCGGCTACTATCTGTCGATGGCAAGCCTGTGCGTGCTTCTCATCACGCTCAACTTCGCGCGCGAACTTGCGTGGATCACGGGCGGTCCGAACGGTCTCCCCGGTATCCCGTCGTTCTCGATTTTCGGATATGCCTTCGTCTCGGAGCGAAGTTTCTTCTTTCTGCTGTTCACGTTCTGCGGCGTGGCGTTGCTGGCCGCCCTCAGTCTGACTCGATCGCAGGTTGGGCGCGCGCTGCTCGCGGTCCGTTCCAACGAGGCAGCAGCGCTGGCGTGCGGCGTTGAGACGTCTAGACTCAAGACCAGCGTCTTCGTGTTCAGCGCGATCCTGGCAAGTATCGCGGGTAGTCTCTACGTGCATCATCTCGGTATCGCCAATCCGGCGCCGTTCGGCATCGATGCCACGATCATGCAGGTGACGGCACTGGTATTGGGCGGCGTCCTGTCACTGTGGGGTAGTTTCTTCGGCACCCTTCTGGTCGTGTTGCTGCCGAGTTTCATCGTGGCGCTGACCGGATCGTCCGGCAGCCAGCAGGTCGCGGGTTTGCAATATCTCGTTTTTGGCTTTCTATTGTCGGCGGTGGTCGTGGTGCAATCAAGCGAATGGAAATTGAAAAGGCCGCTGGCGTGGTTGCGAGAGATAGGCAAGACCGGCAGCGGCTCGCGCGATGTACCAGCGGGGCAGTCATGAGCCAGCTATTGGAGGTCCGCGACCTCAACGTTCAGTTCGGTGGGCTTCGCGCCGTCAACGACGTCAGCTTTTCCGTTCAGCCAAAACAGATCTTGGCCCTTATCGGGCCCAACGGCGCAGGCAAGACCACAACATTCAACGCGATCCTGGGGGCAGTCTCACCGACACGGGGTTCGATCCATTTCAGAGACACTGACACGACCGGATTTCCGCCGTACCGAATGGCGAAGGCTGGGATGGCCCGCACCTTTCAGAATGTCCGTCTCTTTGGCGACCTGTCGCTGCGGGAGAATTTGATCATGGGTGGCTATGTCGCCGCCAAGTGCGGACTCGTCGCGTCGATGCTGCGGTTGCCACGCCATGCGAGGGCTGACCGCGAGGCCGGCGAGCGTGCCGACGACTGGCTCGCTCGGCTAGGTCTTTTGGGATATGCAGACGCCAAGGCAACCTCGCTTCCGCTTGGTCTGCAGCGTGTCGCCGAGATCGGGCGGGCGCTGATGAGTTCGCCGTCGCTGATTTTACTCGACGAGCCGGCCGCCGGACTTAACCCGGCGGAAAAAATCAAACTTGGCGGATTGCTGAAGGAGATTGCGGCCGGGATGGACGGATCGTTGCTGCTGGTGGATCACGACATGAAACTCGTCATGGGCGTTGCCGATCGTATCGTCGTGCTCGATTTCGGAATCAAGATCGCCGAAGGCACGCCGTCCGAGATCGCCAGAAACCCGACCGTCATCGAAGCCTATATGGGAGTTTGACGTGCTTCAGCTATCCGGCATCTCGGCATCGTACGGATTTATCCCTGCCATCGGCGACATCAGCATTCGAGTGGAGGAGGGCGAGTTCATCGCGGTACTGGGAGCGAACGGCGCCGGCAAGACCACGCTTCTGAAGGCCATTGCCGGGATTAAAGGCCACGATTCGGGGACGATTCGGTTTCTCAATCAGCCGATCGACAAGATGAGTGTCAAAGACCGTATCAAAGCGGGAATCGGTGCAATCCCCGAAGGACGACAGCTGTTTTCGGACATGAGCGTACGAGAGAACTTGGTCTTGGGTGCATATCCCCGTCTAGGCATCTTTCCTGGCGGAGCGATCGCGGACTCGCTGGAACGTGTCTTCGCCACCTTTCCGCGTCTGCACGAGCGTGAAGCCCAAATGGCCGGAAGCCTATCAGGCGGCGAAGCGCAGATGGTGGCGATCGGTCGCGCGCTGATGTCCAATCCGCGCCTGTTGCTCTGCGATGAGCCGTCATTGGGTCTGGCGCCGAAGCTGGTGCGGGACATGCTGGGTGTGTTGTCCACGTTGCGCGATACCGGGACAACAATCCTTCTCGCCGACCAAAACGCGCATGCGTCGCTGCGCCTCGCCGACCGAGGCTACGTTCTTGACAGCGGACGCTTGATCGCGGAAGGAATGGCTGCGGCGCTGTTGGCCGACGAGCGACTGCAGTCCGCCTATCTCGGTGCGCTCTAAGGCTCTCTTTTGAATTGGTCGGGCACTTGATAGCCGAGCCGCATGGAGAGATCGCTTGCAGCGCCGCGCAATGCTTGCGCCGTCCCGCCTTCCAGCCTGTCGCCAAAGAAGCCCGTGCGACCGAAACATCTGCTGAACCACAGTAAGGGGTCACATGAAGCTTCTGACGTTCGAACACAATGGTAATCGTCACATCGGCGCATTGCTTGCCGATAGCAGGACTATTTCGGATTTCACGGCGTCGGAACCCTCCGCTCCCCACTTTCGCGACATGCTTTCGTTGATTGATGCCGGCGCTGAAGGTGTCGCGGAAGCTCGCGATCTGGTTGCTCGACCAAAAATTCGGTTATCTCTTTCTGCGGTGCGTCTCCTGGCGCCCATTCCCGAACCCCGCCAGATGCGAGATTTCCTATGCTTTGAGAAACATCTCCGGCAGGCGCGCGCCAATCGTTACTTGTTCGGGATTGGCGACAAGGCACTGGATCCGGCCAGCGTCGAAGTCCCGGCGATTTGGTACGAGCAGCCAATTTATTATAAGTGCAACCGCTTCAGCGTTATCGGATCAGGTCAAGATGTCCATTGGCCGCGGTACTGCGAGATGCTCGATTATGAACTGGAGTTCGGCATCTTCCTTGGCACTGGCGGCAAGAATATTCGCCGTGAGGACGCTCGTAAACACGTCTTCGGCTATTGCATCTTCAATGACTTCAGCGCACGCGACGTCCAAATGAGTGAAATGCAGGGCCAACTCGGGCCGGCCAAGGGCAAGGACTTCGATACCGGAAACGTTCTCGGACCCTGGCTGGTGACCGCGGACGAAATTCCGGATCCCTATAGTCTGTCCATGATTGCTCGGGTAAACGGAGAGGAATGGTCGCGAGGGAATTCTTTTGAGATGCACCACAAATTTGAAGACATCTTGGTTCACGCATCGAGCGAGGAGACACTGCACGCGGGCGAATTTTTTGGATCGGGTACTGTCGGCAATGGCTGCGGACTGGAATTGGAACGTTTCCTGAAGTCCGGTGACGTCGTGGAATTGGAGGTAGAGAGGTTGGGGGTGTTGCGAAACCGGATCGTCAGGTGTCTCTAGCTTTCGAGGCGTATGGCTTCATTACAATCTTGCCTATTGGTAAAGCTTTCGTCCGCTTTTCCATCCGCATCGTTGTTGATTCAATTGGCGTAGCCGATACGTACGATCGCAAGCCCCGCCACGCGCCACTTTCCGTATGACGTGGCGACCGAAACTGCGATCGCAGTATTGCGGGCCTAGGCACCGGCAAAGCGCAACGTTACTTTGCTTCTGACTTTGATCGGTATTCCAGTCGCTAGTTCGACGCTAACAGGATCGCTGCGATGAGGCGTAGTTGGCGTCTAGCGCCGCGGTACTGGCCGCAGCAGTGAGGCGTCGCTTGAGGACGTTTGGCGCAATTCCTATTGGTGATTCACTTCGAATTATTTCTAAGCGCTGGCCAAGCGGCTAGGGTGCGAATCTCAGAAGGCGCATCTCTGCATGTTCGATCGTTCCCGACGATCGCGCATAGTAGGCTTGGTAAAATTTGAAATCGCTGCGTCCTTCTTTCCGGCATCTTTCTTCAATGATCTTGCAAATCGCGATCTTGGCTTTCATCGGGGTCTTGATACCGAAGATGAGGCCGCTTAAGTCGGCGAACTGATATGGAAGTTTGCGTTTTCCCGCCTCGCGAAAATCCCAGTACGTATTGTCGAGAATGAGCCGGTATTCTTCTTCGTAGCTCCAATCCTTCAGCTTGCGCGTGATGCCGTGATAGAAGACGTCCCAATATCGGTTTCGCCATTCCGCATCCGCGCGAAATATATCGTCACCGCAGGCGCTGTGGTTCCCGGCCTCGTCTGAATACCAGCGCCGGCGCAGCACCGGGATCGGAAAGCGGCCAAGAGAGCGAAAGAAGTCAACTGGCAGATGCTCGCTCTCGTAAGCGATTTGATGAAGTTCATGATTCACGAAGTTGAGGATCGGGCCGTCGGCATTGAGCCCGTTTGCGCGTCTCAGGCGTAAGCCAGGTTCCGCGCCGGTCCCGCCAACCCTGAATTTCAGACAGACAGCCGTATGGTTGTCTCCGTAGCTTCCCCATACTGCCGAATTCCGGCAATCGCGCATGAAGCAGGCCGTGTACCACTCGGGATAGACGAGGTTCTCGACCTTTCGAACGAACTCCTCTGGGAAGGTGATGCAGACAAAACTGCGGTTGGCCTGTGCGATGTCAATATCACCATTATAGAAATGGATGAGGTCGATTTCGGCGACCATTTTTCTCTGGGCGACGTAGAAGGCATCGATCTGGTGCTCATTGATGGGGTGTTGCTTCTCGATCTCCTGAAATTTGCCGATAGATTGCGTCATCAGAAGAATGGCCTGGCGGAATGCTTCCGCCTGGACGTCGGCGTCGGGGGTCTCGGGCTGCAAACCGAGGTGGACATGGGCCTGCCGGATATGATGAAGCGCGAGCATGTGAAAGTTGCGTAGATGCGCCGCCAGCTCGTCGCGCCGGACCGGAAAGGACCGTTCTGCCAGCGCCGCAATGAAGACCGTGATGCAGGCCTCACCGAAGAGAGCGGCAAGGATCTCGTCTTCCAGCTTCTTGCGGGGGAGGCCATTGTTTATATCCCCATAGTTAAACACGGGGATATTGCCCCAGTTGAGCGGCTCCGTCTCACCGCAAAGCATCCATTGCGAGAACGCGTTCTCGAGGCAGAGAACGTAGTGCCTTAGAAAGTTTTTCCAGACGATCGCATCGCCTTTCCAGAAGATATCCCGGAATCCCTCCATCGGGTCGTTCAGTTGTTCTGGCTCTGCAAAATAGATCTCCTGGTTGCGGAGTTCATCCTGCTCCAAGAGGCGCTTCAAGGGACGAAAGCGGTACAGATATTCAATCATGATGACACGATCAAAAGTCGAACGGTTCGCAAACGAGAATGGGTAAAAAGTTGTATCCCGCTGCCACGGAGCCGTAGAATCGATGGAAGCCGTTGTGCACCGTGAAGCGATATATACCGGAGGTCGCGGGGTAGACTTCGACGGCTGGGAGCGAACACTCTGGAGACTGAAACGCAAAGAGTACTGGCATCATCTTGAACTTCTTCAACATCGCCACGCCGGGATTGCGGAGGGGCGGCGCGACGACGGCAATAGGCACTAGCTCCACGTCATGTTCGCGGCGAACTTGGTATGGGTAGTAGCCGCCAGGACTGGGCCGGAAGCGCTCCATTTCGGCGAAGCGCCACCAATCATCCGGGATCTCGAATGAGCCTGCATTAGAAGGAAGCTCGAAGCGCATGGTTTGTGCTCAGCCTTTCGACTTGCGCGGATCTGCGCTGCGGGGGAAAGTGCGTTCTTCCTGGTAGCCGCCCGATATTTTCTCGATCTTGACCGAGCCGCCCACTTTGCCAAGGGTGCGGGACAAGACCCCGCCGGCGGTGGCTTCGGCCTTGGTATCAAACGCTCTGACAAAGTTGTGGGTCTTATCTTGCCTGAGTTCCCATCTGTCGCGGTCGTCATTGTGCGAAAGGGTGAATTTTCGAAGTTTCGTCATTGGCTTCTCCTCGGGTTGAATTAGCGTGGACTGCCGGTCCACTCGACATCGCCGCGTTTGACCCAGAAGTGGGAAAAACAACCGGCAAGCTGATTGACAGAAGGCGATATAGTTGGCCGCTGCAGCCAATCGACGACAACTGACCATGATGGCCGTCGTTCCTTCTGTAGGGACAGTGCAATCTTCTGGCCGCATCCGCACGGGCATTTGAAGCAGGCCCATTTGGTGAAGCCGCCTGAACGGACAACAACAAGGTCATCGTCCGCTAGCTCGGCAACGGTCGGGTGTTGTTTAGAATAGCGCGCCAGGTAGCGCGGCTTCTTGGCGAGGCCGAGCCAGACGAGAAGCAGCAGAATGATGCGGAGGATTGCATTCATCCGACAAGATCCAAAAATGGTTCAGCATCTGCCATGCCCCAATACAGCTTGCTGGCACAGATGGGGCAGGTATTCCGCGGCGAGGCCGAGGTGGCTCGATCTTCGCAAAAGAGAAAGCGCCGCCGATGCTCGCTTCCCATTTCGCGCTTCCGATAGCCAACGATGCGGTTCAGAAGTTCGTTGACGGCCATGCAGGCGACCTCGGTGGTGAACGTGACCACGGCGGGGTTCGGATTACCTTCACCCCTGACGTAGGCTTCGCGCTTTTGACGATCGTATTCGGTTGGATTGCGCCTCCGCAGATCTTCTTCTCGGGCCACTTCGGTATCGACCGCATCGCGGCAGAGCAGGCAGGTCTCGGGGGGTAGAACGGTCGTGACCCGAGCCGAGATGTCCGCCATGCCCGCGGCAGGCGGTATAGCGACGGCCATCGCCAGGCCCATGTCGATGACGGGGATGAAGTAGAAGTAGGCCAGCCGGTTGAGGAAGATGCGGCCCGCGTTGTCGTCGGTGCAGCAAAAAATAACATCACAGGACTTAAGCGCGTCCCGCACGTGAGGCGCATTGGCCCAACCTCTAAGGGGTACAACCCGAACACCTAAGCCCATTCGGGCAATTTCGCGGGCAGCGACATCCGCCTTGCCCATCATAGCGTCGGCATCTGATTGGGTGGCGCCGTGGAGGCGGTTCAGGTTGGTCCGCTCAACAATATCGTCGTCCACGACGACAATTTGTCCGGCGCCGGCCCTTGCCGCCAGCATTGCGGTCGCGCTGCCGGTGCCGCCCGCGCCGATGATGCCGACCCGCAAGGCCTTGAGTTGCGACATGAGAGATGGCCCGAAGGCCAGCACTTGTCGCGCGAACACCTCGGAGACGGGTGAGGGCGCGGCGGGGAAGTGAAACCGGAAGCGCTCACCGAAGACCGCAACAGATTTGCACTCGGCCTTGTGCTTGGGAAACTGCCAAACGCGGGCACGGATGCCGCCGTCTTCATAGAAGAGAATGCTGACCAGCTTGGTGGAAGGACCGTTTCGGTTGCAGGCGGTTCTTAGCAATTCCGTTTCATTCACGTCGTCCTGCTCGGAGAAGTCCTGCGGGCCGTGGGGATGGCAGTGAGCGATGCCGAGCACGAGTTCCTCGCGCTGGCAGCGCTGCAAGAGCGCCACGAACCCCTTCGTGCCCCAGGTCACGTGCTGGGCGCTGGACGAAACCCTGTCTTCCTCCAGAATCGGGATGATCTCGCGCACCACCAACTTGGTTCGCGACCGTCGCTCCCAAGGGTCGCCCGCGATTTTGCATTCGCGCATCAGCACGTAGGCGGCGCCTTCGACGTCTTTCACGGCAAACAACTGGTCGCGCAGTTCGGCTTCCTGCTGCTCGATGAAAACGAGGTTAAAGTTGCTCACGCTGCCGCCTCCAGTGCCGTGTCGATGCGCCGGAGCATGGTCCAGATGCCGTCAACGCCGGGCCGCCACTGGTCGTTATGCCGTGACCAGCGCTGCCATCGGCTGCCTTGGAAGTCGTGCGCCTGGTCAGCGGCGCGCGGATATTGCGCAGACCTGCAGAGCTTGATCCAGGGAGTCGCGAAGAACATGTCTGGCCGAACGTCCGGATATCCCGGCGGCAACAACACCAGGATATCAGCCTTGGTCTGATCAAAGCGGCCGGCCGGAAGGATGTAATCCCGGAAGATCACGCCCTTCTCGTTGCCGTCCACCTCCTCGAACGTGACGCCGTGCTCAACGAGGTACGCGCGATCACGAATGGGAAGGACTGCCATCACTGCCCTCCGTGGTATGTTTCATGACCGTGTAAAACCGCTCGACGCCCTTTTCGGCCAAGTCTGCCGGGTGACCGCTCAACACCTCCTTGTCGGGAGAGTTCTTGAACTCCTGCCAGACCGAGAACTGGGCCGGGTCCTGGCCGGCCAGCGCCAGCAGCACTTCCCGGGTGATGGCCGCCTCGGGCCATTCCTGCTCCTTGCCGTCGATCTCGAAGCGATAATCGCGGTCACTCTTTGCCACGATGAACCGTTCCACACCCGGCTTGCGCAGGTCGGTAGTCTCATCGAGACCCAGACGTTCGAGGGTGCCGTTAGCGGGCCACTGCAGCACTGCGTATTCATCGACGGGGCGGCCGCCCGCGGCGTCGATGATTTGACGGCCGGTGGGCTCGGAGTCAGTCAGGCTCAGGGGACGGAACTGAAGGTCAGTTCCAGCGACCAGAATCTCAAATTTAACCGGATGGGGTGCGCCGTGGGCGCTAACTTCTTGATTTTGCAACATGTTCATATCCTTTGTCAGTTTGATTAGATCACTTTACAAAAGTAAGATATCACTTGTCAATATAACAAAATTGCTTTACAAAAAGCCAACGAAAAACCGGAGAAAATAGCGTGCCCCTCGATCCCAAACACCTCATTGAACTCACTGACGCAGCGCTTTCGGCGGACTACACCCGCGTTCGCCGAATCGCAGGCAACCTTGCGCGGGAACTCGCGAAGGCAGGCAATGAGGAAGCGGCAAAGGAGCTAAGGGCGTTGGTTCGGAAGCGCGGCGTGCCGCTGCGCGCCTCTGGGTATGTCGAGTCGCTTCCGGTCGACACAAAATCGCGCTTGCCGCTGGTCGAAGAGCAGCCATGGCCGCACAATCCAATTTTCTTGAATGAAGCCGGAAATCGCGTGTTCCGCGACTTCCTCACCGATGTCCAACACGTCGACGAACTCAACGCCAAGGGGCTCGCTTCTCGGCTCAATCTAATGCTGTCCGGACCTCCCGGAACGGGCAAGTCCTTGCTCGCCGGTCATATTGCAGCGAATCTCGGCCGACCATTCTACGTGGTGCGCCTTGATTCAGTTATCACGTCGCTGCTTGGTGACACCGGCAAAAACATCAGAACAGTTTTTGACTTCGTGCCATCGAAGAACGCGGTGCTGTTCCTGGATGAGATGGACGCGATCGCCAAGCTAAGGGACGACAGGAACGAGCTTGGTGAGTTGAAGCGCGTGGTGAATACGGTCATTCAGGGTCTGGATTCGCTCGACCAGCACGCTGTTGTCATCGCTGCCACGAACCATGCGCATTTGCTCGATCCGGCGATATGGCGCCGCTTCCCGTACAAGATCGAGTTTGGTGCACCAGAAGCCGAGGTGCGTGTAGATCTTTGGAAGCACTTTCTGTTTGAGGATAAGGACGGCGAACAAATTGCCGACCCCCTTTCAGTCCTCTCGGAGGGTCTGTCCGGCGCAGACATCGAGACCATCGCGCACAGCGCGCGGCGACACGCTTTGCTCGACAAGCGAGATCTCGATTTCGGCGCGGTCGCGCTCGCGGTCCTCAATTTCCGGGCAGGGCAGTCTTCTATGCCGCAGCGAACCCCGCTTGAACCTGACCAAAAGAAGCAGCTCGCGTTGGGGTTGAAAGATAAGGTATCAGCAGCCAATATTGCACGTTTGCTTGGGGTAACCCGCCAAGCCGTGTACCAATACTTTAAGCAGGAGGAATAATCCGTGGCCGAGAGAGCGCCTCCTTTACTGAACCCGGTTCTGAGTCTGCAAATGGACCCAAAACCGGAGTCGCCCAGCGCGCGCGGCAAGGGCCAGCGAAGCGTCGTGGTCGCGCGCCTCCCAACCCAGCAGCGGGTCCTTGCTGCTTCAGCCCGGAGTCTGTTCAGTTCGCGAAGCGATCTCCCGTCATTTGCCGGCACGGCGCACCTCGTGGTGCGCATGTTCGCGGAGGATTCGTTGGCGCCAACGCATACGCCCGATGACCTCTTCAGCCCGGTCAACGGTTGTCGTCTCGTCGCGCCTTACCATGGCGGATACCTTATCGAGGCTGACCTTGAGCAGCTTGGTCGGCTTGCCCGCGCGATCGATAATCCCGTCAACTATCCGGTTCAGGCTGACATCTCACGGGTTGAAAGCCTGACGCCTTTTAGCCCGGCCGACCGCGCGCGGGGCCGATCGATTGAAGATCTATGGCAGTCAGCGCCGGAGGATGATGGCGGGCGCCTCTTTGTGGTTTGGCTTGCACCGTTTCGCACACGGCAGGCCCGCGAGCTTCTACTAGAGCGAGTCGAGATGCTCTCGCAGCAGCAGATTCTGCTGCCGACATTCCCTCACACGAGGCTGCTTTCTGGCCCCACCGGCCCCGCGTTGCCCGGTTCGGTTGATTCTTCGCGAGAGGTAGCTTCTGCGCAGCGACAGTCTGGCATCGCTCGCGCGATGCGCAACTATCGCAACACGGGAATTGGTCGTGGAACCGTGCGCATCGCGACCCGCGAGGCCCTCTTCGAGTTGCTAGCCTCGGGGGCATCCTACCGGATCGATCCGGTGCGTCCTATCAGGGTCGCTGCGCCCGGCGAAGGTGCTCATCCCACTACGCCGGTTAATGTGGCTGACGCCCCGATTGTGGGTGTGGTCGACGGTGGCCTTCACGCACCGAGTTATGCAGGCGCGGAAGCGTGGCGCGCGCGCAAGTTCGTCACCGATGCACAGGCGGACCGTGTTCACGGTAGCGCCATCAGCTCACTGGTCGTTCAAGGGCATGCTTGGAACACAAACCGTGTCTTACCTGATCTCGACTGCCGTATCGGAACCGTTCAGGCTGTTCCCGCGCGCAACACCAATGCCAGGATCGACGAACTAGACCTCATCGACCACCTTGCCGACGTTATGCGGGCCCACCCGGATACAAAGGTCTGGAATATTTCTGCCAACCAACCTGGTGCTAGCCCGGACGCGGTGAGCCTGCTTGGCCATGAACTGGCCACCCTAAGCCGCCACTTCGGCGTTCTGCCGGTCGTATCGGTTGGCAACGTTTCTCCGGGGGGGACGACTCGGCCCGAGCCACCGGCTGACTGTGAAGCAGCCATCGTAGTGGGCGGCCGTCAGGCGAATGCAAGCGGCGGCCCTGCAGGGCCTTGCCCTACGTGCCTTGGAGGCCCCGGTCCCGACGGGATGCTCAAGCCGGATGTATCCTGGTTTTCTGAGCTTCGGATGATCGGCGGTGTCACCGACACCGGCAGCAGTTATCCGACGACGCTGGTGTCGTCGTTGGCGGCGCATACGTTCGCTAACCTCCGTAACCCGACGCCCGATCTCGTGAAGGCGCTCTTGGTCAGCGCGAGCGAACTCGATGAGCACCACCCGCAACTCGGGTGGGGAACGCCATACCAGGGAACTATGCCATGGACATGTGCGCCGGGCACCGTGGCGCTAACCTGGACGGCTCAGCTGCAGCCAGGAACGGCGTACTACTGGACCGGTATCCCGATTCCTCCAGAGATGATCCATAACGGTAAATTGCTCGGCCGGGCGAGCCTCACGGCCGTGCTCAAACCCGTTGTGTCGCCCTTTGCCGAAACCAACTACTTTGCTACGCGCCTCGAAACGTCGCTCTCGTACCAGCATCCGACGAAACAAGATGAGTGGAAGTCCCTGTTGGGCTCGATGATGGAGTCGACACTTCCCGAGAACGATGCACGTGAGAATTTGAAGAAGTGGCAGCCAATACGAAGGCATTGCCGCGATTTCGCGAAAGGCGGCGGGTTGGCCTTCTCTGGTAACCAACTCCGCCTTTATGCACGTGTCTTCGCGCGCGATCTCTTCCAATTCGGTTGGAAAACCAATAGCGACGTTGGCCCGCAAGAGGTCGCATTCGTGCTCACCTTGCGGGGACCGGGCGAGGAGCCGTCGATCTACAACTCAACTGCACAGATGCTCGGTAACTTTGTCGAGAGCGCAGTGATCAATCAGGATATCGAAATAACTAATCAATAACGTCGTACCGACGCCAGCTTGGCGGAAAGATGTGCGCGCATGCGCTCAAGTCGATCGCTAACTTAAAAAGTCGATGGGTCTCTATCGGAAAACATACAGATAGAGGTCCTCTTGGTTCCGGCAGGCCACAGTGTCGGTTCTACCGTTTCTCACCACTAGCTTGGCGAATGCTATGGATATCCCCGACGAAAAGACGTGCCAGGAAAACCAACGCTGGCTGGACTCCTACCGTGCCGTACTTGAGAAGTGGCTGGAGCTCGCGATCGACGAACTTGATCAAGACCGGGCGCGAGTCCCGACCGTAGATATCCTGGAGCAGCTCTACTATCGCGC
The DNA here is from genome assembly GCF_058807535.1 of Bradyrhizobium sp. GW821-FHT12B03. Lineage (NCBI taxonomy): Bacteria > Pseudomonadati > Pseudomonadota > Alphaproteobacteria > Hyphomicrobiales > Nitrobacteraceae > Bradyrhizobium > Bradyrhizobium sp. GW821-FHT12B03. The sequence continues at coordinate 251,924 of NZ_JBXAQU010000003.1, forward strand.
CAAATGGGAAAAATACGTGGACGTGATGATGTCCACGAATACAGTCCTGAAGCGATATGAAGGCGAACGAGAAAAACTCGAATTGGTCGCCTGGATGTTCGGCGACTCGCTGGGTATTCCCGGCTCGTCTATTCCGGTCGATATCGAGCGACGGCTCTATTGGTATAAATCGCGAGTTTCCGCTCGATTCGAGCGCACTGTACGAGAAACGCTCTCAGGTTTTGGTGTTGCATCGCCGATTGAGCAGCTTTTCGTTATGGAGTGGCACTATCAGCAGATGGAGGAGCGATATGGCGTCAAGCTCCAACCACAGAAGAAGCTCTCAACCGACATCGGTGAGTTCGATATAGATTTCGTCATTGACCTACGAAAAAGCGGCTCGTTACCACTGGCAATCGAACTCGATGGCCATGAATTTCACGAGAAGACCAAGGCCCAGGCCGCTTGGGATAGACGGCGAGAGAGATCGATTACCCGGTCTGGCTATCTCGTCATTCGCTTTACAGGACATGAGATTTTCCAAAACGTCGAAAAATGCGTGCGCGAGGTCGGCGCTCTGCTTGGTGAGCCCAGCGACGTAGGTCAATCCGATTCGCGCCCAGTACACACATAATCCCGACCAGGGAGCAACGTAAGGGAATTGCTATTTCGGTGACGCTCAGATCAGCTAGTGAGGGCGGTCATCTCTCTTCTCGCCGCGGCAATTCGCTCATCGAGATATTTGGCCAAGTCGACAAGATAGACCCCCTTTGCACATTTTTGGCTGGCCTCGATCCGGATCAGGGGGATGGGAATTTCACCTGCGCTAATCTTCTGGATTAATTTGTTTGCGTTGAGATGCGTGAAATAGTCTCTGCACACGTCCTCGATCGGGATAATGGCCTTTCCTCCGTACTGAGCCAAGAGAAGAAAAGTGGTGTTCATGTTGCTGTGGTACCCTGGCCGATCCGAGCGAGGTCGCCATCAGACCAAAAAACGCTCAACATGCAGAGCCGCAACAACGGTGGATGGGGGATTTGGCGGCTTCGGCGTAGAAACGGCAAATTTGGACCACCCGAGGCACCTTCACCAGTAATGACGTTCGTAACGAGGTGAACCAGGAAGTCAGAAATCGCAAAGGCGCAAAATGCGTAAGGTCGTCGATACAAACTTTCTTATGTCGCCCAAGTTGACCGAATATCTACGGGAGCCGTCGAACGTCGCGGCCGTACCTGACTATGTTTTCATGGAGACACTTGCAGGAGGTGATGTGACTTCCGTCGCTCAATCCCTGGCGATACTGGCTAAGCATCCCAGTCAGGTTATCGTCCTAAAGACCACGTCCGCCGTATGCAAGCTCAAGACCCGCAAGCGCAGTCGCGGGTTGCAGAAGCGGTTGATCGATCGCAGCCAAACCGCAGTTTTCCCAGCGTTCTGTAAAAAGCTGGACGCCGCACGAGGAGGCGACAAACAGGCTGAAAAGGAGGTTTTGGCGACGAAACGAGATGCCGCTGCTCAGCTGGAATTGCTGATCGCTGATATGGAGACCTATGCGGCCAACATGCATGAAGCTGCCAAAGGCTACACCCTAGCGGAGCTGAAGATCATTCGTTCGGGGCAGGCATGGACGCTAGAGTTACACGACAAGCTCGTCGACAACGTCTTTGCTCTTGCGTTGAAGATGTTCGAAGCCTGCAACGTCAAGGCATTGCCTCCTGCGATAAAGTTGTCTAACTCGCTAATCTTTCGATACGCTATATGCGCTCATATTCTATCACTTTCGTGGATCGCCGTGGGAGGCCCACCTTCGAAGACCGACCATGCAAAATTCCGCAATGACGCGATCGACGCTAACTTGGCCGCCTTCGCGACCTATTTCGACGATTTTCTGACAGAGGATACAAAGGCTGCTGACCTGCATAAGAATGCGAAGTTCTTGGTTCAAGCAGTTTCAGTTGAAGGCGGGGGCAGGGTTGCCTAGCGCATCAGATCGGAGGCTTCCAGCCTAGCCATGCACCGGCTATCAGGCTTAGTCGTCTTCCTTAAGGAATGGATTGGGAGGAGATACTTTCATAGAGGCGTCGAAAGAGTCTAAATCCTCATCAGTGGGAAGATTGGTTCGATCGGCCAACAGGCGCAACTCGTCGGCAATGTCCCGGCGGCTGAGTGTTCCGAGAATGACCCCATTGTTTTCAAGTTCGTATTCCAAGGATCCGCACCACCTGTTGATGCGTCCATAACCAGGCGCATAAGCGATAGAGTTTTTGCGTCCACCTACTTCGTGTTTGGCCAACGCGACGCGGATATATTCGAGCCGCGCGAACGTGATGTGACTTGCACGAAGATCTTCCTGAATTCTTGTTACAAGACTGGGATCGTCGAATACCTTCTGAAGCTGCTCAGCACGCAGCTCCCGTCCAACATGACGGAAGCCGACATCTCGCCGCAGAGCATCGATCTTGAGCTTCAGGCCGCCATTGTCGTGCCATTTCATGATGTCTTTAGCCCGTTCGCGCCAAGTTCGGACCATCTCATAAGCCGCAAAAATCCACATTTGAGATTGTGCCGACAGAAACAATCTGTCGGCTATCGGCGCGCGCTTGTCTGCGTTTAAGCCCTTGAGTGCAGCGTACTCCAGCTGCATGATAAACTTGTCGACGATAGCCAAGTTGAACGCCTGTGTTCTTAAGTATGGGTCGCCGTCGAAAAGATGTAACGATGTGAGGGCCTCCGACAGCTCGTATGGCTGTATTTCTTCTTCGTCGCGATACTCCGGAAAGTCATCGCGGTCTTCGTGCAAATCGTCCTGGTTCATGGGCTCTGCCATTGCGCGCGAGATCAATTCGTCACCCGTCGTCGAGCAAATGCGCTAGCTTTCGGGTCCAAGGCGATTAATGAATCTCCAAATCTTGCCATTTTCGACGTGGTCAGTCGAGAACGTCGTCAGAAGTGGTCGCCGCGACGCTCCGGCTATGCTTTCTTGGATCTTATGGCGATAAGGCTGGGTGCTAGTCGATGTATTTATTGCATGGTCGAGTACGTCGACCCCGGTTGGGTCGATGATGAAGAATTTTGCCCCAGCATTTGCAGCATTCTCTAGTATCTCATTAATGTGGCCGTCCTGAAAGCTGTAGCCGATGATGACCAGCTTCGAGTTTGGTTGCGAGATACTGTGCGTGAACCGATCACGGTAGTTTCGGAGTAGCCAGTTGCTCTGGATATCTGGCCCTTTATTTCCTCCCATGATCAAGAGAGTCGAATCGCCATCGCGCCAGTTACTCGAACCGTGAAGTTTGAAGTAGGGCTGTCTGTGGTGCTCCAGCTGGAACAGCTTAGGCCCAGGCTTGAAGAGGCCGGGCGGCATGTATTGCTTGCCTGATGTATCGCGAACCGGCTCGATGCCGGGGCAGTACATATCTCGGAAACGATTTTCAGAGATCTGACTGAAACTTGACGTCTGGTACCTCATCTCCAGCAGGCAATCTTGGTTGAGGGTGAAGATTGCGTCGAAGTGGGCGAGAAACCGTCTGATAAGATCTGGTTGAGTGCCAATTCGATGAGGATCGAAGAGGGGATCAAATTCCACCTGCTTGAAGCCCAAGTTCATGGCGTTGAACATGTCCTCAAGCATTCGCTCAAAAAGCGCTACCTCGGTTTTGGAGAGCTCGTCCTGCTGACTTTGTTGGATCACGCGGAGTTCATTCAAAACTCTCTCGAAGCCTTCCTTCTTGCCGTGCCAAAGCCTCCGTTGCAGCTCGGAGGTGATTTGCGGGTAACCAATGAGATACTCAAACGCTTCATTGGCGAGCCACCCACCCCAGTTTCGGCTGAATCCGGCACCTGTGAGCAAATGGACGGGCATTGAATTATTCCCTCCTCGAGGCCGCGGGGAGAGCAAAACGCGGCCTTGGGCCAGGCGACATGGTCTGCTCCTCTACAACGTACTCATATCGTCTGGCACTTCACCGAATTTTTTGATGACCTCTGCATCGCCGAAGTTGCCTGTTGCGGGATCTCCCGTCCGACTGAAGGCCACGGCTCCAACATGCCCTGGCTTGCGCGATAGAGCTTCCGCCCGCACGACGACCGCGACCGGGTTGAAGCACTCCGTCGGTTCGCCGGCCGCAATGCCATCGTCGGCGACGACGAACGGCAGCGCCACGAAGTAGGTTACTTCCGTCATGGTTCGCTCCTAGCCGGAATAGGTGTGAAATCTTCCGCGCACATAGGCGTGGGAGACAGCCTTCATCAATTCACCGACCTCGGTTTTCAAATATTCATTCGCGACAATCAGCGCGCGGATGGTCGACCGCATGTCGCCCCCGCACGCAGCAATGGCTTGATCGACCGCAGCCTCCAGTTCGTCCGCGTCCTGTGCGTTCGGTTGTGAACCAGAGGACATGACGCTGTTCCAGGTTGACCGGCGAGGGCCTATGTTCCTATTTTGTTCTCATGGAGTCAAGCCGCCGTTTCAAGCCACCCTGGACCCTGATCCGGGAGAATTCCGAGCGCTACGTGGTCCGGGACGCCAATGGCGTGACGGTGGCCTGGCTGTTTTGCCGCGACGATTCACAGCGTTACAGCTTTGGTGTCAGCAAGCTCACATCGGAGGAAGCCCGCCGGATTGGAAAGGCCATCAGCCGTATTCCCGAGTTCATGACGCAGCGTCAGGGCTTTCATCCGCGTGGGGGCGGGCCGCGCTGGCGGGCCGATCGGCCCTATCATGTCGCCCTGGAGGACACTTACATTCGCGCCCACTGGGCCGAAATTGACGCGCTTTGCAGGCTCAACAGCCTGCCGTTCAACTCAACCGGCGAGACCATCCAGAGCGACGGGGTGTGGAAAGTCTACGAGTTCACCTGGCAGATGGACGCCATCCTGTTCTGGGATCGCTTCAAGGGCCGTTGGCTGCGCGGCACCGAGTTTCATTATCCCGAACGCCCGACCAATCTGCCGTCCTTGAAACCGCTTCAGAACTGGCCGAAGTTCAACCCGCGCGACACACGGTGAAAATCGCAGGATCACGGATGTGTAATCTCTATTCGATCTCGACCAACCAGGAGGCCATCATCAGGCTCTTTCGCGTGATGAACCGCTATGTCGGCAACCTGCCGTCGATGCCTGGCGTGTTTCCAGATTATCCGGCTCCCGTGGTGCGCAACGCGGCTGCCGATCGTGAACTGGTCATGATGCGCTGGGGCATGCCGTCACCGCCGCGTGCCGGCGGTTTCCCGTTTACGAATATTCGCAACACCACATCACCACACTGGCGCGGCTGGCTGAAGCCGGAGAGCCGCTGTCTGGTTCCGGCCAACAGCTTCGCCGAATATGCGCCTGAGCCCAATCCTGCGACCGGCAAGAAGGATGTCGTGTGGTTCGCCCTGAACGACGACCGGCCCCTGTTCGCTTTCGGCGGACTTTGGACCGAATTCAAAGGTGACCGCGGGACCAAATCAAAGCCGATCCCCGGACCTCACCTTGTTTACGGCTTTCTGACCACCGCGCCCAATGCGGTCGTCGAACCGATCCATCCCAAGGCCATGCCGGTCATCCTGACGACCGACGAAGAACGCGACGTATGGATGCGGGCGCCGTGGGACGAGGCCAAGGTCTTGCAGCGGCCACTGCCGGATGACGCCTTGCGGATTGTGGCCCGTGGCGCCGATAAGGAAGACCGCGCGGCGGCGTGAGAAAGTGGTGCGACAGGTGCGGCTGCGCCCACGCCATAGCTTCAAATAAATCATGATCGTGGGCGCGTCCGCATTCGCGGACCAGGCTCTCGTGAACCGCGCCGCAAGAGCGTCGCGGCCATGCGGCATCGATCCTTCGCGCAAGAGCAGATCATGCCCACCGGGGCAGAAACGAAAAACCGGACCTTTATGCAGTAGCCATCTGCACAAAGGTCCGGCCTTATCTTGCTTTGCCGCGATACTGGACGGCTGCAAAGGACACTTCATATCCTTTGGGAGAGGTTCCGCTTTGCGTCCGGGTTGCGACCCGGAGGCGCAATCTCTCAGTCGTGGATGCGACTACTTCTTTTTCTTTGAGGTCTTCTTTGCCACCTTCTTGGTGGCTGCCTTCGCGGTCTTCTTTTCCTTCTTCGCTTTCTTGGCCATGTCGTCCTCTGTAAAAAACTCGCTCAGTGAACATGCGCACGCCGTGGATCGACATGCACAACATTGAGACGATATCACAAATGCAAAATTAATGCCAACGCATCGTGAAGTCGTTCTTGAGTCGCTCGCCGGAGGCACTCGCTCGCGGGCCCCGCCGTCATTACATGCCGGCGTCGCTATCACTGTCCCGCGTTCGGGTGCCTTGTTAACCGGTCTCGCGACTGCAGTCGGTCCCGCGTCCCGCCGCGTTCCGCGTCGGCGCTATGCTGACGCTCCTGCGGCTGCCTCTTTCTCCCGGGCATGGCTTGCACCAACCAACAGGTCTCTTCCTTTCGCAGGAAGCTAATGGGCTCCGCCCCTCGCGCGCACCAGGGTGAAGCGCCGGCAAACGCCGGCGCCGACCCGAGCGGTATCCCCGGTCTTCCGCGCTTCCTCAGATCCTGAATCGTCGCGACCAGTCATGCGCTTGTGCAGACCCGCTCTTCGAGCGGCCCTAAGGGCGGGCGATCCCCCTCCACTCGGGTCGCCCTGGCACTTGCTACCCCCGGTCTCGCCGACGGGCAGGGGCGCAGGCGCAGGCGCGCTCTGCGCCCCTAACCCAAAGGAGATCAATCATGTCGGCCAAGCACGCAGAAAACATTGTGGAGAGCGGGACGGAGGTATTCATCCCGCTCAACAAGCTCAAGAAGTCCCCAAAGAACGCCCGCAAGACGCCGCACAGCGAGGCGGCGATCGAAGCCTATGCGGCGAGCATCGCCGCGAAGGGCATTTTGCAAAATCTGGTCGTCGAACCGGAATTGGACGGCGATGGTGCCGCTACCGGCTTCTATTCCGTCACCATCGGCGAGGGCAGGCGGCTTGCCCAGCTTCTGCGGGTGAAGCGCAAGGAGATCAAGAAGACCGAGCCGATCCGCTGTATCGTCGATACGGCGAACGACCCGCACGAGATCAGCCTTGACGAAAACGTCACCCGGGAAAACATGCATCCCGCCGATCAGTTCGAGGCGTTCAAGAAGCTCGCCGATGAACGCGGTTTCGGCGCAGAGGAGATCGCGGCCCGGTTCGGCGTCACGCCGCACGTGGTGCGCCAGCGCCTGCGCTTGGGTGCGGTCTCGCCCAAGCTGATGGAAATCTATCGCAACGGCGATCTGGCGCTCGACCAGTTGATGGCCTTTGCGATCACCGAGGACCATGCCCGGCAGGAAGCCGCGTTCGAGCGGCTGTCCTATAACCGGGACGCCAGCACGATCCGCCGCCTGCTCACCGAAACCCATGTCGCCGCGACGGATCGCCGCGCGATCTTTGTCGGCCCAGAAAAGTATACGGAGGTTGGCGGTACGATCCTGCGCGACCTCTTCACCGAGGATCGCGGTGGCTATTTCGAGGACGTGGCGCTTCTCGATATGCTGGTCTTGGCGAAACTCGGGCGGGAGGCCAATGCCCTGATGGAGGCAGAGGGGTGGAAATGGGCGCAAGTCTTCCTCGACTACCCCCACAGCCACGGTCTACGCAGGACTTATCCGCAGCCGGTTGACCTTTCGGCGGAAGATCAAGCAGCCTTGGATGTCGCGCAGTCCGAATTCAACGGCCTGACGGAGCAATATGAGAGCGCCGAAGAACTGCCCGATGAGGTCGATGCGCGTTTCGGCGAGCTTGAGGCCGAGATCGAGCGGCTTGAGGCGAAACGCGTGGCTTACGACCCCGCCGACATCGTCCGATGCGGGGCCTTCGTCATCCTCGGCCATGATGGGTCGTTGCGGGTTGAACGCGGTTTTATCCTGGCCGAGGACGAGAAACCGGAGCCGGAAACGCAGAACAGGAGCGACGAAGGGGAGGTCGATGACACTGCCAGTGAGGACGGAGGAACCGGCCCGAACCAAGAGCCGGGTCGTGAGACCTTGGATGCGGAAGATGAAAACGACGATCACAAGCCGCTATCGGATATCCTGATCCGCGATCTCACGGCGCATCGTACCCTTGGGCTTCGCCTCGCCTTGGGTGAGCACCCGGAAGTCGCCGTCGTTGCCGTCACCCATGCGTTTGCTGCGCAAATCTTCTATCGCGGCGCGGACGCCCACGTCCTCGATATCCGCCCGGTCAGTACGGTGCTGGCCTCCCATGCGGATGGTATCGAGGACACCAAAGCGGGGAGGGCGTGGGCGGATCGTCACACGCGTTGGGCGGCGCAGATGCCGCGCGACGCGGCCGATCTGTGGGCTTTTGTCGTGGAGCTTGACCATGACAGCCGCATGGCCTTGTTTGCGCATTGCGTTGCGCTCACGATCAACGCCGTGAGACTGCCGTCGGAGCGTAGGCCCCGTGCGGTGGCGACGGCGGACAGGTTGTCGGAGGCCGTGTCGCTCGACATGACCGCGTATTGGAGGCCGACCGTGCGGACCTATCTCGGTCGTGTCACCAAGCCGCACATTCTTGCCGCCGTGCGGGAAGCGGTCAGCGATGAGGCCGCTGACCGGATGGCGGACATGAAGAAGCACGACATGGCGGAAGCCGCCGAGCAGGCGCTTGTCGGAACCGGCTGGCTGCCCACGTTGATGCGGACGCCGCGAGCCGGCCAAGAGCCTGCCGAACACCCGCAGGCGGATGCCGTCACGGAGTCTAACCCCGACGCGTACTCTGTCGCCGCCGAGTAAACGACAAGCCGGGACCGCTCGCGCGGTCCCAGCTTGTCATGGTGCGACCTTCGAAATTTGGCCGCGCGCCTTTGGGCGCGCGGCCAACCTCATGATACTCATGCCGTCGACCGGGTGCATTCTTTAACGAAGGCTAGACGCTTTTTGGCTCGAAGCCCGTGGGGGAAGGGCGTGTTGTGGTTAGCGCCCGTTAACCCCGCTTTCGAAGAAGTGGCGGGCGTCGATCCGGTTCGATCAGTCGCCGTTGCGGCGGGACCAGATCAGCGTGGAGCTGTCGTCGCCCTCACCCTTCACCAGCGAGGCGTAGATCGGGGCGGACCTATCGGCCATCTCTGACATCGAGATCGCAAGTTCGACTCCGCGGGTTCTGGGTCGAAGGCGGCGCGGTCGGTCCCGCCGCGATACGAAATCCTACGCCATCGTTCGTTGGGTCACGCCTTCGCCTTTCGGCGATGCGCGGACGCACGTCTTTGTGCGACCGGTGATCCCTATCCTTGTGCGCCGACGATGATGGCAGTCATGGTGGTCTCCATCAGTCTGTTTGATGGGGCGCGTCCCACGCAACCTCGAATGGACGGATCAAGCCCGAGGGGCGGCTTCGCCTCGATCGCCTTCCCGCAACGGCTACGCCGGCTTTTTTCCCCTACCGCGAAGTGGCGGCATTCCTCGCGAGGCAAAAAAGCCGTCTACCGCCGTCCTCCGCTGCGCTGCGGGCCTCACGGCTGCGGGCCGATCGCTCCCCGGGCCAAGGACCGCCATCGAGGCTGCGATGGTCGCGGCCCGACAACAGAACGGAGACCACCATGGCTACCATCGGAACCTTCACCGCAGCGGACAACGGCTACACCGGATCGGTCAAGACGCTCACGCTCAATGTCAAGGCGAAGTTCGTCGCGACCGAGAAGGACAACGACAAGGCGCCCGACTATCGCATCTTCGCCGGCGCCACCGAGTTCGGCGCCGCCTGGAAGAAGACCGCGCGGGAGACCGATCGCGAATATCTCTCGGTCAAACTCGACGACCCGAGCTTCCCGGCCCCGATCTACGCCTCGCTGGTGAAGGGTGAGGGCGACGACAGCTTCACGCTGATCTGGTCCCGCCGCAACGGCGACTGATCCAACCGGATCGACAGACCCCGCCTCCTCGGAGGTGGGGTTTTTCCTGCGCTCATGACCACAACGACGCAGCAAGAAGGGCAGGGAAGGCCTTCGGCCTCCTTGTTCGCATATTGGCCGCTAAGGGCTCCGCCCTCGCGCGCGCAAGGGTGAAGCGCCGGAGCCGGCGCCGGCCGGAGTGGTCTCCCCGGTCTTCCGCGCCATCGCAGAATCGTCATGAAGCCATGAGCGCCAGGCGCGTGCAGACGCGCGCTTGTCGCGCGCCCCCCTTGGGCGGGTGATCCCCCTCCACTCCGGCCGCCCTTGCCCTTGCTACCCCGGTCTCGCCGACGGGCAGGGTTGCAGCGCAGCGCTGCGCTTTAACCCAGCCCCAAAGGAGAACGAGCGATGACGATGATGACCCTGACCCAGAACGAACAGCCTGTTTCCGGCGGCTTTCGCGTGGATGTATCGCGCGGCCAGCGTGTTAGCCGCGTGTCGTCGGAATGGTTTTCGCGGCCAGACGACGAGCGATATCTGAACTTACCTGACTTATACGATGCTGTCCGCAGCCGCGCTGAGCACGCGCAAGCGCGGACGGTGGAGAGCCGGGCCATCAGGGTGGAGGCAAGCCGCGACAGTGTCGAGCGGCTGGCCTTGATCGTGCCGGGACGTACCGAGCCGGTGGCCCCGACCCATTGGAGCTTTGGGCAGTTGTGCACCCTTGTCGGGACACCAACATCGTATCTGCGACAACTCCCGGCAACGCTGTCAGGTATCAATCTGCAACATGGCCTGCTGACGCATCGCGCGGAACTTGTGAAGACCTTGGAAGCCGATGTCGGCCGTGTCGAGCTTCGCGCCGTGACCGGCCCTGACTACGGCCGTATCTGGGACCATGAGCTCGTTGCCGCCGTGATGAAGATTGCAGGCAATGGCACGGGCGATGCGCGGTGGAAGGTGCCGGGTGTGCTGGATTGGGCCACCATGACCCATAATCCCTTCGTGGACGTCACGAAGGACACCACAACGCTCTACGCCAGCGATCGGGACGTGTTCCTGTTTCTGGTTGACGATACCAACCCGATCGAGGCGGGGCGCTTGGCGGACGGATCACCGGATTTGTATTTCCGGGGATTTTACTGCTGGAACAGCGAGGTGGGGAGCAAGACGCTTGGCATCGCAAGCTTCTATCTCCGCGCCGTCTGCATGAACCGCAATCTGTGGGGCGTCGAGAATTTCGAGGAAATCACGATCCGGCACTCGAAATTCGCCGCGCAACGTTTTGCGTATGAGGCCGCACCAGCGCTGACGAGCTTTGCCAATTCCTCTCCTGCGCCATTTGTGGCCGGTATCAAGGCCGCACGGGAGCGGATCGTTGCCCGCACCGACGAGGACCGGGAGAGCTTTCTCCGCAGGGGCGGGTTTTCCAAGTCAGAGACGACGAAGGTCATCGAGACCGTTCTAGGCGAGGAAAACCGCAAGCCTGAAAGCATCTTTGATTTCGTGCAGGGGATTACGGCGCTTGCCCGCACCAAATCTCATCAGGATGCGAGGCTTGAACTGGAGGGGAAGGCAAAACGCTTGATGGAACGCGCGATCTGAGACGCAAGCCGCGCAATCGGGATCGGTTGCGCGGCTACTTCCCGGTAGCCTATGCGTCGCCGCCGGACCGGCAAGCCGGACCGGCGGCGATGACGCGTGTCCGCGTCCGGCGCTCGCCGGGCCTTCGGCCCGGCTCGCGAAAGTGAGAGCCTACAACTATCGCGATAGGCTTCAGATCCAATTACTTCCGTTTGGCAGGCTTAGTTCTATCGGTTCGCGCCTCTTCATCCGGCAGAACGAGATCGACGTGACTAACGCCCAATGTGCTGGCGAGCTCAAACAGGGTTACGACCGTCGGGTTACGGCGGCCGCGCTCCAAATCACTGATGTATTGTTGGGTAAAGCCGGACACTTCGGCGAACTTCTCCTGCGTGAAGCGCTTCTGCTTCCGCAGTCTTGCGAAATTCCGACCGACTAACTTGCGCATGTCCATGCGCGCAAATTGCGGCTTTACATACTATGAGGTTTATCTCCTATAATATGTATTTGGTTCGGCCCGCTGGTCGCTTTGGCCGGAATAAGGCTAAAGTGAGACGTGGGATCAATGGCGTCAGTGTCATTCGTTGTTCGCTGGGAGATTCATGAAGAAGCCGGAGCTAGACCCAGACGTCGCGGATGTCGCGCCAACCGATTCGGCGCTGACGACCTATGACCAGCAGCATGTCGTGACGTACGCGCGCCTTTTGCAGGCCGAAAGCGAAGGGGCTGACTGGCGAGAGGTCGCGCGAGTAGTCTTGCATATCGATCCAGAGCACGAACTTGATCGTGCGTGGAATGCATACCTGAGTCATCTGCAGCGCGCTAAGTGGGTTACCGAACAGGGCCGTCTCTTGCGCGGTGCCGGGTCGAATTAGAAGAAATTCGCCGACCAAGTGTCCGTCGAGAACATAGTTTTCTCCAGCTGATTGGTGGTCATCTCTGGGCACCACGTGGTGCCAAAGTAGGGGCTTCCTGCAACCCAATCGATCAGAATTATTGCGCCGCAATCCTCGTTAGCTACGTGAATGGGGCGGAAGCAATGCCTGAACTAGACTGGCGGTCGCCGGAATCTTACAAGAGCCTGCAAAATGCTGAAATCACCGACATCGCCTGGGAATGTCTGCGTCGTAATGTCGACTATCGACGTGACTACGAAGCGATGATCGCCAACAGTCCGGATGGCGAGGTAACCACGGAATTTAGGAGGAGGTGGGGCATCTGCTTTCGCGCATGACCCCCAAGGGTCCTGTGGCGAGCAGACCATCTTTTGGGCGCCTGAGGTTCTGCCAACTGTCGTTCCAGTCGCAGCGACGTCGTCGCCCCATAAGGGTGAGACGCCTCAGCCGCTGCTAGATCTTACAGCCGGTCAAGTGCGGCGCGCCTCCGATGGGTGGCACGCCATCCTTCGTGTCGGCGCAGTCGGGCATCGTGTCTGGCTGAAAAAGCCGCCAGCTATCGGCGCCGACTACGTGGCGGAGCTGCCGTTTGACGGCGATTTCGACGCACGCGCGTACGCTGCCCGACGGCTGTGGCGCGCAATGAATGGGCGCACGCCGGGGCCTGCTTTTCATGAGCTATCCAAACAAAGGCGCGAGCGGCTAGGCGCAGCCATTCGCGCGCTTGACGCTCGTGCAGCCGACAGCACTTATCGTGAGATCGCCGAAGCGCTGTTCGGCAAGAAGCGCATCCCGGATCACGCGTGGAAAACGCACGATCTCCGCAATCGAACCATCCGTCTTGTGCAAAGCGGCCTCGCATTGATGCGCGGCGGCTATCGCGATCTTCTGCGGCCCAAGCGCAGAGACAAGTAGTGCTTCTCCGGGGGTATCGAAAGTCCACCCCCCGATCATCGGCATCCCCCTGCGAGGGTCTGCTCCTCCATGATGACCGCACACCCGCCGGCACCACCGCCGGTACGCGTTGTCACCACAGAGTTTTCAAATGCCCGATCCAATAGCCGGCTTACCCCCGCGATTCCTGCGCACGCCAGAGGCTGCGCGATATCTGGGCCTTTCCGGCCGCACCCTCGAAAAGCACCGGACGTACGGCACAGGACCGACCTATCGGAAGATTGGCGGTCGCGTCGTCTACGCGCTGGACGATCTGAAAGCGTGGGCCGATCTCGGCGCCAAGACGTCGACCTCCGATCCCGGCAAGGGCACGGTACTGCCCGCCAAAAAACATCCGACCCTGCGCCCGTATGCGGGCCAGGAACGCCGCTAATTGCCAAAAAGGACAATGGCGATGCGGCGCAAATACCTGTCCGAGCGCGATCAGCTTGAGCTTTTTCGTGCGTTGCCCGGCGATTTGGCGCCGCGCGACGCACAGGATCTGATGGCCTATCCGTTCTTTTCTCTCGCAAAGACCAAGCGAGTTGTTCCGATTGATTTCCGTGCTGGCGTAATCTCCATTCGTGTCGAGGCCGTGCCGGAACACGGGATGGCAACCATCTGGGATGCCGATGTCCTGATCTGGGCCGCGTCGCAGATCGTCGAAGCGCGGGACGCGGGCTTGAAGACCTCGCGCCTGATGGGTGCAACTCCCTACGAGATTCTGACGTTCGTCGGCCGCGGAACCAGCGCGCGCGATTATGATCGATTGAAAGCTGGTCTCGACAGATTGCAATCAACGACCGTGCTGACCTCGATCCGTCAGCCTGCAGAGCGGCGGCGACACCGGTTCTCCTGGATCAACGAGTGGAAGGAGACGGCGGACGCAAACGGACGCCCGTTCGGTATCGAACTGATCTTGCCTGATTGGTTCTATGCCGGCGTGATCGATGATGCGCTCGTGCTCACCATTGATCGCGCGTATTTCGATCTGACGGGTGGACTTGAGCGCTGGCTTTACCGGCTCGTGCGCAAGCACGGCGGCCGCCAGGAGGGCGGCTGGAGTTTTGATCTTGTGCACCTCCATGCCAAGTCCGGCAGCCTCTCGCCACTCAAGCATTTTGCGTACGACGTGCGCCAGATCGTCCAGCGGCAGACGTTGCCCGGCTACCAACTGGTGCTCACGCGCGACCCCAATGGCGCCGAGCGATTGAATTTCGCGCTCACACCCGTCGATCCATTCACCAAGCGGCTTTGCCGGCGCGGTCTCATTCCGAAGTCGGGAGATAGCCTGTGAATCAGCTCGTGCTATCGGGGACCACAACCCTCGTGCCATCAGGGACCGGATCCTCGTGCTATCGGGGACCAAAATCGGGCCTAAGTCCTTGTCTCCTAGCGCGTTCCAGCCGCCGTAACTTTACTAACCAGAAATCCTTCGGATTTCTTCTAACGGACCGCGCCATTCGCGCTGCCGGGAATAACCACCAACATCCATCCGCCAGTTCTGCCCCGCCTCGCCTGTCGAGGACGACGACGATGCGCTGTCGCAAGCGCGCTCCAGCCGGGCAATGGGATCATCTTTCAAGCTCGGAGCGTCTCATGAGCGACCTCACCGAAGTCGAACTCCTTTGGCTCGAGAAGCGCATTGAGAACCGCATTCGCTTCGGACGTGCTGTCGAGGAGAAGATCCTCGATCGCCGCCGGCGGCTGCTGTCATTTGCGCCAGGCAGCATCTTTGCGTTCGTTCGCTGGACGTCGAGCGACTTCGGAACCGCGATCTCGCGGATGGACATCCTGCGCGCGGTCGCGCCGGGACAGCGGTGCTCGACCGTGCCCTATGTAAAGCCGGGCGGTGAGATTCTTTTACGGCTGTCCGGCTGGCCGAAAGTCGAACGGGCGCTCCAGTTGATCGATGCCGTCGAAGCACTGGACATCAATCCGGCAGACGCTGCACCGGACTATTGGCATCACGTTCACAACCGGCTGTCCGTCAATGAGAACCCGCGCCCTTACACGAAAGCGCGTCACCAGGCGTGGCTTCACCGGCAGAGGGTCATGCGATGACCAGCCGGTTCAAGACGCTGACCGCAATGCTCGGCTGTGCCGCGGCTCTTATCGCGCCAATCGTTCTGGAGATCACGCCGATCTACATCTGGAATGCATCCGAGAGCCTACCGCTCGGCCTCTATCGTTTGCGACCGTTTGACAACCTGTTCGTCACGGAACTCCTCGCCGTACGGCCACCGGAGCCGCTTGCGACCTTCCTAGACCTGAACGGTTATCTGCCGGCCGGGGTGCCGATGCTTAAACGCGTGCTGGCGCTTCCGGGGCAGACCGTCTGCCGAAGCGGGCTCACAGTTTCTGTCGATGCGATCGAAATGGGGAAGGCGCGGGAGCGCGATGGCCGCGGCCGGCCGCTCCCGAAATGGCAGGGCTGCCGCGTCGTCGGCGAGGGCGAACTCTTTGTCATGAACTGGCAGTCCGCGGACTCGCTGGATGGCCGCTATTTCGGGTTCTTGCCGACATCGGCCGTGATTGGCCGAGCGTTCCCTGTGTGGACTTGGGAGGACTGACCGTGCGCGTGTTGGGAGTTCGATCTGCCATTCCTCTGTTCGACCGAGTGCGGCACCATTCCTCCGTCCCGACCAACGATTGCGCAGCCGTCGCGCGTAGCGGCGGTCCAGGGCGGCCGAAAGGCCGGCGCGAAGCAGCTTTACCCTGGACGGGGGCGAGCACGGCGGCATGCTTGTGCTTGTTCGAGAGGAGCCTGCGCGCAGTCGTACCGTTGTTCGTTGCGGTGATCGTGAGTAACGCTACTGCTGTCGCCGAAATGCGACCCGCGGACCCTCCCGCAACGTATGCGACTAGCGATCTATTTGCGGATTTCGTCGAAGACGCCTCGCGTCGCTTCGGCGTTCCGGTTCGCTGGATACGCGCAGTCATAGACGTCGAAAGCGCCGGAGACGTGCGCGCCAGGTCATCGAAAGGTGCCATGGGGCTGATGCAGATCATGCCAGAGACGTGGGCGGAGTTATGTCTGCGGTACGACCTCGGCAACGATCCCTACGATCCCCATGACAACATTCTTGCGGGTACCGCGTACCTGCGCGAACTGCGCGACCGGTACGGTGCGCCGGGCTTCCTTGCAGCCTACAACGCGGGGCCTGCTCGTTATGAGGAGCATCTTGCCGGCCGTCCATTGCCAGCCGAGACCCAGGCCTATTTGGACAAGCTTGGGCTGGTGGTCGGCAGCGACATCGCAGGTTCCAAGGCCGTTGCGAAGCTGCAGCCATCGGCAGCGGTGCTCTTCGTTGTGCGGTCTGAAAGCTCAAAGACGGCTGCACGGCTGCAGCCTGCGCGCCCGCCGAACCGGGCGCCGACGGCCGCTTCCGCTCACGACATCTCGGCCATCGTGCCACAGGCGACAGGGTTGTTCGTCGCGAGATCTGATGCGGGAGGCCCGCGATGACCGATGCGCAAGCTCGCAAGCATTGGCGTGTTCTGGAGAGGAACGGACGCAATGGAGAGAGCAGTGGGGAATCACGAGTAAGCGTCCGGCGGCTGCACATCGGGCAGCTCGTGATATCAGTCGTCAGTTTCCAGGTCCGCGGGCGCCCCGTGACGGACATTCGGTTTGCATTCGAAATGCTGCAACACGATCATGACGCTAAGAATTTCGGGTTTGCTACTGAAGGACCGTCGCTCACGCGGCAAGAGTTCGCGGAGGAGCGCGATAATAACGTGCTGATGGCATGCGGGCGATGCCTTCGGCCCGCGCTCTACTCGTCGCTTCGCTCCTCACCGAGCCACCCTACGGGTGTCTCGGCCCTTCGGGTAACGATCGCTATCGCAAACGCTCGCAAACGGTGGGGGCTTCGCAAGTCAACTGCCAAGTCGCGGCGGCTCTTTCGCAATGAACAGCCAGCCGACGTGTTCTGGCAAACGCTATTGGAGGATCCACCAAACACGACGGCAGGACGGCGAGATAAAAGGGGCTCGCCGGTCGAACCGCAAGCCATTGGCATGGCTTGGGTTCTACCGTGCCGGTCGGTCGGGGCGCGTGCCGCGCCATGCATTTTGAGTAATGCAATCAAGGACATTTTCGGCACTGTAGGCGCTTTTGCTCGTTTGGAGGCCCCGCTGTGACCACAGGCGACAGCGAACTGCGCATTCGACCCGGGCGGATCCGAAGCACCCGCGCTCCGAAGCCGAAGAGCTTCATCAACCAGGTGCTACGCGCCGCGAAGAAAGCCGGACACACCTCGGGTCAAGCTGCGGCTGGCAAGCGTTCTACGGCTTACGGGCGCTCGACGTTTGGCCGCGGCAGACTCGCGTTTAGCCGCAGCCGGTTGTTCAGCACGACACGGCGCGTCGTGGTGAAAGCGCGCGTTGTCCGTCACAAAGGACGAGCCTTCCGCTCGGCGCCGCTGTCGACCCATCTTTCATACCTTAAGCGGGATGGCGTGACCCGGAGTGGCGAGCGGGCCGAGATGTTCGATGCCGGCAGCGACCGTGCCGATAGTGCGGCTTTCGCGGAGCGGTGCGAGGACGATCGGCATCATTTTCGGTTCATCGTCTCGCCCGAGGATGCCGGCGAGATGACCGACCTCAGAGCTTTCAGCCGCGACTTGGCCAGGCAGATGGAGATCGACCTCGGCACGCGGCTCGACTGGGTGGCTGTCGATCACTGGAACACAGACAACCCTCACGTCCATCTTCTCGTTCGAGGAATCGATGAGGAGGGCACTGATCTCGTCATTTCCCGCGACTACATCAGCCGGGGTTTGCGCTCGCGAGCCGAGGAGCTTGTCTCCATCGAACTCGGCCCAAAGCCGGAGCATGAAATCCGCAATTCGCTGGAGAGCGAAGTCACGGCAGAGCGATGGACGCGGCTCGATCAGGAGATCCGGTTGGCAGCGGATGAAACTGGCTACGTCGATCTTCGTCCCGTGAATCCCGGCAGCTCTGATCCTGAGATCCGGCGCCTGATGGTTGGCCGCCTTCAGCATCTGGAAAAGATGGGCCTCGCTGCACCAGCTGCATCAGGGGAATGGATGGTGGGGCTCGAGGCCGAGCGTAATCTCCGCGATTTGGGAATGCGCGGCGATATCATCAAGACCATGCATCGCGCCTTCGCCGAGCGCGGGGAAGCGCGCGGCGTTTCCGACTACGTCATCGAAAGTGGACAGCCGACGTCCCAGACCATCGGACGGCTGGTCGATCTGGGATTGCATGACGAGCTGACCGGTGAGACCTATGCCGTGATCGACGGAACAGACGGACGCGCGCACCACGTCCGCTTCCGGGGGATAGAGGCCCTCGAACATGCACCGCCGGTCGGGGGGATCGTTGAAGTGCGACGCTTCGGTCAAGCCGGCGATCTGCGTCCCACCGTGGTACTTGCGTCCCGAGCGGATCTCGATCTCGGTGAACAGATCACCGCGAAAGGGGCGACCTGGCTCGACCACCGCCTGGTCGAGCGTGATCCGATGCCACTCGCTATGGGCGGATTCGGCCGCGAGACCCGCGATGCCATGGAAGCGCGTGCCGAGCACCTGGTTCGGGAAGGTCTGGCACGGCGGCAGGGACAGCGCATTATCCTGCAGCGCGACCTCCTGGACACGCTGCGCCGACGCGAGCTGGACGAGATGGGAACAAGGATCGCTGCCGACACCGGGCTCCCGCACGTGAAGGGGGCTTCGGGTGAACACGTGGCGGGCACCTATCGCCAGCGCCTGACGCTCGCCTCGGGACGCTTCGCCATGATCGATGACGGGCTCGGCTTCCAGCTCGTGCCCTGGTCGCGCGAGCTCGAAAAGAGGATCGGCCAGCACGTCACCGGCATCGTAAAGGACGGCGGCGGCATTGAATGGGGTTTTGGCCGCAAGCGCGACCTGGGCCTTTAGCTGGAGCTCGCCAATTCATTTGCGCAAAGGATGTTCGGGATGTCCGCAACCAAAATCCTCTGGGGACAAGTGATCGTTGTCGGTCTGATCGTCTTGCTCGCCATCTGGGGAGCAACCGAGTGGACCGCCTGGCGGCTCGCCTTCCAACCGGAGCTTGGTCGCCCCTGGTTCGAATTGTCCGGCTGGAAGATTTATTACCCGCCGATCTTCTTCTGGTGGTGGTTCGTCTACGACGCCTATGCGCCTCAGGTCTTTGTCGAGGGTGCGTTCATTGCCGCGTCGGGAACCTTCATTTCGATCGCGGTGGCGATCGGCATGTCGGTCTGGCGGGCGCGCGAGGCCACGAATGTCGAGACCTATGGCTCGGCACGCTGGGCCGATCCGCGAGAGGTCAGAGCGGCCGGACTTCTTAGCCCGGATGGCGTCGTGCTGGGAAAGCTAGAGCATGAATACCTTCGCCATGATGGACCGGAGCACGTGTTGTGCTTTGCTCCTACCAGGTCCGGCAAAGGCGTCGGGCTTGTGGTTCCGTCGCTGCTGACCTGGCCGGGTTCAGCTATCGTCCACGACATCAAGGGAGAGAACTGGCAACTGACTGCCGGTTTCCGCTCGCAGCACGGCCGCGTCCTGTTGTTCGACCCGACCAACCCAAAGTCGTCAGCCTACAATCCGCTGCTGGAGGTCCGGCGCGGGGAGTGGGAGGTGCGCGACGTCCAGAACGTAGCCGACGTCCTGGTTGACCCAGAGGGTTCACTCGACAAGCGGAACCATTGGGAGAAGACCAGTCATTCGCTCCTGGTCGGCGCCATCCTCCATGTCCTCTATGCCGAGGCGGACAAGACCTTGGCCGGCGTCGCCGCCTTCCTGTCAGACCCGAAGCGGCCGATCGAGGCGACGTTGAAGGCGATGATGACCACGCCGCACCTTGGCGAGCACGGCGCTCATCCAGTGGTAGCTTCGACTGCGCGCGAACTCCTCAACAAATCAGAGAATGAACGCTCCGGCGTCCTGTCCACCGCGATGTCATTCCTCGGACTTTACCGCGATCCCGTCGTGGCCAAGGTGACCCGCCAGTGCGACTGGCGGATTGCAGATCTGATCGCCGATATCAGCCCGACGTCGCTTTACCTCGTGGTGCCGCCTTCCGACATCTCGCGCACCAAGCCCTTAATCCGTCTCGTGCTGAACCAGATCGGACGGCGCTTGACCGAGGACTTGCTCGCCAGCGACCGCCAGCACCGTGTTCTGATGATGCTCGACGAGTTCCCGGCGCTGGGGCGGCTTGACTTCTTCGAGTCCGCGCTCGCGTTCATGGCGGGCTATGGCATCAAGAGTTTTTTGATCGCGCAATCGCTTAATCAGATCGAGAAGGCCTATGGATCGAACAACGCCATTCTCGATAACTGCCACGTTCGCGTCAGCTTCGCGACCAATGACGAGCGGACCGCAAAGCGGGTGTCCGACGCGCTGGGTACGGCGACCGAAATGCGGGCGATGAAGAACTATGCCGGGCACAGGTTGAACCCCTGGCTGGGGCACCTCATGGTCTCGCGGCAGGAAACCGCGAGGCCGCTGCTCACCCCCGGTGAGGTCATGCAGCTTCCACCGCGAGACGAAATCGTCATGGTGGCGGGCACGCCGCCGATCCGGGCCAAGAAGGTCCGCTACTATGAGGATCGGCGTTTCACCGAGCGGATCTTGCCGCCACCCGATCCTGCGGCCTCCGGCCGGTCATCGCGAACCGATGGATGGTCGACGCTTGGAACGCTCACGCCGGCGACGCTTCCTACCGACCGAGCAGAGCAGGCAGGAGAAGACACGGCCAACAGCGGTCTTCGCCGTGAGCCTGAACTCCCTGATCATGTCGCCATCGTCAAGGAGACGACGGAGCTGACGCCTACAGAAGAATTTGCCGCCGTTCTTGACGATGACGAGGATGCCGTCCGCCAGTCTCGACTTCTTCGTCAGCAGATGCGCGGCGTCGCCCGTCAGGTCTCCATGGACCCGAACGATGGCATGGAACTGTGAGGCATCCATGCGTGACCGGATGAACGTTTATTTCCCGCCGGAGCTTCTAAAGCAGATCACGGACCTTGCCGATCGCAGGAAGCTTTCCCGGTCCGCCATCGTGGAAGCGGCAGTCGCTTCATTTCTGTCACCAGATGGATTGGACAGGCAGGAGGCGGCATTTACCCGTCGGCTGGACCGGCTGTCGCGTCAGATGCAGAGGCTGGAGCGTGACGTTGGTTTGACGGCCGAGACCCTAGCCCTATTCATCCGGTTCTGGCTGACGATCACGCCCCCGTTGCCCAACGACGCGCAGGCCGCGGCGCAACTGAAGGGTCGGGAGCGCTTTGAAGGCTTTGTCGAAGCGCTGGGCCGCCGTTTGCAAAAGGGGCAGAGTTTCCTGCGGGAGATTCCAGAAGATATCGTTCGTCAGGAGACGGACAGTCAAACCTGATTGAACGCGTCGGCTAGCCATTTCGCCGGTCCTTCTTTTTCTACGCCAGCCCACGACCGCAGCAATTTAGCCGAGCCGACAAAAAGCTGGACGCGCTATCGGCTCGAATGAGCTGAACGAGCAAGAAGGGCCAGCATGCAAATCTCAATGGCATGGCGCCTCATCGCGCGCGTTTTTCTCCCATTTGCTGCCGGATACTATCTCTCATACCTGTTCCGAACGATCAACGCTCTGATCTCGGGCCATCTCATCACGGATACTGGGCTCGATACTGCCGACCTCGGGTTACTCACGTCAGTCTACTTCCTGGTCTTCGCGGCGGCCCAGATCCCCATCGGTATCTTGTTGGACCGCTTTGGCCCGCGTCGCGTCCAAAGTGCATTGCTCTTGGTCGCCGCCGTAGGTGCCGGACTATTCGCGAGGTCCACAGGCTTGCCGTCGCTCTTGATTTCGCGAGCAATGATTGGCCTTGGGGTGGCAGCCGCGCTGACGGCCGGGTTGAAATCCATTGTTCTCTGGTTTCCCAGGGAAAGGGTGGCCTTGCTGAACGGCTACATGATCATGCTGGGGTCGCTGGGAGCAGTGACCGCCACGGTACCCGCCGAGCATTTGCTCGCCTGGATGGGCTGGCGACAGCTCTTTGAAATCCTGGCGGCCGCGACCGGTGTCACCTCCGTGCTCATCTACATCGTGGTCCCTGAACGTGTCATCGTCCCATCAATAGGATCAGTCCCCGCCACCCTTCGCTCCGTTTTTGGCGACAGCCGCTTCTGGCGAATTGCCCCGTTGTCGGCGACGTGCGTGGGTTCAGCCTGGTCCCTGCAGGGACTGTGGGCGGCACCGTGGCTGGCGGACGTAGAGGGAGTTGATCGTGAGAGGCTCGTCGGACAGCTGTTCATCATGTCGATCGTACTTTGCGGCGGTGCCTGGTTGTTCGGCACAACGGTCCATTGCATCAGACGAAGGGGAGCCGGTGCGGAGACAATAGTGGCAGTGGTTGCGATGCTCTTCATCGCAGCCGAGCTTGCCTTGATCCTGCGAGTGCCTTTTCCGTCCATTTTGCCGTGGTCCGTCGTCGCAATTGTCGGAACAGCGACCGTGGTCAGCTTCGCCGTGATAGCTGATTACTTTCCGCCAGAGCTCGCCGGTCGCGCCAACGGTGCCTTGAACCTGCTGCACTTCGGTTGGGCATTCCTGGCCCAATACGGGACGGGCCTGATTCTGGAGCAATGGTCCACGGAGAGCGGCCATAGGAGCATCCTGGCCTATCAGGTCGCGTTTGGTTTCAACGTGGCGGTGCAGATCGTGGCGTTCGTTTGGTTCGCGCTACCTTGGGTCCGATCCTTCGCCCGGTGGATCGGTTCAATTACCCTCTTCACGCGGGTTAGCGTTTCCGTCGCTGTCGAACCGGTCATTTCGCATGAGCAAATGGTCGTACTAATGCCGGTGGATGGCGATGCGGAGTGGTGACCCGCGACCCGCGACGTTGCGTGTAAGGCCTTCTCGCCGAGCGCTGATCAAGACTCATCGCTATCGAACTGGTCGTTCGAGCGTGCGTCAAATAACCGTTGCCGTCTTTCTTTTTCTACGCCGGTCTACGATCACCGAAAGCGCTTGTTGCGCTAGGTCGATTGGTGGCTTTCTTAATCATCCCACCTGAGGACGCTCTTTAGACGTCCTCATTCGGTGGGGGCGGCGGTGGCAATCCATTCGTTTCAATCGGAGGCGAATTCGCGCGGCGCGCGAATGCTTCGTAGTGCGCTTGGCACGGCGATTGCGGGCTACCTGGAAGATGACGCGATCATCGAGGTCATGCTCAATCCAGATGGGCGGTTGTGGATTGATCGGCTGTCGAGTGGACTCACTGATACCGGCGAAACCTTGTCTGCGGCGGACGGCGAGCGCATCGTTCGTCTGGTGGCGCACCATGTAGGCGCGGAGGTGCATGCAGGCTCGCCACGCGTCTCTGCCGAACTGCCCGGGACCGGTGAGCGCTTCGAAGGCCTCTTGCCTCCAGTCGTTGCGGCTCCAGCCTTCGCTATCCGCAAGCCCGCGGTCGCCGTGTTCACACTCGACGACTATGTCGCCGCGGGAACCATGACATCGGATCAGGCCAGCGCCTTAAGGGCTGCGGTCGCCGCGCGCAAGAACATCCTCGTAGCTGGTGGCACGTCGACTGGCAAGACCACGTTGACCAACGCGCTTCTGGCCGAGGTGGCAAAGACCTCCGATCGGGTCGTGCTGATTGAAGATACCCGCGAACTTCAGTGTAAGGCGCCCAATCTTGTCGCCCTGCGGACCAAGGACGGCGTAGCAACCCTATCTGACCTTGTCCGATCCTCGCTTCGACTGCGTCCTGACCGCATCCCGATCGGCGAGGTCCGCGGCGCCGAAGCGCTCGACTTGCTCAAGGCCTGGGGCACCGGTCACCCCGGTGGCATCGGCACCATCCATGCTGGTACCGCGCTCGGTGCTCTGCGGCGGCTCGAGCAGCTCATCCAGGAAGCGGTCATAACGGTTCCGCGCGCCCTGATCGCGGAGACCATCAACCTCATCGCCGTGCTTGCCGGCCGCGGTACCGATCGTCGCCTCGCCGAACTCGCCCTCGTCTCGGGGCTTGGGTCCGCCGGCGACTACAGCCTTTCACCAGCAGGAGACTGACATGCGTCTGCAATTTCGCTTTCTTCGAGAAGCCGCTTCGTTGGCAGCTTCTGGCACGGTCCTTCTGACGACGGCGCCGGCTTGGGCGGCTGGCTCGAACATGCCGTGGGAGCAGCCACTCAATCAAATCCTGCAGTCAGTCGAGGGTCCAGTCGCGAAGATCATCGCCGTCATCATCATCGTCGTCACCGGCCTCACGCTCGCATTCGGCGATTCCTCCGGTGGCTTCCGCAGATTGATCCAGATCGTGTTTGGTCTGTCGATCGCGTTCGCGGCCTCGAGCTTCTTTCTGTCGTTCTTCTCCTTCGGCGGCGGCGTGGTGATCTGATGGATGACCCTGTCGCGGGTTTTGTCGTTCCCGTTCACCGCGCGCTCACCGAGCCGATCCTGATGGGCGGTGCGCCGCGATCGGTCGCGATCGTCAACGGCACGTTGGCAGCCGCCCTCGGACTTGGACTGCGGCTGTGGATCGCGGGTCTGGTCCTCTGGTTCATCGGTCACATGGCCGCCGTCTGGGCCGCCAAGCGCGATCCCGCCTTCGTCGATGTGGTGCGCCGACATCTGCGCATTCCCGGTCATCTTAACGCCTGAGCTCCCAGTCATGATGAACCTTGCCGAATATCGCCATTCCAATGCTCGTCTTGCGGACTTCCTGCCTTGGGCAGCCTTGGTCGACGAGGGAATCATCCTGAACAAGGATGGCTCGTTCCAACGGACAGCAAAGTTCCGGGGACCTGACCTCGACAGTGCGGTGCCAGCTGAACTTGTCGCCGTCGCAGGGCGTTTGAACAACGCCTTGCGTCGTCTGGGATCCGGCTGGGCCGTGTTCGTCGAGGCGCAGCGCCATTTTGCAGGTGTTTACCCGCCGAACACCTTTCCGGATGTCGCGTCTGCATTGGTCGACGCCGAGCGCAGAGCACAATTCGAGGAGGCAGGCGCGCACTACGAGTCCAGCTATTTTCTGACGTTCCTCTATTTGCCGCCGGAGGAAGGAGCGGCCAAGGCAGAGCGACTGCTCTATGAGGGCCGCGATCGAACCGTGGGAGCTGACGCTCGGGAGGTGCTCCGCGGGTTTGTCGATCAAACCAACCGTGTGCTTCAGCTCCTTGAAGGGTTCATGCCGGAGTGCGGCTGGCTCGATGATCAGGACACGCTGACCTACCTGCACTCAACGATTTCAACCAGGCGTCATCGTGTTCGAGTGCCCGAAATTCCCATGTACGTCGATGCGCTGCTGGCCGATCAGACGCTGACCGGCGGGCTCGAGCCGATGTTGGGCTCAGCCAACGTGCGAGTTCTCACGATTGTCGGCTTTCCGGGCACCACGACCCCAGGAATCTTGGATGACTTGAATCGCCTGGCGTTTTCGTATCGCTGGTCGACCCGTGCTATCATGCTCGACAAGACCGATGCCACCAAGCTGCTGACCAAAATCCGCCGTCAGTGGTTCGCCAAGAGAAAGTCGATTGGCGCCATTCTCAAGGAGGTCATGACCAACGAGGCGTCGATGCTGCTCGATACCGACGCCCACAACAAGGCCATAGACGCCGACGCCGCCCTGCAGGAACTGGGTTCGGATCAGATCGGACAAGCCTTTGTTACCGCAACCATCACCGTCTGGGACGGCGATCCCGGTGCAGCCGACGAAAAGCTGCGGTTGGTCGAGAAAGTCATTCAGGGCCGCGATTTCACCTGCATGATCGAGACGGTGAATGCCGTCGAGGCCTGGCTCGGCAGTCTGCCGGGACATGCATATGCCAATGTGCGGCAGCCACCCGTTTCGACCCTCAACCTCGCCCACATGATTCCGATGTCGGCGGTGTGGGCGGGCGAGGCGAGGGACCTGCACTTCAAGGGTCCGCCGCTCCTGTTCGGCAAGACGGAGGGATCAACCCCATTCCGGTTCTCGCTCCACGTCGGCGACGTCGGCCATACCCTTGTGGTGGGGCCGACCGGTGCTGGCAAGTCGGTCCTGCTCGCTCTGATGGCGCTGCAGTTCAGGCGTTACCCGAACTCTCAGGTCTTTGCGTTCGATTTCGGTGGGTCGATCCGGGCTGCCGCGCTCGCCATGGGGGGCGATTGGCATGATCTCGGCGGTGCATTGCCCGACGGGGACGAAAGCCCCGTCGCCCTGCAACCATTGGCCTGGATCGACGATGCTTCAGAGCGCGGATGGGCGACGGAATGGATCGGCGCGATCCTGGCACGGGAAAAGATCGAGATCACCCCGGAGGTCAAGGATCATCTGTGGTCGGCACTCACTTCTCTCGCTTCGGCGCCGATGCAGGAACGCACTCTGACTGGCCTGTCGGTTCTCCTGCAATCCAATTCCCTGAAACGGGCCTTACAACCCTATTGCCTAGGCGGTCCGTCCGGGCGCCTGCTCGATGCCGAATTCGAGCGTCTTGGCGAGTCCTCGGTCCAGGCATTTGAGACCGAAGGGTTGATCGGAACCAGCGCGGCCCCGGCAGTGCTAGCCTACCTCTTTCATCGGATCGGAGACCGTCTCGATGGTCGGCCGACACTTCTCATCGTCGACGAAGGCTGGCTTGCCCTTGACGACGAGGATTTTGCCGGCCAACTCCGGGAATGGCTGAAGACGCTTCGCAAAAAGAATGCGTCCGTAATCTTCGCCACCCAATCGCTGTCGGACATCGATGGCTCGGCAATTGCGCCGGCGATCATCGAAAGCTGTCCGACCCGATTGTTGCTGCCAAACGAGCGGGCGATCGAGCCGCAGATCACCGCGATCTACCGTCGCTTCGGCCTCAACGACCGCCAGATCGAACTTCTGAGCCGGGCCACGCCGAAGCGTGACTACTACTGCCAGTCGCGCCGCGGCAACCGAATGTTCGAACTCGGTCTGGGCGAGGTTGCACTGGCCTTTACGGCAGCCTCTTCCAAGACCGATCAGGCTGCTATCGGGCAACTCCTCGCGGAACATGGAAGCGACGGCTTCGTGCCGTCCTGGCTCCAGCACCGTGGCGTCGCCTGGGCCACAGACCTCATCCCCAATCTCAGCAATCTGGAGAGATCGCAATGAGGCGTCTTAACTCTTTGCTGGCGGCTGGCGCCGTCGCCACTACGCTTGGCGTCACAGCGCCTGCACAGGCGCAGTGGATCGTCTTCGATCCCAACAATTACGTCCAGAACGTCCTGACCGCCGCACGGGAGCTGCAACAGATCAACAATCAGATCACCTCGTTGCAGAACGAGGCGCAGATGCTGATCAATCAGGCAAAGAATCTCGCAAGCCTGCCGTATTCGTCCTTGCAGCAACTGCAAGCATCGATCCAACGGACCCAGCAATTGCTGGCCCAGGCTCAGCGGATCGCCTACGACGTCCAGCAGATCGATCGCGCATTCTCGACCAGCTATTCGCCGGCCACGGGCAGCCAGTCGAATCTGCTTTTGGTCGCCAACGCTCAATCGCGTTGGCAAAATTCCTACGCCGCAACACAGGACGCGCTCCGGGTTCAAGCTGGCATCGTCGGTAACCTCGATACCAATCGCATCCAGACGTCCGCGCTCGTAACGTCAAGCCAAAGCGCCAGCGGTGCCCTGCAGGCGACGCAGGCTGGTAATCAGATTCTCGCACTACACGCGCAGCAACTCGCCGACCTTACGGCTGTCGTGACGGCGCAGGGGAGGGCGCAGAGCCTTGAAGCGGCGCAGCGCGCCTCAGCTCAAGACCAGGGCCGAGAACAACTTCGACGGTTTCTGACGCCGGGACAGGGCTATCAATCCTCCAACGTACAGATGTTTCACTGATGGCTGATACAGGCCCATTCAAGGCGTTGTCGCTACTCACATCAATCGGGATACTGGTCGTCGCAGCCTGCACGATCCAGCTTCGTGGCGGAGAAGAGACGTCTGCACCGCCAAAGGCAGAGCGGACCTCGGATGTCGACGGTTCCGATCTCGCCCGCTGCCGCACGGTCACTTCGGAGGATGCGGCAGATTATCAGCATTGCCAGAAAGTTTGGGCCGAAAACCGGCGCCGATTCTTTGCCAGGAAGGACGATGGTCGCCGCCCCGATCCGGCTGCCAGCCTGACGCCCGCGGCAAAGGACGAGAGCCGGATGCCGCAAGGGTATCCATTCGCGGCGATACCTGAAGCGAGCAGGCCATGACCGGTACCGGCATTATCGACCGGTTTCTGGAGGCGTTTACCCGCTACATCGACAATGGCTTCGGGCTATTGGGTGGCGATGTCGGATATCTCGCAACTACGCTAGCCGCGATCGACATCACGCTCGCCGCGTTGTTCTGGAGTTGGGGACCGGACGAGGACATCATCGCGCGCCTCGTCAAGAAAACACTGTTCGTTGGCGTCTTTGCCTACCTGATTAGCAATTGGAACAGTCTGGCGCGCATCGTCTTCGAAAGCTTTGCGGGTCTTGGGCTGAAAGCGTCTGGCACAAGTCTGTCCGCGTCAGATTTCTTGCGACCGGGAAAGATCGCTCAGGTTGGGCTCGATGCCGGCCGACCGCTGCTCGACTCGATTTCGAGCCTGATGGGCTACATCAGCTTCTTCGAGAATTTCGTTCAGATCGTCGTTCTCTTGTTCGCGTGGGTCGTTGTATTGCTCGCCTTCTTCATCCTGGCGATCCAGCTCTTCGTCACCCTGATTGAGTTCAAGCTGACGACGCTGGCCGGCTTCGTGCTCATTCCGTTTGGTCTGTTTGGCAAAACTGCATTCGCTGCCGAGCGGGTGCTGGGCAACGTCATATCCTCCGGCATCAAGGTCCTGGTGCTGGCCGTCATCGTCGGTATCGGCTCGACCCTGTTCTCGCAGTTCACCTCGGGCTTCGGCGGCACGCAGCCGACAATTGAAGACGCAATGACGCTAGTGCTCGCGGCCCTCTCATTGTTGGGCCTTGGCATCTTCGGTCCGGGAATCGCAAACGGCCTGGTTTCCGGCGGACCGCAACTCGGCGCAGGCGCCGCGATTGGGACGGGCCTTGCTGCTGGGGGCGTTGTTGCGGCCGGCGCAGGTCTTGCCGCCGGTGGCGCTGGCCTCGCCGGTGGCGCGATCGCAGGTGCTGCGCGCGGTGGGGGCGCCGTCTTGACCGGCGCGTCCGCAGCCTATCGAAGCGGCGGTCTCGCCGGCGTCGCTGAAGCCGGTAGCTCGGCTGCCACGAGCCCTTTACGTCGAGCGGCCGCCGCATTCACCAGCACCGGGCAGGCTAATGAACCGGCCGTGAGCGCTTCCGCCGACGGGCAGCCTGATTGGGCGCGGCGCATGAAACGCGCCCAGACCATCCAACACGGCGCGTCGACCGCCGGCCACGCGGTTCGCTCCGGCGATCATGGCGGCAGCGGCTCCTCCGTCGATTTGTCCGAAGGAGAGCGCTGAAACGCAGCCAATCGTTGCCTTAGCCACCGGCTAAGGAAGCGACGTCTCAAACCACGATGCCGCACGACATCACACCGATCACTCGATCCAATGGGGCAACATCGATGTTCAAACGACCTTCCGTTCACTACGGGCGCATGCCCGGCCCGATCACGCCTTATCAAAAGGCAGCACAGGTCTGGGACGAACGCATTGGATCAGCTCGCGTGCAGGCCAAAAACTGGCGCCTGATGGCGTTCGGCTGCCTCATGTTATCGGCGGGCCTCGCCGGTGGACTTGTCTGGCAATCGGCGCATGGGTCGATCACGCCCTGGGTGGTCGAAGTTGATCGGCTCGGCCAGGCCCAGAGGGTTGCGCCCGCCAATTTCGACTATCAACCCACCGACGCGCAGATCGCCTACCATCTGGCGCGCTTTATCGAAGATGTCAGAGGGCTGCCGGCCGATGGCATCGTTCTGCGCCAGAATTGGCTCAGGGCCTACGACTTTGCGACCGACCGCGGCGCGGCCGCCCTCAACGACTTCGCGCGTAACAACGATCCCTTCGCCAAGCTGGGTAAAGCGCAAATCTCCGTCGATGTCTCCAGCGTCATCCGCGCCTCACCAGACAGCTTTCGGGTCGCGTGGACCCAACGCATTTACGACAACGGCTCGTTGAGCTCGACCGAACGCTGGACCGCGATACTCACGGTCGTCATCGAGACGCCGCGCGATGCCGAGCGCCTGCGCAAAAATCCTCTTGGCGTCTACGTCCGCGCCATCAACTGGTCAAAGGAGTTGGGTCAGTGACCAAGACCACGCCCGACGCGTATTCGAAGTTTCCCCTCACACATCGTAGGTTAAGCCCGATCTGGTGCGAAGTCGTGAGCTCGAAGCGCATGCTCCTGTCCGCGGTTCTGCTTTGTACGTCGGCTCTCGGTGGGTGCGCGACCTACATTCCGCCGGAGATTAGCTATGACAAGGAGCTTCCGCCGTTGCCGGCGTCTCCAGTGGCTCTCGACGAAAGACAGCGGCCGCTTCACATTCCACCGCTTTGGAAACCAGTTCTTGGCGGCAAGGTGGGAGGCAAGGAAGAGGCTGAACCTGTGACTCGGGTTGAGACGGCAAACACTGCAGCGCGCGTCGAACCGCGCAAGAAAGGATATTTCAACGCGGCCCAGGTCTACTCGTACAGCCCCGGGGCGCTCTACCAGGTTTACGCCGCGCCCGGCCAGATCACTGATATTGCCCTCGAAGAGGGAGAGCTGTTGACGGGATCAGGTCCAATCGCGGCCGGAGACACAGTGCGCTGGGTTGTGGGTGATACCGAGAGCGGGAGTGGTGACACGCGGCGGGTCCACATCCTGGTGAAGCCGACCCGCGCGTCGATCGAGACCAACCTCGTGGTCAACACGGATCGGCGCACTTACCTGATCGAGCTCCGCTCTCGCGAGCGGCCATACATGCCATCCGTTGCCTGGTACTATCCGGAGACGGTTCGCGAACGATCGCGATCGGCTAAGCTACGACCCGTTCTTCCCGATTCGGCCCAACGCGTCTTTCGTTACGCGATTGAAGGGGACAGCCCACCCTGGCGGCCACTTACCGCGTATGATGATGGCCGTAAGGTCTATGTCGAATTCCCGCAAGGGATTGTGCAAGGCGAGATGCCGCCGCTCTTCGTCATCGGCCCCGACGGAAAGACCCAACTCGTCAACTACCGCGCCTACGGCAATGTGTTGATCGTAGATCGGCTATTTGCGGCCGCAGAACTGCGGCTCGGCGGTGAGCACCAGCAGAAGGTCAGAATTGTCAGGACTGACGGGAGGCCGTCGTCATGAATACCCAGAATGGAAACGATCACGAGCAGGCCATTCCGCCGCAAACACAGGACGAGCAGTCCGGGAGCTTCCGGTTAAGAGCGGAGCATCCGCGCGTGTCACGGTTGTCGCGGAAGGTACTGGTGGGAGGGAGCGCGGTTGCCTTGCTTGTCATCGGTGGAGCTGTGTTGTGGTCGTTGCAGAGCAATCGCCCTCGAAACCAGGCGGCCGATGAGCTCCATGGCACCGAGCATCACAATATTGCCGATGGCATTACGATGCTGCCGAAAGACTACGCGGGTGTGGCACGCCAAGCGGTCCCGCAACTCGGCCCGCCGCTCCCTGGAGACCTCGGCCGACCAATTCTTGCTGCTCAGGGCCAGTCGCCGACGATCGGCGCTACGGCTCCAGATGCGGAGCAGCAGCGCCGGGATCAGGAAACCGAAGCAGCCCGCGTGAGCCATGTGTTCGCTTCGACCAATGGGAGAGAAGTGCGTCCGCCTGCTGTCGCTCAGGGAAGCGACCGCAATGCTCCATCGATCTCGACCGCCAATAGCGAGGAAGGATCCGCGCAGAGCGGTCAGGACAGGAAGCTCGCCTTCGTCAACGCATCCGTGGATCGACGTACAGTAAGCCCTGACCGCGTCACTAGGCCGGCTTCACCGTATATTGTGCAGGCTGGAACTGTCATTCCGGGAGCCCTGATCACCGGGATCCGCTCGGACCTTCCAGGCCAGATCACCGCACAGGTAACAGAAAGCGTTTTCGATTCGCCGACCGGGCGCCTTCTCCTCGTCCCGCAGGGAGCGCGCTTGATAGGCGTCTACGACAGCCAGGTCGCGTTCGGCCAGTCTCGTGTCCTGTTGGTTTGGACTCGCCTGATTATGCCGAATGGTCGTTCGATCGTTCTGGAGCGACAGCCAGGCGCGGATGCGGCAGGAAATTCAGGGTTGGAAGATGAAGTCGACAACCATTGGGGCGCGCTGTTCAAGGCCGCGGCCCTTTCGACGCTGCTGGCTGTCGGCACCGAGCTTGGCGCGGGCTCTGACACCAACAGCAACGACAGTGCAATCATCCAGGCACTGCGGCGCGGGGCAGGGGACTCACTGAATCAGACTGGCCAGCAAGTCGTCCGGCGCAGTCTGAATATTCAGCCGACGCTGACAATCCGTCCGGGATTTCCCGTGCGCGTCATCGTCAATCGCGATCTCGTTCTCGAGCCTTACAGAGGGTGACATGACCAAGCTCAAGATTGGGGCGCTTCCCGACGAGAGACCAGTCAAGGTCAACATTGAATTGCCGGCCTCCGTGCACCGAGATCTCGTCGCTTACGCGGCGGCCCTTGGGCGAGAGACGGGGCAGCCGGTTAGCGATCCAAGTAAGCTGATTGCGCCCATGCTTGCGCGATTCATGGCCACGGATCGTGGATTTGCAAAACGGCGTCGTATGACTCATTCACCACCCGTCAATGAAGGATAGCGTTCGGTCAATAGGTTGAGAAAGCCGCCGAGGGCAGGATTGTCATTGTCGGCCCGCCAATGCGCCGAAAAATCAAAGCGGGTCGACCCAGTCCCATCGCGCAAATCGCGATAGGCCAAACCAGCGAAGCTTGCGCCGACATCTGATTCCAGGACCAAGGTGATCCCAAGCTTCATGCTGACAAGGCTCTTAATAATGCCTCGACTGACGTCATGGCGCGCGATCCGAGGGCGATCTTCAGGTGAAACCAGCTTTGATATCAGGAGATCCTCGAGTTCGCGTCCGGGATCGTGCTGGCTCAACAGAATGGTCTCGTTCTGCAGGTCCGTCCAATAGATTGCGCTGCGCGCCGCCAATGGATGATCTTCGGCCAAGGAGACCAGGATCCGCTCACTCCAGAGGGGGCGAACGTTATTGTCGGGCAGCGGCACCTCCCCAGTTACGACCAGAATGTCGATCGTGCCGTTTCGTAACGCAGTTGCCAGGCGTATTCGCGACCGCTCGATCGTTGCGAGTTCGACTTGCGGAAACCGGCTCTTGAATTCGGTCAGTGTCGCTCGCAGATTGCCGGCGGATATGGAGGTGCAGAAGCCGATCGAAAGGCGGCCTGCTTCGCCTCGCCCATTCGATTTTGCTGTTGCAACAAGCACATCGACTTGCTCTAGAACTAACCGGGCCATCCTCAGAACGCTTCGTCCTGCCGGCGTTGGCTTTACTCCTCCGCCTGAGCGCTCGAATACAGTGACGCCGATCCGGTGCTCAAGCTGACGAATAGATCGGCTCAGGATCGAGTGTCGAATGGACAGTAATTCCGCAGCTTGCCGAAGACTCCCGCAATCTGCGGCTGTGATTGCGAATCGGAGCTGCTTCAGATCAACAGCGTGCATCTGGAGCACGCGTGGCTGGTCCATCATCTCGTTCTCCGAGGTGAGCAGATGCATTGTGTCGCGCTGCAGGTAGCTGCCGCTTGAGAGCTAACAGAGCTGTCGTCTTTAGATTGACCTTAAGCGACGGCTAGAACGACCGGCTCCCAAAGGACGGGCCCGGTGAAACCACCGGCGTCACGGACCCCAGCTAGCATCTCAGCGGATATATCGAGATAACCTGCAACGGCCAGGGTATTCCCAAGATTGCACGGATCGCCAAGGCGTCGTAAGGGCCAGCCGGCGCGGCGTAGGATGCGCTCCATTCGTGCGTCGGTTACTGTGACGATATCGGTAAGTCGTCGCGAGAGGCCGAACTCGATCATGCCAGCGAACAATTCATATGTCGCGCAAGCTATAGCGTGCTTCCCTTTAGGCGCATCCGACGCTACATCCAGTGCGAATCGGCTGCTTTCCCATACTGAGCAATTTGACGGTGCACAGTGATTAGCGAGCAGCACGGGAAAAGTGTCATTCAGCATGGTAGGTCCGACGGATGGAAGTAATCTAACGCAGCCCTGCACTCGGCCGTCGGTTGCTAGCTGCACAAGGTAGGCAGGATGGAGCGCGTCAAAACTGTCAACTTCCATATCCCCGCTGGTGTGGACTTCCCAATCCAGACGCTCCTTGAAAACTCGGTAGCGAAGTTGGTGCATCGCGATGAGAGTTTCGGCAAACTCACCGTAGCACCGCTCTGTAATGAGCTGAATCATGATTGCCTCCAAACAGCATTTTTGATGCCTTATGGAAGCCTGCTTCGTGATCGCGTGCATTACCCTTAGTTGCAGGGGGAGCCCCGCCTTAATTGTGCTACTCTCCTTTTGCAGCCGCCAGACGTGCCGCCGCTTGCACGATTGTACGCACGCCAAGCTTTTGCTTCGCACTATCAAGATAAGAGGCCACGGTGTGACGTGAGATATCAAGAATGCGTCCGATCTCCCAGGCACTCTTGCCCTGTGCAGCCCATTCGAGACATTCGGATTCGCGGGGAGAGAGAAGTTTCACGCCTAACCTATGCTCGTCAGTGAGCTTACGGCGAACGTGGGCATGAAAATACATTGCCATAAGCTGAAGGACTCGTGCATGCGAGTTGATACAGATTTCAAACGGCGCCTCTCGTTGGTTGGCAGCAAAGGTGAGCGCTGCAATCGGACCACGACCGTCGTGAATGGGAACAGTGAAGCCAGTTCGGATCCCAAACTGAGAAGCTTCATCCAGGAGCCGCTGCTGCTCTGGCGAACTATACTGTGATGGATAGCCAGCCCCCCATTTAAAAGGCTCTGGGCTTTGGAGCGCTTGCGCGACGACAGGGTCGATGCGTTCATATCGACTCCGAAGGTAATGTGATGTCCACTTCTCCGGGTATGTTGTGATCAAACGTGGTTTATCGTGCAGCTGGCGCGGCAGCCTCAGATACGCAAAGCAAGATAGATCGAGAGCTTCCGCTGTCACGGCCATTGCGTCAGAAAATCCAGCCGAATCCTCAGCGGTCGACAAAAGATCAATGAACCTTTGAAAAATTTGGTGCATTGGGACGAAGCCCTACTCTTGACCCAGTCGTGACAGCGATTGATCCATGCAGAGCTCGCCACACGGGGCGAAGCTTGCGATGCGACACGGCCTCTCTAACGAGCGTTCAAGATTTCATTCCATCAATGCATCATTCATGGGGTGAAACTGCCCATTGGCGTGGGCTCATTCCGTATTGTGAACGGAACAGTCGACTGAAATGCGACGCATCGGCGAATCCGAGATCGTGGGCGATACGAGCCACCGATCGGCTCTCGCTTTTGGCGCCACGCAGGCGGCGGGCTGCTTCATCGAGCCTCTGCGCGCGAACGTAGCCCATCGGAGTTTGGCCGACCTGGCCGAAAAGATCGAATAGAGCCCTTCGTGACATGCCAATCGCACGGCCAATGTCGTCAGGCCGCAATGCCGGATTCGTGAGTTCGTCCGAAATAAAAGACTTGGCCCGGCGCAATTTTGCCGGGTCTGCCGCACAATTTGATTTCGATGGGCCGAGTGGCCGCTCCATTGCCTCGGTCAGAAGATCGACCAACAGCGTCTCGACCAAGAACTTCAGACGTTCCCTTGGCTCCGTGGATCGCGATAGAAACTCCATCAGCAGAGTTGCCGCCATGTTTCCGTCGTCCGAGCGCGAAATGAGCCGCCCGCTACTACCGATCAAGTCTGCCCATCGCCCGAGTTCGTAGTCCGGCAATAGCAGGTTGACCATTCTGCTGCCATCCCTGAGGCTGAACGAACACGGAAGCTGTCCTTCGAACAATCCCCAATCCCCAGGCATCAGGGTGACGACTCTCCCGCCTTGCTCGACTTTACTGGCGCCGCTGACCTGTAATAGGGCCAAATAGCGATGCTGCGCAGCAGACTCGGCTGACATTCCATACTGTCCCGCCTCGAGTCCGGAGCAGCGCATGTCTACGTCAAAAACCGTCGTTCGCGCCAACATTTCGACTCGAACGT
This sequence comes from Bradyrhizobium sp. GW821-FHT12B03, assembly GCF_058807535.1. Taxonomy (NCBI): domain Bacteria; kingdom Pseudomonadati; phylum Pseudomonadota; class Alphaproteobacteria; order Hyphomicrobiales; family Nitrobacteraceae; genus Bradyrhizobium; species Bradyrhizobium sp. GW821-FHT12B03. Next base: position 288,248 of record NZ_JBXAQU010000003.1, read on the forward strand.
TCAACGAGAGTCGGGCGCGCCGCTCTGCAATGCGCGCACCGACGAAATGTGGAGAGATGGCATCGACCCATTCATCGCGAGAGCTGATGCACCTATAGCGGGACATTCCATGCTCTTGCATAATATCTCTCTCCCCATAGAGACCGCTGAGTGAAGACGGTGTCCGGTCCGCCAGATAATAGCATTTTCGTCCAGTTGTGCGAATAATCAATTCTCGCCCTATCGTGGAACTGAGCAGCGGGACGTAAGGATTGTGCTGCAGTGCAGCGCCGGCAATGGCATGAGGCGGGCAGCCCTCGCTCATCGTCCGCAGCGCCGAGTGTTGTCGCACAGATGTGCAAAAATTTGTTGAACTTTGATGGTTGCCCATGCAATATCGCACAACTGTGCGATATTGCCGTCTGGCGAATCTTTTTTGGACGGTCGTTTCGACCACAGTCGAGACGCTGGCCGCGGCCGTTTTTGCGGGTGCCGGGTGTTGGGCGTGCCGATGTTGGCGCTCAAACTGGAGCAAGCAGGCGGGATCAAAACGAGGCCGCAAGCGAGGCGCGACGGCCCGAATATGAAAAGCGCACGGATGTGCGAAAATGTAGCATCTTCCAAAAGGTCTGCTTACCTTGCGCCCGCAGGTTCGGCGAAGACCGGGCAAAACGAGGAGCGAAAGTGGCTAACCAGGAATTTTGGTCGCGTAGGCAGACGTTAGCCTTTCTGGGAGCAATCCCCGCTATGGTGCCGTTTCGTGCGGAATCGCAATCGAACTGGCCTTCACGAAGCGTGAAATTCGTTGTCGGGTTTGCGCCGGGGGGTGGACCGGACATTACCTCTCGTCTGGTCTGCCAAAAGATGACCGAAGCGACCAGCCAGCAGTTTGTCGTTGAGAATCGAGCCGGTGCAGGCGGTACGGTGGGCCTCGAGGGCGTTGTCAAATCTCCGCCAGATGGCTATGTGCTCGGGATGGCGGCGAGTTCTGCCAATGTCCTCGCGCCTGCAATTCTCGCGAAACGGCCGTACAATGCGGGCAGAGACTTCACCTACCTTGCTGGAATTTCGCAGGTCCCGAACATCATCCTTGCCAACAAAGACTTTCCTGCGTCCACGCCGCAAGAGCTTTTGAGTCTCTTACGAAGAGAGCCGGACAAATACACGTACGGGTCTCCGGGCATCGGTACGACGCTTCACGTGGCAGCCGAGTTGATGAAAGTCATGGCCGGAGTTCAAATTCAACACGTACCCTACCGCGGGGGCAATCCGGCGATCGTGGATTTAATAGCCGGTCGGCTCGATTTGGTTTTCGATGTGATATCCGGAGGGTTGCCTCACATCAAAGAAGGATCGGTGAAGGCTATTGCGGTGACGACGAAGTCGCGAAGCCCTGCTTTGCCGGATGTTCCTGCGATGGACGAAGTGTTGCCCGGTTTCGAAATGTCCGCATGGACGGCGATCTGTGGGCCGGCGGGAATGGATCCGGATGTTGTGCAGATCATCAACGCCTTGACCAACAAGGCGCTCGCCGACCCTCTGATCGTCAGCCGATTCGCGGAATTGGGAGCCGTCCCATGGCAGATATCGCCGTCCGATTTGACCGCATTTCGGGACCGTGAGGAGGAGCGCCTAATGCCGATCATCGCGGCCGCGGGCCTCAAGCCGAACTAACCACCGAGGCCAATCCGCTCCGTTCTAGGAGGAGAGGGCATGGATCTACGAGATCGGATCCATGGGTGAAAGAACGGCCGCGCACCCAAGTGTGGGCGTCATTTTGCCGCCGATCCGGACAGGCGAGGATCGAGGCGTCCACCGAAATTGCACGCATTTCATATATTCTTGCACGGTCATACCAGACGACGGCTCGCCGCCGGATCTATCTTCGAAGACCAAAAAAACAAAATGGAATGAAGGGACGGATGATGCCAATGCGGACGCTGGACGACGTCATCGTCGAGCCGGCCAAGGGTGCGGCGAGTGTGATCAGCAGAAACGTTTCCGATCGGCTACACGGTGCACAAGACAGCCGCTCGCGGAATGTGCCGGCACTAAGGTCCGCCTCCCGGATCTAATGGCAATATTCATCCCTTTAAACATCGTCCCTGTCCGTTGAAGACCTGCCATTGCACGGCGAAATGCCTGCCATGGCCTATTGGAGCTGCGTAAAATGAATGCTTCGGTTTTACCCGGTGAAATTGCGCGCACTGTCGTGGATCCGTTCTCCTACGCGAACTGGGATGAATTGCACAAGACGCTCGCTGTTATACGTAGCGACTTCCCATTCGCTCGTGGCGAACTTGAGGGGTATGACCGCTTCTGGGTCGCGTCGAAACACGATGACATCCAGGCTGTGGCGCGGCAGAACAATCTATTCCTCAGCGGGATGACCGGCGTGCAGGGGATGCAGACGCAAGCGGACCAGGAATTTGCGGCTAAGGCCGGAATGCCCAAACTGTTTCGCAGCGTCGTTTCGATGAATGAACCGGATCATAGGAAATACCGGCTTCTCACCCAGGCATGGTTTCAACCCAAAAACCTGCTGCCGCTGCAGGACCGCATCCGCGGAATTGCGAAAACATTCGTGGACAAGCTTCTTGCCACAGGAGGTGAATGCGACTTCGCGACGCAGATTTCGTCGTATTACCCACTTCGCGTCCTGATGTCGATTTTGGGCATCCCGGAGAAGGATGAGCCGTTGATGCTGCGGCTGACCCAAGAATTTTTTGGTAGCAAGGATAGGGAGCTAAATCGAAGCAAATCCACCCTGTCTCCGATTGAGACTGCTATTGTCGTCAACAAGGTTATTGAGGACTTCAAAAGCTACTTCCGCGGTGTCAGCGAACAGCGCCGACTCAACCCGGCGGACGATCTGGCCACTGTTATTGCGAACGCCGTGATTGACGGCCGTCCTATCAATGACCTTGAGGCCATGGGCTATTACATCACCGTGGCAACGGCGGGCCACGACACCACCTCGTCGTCGCTTGCCGGCGCGATCTGGGCGCTATGCGATAATCCGCAGCAGTTCCAGCGCGTGAAAGATGACCCTTCGCTGATCCCGGCACTTGTCGAAGAAGCCTTCCGGTGGACCACGCCGATCTATCAGTTTGTCCGCACCGCCGCTCAGGATTGCTCGGTGCGTGGCCAGCAGATCGAGAAGGGTGACCGCGTCATCCTGCTCTTCCCGTCGGGTAATCGCGACGAGGAGGTTTTCGAGCATCCGTTCGAGTTCCGTCTTGATCGAAAACCCAATCGGCAGATCGCCTTTGGCTATGGCGCTCACATGTGTTTGGGGATGCATTTGGCTCGAATGGAGCTCTCTATTTTCTTTCAGGAGCTCTTGCCCCGGCTTCGATCGTTGGGACTCGCCGGCGAGCCGAAACGAACGGTAGGAAGTTTCATTGGCGGTCCTAAAACGGTGCCGATCCGATTTCGAGCGCAATGAGGATAAGCAACTTCATCGCCTCGAAATTGTCCCGGAAAACCGACGCTCCAAATCGCCCATTGAAGGCGATCGCTCGAGTTCGGTAGTGAGGAGGAGGAACTTATGATCAAGAAAGCCCTTGTTCTGGCCACCGTTCTGTTGACGGTTTCCTGTTTTCCAGCGCTCGCCCAGAAGACATATAGTGCGGGCGCGAGCGATACTGAAATCAAGATTAGGCAGACGTTGCCCTATAGCGGTCCGGCCTCGGGGCTCAGCATCATCGGGCGAGTGCAGGTCGCCTATTTCAGGATGATCAATGATAGGGGAGGCGTGAACGGACGGAAAATCAATCTGATTTCTCTGGACGATGCCTTCAGCCCGCCAAAGACGGTTGAGCAAACCCGAAAGTTGGTGGAGCAGGATGAAGTGCTGGCTATCGTTGGTTCGGTCGGCTCGCCGACTAGTCTTGCCGTTGCCAAATACTTGAACAGCAGGCAGGTGCCGCAAATCCTCCTGGGCGCGGGCTCTCTCAAGCTATCAGATCCCGCCACTTATCCCTGGACGATGCCGTTCCTGGTAACACAGGACGTCGAGGCAAGAATCTATGCCCAGTATATTCTCGAAAACAAGCCTAACGCAAAGATCGCAGTTCTTTATCAGAATGACGATACGGGCCGAAATTACCTGAACGGGCTGAAATCCGGACTCGGTAAAAAAGCCGCCACGATGATCGTAAAAGAGGCGAGCTATGAAATCACCGATCCAACGATAGACTCTCAGATTGTCTCGCTGAAAGCATCTGGTGCAGACACCTTTGTTCCGGGCACCACACCAAAATTTACAGCTCAGGCAATTCGCAAGGCGTTTGAAATAGGCTGGAAGCCGCTGCAGATTGCTCCAACGGGCGGATCGCAGATCGCCACGGTTTTGCGTCCAGCCGGCCTTGAGGCTTCGACCGGCCTGCTCACCTCCATTTTCTTGAAATTTCCCGGCGACCCGACCTGGGACACTGACGCAAGCATGCTGGCCTATCTGGCTTTCATGAAGCAGTGGGCACCTGGCGAGCCACTCGACGACCCATCGGCAGTGATGGCCTATTCAACGGCTCAGATGGCGGTGGAGGTGTTCAAGAATTGTGGAGAGAATCTGACGCGCGAAAACGTCATGAAGCAGGCTGTCAGCGTGCACGGCCTTCAGCTGCCGATGTTCCTGCCCGGGATCAAAATTGACGTGTCGAAAAATCATACCCCGTGGCAGACGGCAAGGATGGGGCGGTTCGACGGCACTAAGTGGGAGTTCGTGACGGGCATTGTAGGTGCGCGCAACTAATGCGGTAGCCGGAAAGCTCATTGGAGGGGTCGTTAAATGCATCCCTCCGTCGGAGCACGTTGCGGGCAGATCGACAGATCGACGCTCAACGATCTAACTCTTGGTTTCAAACAAGGCGGCGCGAATATGGTGAAGATACAGGCGGCGGTCTCCCGTTCAATTGAAGCTCCGTTCAGCATCGAATCTTGTGAGCTATCTGCGCCGGGAGCTGATGAAGTCCTGGTGAAAGTCCACGCTTGCGGAGTTTGTCATACGGATCTGGCGGTCAAGCTTCAGCATATTCCGATCCCGTTTCCTCAAATTCTGGGGCATGAAGGTGCGGGAATTGTGGAGGCGGTAGGAGAGAACGTCAGCGGCTTCAAACCCGGTGACCACGTTCTGATGACCTTCGGCTCGTGCGGCTCGTGCTCCAATTGCCTGGAGGCGTTACCGAGCTACTGCGATCGTATGGTCGAGATCAATATCATGGGCTTACGGCCAGGAGGGCCGCCGTTTCATCAAAATGGCCTGAAGCTTGGAGCCCATTTTTTTGCACAATCGAGTTTCGCGACGCATGCGCTCGCGACCCCACGGAATCTCGTGCGGATAGATAATGATTTGCCGCTCGACATATTGGCGCCATTGGGATGCGGAATCCAAACCGGCATGGGTACGGTCATGCTCGCTTTGAAGCCGTCCCCAGGGACCTCTTTCGTTGTTTTTGGAGCCGGTGCAGTAGGCCTTGCAGCCGTCATCGCGGCCCGAATTGTCGGCTGCTCTACTATCATTGCGGTGGACCTTCTTGACCAGCGCCTCAAAGTCGCGCGCGAGGTGGGCGCGACCCACGTGATCGACGGCCGCTCGGAGGCTATCCCGGATCAGATCCGAGCGATCATCGGTGGTGGCGCACACTACAGCCTGGATACGACGGGAAACCCGAAGGTGATCACCAATGCGTCGGATTGCCTGCGAAAGCTTGGAACCGGTGCCCATGTAGCCGCGCCACCTCGTGGAACGATGTATTGCATTCCCGCAAACGTGCTGGTTGGCGGCGGGCTGACCTGGCGCGGCGTTGTGGAAGGTGACTCTGATCCCAAGTCATTTATTCCGCGTTTGGTCGGCCTCTATAAGGAAGGTCAGCTTCCGCTCGAACGGCTCGTTCGGCCTTATCGTCTTGCTCAAATCAATGAAGCGATCCGTGACATGGATGCCGGCGAGGTGGTGAAGCCCGTACTAGTCATGCCATAGGCATTCGGAAAGTGCTCGATCGAATCTGATTCCCGCCGCCTCCCGCCCGCGCGGCGCACCGCAAGGCTGGTGCAGATGCAATGCTGCAGAGGAGGCCTAGTGTGGACGGCATTTGTCCGAGACGCGCGCCTTTGGTCACCTGATGATCCGCTTTTGGTTCCCTTGTTCAATTGGAGTCACGATATGGAGTATAAGCTTCTGATTGGGGGGCAGCTGGTTTCGACGGTGGAAACCATGGACGTCATCAATCCCGCAACCGAGGAAGTGCTGGCGCAGTGCCCGGTCGCTTCGCGAGCGCAGCTCGATCAGGCTGTCGCGGCGGCAAAAGCCGCGTTTCCCGATTGGAGCGAGACGCCACCGGCTGTTCGCAGGGACGCCATGTGCGCCGTGGCCGACATCATCCAACGGAATGCTCCGCTCATTGCGCGACTGCTAACGCAGGAACAAGGCAAGCCGCTGCCGGATGCGACGGGCGAAGTCATGGCGGCCTCGATCTTCTTTCGCAGTTTGACCAAGTTTGAGATGCCGATGCGTCGTATCGAAAGCGAGGGTCGGGAGGTCAAGGTCTATCGCAAGCCACTGGGCGTCGTCGGCGCCATCGTGCCATGGAATTTTCCAATCGCCCTGATGGCGATGAAGGTGCCCGCCGCCCTTCTTGCCGGCAACACCGTTGTCCTTAAGCCGGCGCCCTCGACGCCGCTTTCTACCCTCATGTTCGGTAAACTCATCAAGGATGCATTGCCGCCGGGCGTATTGAACATTGTCACTGGCACCAATGAACTCGGTGCCTGGCTGACGGCCCATCCGGATATTCGCAAGATCTCCTTCACTGGTTCCACCGAGATCGGAATGAAGGTGATGGTTGGAGCGGCCAGCACGCTGAAACGTATCACGCTCGAGCTCGGCGGAAACGATGCGGCCATCGTTCTTGATGACGTCGATCCGAAGACGGTGGCGCCGAAGCTTTTTCAAAGCGCGTTCCGGAACAGCGGCCAAATATGCATGGCCATCAAACGTCTGTACGTGCATGATTCGATTTATGAAGAAATGTGCGATCAACTCGCGGTTCTTGCAAAAAATACGGTAGTGGGAGATGGGCTGAAGCAAGGGACGCAGCTAGGGCCTCTGCAAAACAGGGCGCAATACGAGAAAGTTCTGGAAATCATTGCTGATGCCAAGCGACACGGTACGGTGATCGCAGGTGAGGAATCGACAGAGCCGCAGGGTTTCTTTATCCGGCCGACGATTGTGCGCGATATTGCAGACGGCACCCGACTCGTAGATGAAGAACAATTCGGTCCGGTTCTTCCGGTGATCCGCTATTCCGATCCGGAGGATGCAGTCAGTCGGGCGAATGCGTCCCCGTATGGATTAGGCGCGTCAATCTGGTCCGCTGATCCCGACCGCGCACATAAGCTCGCGGTACGCATGGATTCCGGAACGGTGTGGATTAACAAGCACTCCGATCTTGCTATCGAGATCCCTTTCGGAGGCTCAAAGCAATCTGGAATGGGCGTAGAATTCGGCGAAGAGGGGTTGGCCGAGTTCACCCAACTCCAGGTCGTTAACATGCCCGGTTGAAGATTTCAGGGGCTAGCGTTGGAATTGAGGATCGCCGCCAGCAGTCTCCGCGGACGCTAGCCTTTCGCCTTGAAGCCCGCCGGTCGTCACCGCGCCGCCGCTGACCGGGTGCTCTTGCCGGCAGATTTGCGGCGTTACGTAGCGAGCCGGGAGGTCGAAAGTTCCAGCGTCCAGGGGGGCGGGGGCGATCCCACCGGCGCTCGCCATTTTCTCCCCGAAATGCATCTCGCGCGGGTCAGTGTGTTTATGAGTTGCAAAAGCCGCACAAATGTGCGAATATGACGGCTGCATCGACGGTGTATCAGAAGAGCCATCGTTGTTTGCCCTTCATTCCAGAATGCATCTTGCGGAGTGTCGTATGTCTGTTGGCGCGTCCGCGGGGAACGAGAGATGATCTACGAAATCAGGATCTATGAAGCCGCAGAAGGGAAGGCCTCGGCGCTCCGAAGTCGCTTCATCGATGAGGTCGCGCCCAAGTTCTTCTCTCGTCACGGCATCGAGCTTCTGGGGGCTTTTGTGGGTGCGACCGAGGACGGGCACCTTACTTACATGACGCGGTTCACCAGTGAAGAGGCGCGGCAGAAAGCTTGGGCTGCATTCGCGGCCGACCCGGAATGGGCAAGAATCAAAGCGGCCAGCGAAGTTCACGGGCCGCTGATGAAGAGCCAGTCCATTTCCGTCCTTTCGTCGGTCGTTTCTGGTTTGATGCTCGCTTGAAAGTCGTTTGGCGCCAGGACGATCCGGTGTCGGCGTGGATCGAAAAGAAGACTGCACGATGAAGTCCGCACCATTCGAATATGTGAGGCCGGAAACGGTGCCGGAAGTGTGCGAGCTCCTCGCTGCGGACGACAACGCGAGGATAGTGGCGGGCGGGCAGACGCTGATCCCGATGCTCGCCATGCGTTTGGCGCGCCCATCGAAGCTCGTTGATATCTACCGCATCAGAGAGCTGAACTGCATCACGCGGGATGGCGACACCGTTTTGATTGGAGCAACCACCCGGCAGGTGCAGGCCGAGCGCAGCGTCTTGGTGTATGATGCATTGCCACTGCTTGCGCGGGCGCTTCCCTGGGTCGGACATCCGCCAACCCGAAACCGCGGCACAGTGGGAGGTTCGATCGCAAATGCCGATCCTTCCGCTGAAATTCCCCTTGTTGCGGTCACGCTCGGCGCGGAAATCGTAATCGCCACTCCCGATGGGGAGACGTCGATTCCGGCCGGAGAGTTCTTCATTGGTGCGATGGTGACTTCGACGATGCCGGGCGACTGCGTGACTGCAGTGCGGTTTCCGGTGTGGATGCACAAGCGGGTCGGCACTGGGTTCCACGAGATCAGCGCCCGCAAGTCGGACTTCGCTTTCGCCGCGGCTGCGGCCCAGGTGGCGGTGGATGAGGAAGGTAACTGCCTTCAGGTCGCATTGGGTCTTGGCGGCGTCGGAGACTGCGCAACCCGCCTTGAGACGTCGTCGCTGGTGGGCGGAAGGCTTGACGAGGAGTCCATCGCCGAGGTCGTTCGGGAAGCCTGCCGAGACATCGAGGCTTCGAGCGATCTGCATGCATCGGCAGATTACCGTAAGCGTGTGGCCGTCGCGCTGGGCATCCGCGCTCTGCAAGACGCCGTCACCGATGCCGTCCGTCCACGCGAGCCGTTGACCGAGCAGGTCCGATGAAACTGTCACTCAAGGTCAATGGGTACGTCCGTACCGCCGAGGTCGAACCGCGCAAGACGCTGCTCGATACATTACGCGAAGACCTGCTGCTGGTCGGCGCCCATGCTGGCTGCGAGCACGGCGTCTGCGGGGCCTGCACAGTGCTGCTCGACGGTGAGCCGGTACGCTCCTGCTTGATGTTCGCGGTTCAGGCCGACGGTTACGACATCACGACCATTGAGGGACTGGCGCCGGCGCCCGGGGAACTCAGCATCATTCAGGATGCATTTTGTGAAACGCATGGCCTTCAATGTGGTTACTGCACGCCAGGCATGATCCTCTCGTCGCACGCTTTGCTTGAGCACAACGACAATCCAAGCCGCGATGACATCCTCGAGGCTATCTCCGGGAATATCTGTCGTTGTACGGGTTACGGCCAGATTATCGAAGCCGTCGAATTTGCCGCTGATCGCCTGCGCAAGGCCAATGCGCGGCGTGCAGGCCGCGTCAACCTGCCCGTCGATGACGTGGCCGCACCGCAAGATGCAACGCAGGAAGGTATTCTCGTGGCCGGCGAATCCGGTACCCCACATAGAGGCGGCCGGTGACAGCTCCGATTCCTCTCCCGTTGCGCTTTGTTTCGTCCAACCGCAGGGTCCGCGAGGACCGGCGCTTCGTCGTCGGCCGTGGCAACTTCGTCGCCGATATCGTGCGAGAAGGAATGCTGCATGTCGCGCTGCTGCCGTCGCAACATGCAGCCGCGAAAATTCTTGAGATTGATGCGTCCGAGGCGCTGAAGATGCCTGGCGTGCGTTACGTGCTGACTGGCGATGAGCTCGCCAAGGCTGTCGATCCCCTGATGAATGGCCTCGACACGCCGAATGTTCGTCGTTTTCCGCTTGCGGTTGGTCAGGTGCGCTACGCAGGTGAGTGGGTGGTCGCGGTGATCGCCGAGACCCGCGCGCAAGCAGAAGACGCCACCGAGAAGGTGCGCGTCAGCTATCAGCCCCTGCCGTTCGTGCTGGATGCCGAAGATGCCGTTGATCCCGCCAGCACGCCTGTGCACCCCGAGCATGGCACTAACGTGCTGCTCGACAAGACGTTCGTCTGGGGTGACGTCGACAAGCATTTCGCGGAGAGCCCGCGTCGTCTGTCGTTTCGCGTGGTGTGGGGCCGAAACTCGACAGTACCGATCGAGACCTTCGGCGTCTTGGCGGAGTGGGATCCGTGGCGCCAAATCCTCGACGTCTGGGGGTCGATCCAGATGCCGAAATATCCCGATCAAATCGCCCGCGCGCTGCGCATCCCGACCAATAATGTCCGCGTTCATCAGGATGTCGATGTCGGTGGCAGCTATGGCGTCAAGCGCGGCATCAAGCATACCGTACTGGTGTCGCACCTCGCCCGCGTGATTGGTCGCCCGGTCCGGCTGATCGAGGACCGGCTGGAAAACATGCGCGCTGGAGACGCGCACGGCCCGGAGCGAATCTTCGATGTAGAGGTCGCTTTCAACGACGACGGCATTGTCAAGTCAATGAAGATGCGCGCGCTCGACAATGTAGGCGGCTATGCCGGCCGCTCACCGTTCCAGCTTGGCAAACCGATCGGTGCGATCGTCGGCCCTTATAGAATCGAGAGCGTGCAGTATCGCGCGCAGGCGGTGACGTCGAACAAGGCGGCGCAGGAAGCGGTGCGTGGCTTCGGACAGGCGCCGACCAACTATGCGATTGAAACTGCGATCGACAGGGTAGCGAACGCCGTCGGGATTGATCGCATCGAGGTGCGCCGTCGCAATTTTATCCGTAAGGAGGAGTTTCCCTATCTGATCCCGAGCGGAACGCGCTACGATAGTGGCGACTACCATACGGTGGTTACCAAGGTGCTCGATCACGCCGACTACACGGCGTTGGTGGCCGAGCGAGATCGGCTTCGCGCCTCAGGCATGCTGGCCGGCGTCGGCATCGCCGCCTGCCTGGAGCCGAGCGGCGGTAACTCGTCGTTTGAGCCATTGTTGAATGAAAAGAACACCACCACGACCTGGATGGATTCTTGCCGAATCATGGTGGATGGGCTCGGCTTCGTCACTGTGACCATTCATACCACGTCGGCCGGGCAGGGGCATGAAACGTTAGCGGCGACGATCGTGGGCGAAGTGCTGGAAATCGATCCGGACTTGATCCGCGTCGTTCGACCGGATTCGCTGTCGAGTCTGCCGTCGAACACGCCGGTCGGAAGCCGCATGGCGATCATGCTCGGCGGCGCGGCCTACCACGCCGCGCAAAAGATCAAGGCAAAGTTGGTTCGGCTAGGCGCGCATCGTTTCGGTTGCAACGAAAAAGATGTGACCTATGCCGGTGGTGAGGTTTCTCAGGGCGCGGGCAACGTCATCACCTGGGCCGATCTGGTCAACCTCGCACACCGCAACTTCCACCTCCTGCCGGATGGCATGGAGCCAGGTCTTGAGACCACACATGTGATGCAGGTACCGACCGGCGACAAGTTACCCGAGAACGGCCGGGTTCAGATGTATCCGTGCCACTCGTTTGAATTCCATCTGGTGCTGATTGCGATCGACCCGGTGATCGGTAAGCCTGAGATCCGACGCTACGTCATAGGGCATGACTGCGGCACAGTGATCAATCCGCACATCGTCAAAGGCATGACGCTGGGCGGTATTGCGCACGGCCTCGGCGCCGCACTGCTGGAAGAATTCGTCTATGACGGCGAGGGCAACCTCATGACGCAGAGCTTCATGGATTACCTGCTTCCTTCGTCGCATGAGGTGCCCAATGTCGAGATCGTGCATCATTGCACCCCGTCGCCTTACACTGTGTTCGGCCAGAAGGGTTCCGGTGAAAGCGGCTATCTCGGCGCGCCAGCGGCGATCTCCGGCGCGATCAATGATGCCGTGGCGCCGCGCGGGATCTCGTTCTCGAAACTGCCTATTCGGATTTCAGCGATCAGTGATGCGATCGCAGCTACCCAATCGACCTAAGGAAGACCAATGATCATTGACTGTCACGCCCATTTGGTGCCCCCGGCGCTGCTAGATGCGATCCGCGCTGCGCGATTGAAATTCCCCTCGGTCAAGCTGATCGAAGAGGGTGAAAGCCTGGGTTTCTCCTTTGCGGGGGGCAAGCCGACCCGTCCAGTCTCGAAGCCGTTGACCGATGTGACCGCGCGGCTGCATTGGCTCGACAGTAACAAGATCGAACGCCAGGTCGTGGCCGGTTGGCTCGATATGTTCGGCTACGAACTGCCGGCCGATGAGGGCGCGCGTTGGTCGCTGATGATCAATGACGGCCTCAGCAAGATATCAAAGTCCGAACCGCGGTTCGTCCCGCTCGCTACAGTACCGTTGCAGAACGGAAAGCTGGCTGCCGAGGTCCTGCGCGAGGCGCATAGGGGCGGCTTCAAGGGCGCGATGATCGGTACCCAGCCGAAAGGCAAAGGCGGTGTACTTGATGAACCCTCTCTAACGCCGTTCTGGCAGGCGGCCGATGAATTGGGATCGGTGATTTTCATCCATCCCGTGTTTGAGAGCGGCGACGACCGTGTCCATGACTACGGCATGGCTAACGCTGTAGGCCGCATCACCGATACGCTGATCGCGATGTCGCGGTTGATTTATGCTGGCCACGTTACGCGCTATGCCAACGCCAAGATCGTCGCCGGTATCGGCGGCGCCGCGTTGCCTTATGTGATCGGACGACTTCGACGCAATTACTCGCTCGACAAGGAAAGGCTCGGCGATCCCGATGCCGCACTTGCCGCGATGTATTACGATACCATTGTGCAGGATCCGCGCGCGCTTCGCTTCCTTGCTGACGTTGTCGGCGTCGACCGCATCATGATGGGGTCGGACATGCCGTTCCCGATCGGCGACCTCGCGCCGCTCAAGATTGTCGAGGAGACTAAATTTTCCGCAGCAGAGCGCGCCGCTATCAATGGTGGCCTCGCCGCCAAGCTGTTCGGCATCTGAAAGTATCACCATGAAACTCGACATCGGCGGCGACGAAAAGATTTCCGTACCGGTCGACCAGCTATGGGTCGCGCTCAACGATCCGGCGGTGCTGACGCGCTGCATTCCCGGCTGCAAAGCGATGACCGAGATCGCACCTGACGCCTACAAGGTCGAGATGCAGCTGCGTGTGGCAGCTGTCGGCGGCTCGTTCGAAGGCGAGATTGCACTGTCGGACAAAGATGCGCCGAAATCCTGCAGCATTAAGGTTTCGGGCGCCGGCACGCTCGGCCACGGCAACGGCATAGCCCGGTTCGATATCGAGCCTGATGGTGAAAGCAGCTCTCGTCTAGTGTACAAGGGATCGGGCGAGATTGGCGGCCTGGTCGCGGGCGTAGGCCAGCGCATCCTTTCCAGCGTCTCGAAACATCTTGTCGGCCGCTTTTTCGTGGCGTTGCGCAAGGAGCTCGACTCACCGTTGCTGGGAGTACAGTAGCGATGGCGGACTTCTGCGGTTGCGCCCTTCGCGTCGCGGTTGAGCCGGGCGTCGCCCTCGCGGTCGAGGTTTCAGGTGCGAAGGATAAGCCGCCTCTCGTGCTTAGCAACTCGATCGGCGCAAGCCGCGGCATGTGGAACGAGCTTGTCAAGCAGTTAAATCCCTTCGCGCGTATCGTGCGATATGACACCCGTGGGCACGGCAACTCGGATCCACCAAACGGACCGCTGACGTTGGAGCGATTGGGGCGCGACGTCCTGAAGATAATGGACAACCTCAACATCGAGCGGGCGGCCTTTTGTGGCCTCTCGTTGGGAGGACTGTCCGGAATGTGGCTCGGCGCCAACGCGCCCGATCGTTTCGCCGGTCTGGTGCTTGCGAACACCGCGGCGCATTTTCCTCCGCCGCGCCTCTGGACGGAGCGTGCCGCTTCTGTCCGCGCCGGCGGATTGTTGCCGCTCGTGCAACCGACGCTAGACCGTTGGTTTACGCGACGCTTTCAAGCAGCGTCGCCGGCGCGCGTCGCTGAGATCGGGCGAATGGTCGCCTCAACGACGGCAGAGGGCTACGCGGCATGCTGTGAAGTGCTGGCTGACGCGGATATGACGTCGCAGATTGGCCGGATAGTCTGTCCTGTGCGAGTCATCGCGGGCGAACACGATCCGTCTACTCCGCCGAGCCGCGGCACCGAGATTGTCGCGGCGATCCCGCACGCTGACATGATCACACTCGATGCCGCGCACATCTCGTCCGTCGAGGCGGCAGACGCCTTTGCGATCAGCGTTCGGGAGTTCATTAGTCACCTCTAGCGGTACGAATAGTTGGGGAGCGAACAAATATTCGATGTCTCCGCGTCCATCACTAATATTGTAGCACAAAGCCCGACGTCATTGCCGGTGCTCGTCGCTAGGAAAGGCTAAATCGAAACCGAGAGTGAAACACCCGCGACGAAATTCGAAAGGTCTTAGCGTTGGTGCACTAGGGTGATGGGCGCAAATTAGAGATATTCGCACAAATGTACGAAAATGGTTGCGCAACGATCCGATCGAGGTTATTACCTGACCGTCCCAATTGGGGCGGTTTCTCCCAGACTTGGGCCGGCCTTGCAAAAAGGTGCGGCCTTTTTTTTCATACGATACGCAAGCGAAATGCGCGCGGCCGCATTACGAGATAAAGCGCACACTTGTGCGAATTTGTCTGGTCCTTCCTCCCTTGCTTCTGTAAATTGAGGATGGAAGGCAAGCCGCGTGACAATGCCGGCATTGCGCGCGACATAAACAGTGATCCGAGGGAGTGCTGCGATGGATTCAGTAGGTCGGCCGTTAGCCCGGCACAGCCGCAGGGAGGCCATGAGGGGTGCCGATCCGACTCCACTGTTGGAGCAAATGCCCGAACGCTACAGTCATGTCGTTCGTAACTGGGCCGACCGGGAGCCTTCGCGACTTGCCTTGAGATCTGGGGCCAGCTTGATGAGCTATGGCGATCTCTGGGATGCGACGAGCGAGGCGAAACGAGTTCTGCAGAAACTCGGCATCGGTGCCGGCGACCGAGTGCTGCTGGTGGCAGAGAACGGACTGCAAATTGTTCCCCTGCTATTGGCCGTCAGCGAGTTGGATGCTTGGGCCGTCCCCTTGAATGCCCGAATGTCCGGACGCGAAATCGAAACTATTCGCGCCTTCAGCGATTGTCGCCGAGCCCTGTATTGCGTGGGCGATTCACCATCCGCAACCGGACATGCGGAAGCTGACGAGATCGAACAGGAGGTGTTTCTTTCCGGTGCCGTCGCTGTGAGCACTCCTAACAAGACTGCCAAACCGGAACCCGTCTATTCGGACAAGGCCCGGCAGACGGCTGTCCTCGTTTTTACTTCGGGCACGACGGGCGAGCCGAAAGGCGTGATGTTGAGCCATCAAGCGCTCATCTATATGGGTGCCAACATGGTGGAAGTCCGCAAGATTACCAGCCATGACGCGTTCTACAACTCGTCGCCGGTCAGTCATGCGATTGGCCTTGGCACCGTGCTCATGACTGCCTTCTGGGCCGGCGCAAGTGCGGAGTTGGTAGCGCGCTTCACGCCGGCGCACTTTGTCGAGGCGCTGAAGGACGAGCGTATTACCGGCGTAACCGCCGTTCCGACGTTGTTCGCACGTATTGTCGAATTTGCGGACGAGAAGGGCATTTCGCTGCGGTCGAAGCGCCTGCGCATCATCGCTACCGCCGGTGCGCCTCTCGATCTTGCGTTGAAGGCTCGTATTGAAGACGCCTTCGGTGTCCGGATGGGCAATTCGTACGGCATGACGGAATGCAACCCGGTTGCGCGTTCTGCAGGCGGCGTCGAGACTAACGAGGTCGGAGAGCTTCAGCCCGGAGTTGAGATTCGGATCGTGCGTGAGGATGGGCAAGACGCTCTGTCCAACGAGAGCGGGGAAATCTGGGCAAAGGGACCATGCCGGATGCTGGGGTACTACCGCAACGAAGCGGCGACCGCCTCCGTGCTCAAGGAGGGTGGCTGGCTCGCTACCGGGGATCTTGCCCGAATGGATGATGACGGCAAACTCTTTATTGTCGGACGCTCGAAAGATCTCATCATCCGTAGCGGATTCAACGTCTACCCAGTTGAAGTCGAATCGGTTCTTTCGCTTTTTCCTGGCGTCGCCCAGGTCGCCGTCGTTGGCAGGGAGGTCCCGGGTAACGAGGAAGTGGTCGCTTTTGTGCAGGCTGCGCCAGGCGCCATCCTCGACGCCGAAGCATTGTCGCGTTGGGCCAACGAGAGACTGGCGCCTTACAAGCGCCCCGCCGAAATCATTCTGAGCGCCGAGCTACCCGTCGGACCCACCGGGAAAATAATGAAGGTTCGGCTGAAACAACTTGCGGCAGGCTCTCTCCGGAACTGACAGCAGCGTGGGCAACGACTCAAAGTATGGATCTGAATATGTACCCTGACGTGCAACTGTTCATCGACGGCAAATGGCGCGATAGCATTTCAGGAAGGACCATTCCTGTCGTTAATCCTGCGACAGAGGAGAACGTGGGTGCCGTGGCATTTGCGGACCAGGCCGATCTCGATCTGGCTCTGGTCGCCGTCGAAAAGGGCTTTCGTACGTGGAAAAAGGTTTCCCCCCTCGAACGGTCGAGCATCATTCGAAAGGCGGCCGATCTGTTGCGCCAGCGGATCGAAACGATCGCAGGCTTGATGACGACTGAACAAGGCAAGCCGCTCGGCGAGTCCCGTACCGAGATACTCGCTTCTGCGGACATCCTCGACTGGTTCGCCGAGGAGACCCGCCGCACCTACGGCCGGGTGATACCGGCAAGAGCCCAGGGCATCTACAATCTCGCCATCAAGGAGCCCGTTGGTCCGGTCGCGGCGTTCACACCCTGGAATTTTCCGATTAGCCAGGCCGTACGTAAATTGGGGGCGGCATTGGCGGCAGGATGTTCGGTGATCATAAAGCCGCCCGAAGAGACGCCTGCGTCTCCGGCCGAACTGATACGCGCCCTGGCCGACGCCGGGCTGCCCGCCGGTGTCATCAATCTGGTGTATGGCGCGCCTTCAGAAATTTCGTCCTACCTGATTCCGCATCCGGTGATCCGCAAGATATCCTTCACGGGATCGACGCCGGTCGGAAAGCAGCTTGCGGCGCTGGCGGGGCAGCACATGAAGCGTATCACGATGGAGCTCGGCGGCCACGCACCGGCTATTGTATTCAGTGATGCCGACGTCAAGGTGGCTGCGTCGGTACTGGCGGCGGGCAAGTACCGCAATGCGGGTCAGGTCTGCATCGCGCCGACGCGCTTCATCGTGCAGGACGCAGTCTACAATCAGTTCGTCGACGAGTTCGTAGCCAAAACTAAGCAACTCAAGATGGGTAACGGCACCGAGGAGGGTGTCACGATCGGGCCGCTCGCGAACAACCGCCGTCAAGCCGCACTCGGGTCCTTCGTCGATGACGCCGTCCAGCGCGGCGCAACAATTGCAGCGGGGGGCAAGCGTGTCCAGAACAAAGGTTACTACTTTGAGCCCACGGTGCTAACCGACGTGCCATTGCAGGCTCGTGCGATGAACGAGGAGCCGTTCGGGCCCTTGGCGCTAGTGTCGCGATTCGAGAAATTCGACGACGCCATCGCCGAAGCCAACAGGTTACCCTATGGTCTGGCGGCTTATGCATATACTCGATCAATCCGAACCGCGACCGCCGTGACTGAAGCCATCGAAAGCGGAATGCTGTCGCTCAATCATTATGGGCTTGCGTTTCCCGAAGTACCCTTCGGCGGAGTGAAGGACTCCGGCTACGGCTCCGAGGGTGGTGTGGAGGCGGTCGAGGCATATCTCGCAACGAAATTCGTCTCTCAGGCTAGCCCGGCGTCGCCGGACTAACCTGACATATTGCACGGCGAAAAGAGCCTGATGAGCGCTCGGCGGAAGCGCAGGTCGGCCGCGACAGAACTGCTGAGCAATACAGCAGTTCGCCGGGGCCGCCCGCTGAATGCTCCTGTCGGACGTGGATGCCGAAGTGGTCGCGACTGCGCGGCGGGGGCAGGACTAACAAGGGGCGGGCGACTTCTTCAGCCGAGGTGCCGGCGAAGAGGTGGCCCGATACGCCAACTTCAACGAGCACTCGACGACTTTGAGAGCAAGGGGCGGCCGTCGCGCCCGTCGATCATTACTTGCGGCTTTCAGGCATCAGTTCCGATCCGCGAGGCTATCACACCCACCTTAGCCCGCGCTCGCGCGAATTGCTAAGCGTTGCTGCCGCCGGATCCGCCAGCAGCAACTACGAATCCAATCCACGGCGGATCAGCTTGCGCGCCGTTTTTCGTTTGCGCGTCCCGACAGATCCAGAGCCACGTCAATGATCATGTCTTCCTGACCGCCGACCATACGTCTCCGCCCAAGTTCGATCAGAACCTCACGCGGGTCGACGTTATACGCCTTGGCAGCCTTTTCGGCGTGTCGCAGGAACGACGAGTAGACCCCTGCATAGCCGAGCGAGAGCGTTTCTCGGTCGACACGGACCGGCCGGTCTTGGAGAGGTCGCACCAAATCGTCCGCCGCATCCATCAGTTTGAACAAGTCGGCGCCGTGGTTGAGGCCCAGCCGGTTTGCCACCGCGACGAAGGCTTCGAGCGGCGTATTGCCGGCTCCAGCCCCCATGCCGGCGAGCGATCCATCGACACGCGTGGCACCGTGCTCGACGGCGATCAGCGAATTTGCCACGCTGAGCGATAGATTTTCGTGGGCATGAATGCCGATCTGGGTGTCCGGGCGAAGAGCCTGGCGTAGCGCCTTTACGCGATCTGCAGCATCATTGACGAGGAGGGCGCCGGCCGAGTCGGTGACGTAGATGCAATGGGCCCCGTATGATTCCATCAGCTTGGCCTGTTCGACGAGGCCTTGCGGCGTATTCATGTGGGCCATCATGAGGAAGCCTGCAACATCGAGGTCGAGCTTACGCGCCGCCTCGATGTGTTGCTTGGCGACGTCGGCTTCGGTGCAGTGCGTCGCGATCCGGACTGAACGAACGCCGGCCTTCGCTGCTTCTTTCAAGTCGTGAATGGTTCCGATCCCCGGAATGAGCAGGGTGGTAAGCTTGGCATGCTTCAGCACTGATGCGGCGGCTTCGATCCATTCGAGATCCGTTTGACGACCGAAGCCATAATTGAATGATGAACCGGTCAGACCGTCGCCGTGGGCGACTTCGACGGCATCGACCTGCGCGGCATCCAAAGCGCTCGCGATGCTCTTGATTTGCTCGATCGTGTATTGATGGCGGATGGCATGCATGCCATCACGAAGCGTGACGTCCTGGATATAGATGCGTGGCTTCATGCTACTTTCTCCATCATTATCTGGGATGCGAGCTGCTCGCCCGTCGCAAGCGCTGCGGACGTCATGATGTCAAGGTTGCCGGCATAGGCAGGGAGGTAGTGGCCGGCGCCTTCCACTTCGAGGAAGATGCTGACCTTGGTTAGATTGGATGCTTTGGATCCGGCGAAAGCAGGCACCGGTTCGAACTGGATCTCCTGTTTGAGCCGATATCCCGGAACGTACGCCTGGACCCGCGCGACCATCTCGTGGATGGAGGCGCGGATGGCCTCCACATCGTCGCTCTCGACGAGACAGTAGACAGTGTCGCGCATCACCAGCGGCGGTTCAGCCGGGTTCAAAACAATAATGGCTTTGCCACGGTCGGCGCCGCCGACCTGCTCAATTGCTCGGGCGGTGGTTTCGGTAAACTCGTCGATATTTGCTCTTGTTCCGGGACCGGCGGAAAGGGAAGCGATCGATGCCACGATTTCGGCATATGGCACCTTGCCTACGCGCCTGACGGCCGCGACCATCGGGATGGTCGCCTGTCCGCCGCAGGTGACCATGTTGAGATTTGGTTCGCGGATCACCTTGCCCAGGTTAACGGGCGGGATCACATAGGGGCCAATCGCGGCGGGGGTGAGATCGATCACCAGCTTGCCATCTTTCCTTAGGACGGCCGCGTGATGTTCGTGCGCCTTTGCCGAGGTTGCATCGAAGATCAGACCGATGTCCCCGTATCCCTCCCAGCTCCGCAAGCCCTCCAGTCCGTCCGACGTCGCAAAAACGCCGAGACGCGCGGCGCGCGCCAATCCGTCCGATCCCGGATCGACGCCGACCATGGCGGACATCTTTAACGCCTTGCTGTGCCGCAAGACCTTGATCATCAAGTCGGTGCCGATATTTCCCGAACCGATAATGGCGACATTCACAGATTGCATGACCTACCTCCTCGCGTTGGTCGAACGGCCCCATTCGGCCAAGCATCTCTAGTCGAATCGAACCCGGACCATGCCTAGGTCCGAAATCCGAGCTTCGTAGATCTCGCCAGTGTGGGCGGCGACCATTGGCCCAAGCGCGCCCGTCAACACGACGTCTCCGGCGCGGAGCGGTTCGCCTGCATTCGCAAGCTTACGCGCGAGCCAAAGCGCTGCCCGGATCGGATGTCCGAGGCATGCTGCTCCCGAGCCCACCGAGACGGTGTCTCCGTTTCGCGTCATTACCATGCCGCATGTCAGCAAATCGAGATCGGTAAGCCTGCGGATCGCATTGCCGAGGACGTATCGAGCGCTCGAACCATTGTCGGCGATGGTATCGACGATGCTGATCTTCCAGTCTGCGATGCGGCTATCCACGATCTCCAGCGCGGGCGCGACGAAGGCCACGGCCCGCATCAATTCGGAGACAGTGGTGTCCGGGGCTGACAGGTCTCGGTCGAGGACGAGTGCTATTTCGGCCTCGATCCGGGGTTGGATCAAGCGCTCGGTCTTGACGCAGCCGAGGCTTTCGATCTCCATGTCGGCGAAGAGCGCGCCGAAATCCGGTTCGTTGACGCCGAGTTGCTGCTGAACGGCAACGGACGTCAGTCCGACTTTGCGGCCAACCAACCTCCGACCCGCCGCAAGACCGCGGCGAGTTAGTTCGGCCTGTACCTGGTAGGCGGCTTCTACGTTGCCGTCCCCCAATTGAGGGACGATCGGTGCGATTTGCTTGCAGTGCGCTTCGGCTTTCGCCAAAGCGTCCGCGACTTTTGAAACAGCCGAACTCATTTGCGATCCAGAAAGTTGACGACGAGGGTGTTGAATTCCTCAGCTTTTTCCCACTGTGCCCAGTGACCGCACTTCGGGAAGACGTGAAGCTCGGCGTTTTGAAGCACCTTGAGCAACAGGAAGCTCGAGTCGAGCGGCACGACCCGATCTTCGCGGCCCCAGACGATGAGGGTTCTGTGCGCGAGACTGGACAATTCTTCACGCCAGATGTCCCCCCACACGGGGCGGTGAAACACCGAATTTTTCTGCAGATCCGGACGGCTCGCTGCTTTGAGGCGCTCCTCCATCAGTTCCGGCGTGATGGAAGAGGGGTCGAACACAAGAAGTTCGATCACCTTTTTCAGCTTGTCCATGGTGGGACCGTCGCCCAGGAAGAAATTCCGCATCCTCTGCAGACCCTCGGTCGGCATGGGGGAGAATACGGCAAGGCTGCCTCCGGTGCCCATCAGCACGAGTCTGTTTACGCGGTCCGGCGCGCGAAGCGCGACGTTGAGTGCCGTACCGCCACCCATCGAGTTGCCGACGAAGCTTGCCTTGTCGACCTTGATGGCATCCATGAACTGACGAACGAACGTTCCCATGGCGTCGAAGACTTTACC
The DNA here is from genome assembly GCF_058807535.1 of Bradyrhizobium sp. GW821-FHT12B03. Taxonomy (NCBI): domain Bacteria; kingdom Pseudomonadati; phylum Pseudomonadota; class Alphaproteobacteria; order Hyphomicrobiales; family Nitrobacteraceae; genus Bradyrhizobium; species Bradyrhizobium sp. GW821-FHT12B03. Next base: position 310,073 of record NZ_JBXAQU010000003.1, read on the forward strand.
CTCAGGGAGTTTGTTCTCAGTTTCTCCAAATCCCGGAAGGTCTGGCACGATTATGCGTCGCCCCACCGACAGTGGGCCGATGTTCTTGCCATAATTACTGATTCCTGAAGCGCCTGGCCCGCCGCCGTGGAGCAAGATTACGGGTTCTCCGTCCCCCGACTCGAAATACCGAGTACGAGCTCCGCTCACGTCGACAAACCGCGCTTCGTTCTTCGATGTCATACTTCTGTTCTCCAGGGCTTTCAAAGTTGAATGATCAATGTCCAGCGATATTGCTGATCGCCACCGGGGCGCCGCTGCAGCTTTCTGCTTCCGCAGTAATCGAGGGCAAGTAGACCCGGTCGGCGCGTTCGAAATCTTCGACGGACAAGCCAGTTTTCGTTTCGAAGATCATGGGGTCGAAATGGCCGCACAACACGGAGGGGTAGTGCCAATCGATTCTCGCAAGGGTAAGGTCACCGGATGCTATCTCAACGATCAAGGGATGCTTCTGACCCGACCCATGCCCACTCTGATAGCCGTCGCCGACGCAGTAGGCTTCGAGCCACACCACGCCGTCGCGCCGCCGCTGAATCGAGATCTCGATGTCGAGAAGGCCGTAGGCGGGATCCGCTCCGCCGGGCTCGGCATAGAAATATAGGTGCGCAAAACGTGCATATCGCGCTTCGCCCAGTGATCCTTCTTGCGGGACTTGGGCATCGGATCTACCGGGTGTGCGCGGTGGAATCCGGCCAAGCAATGAAAGCTGAGGTTCTGATCGGCATCTAGTCATGATGTCTCTTTCGTCCGGCAAAATACAGAAGGGGACCTCGATCGAACAAGTGAATGCATCATGCGATCACGCTCGAACGGTCTCGGACGTCGCGAGTAGCAATGTCGCATTTGCGGTGAAGTCGACTTCTTCCAGTGCTTGTCTAGCGAAGGCCGCCGGTTTGCCCTGCTTGATTGCAAACGGATAGTCGGAGCCGACGACCAGGCGAGCGGTTCCGACCCGGTTACCCAGATACCGAAGTGCCTCTGCGTCGTAGGTGATCGTGTCGTACCAGAAGCGCTTCAGCGTCAGCCCTGCAGCTTCGGGTAAAGCCTCCTTCAACAGTGTTGTCGAAGCATGCGCAAAGTCGATCCGTGGAACTATCCACGGAGCGGCGCCGCCACCATGACTCAGCAAGATGCGAAGCTTGGGGAAGCGATGAAGAACCTGTCCGCCCAGTAGGGAGACGGTTGCCATTGCCGTCTCCAGCGGGAATATCGCTATCGCCGCGAGTTCGCGTGGCGCACCAATGCGCTCCATTCCGACCGGATGCAGCGGGTGAACGAAGACCACCAGATTGAGGGCCTCCGCAGTCGCGAAGACCGGGTCGAGCCGCCGATCGCCCAGCGGAATGCCATCTATATGTGTGCCGATTTCAATCCCGCACAGCCCCAGCTTCCGAACGTCGTGAAGACGTTTCGCGGCAAGCTCCGGATCCTGCATTGGCACCATTCCGATGCCGCGGAAGTTCGCCGGGGATTCCGCGATCATCGTCGCGATCTGCTCGTTCATGATGCTGCTGAGGTCATCGGCATCTGCGGCCGGGAGCCAGTGCGACAGTAGTTCTGGCATAGGCGAGAGTACTTGGACGTCGATACCGTCGCTGCGCATATCGTCGAGGCGCCGCTGGACGTTCCAGGAACGGGAATCGATGGCGCGGAAGATTTTGCCGCGAACCATCACGGCTGCATCGTTGTCGCCGCGTTTCTCGATGCTGGGCCAGGCGTCGCTGCGGCGGCCGTCGGCAGGCAGCGTGGCAGGCACAACGTGAGTATGAAGGTCGATGTTCTGCACGCTTCCGTCCCGTAAATTGTCCGATCCGACTACGCCGCAGTGCAGCATGACATTTACAGTTTCGTCAGACGGTTTCTTCTTTACAATCTCGTTGGACTGTTTATATCGTCTTGTCAACGATAATTGCACCAACGTGCGAATTTCACGATGCGACCCAGGGAGGTTTTGTGCAGGGCCTTGATTCAGCAGCGATTGTGATTGTCGGGGCAGGCCAGGCTGGTGGTCGAGCGGCCGAGGCGCTGCGCGCCGCCGGGTTCCAAGGTTCGGTTACGATGATCGGGGGCGAGGCGCATTTACCCTACGAGCGGCCGCAACTCTCGAAGTCCATCCTTCTCGATCAATCGGCCGAGCCCACATATCTGCGGTCGCCGCAAGAATGGGGCGCGCTGGAAGTAAATGTTCTGACGGGGGTCAATGCGACCGGCTGCGACCTCGAAAGACGTTTGGTGGCCTTGGAAGATGGGCGAGAGTTTCGATTTGATAAACTTCTACTTGCGACGGGTACACGAGCGCGTCGACTGCATTTTCTCGAAGCGGGGGCTGTTCCCGTCCATTACCTGAGAGGAATGGACGACGCCCTGTCCCTTAGGGTCCGGTTGCGTGAGGGGGCGCGGATCATGCTCGTGGGCGGGGGTGTGATTGGATTGGAGGTTGCGGCGGCTGCCGTTGAGCGCGGTTGTTCCGTCACGGTCGTTGAGGCCATGCCGCAGGTTCTGGCCCAAGTTGGGTCCGCGACGATCAGTAGGTATTTCGCCGGATTGCATCGCGATCGCGGCGTCACCGTCCTCACGGGTGTAACAGCGGTGAAGCCCGTTCAGGGCGCGATCGAGCTGTCCGATGGCTCTCTGCATCCCGCCGATCTTCTTGTCGTGGGTGTTGGCGTAGAACCCGCTAACGATCTGGGCGCTGCGCTGGGCCTGTCGTCGCCGCTGGGAATTCGCGTCGATCGGAATGGCGCGACGGAGCTAGACGGCGTCTACGCGGCCGGCGATGTCGCGCTGCAATGGAACCGCTGCTCCAATCGTTGGATGAGAATCGAGAACTGGGCGAATGCCCAAAACCAAGCGATCGCCACGGCTAGGTCCATGCTGGGGCAGGGGGAACTTTACGACGTCGCGCCGTGGTTCTGGTCCGATCAGTACAAGACGAATCTGCAGGTCGTGGGGAGTCTTTCAGAGGTCGAAGAAGTGGTTCGGGGCGATGTCGCCAGAGACCGCTTCAGTGTCATTGGGCTGCGAGATGGCGAAGTCGTCGGCGCCGCAACAGTGAATGCCCCAAAGGATATGGCGCTACTGCGGCGTATCGTAGGTGCGCGGGGACGTGTGGCCAAGGGCGACCTCGAAAATCCAGAATTCGATCTAAAACGCTGTCTCAACAAGAGCAATTGAGGAGGATCCCATGAGTTCGAATTCATCAGCCGGTGACTCTGGCATCTTCGTTGATCAAGAAAAACATGTATTCAAGGTTGCCCGACGCAATTTCATCGATCCGGACATTCTGAAGATGGAGAAGGAGCGCATCTTCGAACGCAACTGGGTCTATTTGGGGCATGACTCCGAATTAAAGAAGCCCGGAGATTTCGTCACTCGCTCAGTTGCGGGACGAAGCATCCTGTTCACGCGAAATGCTGCCGGAGAGGCGGTCGCGCTGTTTAATACCTGCCCCCATAGAGGAATGCAGGTATGTCGCGAACGCAAGGGCAATGCGAAGTCGTTCCAGTGCTTCTATCATGGATGGATTTTTGGCCTTGACGGAAAACTGCGCAGTCAGCCCGGCGAGGATTCCTACGACCCCGATTTCAAATCGCGCGACACGTCGAATATGACGCCGGTGCCGCGGTTCGAGGGCTATCGCGGCTTCTATTTCGTGTGCTTCGACAGGGAGATCGTGCCACTGGTCGAGTATCTCGCAGGCGCGAAAGACTACCTGGATGTCATTTGTGATCAATCAGAAGAGGGCATGGCAATAGTCCAGGGGACGCATGAATACTGCATTCGCGCCAACTGGAAGTTGCTGACGGAGAACAGCATCGACGGCTATCACGCGGCAACGACGCATGCCTCGTACTTCGATATTCTGATGCAAAGCAATGGCGGTGCGAATTTCAAGAGCGGCGGCGGACTCGGTTATGATCTAGGCAATGGCCATGCCGTGATTGAGGGGCGAGCTCCATGGGGTCGACCGGTCGCCGACTGGATCCCCGCCTGGGGCGAAGACGGGCGCAAGGAGATTGATCGGATATATGCGCGATTAGTCGAACGGTTCGGAGAAGAGCGGGCGTTCCGAATTGCCAAGACCGGCCGAAACCTCTTCATCTATCCGAATTTGGTGATCAACGACATCATGGCGATCGTCGTTCGTACCTATTATCCGAGCGCGCCGGACTACATGACGGTCAACTCGTGGGCGCTCGCGCCCCTACAGGAAAGCGATTGGTCACGCAAATACCGGCTGAACAATTTCCTCGAATTCCTGGGCCCAGGGGGATTCGCGACGCCGGACGATGCCGAGGCACTGGAGCATTGTCAGCGCGGCTTCAGCAACCATCAGGACGTGCCATGGAGTGATATCTCGAAGGGTATGAACAAGGACCGTCCCTCCAGTTCGGACGAGTTGCAGATGCGGGCGTTCTGGACCCAGTGGAACAAGCAGATGTTCCCTGCGCCGGCTTCGAAGAAATCCTTCAGAGCAGCTTAGGAAAGGGTGACGGATGGTCAAGATTTCGCGCGCTGATGTCGAAGACTTCCTTTTCGAGGAAGCGGATCTCCTCGACAAGTGGCGGCTCCCTGAATGGCTCACGCTGTTTACGGATGATGCCGTCTATCACATCCCCACCATGGACTTGCCGGCCGATGCCTCGCCGGATGAGTGTTTGTTCTACGTCGCAGACGATCGCTTTCGGCTCGGAGAGCGCGTGAAGAGGCTCATGAAGCGCACCGCGCACGTCGAATTTCCGCATTCGAAAACCCGGCACATGATCAGCAACGTCCGCGTGAAGCCGGCGGACGACGATGAACTGGACGTCACGGCGGTATTTGCTACCTATCGGACTAAAGATGGCGTGACCGACATTTACGTTGGGACCAGTGATTACAAGCTTAAGTCGGCAGACGGCGGCTTCAAGATTCGCAGTAAACGGTGTCAACTGGACAGCGATGCCCTGCGGCCGTCAGGCCGCATCAGCATCATCCTGTGACCCCAAACGGTCGTCTTAATCGAGAAGGTCGGCTTGGAATGGTGGCATGTCGGTGAGGGCAACAACTCTGCAAGGAAGAGTCGCAGTCGTCACGGGTGCGGCGCAAGGGATCGGTTTTGCGATTGCGGAGCGTTTGAAGCTGGAAGGAGCACGGCTGGTGCTGGCAGATCTCGATGAAAGGCTGGCGAATGTGGCGGCAGATCGGCTGGCGTCGACGGAGCTCGGCCGTCCAACGGTCTGCGCGGGCGATCTTGCGGACGAGCGTGTCGCACGTGTCCTGATCGAAACCACCGTAAGACAGCACGGTAAGCTCGACATTCTGGTCAACAACGCCGGCGGCGGAGTCATTCAGCCGTTCGTCGATCATACGCCAGAGTCGCTGCGAACCACCGTCGATCGGAACCTTTGGACCACCGTGTGGGCCATCTATCATGCCTTGCCTGAGATGCGTCGCCACAAATACGGACGTGTCGTCAGCGTCGGCGCAGACTCGGTTCGCAACGGATTGTGGAACCATGCGGGTTACAATGCAGCCAAGGGTGGAGTGCACGGCATGACCACGGGTCTTGCACGAGAATTCGCCCTAGACGGCATAACCTTCAATGTCGTCGCGCCGTGCATTGTGAATACGGAAAACGTCCAAGCGGCGATCGCCAGATCCCCTGACGCGATAAAAAAATATGTCGATGTCGTGCCAATGGGGCGGCCGGCAGAGCTGGCGGAAGTAGCGTCCATGGTGGCCTATCTTGCTTCTTCCGAAGCTTCCTTTGTTACCGGCCAGGTCATCAGCGTGAACGGTGGGAGTACTATGCTGTGATGCAGACGGAGAATCGCAATCTGGTCGAGATGTGCAGCGTTGCGGATGTCGTAGAGGGTGAAATCAAGGGCGCCGCTCTGCCAAGCGGCGAGCGGATCGCTCTCTATAATTATGCGGGCAAGATCTACGCGACATCGGATATATGCACTCACGGAGAGGCGTCTCTGTCCGAAGAAGGACTTCAGACGGGACGAATCGTCGAGTGCACCTGGCATTTCGGAACGTTCGACATCACGACGGGAAAGGCGGAGACCTCACCTTGTACCGTTCCGCTGAAAACTTATCCGGTTCATATCATCGATGGAAAAATCTATGTCGAGTCCTAAGCGAGGTTCGCAAAAAAGCAGCAAGACCGGCACCAGGGTGCCGACCGAGCGTCGTACCCAGGCCGAGCGCCGCGAAGCAACCCGCAAGCTAATTCTCGACGCGACAGTTGAGACCATGATGAAGCTCGGCATCGCTGGTCTGCGGATGGAGGACGTTGAACAGCAAGCAGGCGTATCCCGCGGCGCTCTGCTGCATCATTTCGCGACCAAGCAGGACATGGTCTTTGCGACGCTCGAGTACGTCAACGAGCGGTCTTTAGAAAGAAGCCGTGAGAGAACGCAGTTCGCAATGCGTGCGCGCAGCGTCGCTGAAGTGATCGATGCCGTGGTTGCCGACGCTACGGAGTTCTTTTTTGGTCAGGGATTTTTTGTCGAGTTCTCTCTGGCTTTCCAGCAAGCCGTTCCTGAGCTCAGGCGCGCGACCAACCGGTTGTCGCGCACTTCCAGATTTGCTGTTGAAGAGAGCTGGCGCGAGGCTCTTGAGAGCCAGGGATTGCCGTCCGACATCGCCAGTGATGTGCTTGACCTCACGTTGAACGCGGTTCGTGGCTTTTTCGTTCGCCGCTTTCTGGACGACGATCCGTCGAGGCGGGCGCATCTGATGAAGGTCTGGCAGGACATGGTTCGCTACTATCTGGTTAATCGCTTGGGTGAGGAGCGTCTTGCAAAAAATGTCCCTACTCGCGAAACGTCGACCGGAGTGAAGACACGACCGGTTGCGGCTATCGCCGTGATCGGCTCGTCCGGCACGCGGAAGGGGTCGAAGACCTCGGCTAAGCCGAGAAAGAAAGGCTCATGACACAAATTCCTCTGGCACAAGTCTGCTACGTGCGGCTCGGGACGCGGGAAGTCGAGCAAAGCGCTCGGTTCGCAACCGACATTCTCGGGCTGCAGCGCGTACAGACGGATAACGGCGAAGCACTATTCAGATCGGATGATCTCTTCCATCGCATTTGTCTGACACACGGGGCCGCGGATGAGCAGAGCGTCGGACTAGAGCTGCCAGACGAATCCTATCTTGAGCCGGTGAAGGCTGCGTTGCAGCTCCGTGGCTTTCCGGTCCGCGAAGCTACGGCCGAAGAATGCAAGCGTCGATTTGTTCGTCAGGCGATTATCACGGCCGACGGATCAGGAAACGCGATCGAACTGGTCACTAGGCCGGCGCGAAGCGGACGCCGCTACTTTCCGTCGCGCGATGCGGGCGTCGTTGGATTCCAGGGGGTAGGCCTGCGATCCACCGACATGGAACGCGACACGGAGTTCTGGACGGGTGTTTTCGATGTTTCTGTCAGCGATCGCGTCGGCGAGGTGACGTATCTGCGGATCGATTCGCGCCATCATCGCATTGCGCTATACCCTTCAAAACGTAGGGGCATTCTCGACGTTTCGCTCGATGTCGAAAGTCTGGATTGCGTCATGCAAAGTCATTATTTCCTGCGTGAACGGCAGATCAAGATCGTTCATGGTCCGGGAAAGGAAACCGCCTCGGATCAAATGTTCCTTCGCTTTGAAGGTCCCGAGGGGCGCGTATTCTCGTACGTACACGGGATGCGCGAGATCGACCCGAAAGTCCGCCCACGTCAGTTCGAGTCGAAGCGCGATTCTTTTTGCGCGTGGGGAAGCGAGTGCACCGATATTCCCGAATTGGCACCACCGTCGTCGATCTGAGGTCGGCACACTGGCAAGGAGGCTTACATGATTGAACTAAAGGAAATCACGTACGTGAGGCTGGGGACGCCGGACCTCGAGACAGCGGAATCGTTTGCCACACGGTGCCTCGGCCTAGAGGTTGGAGATCGTAGCGCAAAGGGCCTCTATCTCCGCTCGGACGACAGGGCACATACGCTGTTCTATTCGGAAGGCGATCCCGCGGATCAGACCGTTGGTTTCGAGGTTGAAAGCGAAACGCAGCTTCAGGCGGCAGCCGGAACACTTGAGGCGCTTGGCCATCCAGTTCACGCCGGAACGCCGGCGGAGTGTGCGTCCCGCATGGTCAAGGCCTTTATCGGATTCAAGGACCCGACCGGCAATCAAATCGAGCTGGTTGTGAGGCCCGCACGCAGCGGTAAGCGATACTTCCCAACACGCGACGTCGGAATTACCGGCTTCAGTCACGTGGGACTGTTTACGACCGACCCGGTGCGCGACGAGAAGTTTTGGACGCAAGTCTGTAACGCACGGGTAAGCGATCGCATAGGCGACATCGCGTTGATGCGGATTACGGCCATTCACCATACGCTGGCGATGGCGCCCGGGAAGAAGGCGGGAATCCAGCATGTCAATCACCAGGTTGCCAGCAATGATGATGTGCTGCGGTCCTATTATTTCCTGAGCGACCAAAACGTGCCGATCGTCTTCGGCCCCGGTCGACACCCCACGTCTGGAGCGCGATTCCTGTACTTCGAGGGACCGGACGGCATGACATTCGAGTATTCGGTCGGCGTCGACGAGATTGAGGATGAGGCGACGCATAGGCCTCGCAGTTTCGGATTCGAGCCAAGTAGCATTTGCATGTGGGGCGCAAAACGCGTCGCGCAAGGCAACTGAAGAGAGGGGATCGAACAGACGCCGCGCGGGCGCAATTGCGACGTGAATTGAGCCGGGGACGCGAAGGACTGCCCTCGATGGCTTAGGCCGTCGCGGCGACTGAATACACACCTGTTCGACAGAATAACGGCCAAGCGAAGGCGCTTAGCCGAAGGGCGAAGCTTTGCGGTGTTTAGTAGTAATTTAGGGAGGGAAGAAGATGAAAAACGCAGTGACACGGCGCGCAATGATGGTTGGCCTCGGCGCCTCAGCGTTCGCCAATGGCATGATCGGACGTGCTCGAGCAAAGGAAAACGATCCCGGTGTCACCGATACCGAAATCAAATTGGGAACGACCTCGCCCTACAGCGGTCCGGCGTCAGCATATGGCGTTTATGGTCAGGCCCAATCCGCGTATTTTCAAATGATCAACGAGCAGGGTGGCATCAACGGACGCAAGATCAATCTTATCTCGCTGGACAATGCTTACAGTCCACCGAAAGCGATTGAGCAGACACGCAAGCTGGTTGAATCGGACGAGGTGTTTGCGATTGCCGGATTCTTGGGGACCGCGCCGAACGCTGCGGTGTCGAAGTATCTCAATTCAAGAGGTGTTCCCAGCCTCTTTTTGACGTCGGGCGCCGAGCGGTTCAACGATCCGAAAAGCTTCCCTTGGATCGTGCCCCTTTACCCGACCTACGTTGCGCAAGGGTCTGTCTTTGGAAAATACATCCTTCGGGTGAAGCCGGACGCGAAGATAGCTGTTCAATATCTCAACGACGATCTCGGAAAGGACTTCCTACGGGGGTTGAAGCAAGGTCTGGGCGCGCGTGCGGCCACGATGATCATCAGAGAATTGAGCCATGAGATCACCGAGCCGACGATCGAGAGTCAGATCGTCGATCTCAAGACGACCGGCGCGGATACGTTCGTGCAACTCTCCACTTCGAAGTTTGCCGCACAAGCCATCCGCAAGGTAGCCAATATAGGCTGGAAGCCGATGTATATAATAAATTCCAACGCGAGTTCGATAGGTGGAACGTTGGTTCCTGGTGGCCTTGAGAATGCGAAGGGCATCATTACCGCCCGATGGGAGAAGAACGTTTCGGACCCGTCAGAGGCGGGAGATCCGGATGTCAAGGCGTACAAGGAATTTCTTCAGAAGTATCTACCGCGTGTCAACGTCGACGATACGACGCCTGTGCCGGGTTACAATAATGCCGCGACCATCGTTCATGTGCTGAGGAAATGCGGCAACGAACTCACGCGCGCTAATCTACTCAAGCAAGCCACCAGCCTGAAAGATTTCGTGCCACCTCTCATTCTGCCGGGTGTACGGGTTCACAACTCACCTACCAACTACGACGCGTTCCATGACATGCAACTCGCGCAGTTCGACGGAACGCAATGGCAGCGCCTCGGAGATATGATCCCGATCGACGGCACCAATTAGGGCAGGCGCGATCGTTCTCCGTGACGATCTTCGAGGCGTGCCCGATCGCGGTACATTTCTCCAAGTGAGGCGACAATGGCTCCAAGACAATCAGATCGTATAGGACCATGTGTCGGACTTAAGGTCCTGGATCTCTCTACCATGGTATCTGGCCCAATGGGCGGCCAGGTATTCGGCGATCTTGGCGCGGATGTCGTCAAGCTCGAGTCTATTTCTGGCGACACGATGCGCGAAGTGTTTCCGCACCACAAGGGACTCAGCGCCTACTTCGCACACTACAATCGAAACAAGCGAAGCGTCGCGGTCGATCTGAAATCCAAGGAGGGGCGGGCGATAGCGCGCAACCTTGCGATCAAGACGGACGTCCTGATCGAGAACTTTCGTCCGGGTGTCATGGAACGTTTGGGGCTCGGTTACGAGAGTCTTCGATCGGAGAACCCGGGCCTGATCTATATCTCGGTCAAGGGTTTCGGCGAGGACGGACCTGATAGAGATCAGCCCGCGTATGATCCCGTCATCCAGGCGCTGACCGGATTCACCATGGCTCAGGGGGGAGCGGGAGACCCTGTACCGATCCGAAATGTCGTGGCGGACAAGATTTCCGCCATGTCCGGGGCGATGTCCGGGCTCGCCGCGCTGTGGTCGCGGGAGCGCAACGGAGGAAGGGGGCAGAAAGTCATCGTGAAGATGATGGACGCTTGGACAGCCTTCATTTCCCAGGAGGAACTGAAGAACTACACGTTCCTGAATCCAGAGGTCTCGCCGGTCCCGTTACGCAATCTCTATCGGACCTTTAAGACGCTGGACGGGTACGTCATGGGATTAGTTATCCAGGACAATCAGTTCCGCGGGCTATGTGAGGTAGTCAGGAGGCCGGATCTGCTGTCCGATATCCGGTTCGAGAAGCTACGCAACCGTTTGCAGAACATCGAACTGTTAAATGAGCAGTTTGCGTCATCAATTGCGGCGATGGCGACCGATGACTTCCTCGCGGGTGCTCGTGAGCACGGGGTGCCCATGGCGAAGATACATTCTCTCGAAGAGTTCTTCGAGCATCCTCAGGCGAGACACAACGAAACCTTTCCAACATTCAATGACCCGGAGTTCGGGGATATCCGTGGTCTTAGTTTCTTTGCCACGTTCGAGGGAACGCCGCTCGAACTACGGTCGCGCGCGCCCAAGCTTGGCGAGCAAACGGACGAGATTCTTGCCGAGCAGGGATTCGCAAGTGACGACATTGAGCGATTACGGGCCGCGCAGGTCGTCCGCTGATCATTCGGGGTACGAAGTCGCAAAGAGCGCACGGGGAAATCGATGACTGACGTCGTAGTTGTAGGTGCTGGACCGGTTGGCTTGATGACGGCCCTGGGACTCGCGCAAGCTGGGGTGAGCGTGACCGTCATCGAGGCGGAGGATAGTATCGTCTATTCGCCCCGTGCCATTTCTTATGCGTGGACGATTCTACCCGCTCTCGAATATTTTGGTGTGCTCGACGACATGCTTGCGGCAGGTCACACCACAATGCAGCGGTGCTGGCGCATCTTCAAGACCGGCGAAACAATCATTCACACGCAGGATATACTAAAGGAGGTCACCGACCGGCCGTATAACCTGACGCTCGGCCAGGATCTTCTCGCCGGCGTCATACTGAAGCATCTCGACCGCTATCCCCACGTGACCGTACGCTGGAGTACGAAGTTCACAGGAATGACCCAGTCAGCGGATGGCGTGACGGTCAAGGCCGAGACCCCCAACGGCGCGATTGAATTGCAGACCAAATGGCTAGTCGGCGCAGACGGTGGTCGCAGTCGAGTGAGGCAGAGCGCCGGACTAACGTTGGACGGATTTACCTGGCCCCAACGGTTCGTGGTGACGAATATCTATTTTGACTTCGAAAAGCATGGATGGAATTCCGGCTATTTGATCGATCGGAAGTACGGCACGATTATCTTCAAGATCAACACGAAAGGGCTCTGGCGCTTCACGTTCTCTGAAGATGCGAGACTGCCGGTAGAAACGGTAGAGGATCGAATTCCAGAGTTTCTCCAGGCTGCGCTTCCTGGCGACAAGAAATACGAGCTCGCGCTACACACTGCCTACAATATGCACCAACGGTCGGCGGCGACCTATCGGGTCGGTCGGGTTTTGTTGGCAGGGGATGCAGCCCACGTCACCAATCCAACAAGTGGATTTGGTTTGATGGGAGGACTGAATGATGCATTCGTGTTGAGCGAAGCCCTCGCCGCGGTAGTGCAGGACGAAGCCGACGACGAAATCCTCGACCGTTATTCCGAACTTCGCAAGAAAGTATTCGACGAGGTGACGTCGCCGATATCGACGGCAAGCTTCAGGCTCGTGTTCGAGTTGGATGATGAAGTGACGACCGCGCGTATCCTTCAAAATATCCGGGATCGACCGAAAGATCGGGAGGCCATGCTCAAATCATTCATGATGCCGAGCGCGCTCGAGACGCCTTCATTGCTGATCGGCCAGACTTTTGTGCAGAGACTCAAATCGAAGGTATCGGCCTGAGATGGGTTCCGCAGTTGAAAGTCTTTGCAAAAGGCTCGCCTCCGCCGACGAGCCTGAGGTTCGTATTCTCTGAATCTAAATCGTTTGTTCAATCCGCTTTAACAGTCAAGGCGCGGCGAAATGGAGAAATGCTATGGATTTCAACCTTCCGTCAGAGGACGACCCTAGGCGAGTTCCGATCCGACAGTGGTTCGAGGCGAACCCGTCGCCGAGTTATGCGGCGATGGCGAAGCAAGGCTATGTCGTACCGCACTGGCCTGCGCCATGGGGCCTTCAGGCAGAGCCGGAACTGCAGTTAATTATCGATCAGGAGATTGAGCGGGCAGGTATCACGCACCCGACTAAGGTTAACGCGATCGCGGTCAATCAATGTGGCCAATCGCTACTGACGTACGGGACCGAGGAACAGCGCCAGAGGTTTCTACCGGGAGCGCTGGCTTGCACGGACAAATGGTGCATGTTGTTCAGCGAGCCATCGGGCGGCTCGGACCTCGGCGGACTGCGCACAACGGCGCGTCGGGAAGGCGAGCACTACATTATCAATGGTCAGAAGACCTGGAATTCGCTGGCCAACAAGGCAACGATTGGCGTTTTGATTGCTCGCACTAATCCGGACTTACCCAAGCATCGTGGCCTATCGGTGTTTCTTATCGATATGAAGACGCCGGGCATCCAGATCCGTCCGATCGTCGATATGACCGCCGAGGAGCCTGAATATAACGAAGTGTTCCTGACGGACGTGCGCGTTCCTGCGGACCGCCTTCTCGGCAAAGAGGGCGAGGGCTGGCGCATCGTGATGGAGCAATTGCAGACCGAACGGATGGGCATGACCATGCCGGGTGCGGTATGGGGCAGCGGCCCGACGGCTCGCGAACTCGTAAGCGGCTTGATCGAAACCGGCAAGATCAGGGATCCGCTCATCCGCGATGAAGCCGCACGACTATATATCGAAGGCGAACTTCTGCGGCTATTAACCTACCGTAATCTCAGCAATCGCATCAATGGCAAGCCGGCGGGGCTCGAAGGCAACATAGGCAAGATGGTGGCCTCACCGCACGGTCAACGCCTGTCCGATCTCGCCAAGCGTTCCCAGGGGCCCGCCGGAATGATCCGTAACCCGGAAGTGCTGCCTCTGCCCAATAAGAAGAAGTATGGTCTTTTCGACAATTGGGACTATGCCTACTGGTTTGGCCCGGCCGCGACCCTTGGTGTCGGCACTCAGGAAATTCTGAAAAATTCAGTCGCCGAGCGGATGCTGGGATTACCGCGTGACGTGGATCCAACAGCAAGCACGCCTTTCAACCAAATCGGCCGGACACCGCTCAAGGCCGCAGGCTAGGTACGCGAAGGTGAATGGAGCACGACAATGAACTTTGCGTTAAGCCCTGAACATGAGTCGCTGCGGGATGCGGCGCAGGCTTTCTTGTCCAAAGAGGTCAACCTATCGAAGCTGTTAGTACCTGGCGCCACGATCCACAACGCCGAGTATGATCGCAGCTGGGCTAGGATGGTCGAACTCGGCTGGCCCGGCATTGTCGTCCCCGAGGCGTTCGGCGGGCTCGGTATGAGCTACCTCGACCTGGCGATGGTCGCAGGAGAGATCGGGCGTTCGTTGGCGCCGGCGCCCTTATTTGGAACACTGGCGGGCGCGTGGGCAATCGAGAAGGCGGGTTCGGACAAGCAGAAGGCGGCTCTGCTGGGTGCGGTCGCCTCTGGCAGGCTAAAGCTGGCGCTGGCTGTCTCGGATGAGGATGGCAGCCCTGACGGACCGCGTTCAGATACAGGAGCCGTGTCAAGCGCGAGCGGATGGCAACTGACCGGTAGCAAATCCTTTGTCGTCGACGCGGATGGTGCCGACAAGATCGTCGTCGCGGCGGAGGCCGATGGGGCGCGAAAATTCTTTGTGGCCGACCGCAACGCAAAAGGGATAAGCGTCGAGGTACTCGAATGGCGCGACATCACGCGGCAGGTGTGCTCTGTGCGGTTTGATAACGTAAGCGCCGAGCTTTTGGCCAAAAGCGATGCACAGACTTGGCCATGGGTGCGCGACCGGCTGTATCTCGTACTTTCCGCGGAAAGCGCCGCCGGAGCGCAAAGAGCTCTGGCCGATGCGATCGACTACGCCAAGCAGCGTCTCGCCTTTGGTCGACCGATCGGGTCTTTCCAGGCCATCAAACATCAACTGGCGGAACTTGCCGGGCTTAGCGAATGTGCCACTGCAGCGGTGCACTATGCCGCTTGGGCCCTGACGGAGAACGACGCCCGTGCCTCGCTTGCCGCCGCAATGGCCCAGAGCTATGCGAGCGAGGCCTATCGAGAGGTCACGCACCGCAACATTCAAATCTTCGGCGCCATTGGCTTCACCTGGGAGATGCCGAATCATCTTTACTATAAGAGAGCTCGCGCAAATGCGGAGTTGTTGGGCGCCCCGCGACACCAGCGCGAACAGCTGATCCGTTTGCTCGAGCAGGATCCAGATATTCTAGCTGCCTGAGTCTCGATTACCGCGCGTATCGCCAGATCCCGATGAATGGTTCGACGCCGTATCGCCTCATTCGCAACTTGCCGGAAGCCAAAGCGCTCCGATCGGAAGTCTGATTTCCATTGACTACATCAGAGGTAGCGCCATCAGGTCCAAAATGTTCGACGATCGCGAGTCGACGGAAGCGAGAAAGCCAAAGACCGATGGGGCACAGAGCATCCGTCGTGCGCTCACTGTCCTGAAGACGCTCGCGCTCAGCGGTGACGTCGGAGCGGCGCTTGGCCCGATCATCGACGCTACGGGTTTAAGCAGATCAACCGCCCATCGAATTCTGCACGTATTGGTAGAAGAGGGAATCGTGGAACAGAGGCTTGGTACCAAGAGGTACGTTCTCTTGGGAGAGTTTCTGACGGCTCTCTTGGACCAGCCGCTCCTGTCGCCGCTTATGCAGGCTGCGGAGCCCCAAATTCGTCGTGTCGCCAATATGATTGGCGACACAGTGTATCTTAGTGTGCTCGACGGAGCTGACATGTTGTGTGTCGCTCGCCGCTTGGGTAGTCATCCCGTACAATTGCTGATGCTTAAGGTGGGAAGGAGACTTCCACTTGGTGTTGGAGTTGGCAGTATGGCAGTGTTGGCGACCATGCCAGAGAGCGAGCGCCGGGAACGTTTGATTGCAAATAGGGATCATCTCGCTCCCTTCGCGTTCGACTTGACGAGAGCGATGAAAGCCGCCCGCAACGTAGAAGTCAGGGGATACGCTTTGCGCGAAGCCGGCTTACCTTCGGGCACGCGTTGCATTTCGGTCGTAATACGATCTACGCCCTACAGTCCCGTCGGGGCTCTTACCGTCGCAAGCACAAGCCAACGGATCCCTCTCGTTCGCGTGGCGGAACACGTTCGAATACTGAAGAGCAGCGCGTTGACGATTGAGAAAACGGTGCAGGCGGGATGACCTAAACCTTCCGGCGATAGACTGATTTCAGCCCGGCTAAGGGGCGAACATTGTAGAATTGTCCTGCTCTATCGCGACGATTGAATCACCGCTCGCCCGGAGTGGAAGAAAGAATGTCCACCATGTGGGAAATTATAGCAGGCTTTTGTTGACGGTTATTACCCTCGATGGGAGCGTGCTTGAGCGCTGGGGCCGCTGCTTGCTGGACCAAGCGTCACAAACGAAGGGCGCGCGGTTCAGCAGCTGCACCATCGATTGGCAAATTGCGGACGCTCATCCGAAATGAAGCGTCCCATGAGGGATGGGAACCGATGACCATATTGCAGCGCGTTGAACCGGTCTCGAGCTATGCCGACCTCGTCGAAGAAGGTCGGGTACACAGCTCGATCTACACCGACCCGGCGATCTTCGAGGCGGAGATGGAACGGATTTTCCATCGCACATGGTTATGCGTCGGTCATGCCTCGGAAATTCCGAACCCGGGCGACTACCGAGTGCTGCTGATGGGGCGGCAGTCCGCGATCATGGTACGTGGCCACGACAAGGCTGTCCGTGTGCTGATGAATCGGTGCCGGCACCGCGGCTCCACGGTGACCTCCGACGAGCAAGGCTGTGCGCGGCGTTTCACTTGCCCTTATCACGGCTGGTCCTATGACAACACCGGCGATCTAGTCGCGGTTCCTGAAGCGAATGGATATGACAACTTGAACTTCGCCGATTACGGGCTCACGCCGGCGCCCAGGCAGGGCATCTACCGCGGCTTCGTATTCGCCAGCCTCGCACCCTCCGGCCCAACGCTGGATCAGCATTTGGGACTGGCCAAGGCCTACATCGATATCTTCGTCGATGCCTCACCTAAAGGAGAAATCGAGGCGCGCTCCGGTTCGAACAAGGCCTTCTTTCGCGGCAACTGGAAGTTCTTTGGCATGGACGGATATCATCCCAGCATCCTCCATAAGACGTTCTTTGACATGTCGAGCCGCAACAGGCCGGGTGGCCTGCCTGCGATATTTGGCCGGGCCTACCTTGATGAGTCGGGCAACCTGACGCGCGACGTGCTCAACGGCCACGTCCTGTTGGACGTCTCGCCGGTGCGCCGCAACAACTACGAGGCCTATCTCAAATCTCGCCGGGGCTCGCCGGGGTTCGATGAATACTACACCGCCCTGATCAATGCCTATGGCCAGGAAAAGGCCGATGAAATGATCATCTGGGGCGGAGACCCGCATGTCGGAATCTATCCGAACCTGCAACTGATAGGCGCGCAGATTACCATCATCCGTCCGATTGCGGTGGACCACACCGAAACGTTGATATTCCCGACCACGCTCGTTGACGTTCCGGAACCTATCAACCAGCAGCGTCTCCGCGCCCACGAGGCGTTCTACGGCCCCGCAGGCCACGGTGTACCCGACGATGCCGAGGCGTCGGAACGGACGCAACGTGGCCTGATGGCCACGGTCGATCCCTGGATATTGCTTTCGCGTGGCCTTCATCGCCAAAAGATCGAGCCGGATGGTTCGATCGTCGGAGCGATAACGGATGAGGTGACCCAACGCGGTCAGCTTAATGAATGGAAAAAGTGCATGTCCGGGGCGATCTGATCATGGCGAGTATTGCTGACACGGTGGCGTCGCCTGCGACTGCGGCATCCGGCGATCTGACCCAGGAAGACTCATTGCGGCTGCTGCGCCGGGTCGAGGAATTCCTCTACCGCGAAGCCAGATGCGCCGATGAGAACCGCTACGACGAATGGTTGGCCCTTTGGGACGAACAAGACGCACACTATTGGGTTCCGGCCAACACAAACGACATGGATCCAGCGCGCCACATTTCGATAATCAATGAGAAGAGGCGTGAAATCGAGGAGCGGATTATACGATTGCAGAGCCGGGCGGCCTATTCGCAGCATCCCAAGTCACGGATGCTGCGAGTTGTCAGCAATGTAGTCATCGACGGCGTATCAAAAGACACCGTTGATGCTTCGGCGAGCCTCATGATCGCCGAATTGAGAAGTAGTCGGCAGGACCTTTTTGCCGGCCGTGAGTACGTGTCGCTCAAGGTGGTGGGCACGGGCTTCAAAATGATCCGCAAGAAGGTCACCCTCATCAACAACGACGATTACATCGATAATCTAAGTTTCATTGTCTAGGAATTGAGCGCCCGGCTGGTAAGGCCTTCACGCGCCTCTGCGCTGCTTTGTTACCGAAACCGGTTCGTACAATGTGCCGGTAATAAATATCGTCGACTGTAGTGGAGGAGCAGATGGACCAGCAGGCGGATATCGATCGCGTGCCCGAAGATATCGCCCGCGCCGTGCTTGACCCGCGCGCCTACGGCGAATGGCACGACCTCCACCAGAAACTGGCAACGCTTCGGCGGGAGCATCCCTTCGCACGAGCGGATCTCGAAGGCTATGATCCGTTCTGGATCGCGGCAAAGTTCGCAGACATCCAAGAAGTCGCTTTGCGCAGCGAAGTATTCCTGAGTGGCCTGGGCGCCATGCAGTCTCGCAATGAATTCGAATTGAATGCGGCGTCCCGCAGCATGTTTCGCAGCGTCGTTTCAATGAATGCGCCGGAGCACCCCAAGTATCGGCTACTGACTCAGTCCTGGTTCCAGCCCAAGAACATTAGCAACCTGGAGGGGCGGTTTCGCAACCTCGCCAAGATGCATGTGGAAAGGCTCGCCGCGACCGGCGGTGAGTGTGACTTCGTCCGCGACGTCGCGGTGCACTACCCGCTGATGGTGATCATGTCGATCCTGGGCGCCCCCATAGAAGATGAGCCCTTGCTACTGCGGCTCACCCAGCAGTTCTTCGGCAATAACGACCCCGACTTGGCGCGGAATCCGGCGGTGGAATCACCGGAAGAGGTCGCCAAGGCCAGGCAGCTGGTTGTGGAGGAGTACTTCGGCTACTTTCTCAAACTGGCGCAAGCGCGCCGCCATGAACCGACCAACGATGTAGCGAGCGTGGTCGCCAACGCGACGATCGACGGCAACCCGATCAACGACGCCGATACGCTGGGCTATTACATCACGATCGCTGTCGCGGGCCATGACACGACTTCTTCGACAATCGCCAACGCCATATGGGCGATGGCCGAGCGGCCTGAACTGCTGTCGGCGGTGAAATCCAACCCTGCGCTGATCCCTAACCTGATCGAAGAGGCGGTGCGCTGGACTACGCCGGTCCTTCAGTTCACCCGCACGGCCGCACAGGACTATACAATCCGCGGCCAGAAAGTCGCCAAAGGAGACAAGGTGATCCTTTGCTATCCGTCCGGCGCCCATGACGAAGAAGTTTACGAAAGCCCCTTTGAGTTTCGTCTCGACCGCCCTCAGAAGCGGCAGATCGGCTTTGGCTATGGCCCACACATGTGTCTGGGTATGCATCTGGCGCGAATGGAAATGAGTATCTTCTTCCAGGAGCTGTTGCCCCGGCTGCAGACGCTTGAGCTTGCTGGCAAGCCCAAGCGCACTATTGGTAACTTCGCGGGCGGACCGAAGTCGGTTCCGATCCGCTTCACGCTCGGGGCTGTAGCATTGTGATCTTCGGGGCCGGCATCATCGACACATCGCAGATCAAGTCGTTCATAATCTAAAGGATGGGGACCAATGCTCAAGAGAATCGCTGTGCTGTCATCAGCTCTGTTGGTAAGTATGGTCTGCCCGGCTCTTGCGCAGAAGAAGTACGATACCGGTGCGAGCGACACCGAAATCAAGATCGGGCAGACGGTGCCCTATAGCGGCCCCGCCTCGGCCCTCAGCATCATCGGGCGAGTGCACGTCGCCTACTTCAAGATGATCAACGATAAAGGAGGCGTGAACGGAAGAAAAATAAATCTGATCTCTCTGGACGATGCCTTCAGCCCGCCGAAGACGGTTGAGCAAACCCGAAAATTGGTCGAGCAAGACGAAGTGCTGGCTATTGTTGGTTCGGTCGGCTCTCCGACGGGTCTTGCTGTCGCCAAATACTTGAACGGCAAGCAGGTGCCGCAAATCCTGTTGGGCGCGGGCTCTCCCAAGTTATCGGATCCCGCCACCTATCCTTGGACAATGCCGTTCCTAGTGACGCAGGAGGTCGAGGCAAGAATCTATGCTCAGTACATTCTTGACAACAAGCCTACCGCAAAGATCGCGGTTCTTTATCAGAACGACGATACAGGCCGGAATTACCTAAACGGGCTGAAATCCGGACTCGGTGAAAAGGCCGCCACGATGATCGTAAAGGAGTTGAGCTACGAAATAACCGATCCCACGATAGATTCCCAAATTGTCTCGTTGAAGGCATCTGGTGCCGACACTTTTCTTCAGGGTACCACACCCAAATTCACCGCGCAGGCTATCCGCAAGGCCTTCGAAATCGGGTGGAGGCCGCTGCAGGTTGCTCCAACGGGCGGTTCGTCGATCGCGACGGTCTTGCGTCCCGCGGGCCTGGAAGCATCGACTGGCCTCCTCACTTCCATTTTCTTGAAGTTTCCAGGCGATCCGACCTGGGACAATGACGCCGACATGCGCGATTATCTCGCCTTCATGAAGCAATGGGCGCCGGCTGAGCCATTTGATGATGCGGGGGCGGTGATGGCATATTCGACTGCTCAGATGACCGTCGAGGTAATCAAGAATTGCGGAGATAACCTGACGCGCGAAAATCTCATGAAGCAGGCGGTGAGCGTGAAAGGGCTTCAATTATCGATGTTTCTGCCCGGGATCAAAATTGACGTGTCGAAAAACCATACGCCCTGGCATACGGCAAGGATGGGGCGGTTCGACGGCACCAAGTGGGAGCTTGTCACCGATATTGTCGCGGCGCGGTACTGATGCTGCGCGCTGCTGACGCTATCGTCATGAACGGATGAGGTAAAGGCACTCTCGACATTCCGAACGAACCTAGAGAGGACTGCCGGCCGAGCATACGGTCACGTTAACGAGAAAACTCAACCTCGACGGCGATATGACCGTGTCTGACAGCGAGGACTACGCTCTTCATTCGCAGAAATGCAATCTGCTTTCCACTAGCGGAGGTGACCGCGTGAGATTTGGGTCGGAGGGTGCGCGCGGGACTATTTTATGTGGCGCAGCATTATTCCCGGTCTGTAGGCGACACCTCCATGCTTAGTCATTGGGGGCAACGCCGGGTACTTAGAAATCGCATTCTGGCGAGCCTATCCCCACCGGCCTTTGACTACATTCGCGCCTATCTCCAACCTGTTGGATTGAAGGAGCGGACTGTGTTGCAGGAGGCTAGCAGGCACGTTGAGCACGTTAGCTTCATCGAAACGGGTGTCGTCTCGCTGATGACGCTCGCAACCGGAAGTGTCCTTGAAACCGCGATGGTGGGCTCACGCGGGGTCACACCAGTGTCAGTCATTTTCGGAACCAGAACAAGCGGACATCGGTCAACAGTACTCGTTGCCGGAACCGCGTTAAGGATTTGCGCTGACGACTTGGAGCGCTCAATGCGTGAGTGTCCGGAGATTCGGGAACGGCTCCTGCGATACGTGCAATCACTTATGATACATGGTTCGCAGATCGCGCTATGTGGCGTGCGACATCACCTCGAACAGCGACTGGCATCCTGGCTTTGCTTGACCTGCGAAGCACTGGACGGCGATGTACTCCCGATAACACATGATCACCTTTCCTTAGTTTTGGGATTCCGTCGAGCAGGTGTCACTGAAGCGTTGAGGCGATTCGAAGAGCAGGGATTGGTTCGGAAGACGCGTGGAAGTTTGCAGATACGCGATCGCGTTATGCTTGAGCGACAAGCGTGCTGTTGCTTCCGAATTATTGAAAATGCGTACAAGCCAACAAGCCAATCGCAGCTCTTCGTGCCTGAAATCCCCATTGAACATAGGCCGATATCCCCAGAGCTGTGACCGGTCGGCGATGTAGGCGCGTCATCGCGCTACAGTCCATGACGCATTTCTCGAATGTGCATTGCCGATTCAAGTAACGAGCGGTCGCTTAGTGTCGCGTTGCTTCGATTGTACGAAAACGTACGCTTCTGAGACTCCGAGAGCACATGTTCGCAATTGAACTGCTTCTTCGTCCGCTAGCGTACAGTGTTTCCTCCCAAGTTCTCCGCACAATCAGTCAATGTCATGACGCGATGAGGGGACATTCCCGTTTCGCCACACTCGTTGGATCACAGTCGATCTGCTGCTGAACCGAACGAGGGTGAATCTGGGGGCGAGAGATTTCCTATTCCTAAAGCGCGATCGCGCAACTGCTGGACTGGGCTTCTCGCGATAAAGCAAACTTGGAGGTTTTAAATGAATACGATCAAGAGCCTAATTCTCGGCTCAGCAGCAGGCCTCGTCGCGATCAGTGGGGCAGAGGCAGCCGATCTTCCGGTGAAGGCCAAAGCAATCGAATACGTGAGGGTCTGTTCCCTCTACGGAGCCGGCTTCTTCTATATTCCGGGCACCGACACATGCGTCAAGCTGGGTGGCTATCTGCGCGTGAACACCACGTTCAACGGTGCCGCGTACGGTGGGCCCGCGTGGGCCGGAGATATCGGCGCGCAAGATCGCTATCGCGATTATTGGGGGGCCCGCTCGCGTTTGAATTTCCAGATTGATACGCGCACGGCGACCGAATACGGCGTGGTTCGTACATTCGGCATGACTTCCTGGAATTTCAGCACTTTGGGTAGCACCACCTACAATCCGGCCAATATCAACGCTGTTTCTCCCGTCGGAGGCTCTAATTTGCTTGACGTGCCTGGGGGAGGGTTTCTTTCCGCCGATCTGCTGTTCTTGCAGTTCGCCGGCTTCACTTTTGGTAAATCCACCTCCGCCTATGCGACGCCTTGGAATGGTTATCCAGGCAACAACACGTCCTTCTTGCTCGGCGGCCATGACACCGTTATCGGTGTGAACAATATCCAGTACACCGCACAGTTCGGCAACGGCGTGTCGGCGAGCGTCGGTCTCGATGATCCGGTTGTGTTCAACCGCACCGCGGTCTTCAACCTGGCCTATAATCTCAATGCGATCGGTCTGGGCGGTAATGCCTATGCTGGCGTCCATGCTCCCGATGTTGTCGGCAACATTCGCGTCGACCAGGCCTGGGGTCTGTTCCAGATCTCAGCTGCAGCCCACGAGGTTAGCGGCTCCTACAACTTCCTCAACGGCGTCGCTGCTCCTGCCGGCGCTACCGGCCTTGCAGGCGCAGCTCCAACGTCGTTGTCGGAAATCGGCGGACATCCCGACAGCAAGTGGGGCGGGTCGGTGATGGCCGCGTTGCAGATCAAGAACCTCCCGACCGGTGCGGGCGACGACTTCAAGATCGACGCGACGTATGCGGTGGGTGACACGAAGAACGTGATCTCCACCAGTGGGCCTTCGCCAAGTTTCGCAATGTTCGGCGGCACCGGCCGTGCGGGGGCGTATCAGAGTGTCGGCTTCGGTGCGACAACCGATGCTGTCTGGCTTCCCGCCGGCGCTACTACCGGGCCGTTCGCCGGTGGCGATGGCGTCCTGAAGCTGACCAAAGCCTATGGTATCCGTGGCGCGTTCAACCACAACTGGGATCCGTATTGGTCGACGAGCTTGTTCGGCAGTTACTCGGCTGTTCGTTACGGCGGCACCGTGGGCGATCTGACTACAGCGAAGGGTGCGTACTGCCAAGCCTACACCAACGGCGCCGCCACGGGAGGGCTTGCGGGCAAATCCGCTGACTACTCCTGCAATCCGGATTACAACGTCTCGCAACTTGGTTTGGTCACCCGTTGGACACCCGTCAAGAACCTGACGTTTTCGGCCGAAGTCGTTTGGTTCCACCTCGACCAGAAGTTCACCGGCGCCTCCGTTCTGGCTGCAACGGCTCCCAAGCCGACGGCCGTCTACGAGTACAAGGATCAGGACACGGTGTCCCTCGCGGTTCAAGTTCAGCGCAACTTTTGATCAAACCACACCTTAAACTGGCAGAAGGAGAAATCGCAGATATCTTCGTGTTACCTCCGAAGCCTCCGGCATGCCCGCCGGAGGCTTTTCGGTGATAAGATCACCGCGATCAACGATCAACTTCGGGAGATATTCCATGCGAGGACGCTCCGGATCTACTTCCCGAAATGGATGATCCTGACGGCTATTGCGATCCCTGACGGACCGGGCCTACAAGCGCATAGCGAGCCCGGCTTCCCGGCAATAGGCTCGCAACAATCTATCGGAATTCAGCGATAACGGACTGTATCGAGTGCAACGACAGTTCGTTTTACTCAAGGATCGTCTCGAGACGGCCTGCCTGTTTCCGCTCCCGAGACAAAACTCGCGTGAAGCGATTAGCTTGTTGGCGGCTCCCATGCCCAATAGCGGGCCACGGCGCCTGCGTCCACACGGAGGTCGGTGCCAGTGATCATGGCCGCGTCATCTGACGCAAGGAAAGCGGCAGCACGGCCGTAGTCGCTGGCTACTGGAAGGCGCTGCATCGGGATACGGCGGCGGAAAGTCTCCATGATCGGATGAGCGCCAGTTCCCTGTTTGACGGTGCGCCCCCATCGTCTCGCCCGGTCGTAGGATTCCGATGGATCGGTCGCAGTAGGCGTCAAGCTGTTCACACGAATGCCGTGGGCGGCGAGCTCCATTGCCACCGAGCGTGTGAAATTTAACAAACCGCATTTCGCGGTGCTGTAGGCGACATTGCCTGGCTCGCCCTGATGACCGGCGGTCGAGATTATGTTGATAACGTTGCCGCGAACCTTTCGCTCGATCATTGAGTGTGCGGCGTGCTTAGTGAACAAGAATGCCCCCGTCAGGATGACATCGATTTGCTTGCTCCATTCGATGAGCGGCATGTCCAATACGCCCTTCTTGTTGAAGAAAGCCGCGTTGTTTACCAGGATATCGATCCTGCCGAATGCCGTTTCTGCCTCACGGATAGCTTTGGCAACGTCGGCTTCGTCGCAAACGTTGCAGACGATACCGACTGCCCGGCCACCAGTTCCAACGATGGCCTTTGCGCAATCGGCTGCGTTCTCGGCATTGGTATCAATGCACACCAACGCTGCGCCCTGGGCTGCCAGCTCCTCGGCAATTCCGCCTCCGATGTTCGGGCTCGTACCGGTCACGATGGCGACCTTGTCCTTGAGTCTCACGATTCAACCTCCCTCGTTGTTCCTGCGGGCATTTTCCCAGTTTTGATCAGCCGGCCTAGCTGCGGCAGTCTAAATTGACAACTCAAATCTTGCACAAATGTGCGAAAAAGGGTAGGGCCTCTTTTTGCAGTGGGAGAGCCGCCGAATGGCAGTCGACGACGTTAGTTTTGGGCTTTTCCGTGAAACGCTTAAGCGCTTTGTGCGCGAACGCCTCATTCCGCGTGAGAAGGAGATCGACAAGTTGGATCGGCCTCCGGCGGACCTGCTCGCCGAAGTGCGTGAACTTGGCCTGTTTGGCTTGTCGTATCCCGAGCGTTACGGCGGCTTGGGGCTAAGCGCATCCCAGGAGGTCGAGGTGGGCCTGATTCTTGGCCGTACCACGCCGGCGATGCGCAACTATATTAGCATACACAACGGCGTTGCCGGTCAGGCCATTGTCCATGGCGCGACTGAGGAGCAGAAGGCGAAATATTTGCCTCGGCTGGCCGCAGGCGAGCTGATTGGCGCATTCGCATTGACGGAGCCGGATACTGGCTCCGATGCCCGCGGCATTACCACGCGGGCCGAGCCGTGCGAGGGAGGCTGGGTCGTTAACGGACGGAAGCGATTCATTTCAAACGCTCCGTTCGCAGGCTTGTTTACGGTAATGACAAAGACGCCAGGACCGAAGACCGGTGAAATGACCGCCTTCCTGGTCGAAACAGGCACGCCCGGCATGATCGTTGGCCGAGCCGAAAACAAAATGGGGCAACACGGCGCGCCGATCTGCGATATCGTCTTCGATGAATGCCGCATACCCAGTGATGCGCTGCTTGGAGGGACCCCCGGAACTGGTTTTGCGGCGGCGATGGCCGGACTTGATCGGGGGCGGCTTTTTATCGCGGCTTGCTGCGCTGGACTGGCCTACCGCACCATCGAAGACGCAGCGGACTATGCCCTACAGCGGGTCCAGTTCGGCCAGCCCATTGCAAAATTTCAGCTCATCCAGGCCTTGCTTGCGGATTCGCTGACGGAAGCCTTCGCCGCGGAGGGAATGGTCCGCAACGCCGCTCGTTTAGTCGACACGGGAAGCCCGATTACCTGTGAGGCGTCCATGTGCAAGCTCTTTGCGACCGAGATGGTAGGCAGGGTGGCTGATCGAGCGCTTCAGGTTCACGGCGGGAATGGCTACATCGCCGATTACATGATCGAGCAGATTTATCGAGATGTCCGTGTTCTTCGGATCTACGAGGGCTCAAGTCAAATTCAACAACTCATTGTGGCCAAGCAGCTGCTCGATCGACGACAGCGAGGCGCCGATCTTTCGTAAGCGGTTTCGCGCCGCGGCTGTGAGGCCAGGAGCAGGCACCTACGCGTTTTGTCACTTGTGGGCACCGGCGGCATCGGTAGCTTGAATCGAAAGTGTCCGCCAAGTCAGGAGGGGGGCCTCTGAACATGAATTAGCACAAATGTGCTAATTTAGTTGACGCCGGGGAAATGTTGTGAAATCCATTGGTTATCCTCGGGTGACCTTGGGGAGCGGTGCGGTCGGCTCGGCGCAATTGAGGGGATATGAACGATGGCAGAAGATATTAAGATCGAACGTCGGGACGGCTGGACCGAGGTGACGATTCATCGGCCTGAGAAGTTGAACGCGATCCGTGAGCAGACAGCCGTTGAAATCCTCGATGTCATGAGCGAGGTGGAAGGAGACCGGCAGCTGCGCGGCCTTATTCTTACGGGCAGCGATAAGGCGTTTTGCACCGGGGTCGACACCAGCGAGCAGAAGAACGAGCCCGATGAGGCATTCGAGCTCTGGCGTCGCCGCAAGCGGTCGCGCAAGGTCAACCAGCTGTTTCGAGCCCTTCCTGAATTCACCAAGCCGGTCATTGCGGCGGTCGAAGGCTATGCGCTGGGCGGCGGATTCGAGGTGGCGCTCTTGTGTGATTTCATCATCGCGGGCGAGACGGCCCAGTTCGGCCTTCCCGAGGCGAAGCTCGGGTTGATGCCAGGTGGGGCGGGAACGCAAACGCTATCGCGCATCGTCGGCAAACCCTTGGCCAAGGAATTGATCTGGACCGGACGCCGGGTAAAGGCCGAAGAGGCACGCCAGCTTCGCATCGTCAATCATGTGACGCCACAGGGCAAGGCGATAGAGAAGGCGCGAGAAATCATGACCGCGCTCGGCGAGCAAGGACCTCTTTCGGTGATGTTCACCAAGTCAGTCATTGAACGTGGATTCGATGGCGCGCTATCGGAAGGAATGCTCGTCGAGGCCGATGCCTTCTTCGCACTCAGCTTCTCGAATGATCGGAACGAGGGATTGGCAGCGTTCCGTGAGAAGCGGTCTCCGAAATTTACGGGCAATTAGGTAAGGCATCTAGCATGGCAAAGCGTGACATAGCGATCGTCGGTTACGGCGAAACAAAGGTTGAACTTCGAGGCGGGCGCAGCTCGTACGATCTCGCCGGCGAAGTGTTTGAGCAGATCCTGAACTCGACAGGTGTTCCCAAGAGCGAGATTGATGGCATCTGCGTCTCAGAGACGATGAGCGAGACGTCGAATCCGTTTTGGGCCGTGTTTATGGCCGAAATGCTCGGTTTAGTGCCCAGTTGGACGCAGATCAACGGTCTTGGCGGGGCGTCCACTATCGCAGGTATATCACGCGCCGCGTCGGCCATTCGTGATGGGCTGTGCAATACGGTGTTGGTGATCGCTTCCGACGCGCAGTCGAGCTATCCGGCGACGGAGCAGGGAGCATATCGTTGGGAGTTCCAGTATCCGACCGGCCTACGCGGTCCCGTCGGCGTGTTCGGGCTTCTCAGCCAACGCTATCGGATCCAGCACGGCCTTAAAGACGAAGCGCTTGCGAAGCTCGCCGTTACCCAGCGCAACCACGCTCTCCTGAACCCGAACGCCTGCACGAAGCTCAAGTCTCCGATTACCGAGCAGGACTATCTGAAGTCGAAGTACGTTTCGGAGCCGTTGCGTATGCTTGACAGCGTAATGGTCTGCGATGGCGCCAACGGCGTATTGGTCACGTCGACGGAAAACGCCAAACGTCTCGGTTTGAAAAAAGCGGTTTATCCCACGGGATATGGCGAAATCGCGAACTTCAATGGAGACAAGGCGCAATCGGATATCACCGAAACAGGCTTTACGGTCGCAGGTCCCAAGGCGTTGAAGCAGGCAGGCCTTGCGCCGAAAGACATCCAGCTATTCTGCCCGTATGACGACTTCCTCATCGCAATTTTGATCCAGCTCGAGCAGATCGGATTTTGCGGTCGCGGCGAAGGCTCCGATTTCATTCTGAAGACGGACATGTCTTACAAGGGGAAGTTGCCGTTGAATACCAGCGGCGGCCAGATCTCCGCCGGGCAGCCAGGTCTGGCGGGCGGCGGCCTCAATCTCGTCGAGGCGGTCCGACAACTATTCGGCGAAGCCGGCGAGCGGCAGATCCCCGACCTGAAGAACGCCATGACCACGGGGATTGGTGTCATTCCCTACGGACGCAACTGGGGCGTCTCGAACGTCATGATTCTGGAGAAGTGAAATGACCGAAGCGAAGAAAGCCCCGACCCGTCCGCTTCCCCGTCCGGACATCTATATGAAGACGCGTCAGTTTTGGGACGCTGCGAAGGAGAACAAACTTCTTCTTCAGTACTGCACTGACACGAATCAATATCAGTGGGTGCCCCGCCCGGTCAGCATCTATTCTGGCAAGCGGAATCTCGATTGGCGCGAGGCGTCCGGCAAAGGAAGGCTGTATACTTGGACCAATACCTTGATTCCATGGCCGGGACACGAAGGCCGAGTGCCGTACATCTGCGCGCTTGTGGACCTCGATGAGGGAGTCCGGATCCTCGTCAACCTGATAAATTGTGATGCGTCGAAGCTCAGCGATGCGATGCCCGTGAAGCTTGCCTGGGAGAAGCTTAGCGACGATTTCAACGTTCCGGTATTCGAACCGGCATGAAGGCTGTCCCGGGGGGAAGTTTCGCACCTTCCGGATGCGCACTGTAGGGTGGGCTGACATGCTGCCCGCAATATGCCATAAAAGGGAATCTCTCAGATTCTTCAAAATTGAAGGTACCTCGTGGCTCCACGCAAGAAGAAGCAGGCCATTGGGAGCGTTGAATCGTCCCGGCCCAAGACCCTTCAACGCCGCAAGGAATTGCTTGGTGTAGTTTACGAACTGATTTCGCAGCATGGCATTGACGGCGTTACGATGCGGCAAATCGCTGAAGCCGCCGAGATCAGTACCGGTACGATCAACTACCATTTTAAGAACAGGCACAATCTCGTAATTCTGGCGCTTGAGGCTGCTTACGAACTGCCGGAAGAGTGGAGCTCTCATGAAGGGGCGCCGTTCGCGCAGCTTCAGCAACTGGCTGCGGGCTATGTGTTTCGATCGGCTCGCGAACGCTTCTGGCTTTTTTGGATCAACTATACCGCGCACAGTTCGCGCGATGAAGAAATGCGTCGGCGTCAAAACGACCGATACGAGAAACAACGGAAGTTTTGGGTAGAATTGCTGCGTGCCGCCGTCCGGGCAGGTGAGGTCGATCCCGGTATCGATCCGCAGGAAACGGCAGATGATCTCCTGCTGACGGCGCATGGCTTGGTGATACGGCAGATTCAGTCGCCGACACCCGGTATGCGCGAGGCAGCTAAGGCGATT
Organism: Bradyrhizobium sp. GW821-FHT12B03; assembly: GCF_058807535.1. Taxonomy (NCBI): domain Bacteria; kingdom Pseudomonadati; phylum Pseudomonadota; class Alphaproteobacteria; order Hyphomicrobiales; family Nitrobacteraceae; genus Bradyrhizobium; species Bradyrhizobium sp. GW821-FHT12B03. The sequence goes on from NZ_JBXAQU010000003.1 coordinate 339,948, forward strand.
CTAGACACCAAGTTCTCGAAGATCGCCCGAAAAAAGGGGGCCGTGAAGCAGGATATGCCGACGCGCCGGACGGCTCAGGCTCGCTAGGTCAATCGCCTCCCAAGCCCGGAGCGAACGGTTCGAGGGGCGCTGCGGCAACAGCGAGGATCGACGAGGAACCCGATTTCTGCGTTCCTCTATTCAAAATCTTTCCCAGGCGGCCAATTAGAACCTAGGCGAGTCCTTTTCACGCTGTGATACGCGCCGGCAGCGCGGTGTTGATGCCGCCGACCGCGGAAACAGTCAGTGCATTTCCTGCAAAAACAACAGCCGGTTGCCGGCCGGATCGCATATTTCGAGCTGAGACGTGGTCTCGTCGATACGCGACAGAAAATCGCGATGAAGAAAGCCATCTTCCACTAAGTGCCTGACAAAATCGCTCAGGCGATGAACGTGGAAGCTCAAGCCGGTATATGTTTCAACGAGAGGGCCTGGTACCGACACCAGCTTTAGCTCCCGACCGCCGACAAGGAAGGAGCGGACACCGTCTACGCCGCCTACCTCCTGCAGTGGAAGATCCAAGCCCTCTTCATAGAAGCGGCGCGCCTCCTCATATTGGTGATGCGGCACCCATAGGAAAATCGCCTCGGGCTCTTCGACCGGCATAATCGTTACCCTGTGATTCTGTACGTGCAACCCAAGGCGCGAACCAACGTCTTGTTGCGGCGCACTTTCACTTCGACGGCGGATTGTACGGACTTTCCAATTATCGCACAGATGTGCAATTTACGCCGTGGCCCGATGCTAGACAAGAATAAATATTCGCGTCGCGATCCGTTCCGGACATGTGATGACCCCGTCATTCGTCGCCATTGAATGCGCCGTTTGGTCTTTCCTGAGACGTTCGTCTGCCCGTATTTTGAAAAATCGCACAAATCGGCGAATTTAGAGACTGAATATTTACCACTGAGCTTCATGTTGCTTCGACTGGAGGCATCATGCTGAATCGTCTCACCATTTCTGCTTTGCTCAAGTCCGTGATCGCCGCAATGGCCGCCTGTGTTGTGGCGTTTCTGATCGGGACAGCATGGGATTCCTGGGGGCGCCTGCAGACGGCCGCTCGCATTTTGGTCATCGCGGATGCATCCACACATGCATTCAAGGCGATGCACAATCTGCGGACCGACCGCGCAACGACGAATCAGAATTTGGCGGCTGAGGTCATCGACTCAGACTCTGTTCAAGCTCTCAAGGAGTATCGCGCGGTCATAAATCCCGCGTTGGGATCGCTGGTGGACATCATCGCAACGGTGGAATTAACCGATCGGAGCACACAGCTTCCCAACTTGAGCCGGCAGGTGGATACGCTCAAGGCGCTGCAGACCGAAAGCATGGAGGCGATGGGTGCGCCCAAGGCATCGCGTCGCCCCACGCTGGCAAAGGAATATGTCGATACCACCACCGCACTGCTCCAGACGTTAGAAAAGTTGGCTACGCTGCTTGCTGCCGTTGTGAGCCACGAGGACCCGGTGATCGATCAATTGCTGTCGATCAAGCAGCTCGCTTGGTTGATTCGCGATACTGGTGGTCAGGCCATTCTGCTGCTTTCGAACGGCTTTGCCACAGGCCGACTTCCACCAGAGGCGCGCCAAAAGTTCACGAAATTCATGATCGGTGCTGAGTACGCTTGGATCTCGCTGGAGACGGTGGTGGGAGGCGCGCCACTACCCGCCAGCCTGGTTGAGGCCATGGCGGCGACAAAGATGGCCTATTTCGAGCCGCAATATGTGGCGTTTTCCGAGCGATTGCTGAATGCGGCAATCGCCGGCGAGAAATTGGAAGTTTCGTCGAACCAATGGCGGCCCGAAGCGGTTCGGCGGCTGGGTGTCGCGGTCACCCTGGCGGAGCGCGCGCTCGATGAGGCCAAGCGACACGCGTCGGCGCAATGGTCTGCGGCCCAGCGTTCACTGGTCCTCAATGTGACATTGCTCGCCGCAGCTGTGGTGCTTGCAATTGGCAGCATGATCCTGGTGGCTCGCCGTGCGATCAAGCCGCTGCATGCTATTCGCGATAGCATGCTGCAGGTCGCTGCGGGAGATCTGTCGGTGGATGCTGGCTACGCCGAACGTCGTGATGAAATTGGATCGCTTGCCGGTGCGCTGGCCACATTCAAGCAGCAGGCGATGGAAAAGCTGCGGATCGAGCAGCAGGAGCGGGAGCGCAATGCCGGTGCAGCGACCCGGCAGCAGGCCATCGAAGGTCATATCGGTGAGTTCGAGAGCCATGTGGGCGGGATGCTGCAGCAGCTTGGCGACGCCTCCAGTCAAATGCGAACGACCTCCGACAGTATGTCGCAGGTTTCGACCCAAACAAATTTCAGCATCCAGGTAGCGGCGAAGGCCTCTGGCGAGGCGTCGATAAATGTCCAAAGCGTCGCATCCGCGGCCGAGCAGCTGAGCGCTTCGATTAACGACATATCGAGGCAGGCCGCGCACGCTGCTGGCATCGCCAGCCGCGCGGTGAACCAAGCGCGGTCGACCGACGGCACGGTCCAGGGCTTAGCTAAGACCGCCAACCGAATAGGAGAAGTAGTCGGACTGATCAACGACATCGCATCGCAAACCAACTTACTGGCGCTGAACGCCACCATCGAAGCCGCCCGCGCTGGCGAGGCCGGGCGCGGGTTCGCTGTGGTGGCGTCCGAGGTCAAATCTCTGGCAAGCCAGACAGCGAGGGCGACCGACGATATTTCGGAACAAATCGCCGACATTCAGAAGGTGGCTAGAGAAGCCATAGAGGCGATACACGCTATTGGCGGTATCATCGGCGAGGTAAACGAGGTGGCAACGGCAATCGCCGTGGCCGTCGAAGAGCAGGGCGCTGCGACCCAGGAAATCACCCGCAGCACCCAACAGGCGGCTCAGGGCACCAAGAATGTTTCCGACAACATCGTTGGCGTCAGCGCCGGTGCGGATGCTGCCGGTGCCGCGGCCCAGAACGTAAAGACAGCCTCGGAAATGCTCGCTGTCCAGACCCAGCAGCTGCGGGGGCAGGTCGACGCTTTTCTCGGAAAGATACGCGCAGCCTAGTGTGTTTCCATCGGAGCCGTCGTCCGTATCCAAATCCGCGCCCGATCCGGCCCTGAATGGCCAGGCTTGTGTCGCAAGAGGGGACAATCGAAATTGGCGCGATCCGTCCGAGCTTTTCTAGCGTCCTAGAGCGCAGCAGTTCGGTCCAAGTGGATCCTGGCAGTTAGCTCCCGGAACGGCGAGCGTCCTAGTAGATGTCGTTCTCGGGTCCTTCAAATTCGCCGCGAGACTGTTCTCGCCCTCCGCCGTCACCCGATCTTCCATATGTCGCGATCGAAGCGTCTCGGTAAGCCATTAACTTCGACCGGGTCTGTTTCGATGGCCGTGGCTTTAAAATTCCTTCAATGCTGTCGATCAGATTCTCCATGGTGAAGGCAGGACTCCAGAAGTGGTGGGTCCGGCCGCCCTCCAGGGCCGCCTCGCGCGACGACATGGCGGCGCGCATAAATAGCGACATGAAGACCAATCGCTGATTGACGATTTCCGGATCGATCCCTTGCAGCAAGTGTCTGATGTGCACGAGGCTGCGCTCAAAGCCGGAGGCCCACTTCCCCTCAAGGGCGTCGATGAAAAGCTGTCGATGACTGATTTGAAGATTGCTAATGAAACGAATGTAGGTGTCCTCGGCCCCCTGTTCGTCGAGATCGGTGGAAGGCCAGACCAGGACCTCGATGACTTGGCGCAAGTTGCGGGGGCCTCCCGCCTTTTCGATCTTGTCGAGGAGCCGGTTGCGGCGCTCGTCAATCAGCTTTGCGCCGTCGGCGACCAGTTCGCGAGCAAGTTCCTCCTTGCTTCCGAAATAATAATGAAGCGATCCACTATTTCGTTGACCCGCAGCCTCCACGATGTCGCGCACACCTACGCCATCTATTCCTCGCTCGGCGAATAGCCGACGTGCGGCCAGCTTCAGCAAATCGCGGGTATTCATGTCATTCATTATTGACAAAAGTTGCCATAACGGAAAGATTAGGTCAAATGATTTAGGCGGACGACCTAATTCGGGGGTGATGATCGTGGACGAACTCGACTACCGAGATAAGACGGTCCTGGTGGTGGGCGGCTCGAGCGGAATCGGCAACGGCATTGCCCAGGCGTTTCGCGCGAAGGGCGCCGACGTCCATGTATTCGGTACCCGCGCCAAGGCGACCGACTACGCCCGGGAAGAGGGCTCAGATCTCGAGGGGCTGCACTATGCCCAATTGGATGTTGCGGACGGAGGGGCCATCGATGCCCTGAAGCCTGCTTTTCAGAAGCTGGACGTGATGGTGTTGGCGCAAGGTACCGTCATTTACAAGCGAGGCGAATTCGAAATGGCAGGCTTTCGCCACGTGCTCGAGGTCAATCTCGTCAGTCTTATGGCGTGCAGCACCAGGTTTTTCCCGATGCTCAGAGCGCGTAAGGGTTCGCTCATCATCGTGAGCTCGACAGCAGCTTATCATTCGACCAAAGGCAATCCCGCGTACAACGCCTCGAAAATCGGCGCTGTGGGTCTCACCCGCACGCTCGCGGAAGCTTGGGCGGAAGATGGCGTGCGGGTCAACGGCATCGCCCCCGGGTTGGTGGACAGCAAGTTGACTAGGGTGACGACGGGCAATCCGGGGAGATTGGCGGCAGCTCTGGAGAAGATCCCGGCGAAACGGCTGGGAACGCCGTCAGACATGGCGGGCGCGGCGCTGTTTCTCGCTTCGCCGCTTGCGTCCTACGTCGTCGGACAAACGATCATCGTCGACGGCGGGCTACTGCTCTAGCCCTGTGCAACAATTGATCCATAAGGGACGGAATTCATGGCTTGGGACTTTGAAACGGATCAGAAATACCAGATGGAGCTGGATTGGGTCGACGAGTTCGTGCGAACGGAGGTTGAACCGCTCGATCATGTCCTCGGGAGCCCCTATGATACGAGGGATGAAAATCGCAATCGCCTCGTTCGACCGCTCCAGGAGAGGGTAAGGACGCGCAAATTGTGGGCCTGCCACCTGGGCCCCGAGTTAGGGGGGCAAGGATATGGCCAAGTTAAGCTCGCATTGCTGAACGAGATCATCGGTCGTTCGGTGTACGGACCGACCGTGTTCGGATGTCAGGCGCCTGATTCCGGCAACGCGGAAATCCTTGCGCACTTCGGCACCGAATCCCAGAAGCGCTCCTTCCTTTGGCCTCTTCTGAACAACGAGATCGTATCCTGCTTCGCTATGACTGAACCGCAGGGAGGGGCGGATCCGAGCGTATTCACGACCCGCGCGACACGGGTGGGAGACGAGTGGCGAATCGATGGTGAGAAATGGTTCGCTTCGAATGCGCGTTTCGCGGCCTTTTTCATCGTCATGGCGGTCACGGACCCGGGCGCTCCGCTCGCGTCGCGAACATCCATGTTCATCGTTCCGGCTGGTACTTCGGGTCTCGAGATTGTTCGCAACGTCGGTTACGGCGACCATGCCGATACACATGCATATTTGCGCCTGCAGAACGTCCGCGTGCCGGCCGACCACATGCTTGGCGATGAAGGAGGTGGCTTCATCGTTGCGCAAACGAGGCTAGGTGGTGGACGTATTCATCACGCGATGCGAACCATCGCAATGGCCAAGGCGGCCTTCGACGCGATGTGCGAGCGCGTACTGTCGCGCAGGACAAAAGGTGAAATCCTCGCAGACAAGCAGATGGTGCAGGAGAAGATCGCAGATTCTTGGCTGGAAATCGAACAATTCCGACTGCTTGTGCTGCGCACGGCGTGGCTGATCGACAAGCACCAGGACTACCGGCGCGTTCTGAAGGATATCGCCGCTGTAAAGGCGGCGATGCCCAAGGTATTGCACGATGTGGCAGGTAGGGCGTTGCAGCTGCACGGCTCGCTCGGGCTGTCGCGCGAAATGCCATTTGCGCAGCAGGTCGTCGATTCCTATTTCCTCGGCCTCGCGGATGGCCCGACCGAAGTCCATAAAGTGACTGTCGCAAAGCAGGTGCTGCGCGATTACAAGCCGACCAACGCACTATTTCCAAGTTACCATCTGCCGCAGGTGCGCGAGCGGGCTGTCCAGCATGTCGCCCAGCTCGCGAACCGCAGCTAGCCCCCCATGCTTTGTTTAGGCGATGTTTGCAAATGAGCGAAGAAGTCTGGCAGGATCTCATTGATCTCGGACGATTGCAGTTCTGGATGGACGAGCACGCCCTTGGTTCTGGATCGATCGAGAATGTTGCGCAGCTTACCGGTGGAACACAGAACGTATTGTTGCGGTTCGACCGGGGAGGTCGCTCCTTCGTACTGCGTCGCTCGCCGCGCAGCCCTCGCAGCGACGGCAACATCACGAACCGCCGCGAAGCACGTGTACTGGGTGCGCTTTCGCAAACCGATGTCCCGCATCCGCGCCTGATTGCGGCCTGTTCATCAGCCGATGTACTAGGTGCGGCGTTCTATTTGATGGAGCCGATCGATGGCTTCAATGCGACGGTCGGCTTGCCGCCATTGCACGCCGGCGACTCCGCGATCCGTCGTCGTATGGGGTTTGCGTTGGTCGAAGGTGCACTTGCGCTGGGACGAGTGGATCACGACGCCGCCGGCCTCGTCGGCTTCGGAAAAGTGGACGGTTTCCTCGAGCGACAGGTACCGCGCTGGCGGGCTCTGCTGGAAAGCTATCGTGACTACCAGGATTGGCCCGGACCGGCTTCGATTCCTGGATTGGAGGAAGTCGCTCGATGGTTGTCCCGAAATCAGCCCCCGGGGTTTGTTCCCGGGCTTATGCACGGCGACTACCATCTGGCCAATGTCATGTTCCGCCTCGATAGCGCGGAGCTGGCTGCGATCGTCGACTGGGAGCTCGCAACCATCGGAGATCCGCTCCTGGATATGGGATGGGTCATCGCGACATGGCCCGATGCAAATGGCGGGACAACGTCAGAGATTGGGGTCGAGCCGTGGGTCGGCTTTCCGTCGATCGAAGAACTCGTCGAGCACTATGCGGCGCACAGCAATCGGGATACGTCGCGTCTCTCTTGGTACGGAGTGCTTGCCTGCTACAAGCTCGGCCTCATACTCGAAGGAACGTATGCGAGAGCCTGCGCCGGACTGGCTCCGCCAGCGACTGGAGAGCGACTGCACAATTCAAGCATCAAGCTGTTCCAGCGAGCGCTGAACCTGCTCGAATAGCGAAAACGATTGGATCAAACCGGCGCACTGCAATTGCAGCAGTGACAAGACCGGACGACAATTGCGAGACCAAGGAGAAGTTTGATGGGTGAGATCCGAAGCGGCGATCGCTGCCTTGGAGTCGACCAGTTGCAGCAGCGGGCGGCCCGTGCTGCCGTTGGCATGACGTCACTGGGCATCGGCCCCGGCGACACGATCGTAGTATATCTCCGCAACGATTTCGCCTTTCTGGAGGCAACGCTGGCGGCCGGTCTGATCGGAGCCTATTCCGTCCCAGCAAACTGGCACTACACGACGGACGAAGCGCAGTACCTCTTCGAGAACTCGGGCGCAAAACTAGTCGTCGTTCATGCGGATTTCGTTCCGGTTGTCCGCTCGGTTCTACCGAAGGACGCGAAGGTGCTAGTCGTTCCGACGCCGCCAGAAATAGCCCACGCCTATGGAGTGCCGCCCGAGCTGTGCAAGGTGCCCGGAGGCTTGTCAAGCTGGGACGGCTGGCTCGAGTCCTTTCCCCCAAAGCCTCTGCGATCGTTCGATCCGCCGGGTTCGATGATCTACACATCGGGTACGACCGGTCGACCGAAAGGCGTCCGGCGTTTGCCACCGACGCACGAGCAGGCCACATCCTATCGCGCGATATTGGCCCGAGGTTTCGGCTTTGCGGGATTGGAAAATACGACGGAACGGATCGTCACCGTCGTAGCGGGGCCGATGTATCACTCAGCGCCAAACGCTTACGGTGTTGTCGCCGCGCAGCTCGGCGGCGATGTGATCCTTCAGCCACGTTTCGATGCCGAGGAACTGCTTCGCCTGATTGCAAGATACCGCGTGACTCACATTCACATGGTCCCCATCATGTTCAATCGGCTTCTGAAACTGTCGGATACCGTACGCGACAAATACGACCTATCGTCGCTGAAGTACATTATCCACGCTGCGGCGCCCGTCTCGCCGCCGATCAAGCGAGCGATGATTGAATGGTGGGGACCGATCATCCATGAATATTACGGTACGACCGAAACCGGCATGCTCACGTACTGCTCCGGGCAGGAGTGGCTGGCCCACCCCGGCACGGTAGGCAAGCCATTGCCAGAAACCGAGCTCCTCATCCTGGACAATGACAGCCGGGCGCTGCCGGCTGGAGCGCTGGGTGAAATCGCGGCAAGGGTAAAAACCGTCGCAGACTTTACCTACCACCGCGACGAGGACAAGCGCCGACAATCCGATCGAAATGGCCTCTTCGTCCCCGGTGATATCGGATATCTCGACGAAGACGGCTTTCTCTTCCTTCGTGATCGGGCCAAGGACATGATCATATCCGGAGGCGTAAATATCTACCCCGCGGAGATCGAAGGAGTACTGCACAAGATGCCAGGTGTCGCCGATTGCGCCATCTTCGGCATTCCAGACGAAGAGTACGGGGAAGCGGTATGTTCCGTCGTGCAGGTTCAGCTCGGTGCCATCCTTACTTCCGGCGAAGTTCGGAACTACCTGCGGGAACGCATGGCGGCATACAAGGTGCCGAAGGTTATTGAGTTCCGGGCTGAGCTGCCCCGCGAGGACTCCGGAAAGATATTCAAGCGTAAACTCCGCGAACCCTTCTGGGCGCACACTGGGCGCAGAATTTAGGCCAAGTGAAGTGAGGCAGGAGCTGGACTTGCCGAAAAGCGGCAGAGTTTTGTGGCTACGGTCACGTCAAATCGAGCCGTGCGACCTTGAGCGGTTGCGCAACAGGAAACGTTGCGACTCTGTCGCCACCGGGGCGCCGTACGTCGGATCCGAACACTGAAGGAAGAGTACATGGTTGAAGCTTTGATCATCGATGCATGCAGGACGCCGCGGGGCATTGGCAAGGCCGGCAAAGGCGCGCTTTCGGATATCCACCCGCAACAACTCGGCGCAACGGTTTTGCGGGCGCTGGCCGATCGCACCGGCATCGATACCGCCGACGTCGACGACATCATCTGGGGCACCAGTTCGCAACGCGGCCCGCAGAGCGGCGATCTCGGCCGCATGTCGGCGCTCGACGCGGGCTATGACGTCCGCGCCAGCGGCGTCACGCTGGATCGCTTCTGCGGTTCCGGCATCACCAGCGTCAACATGGCGGCCAATGCCATCATGTCGGGCTCCGAGGATCTCGTGATCGCCGGCGGTACCGAGATGATGTCGATGGAAGGCCGCCGCGGCGAGGGTCCATTCATGATGGACAACGGCAATCTTCGTCTGCGCGCCCGGCACCCGCAGTCGCACCAGGGCGTCTGCGCCGATGCGGTAGCGACCCTCGAGGGCATCACGCGGCAGGACGTCGATGCATTGGGTCTCGAAAGCCAGAAGCGGGCCGCCGCCGCGATCCAGGGCGGCCATTTCAGCAAGAGCCTGGTGCCGGTTCATCGCGAGGACGGCAGCCTTGCGCTCGATCGCGAGGAATATCCGCGTCCGCAGACCACGCTCGAAGGGCTGGCTGGATTGAAGCCGGCCTTCACCGCGGTCGCGGATTATCCGCTCGACGACAAGGGCACGACTTATCGCAACCTGATCCTCGAGAAATATCCCGGCCTCGACATCAACTTCATGCACCACGCCGGCAATTCCTCCGGCGTCGTCGACGGTTCTGCCGCGATCCTGCTGGCCTCGCCGAGCTATGCCAAGGCGCACGGCCTGAAGCCGCGTGCCCGCGTCGTCGCGATGGCGAACATGGGGGCCTCGCCGACCCTGATGCTGAATGCGCCGGTGCCGGCCGCGCGCAAGGTGCTAGCCAAGGCAGGCCTCACGCTCGACGACATCGATCTGTTCGAAATCAACGAGGCTTTTGCAGTTGTCGCCGAAAAATTCATTCGCGACCTCAAGATCGACCGCGGAAAGGTCAACGTCAATGGCGGCTCGATCGCGCTCGGCCATCCGATTGGTGCGACCGGGTCGATCCTGATCGGTACCGTGCTCGATGAACTTGAACGACGTGATCTCAAGCGCGGCCTAGTGACAATGTGCGCCGCCGGCGGCATGGCGCCGGCCATCATTATTGAGCGAGTGTGAGTCGCTTTTGAGCAAGTTCGGCCTCGACGAAAAGGCGGCTGTGATTCTTGTCAAAGAACGCAGCCACAATAACGCGGATAGAAATGCAATGATCTATCAGTAAATAATCGAATAACTGAGTTGTTCTTCAAGTGACGGTCAGAACAATTTTTCCGATATGCTGGCCACTTTCCAGTCGGCGGTGTGCATCGGCCGCCTGGGCGAGCGGAAAAGTGCGATCGATGATGCACTTGTAGCGTCCTTGCCCGATGATGGGCAGGGCGTTTGCCTGAACCGCACTCGCTAGACGCGCTTTGTCTTCGGTCGAGCGCGCCCTGAGAGTTGACCCGGTGTAGACGAGGCGCTTCATCATCAGGCGCCGGAAATTGACCGTCGCGGTCGGCGTGTCCATAAAGCCGATCTGAACAATGCGTCCTTGGACGGACGCGGCTTCGAAATTCTTTTCGATGTAGCTTCCGCCGACCATATCCAGGATGACATGGGCGCCGGTTCCCCCCGTGGCGGTGAGAACCCTTTGGACGAAATCCTCGTTCTTGTAGTCGATTGCGGTATCGGCTCCAAGATTGCAGCAAACGTCGCACTTTTCCCTGGATCCGGCAGTGGCGATCACATTGGCGTTGAAAGCCTTGGCGATTTGGATCGCCGTCACGCCGATTCCGGAGGTACCGCCGTGGACGAGAAGGGTCTCGCCGGCCTGCAATGCCCCAAGCTCGAACACATTTTGCCATACGGTCATAAATGTCTCGGGTATGGAGGCCGCTGAGACCATGTCCAGACCGTCAGGAATAGCAAAACTGTGGGCTTCGTGAGCGGTACAATATTGTGCGTAACCACCTCCGGCCATCAACGACATGACTCTGTCGCCCGGCCTGAAGCGGGTTACTTTCGATCCAGTAGCAGCGACTTCGCCCGCCACTTCCAACCCCAATATATCGCTAGCGCCTGGCGGCGGGGGATAGAACCCCTTTCGTTGCACGATGTCCCCCCGGTTCAATCCGGCGGCGACAATCTTGATGAGAAGCTCGTGTGGTCCGGGGACGGGAAGAGGCCTTACCTCTTGCGAGAGAACCTCGGGGCCACCGGGCACGTTCGCTCGTATCGCAATCATCGTTTCGGGTAACGGCATCGGAACCATCCTGGGGTATTAGGGCGACGCTCGGGAGCTGCGCTAGCTGCTTGGCTAAACGCCGGGCTCAGTTATTTGGGTGCTGGTTGGCCGGTCAGGACAAGATTATTGCGTGGCGGCAGGAATCTAATGCACTGTGCTCTGCCTCATCAGCTCTCATTCTGGTCGATGCCCACCCACTCAGAACAATATTAGCACATATGTGCGAAATATGGAAGTTCCGAGCCGCTCTTCGCGCTGCTCTATCGCATCCATAGGAAGGTCGCTGCGAGAGGCTCCCCGAGTCGGTGAATCAGGAGTTAATTTTCCGGCAAATTTAGCCGCGTGGCGCCCCCGCGACTCAGTCTATGACGTCTTGGTCCCACAAAAAGTGCGGGTGCACACAGATGCCAAACTCAAATGACGTCGCCAGCAACGCGATACTTTGGGAGCGCGTCCTGTCCCTGTTCGTCGTGGGGGCCAGCGTGTTGGGCGGAAGCGCGGTTTTGCTCATACAGGCGCTGCCACCGATACTTCATGGATTTCCATGAGGGCCGCGTTTGACTGTGACCGCGGTGCTCGCAACCGCCATTCTGACTGCGAGAAATTCCGTAGCGATCTCAAGGGGTCAAAAACACCGAAAAAGTCAGAACGGCCTTTGAAAACACTACGATATTTGGAGACTTCCAAGCTGAATACGAGGGTTCGATTCCCTTCACCCGCTCCAGCCTTTTCAGAGACCTCGCTAGAGGCTCGCATTTCATTCCGACAAATCGGCTGGTTCGCGCGCTCCGATGCTCGCTTTCCGATCGACGGTTTCGCGTGCCGCTTGAACGCCGTCGTATTCCACGCACTGCTCGATAGATCGCCCGAGATGTGACCTCATCAAAACGGAATATCCTGGTTTGGAGAAGAGGTCGTGAGAAATCGGCGACTATGGCGCAAAAATAGGACAGTTCGAACCCAAGGCCTGGGACGATCTGTGCAGATGAAGCGATCAGACGATTAGTCCGCGGTAGCTTCTGCGATGGTGATCTGCACCGCGGTTTCTGAACTGAAGGTGAGCCGCTCGGATTTGACCAATCGCGAACCAGGCTCGTCGACTCACAAGTGAAGCTCACAGATTCAAATTCTGTCCCCGCAACCAAATTGGCTGCGGGGAGCAGTTCGGCTTGCCCTTCGCATTGACCAATGGGCCGGAGACGGCGCGATTTGTGATTGACGAACGCTTGTTCAATATGCATGTATCATTAATACACGCGTTCAACATGTCTGTACGAATTTGATCCGGCGGATCCCAGTCAATCGAGAGGCACCGTGAAGCAGTCCGGAATAGGACAGTCTCTGCCAAGATTAGAGGACGCTCGGCTCGTTACCGGAGCGGGCTCATACGGCGATGATATTGCGCCGCAGGGACTGGCGTACGCGACCGTTGTCCGCTCCACGCATCCGCATGCCAGGCTTGTCAGCATCGACGTTGAGGCGGCGCGGTGCGCGCCCGGCGTGCTGGAGGTGCTGGTCGGAGCGGACTATTTGTCCGATGGGCTGCGCCCCATGCCGTTGACCCCGCAGGCGATGACGCCGCCCGACATCAAGCTCACCAACGCTGACGGTTCGGACATCTTCGTGCCCAAATATTATCCGCTCGCGCTCGACCGTGTCAGGTTCCTGGGAGAGGGCGTTGCCTGGATCGTTGCTGAAACGCTGAACGACGCCAAGTCAGCCGGAGAACTGGTTGAAATCGAATACGAGGATTTGCCGGCAACAGCTGACGGCAGGGCCGCCGCCGAAACTTCAGCGGCGGTGTTATGGGACGAGGCCGGATCCAATGTGGTGCTCGACGCGCAAGTGGGTAGTGTCGAAGCAGTGGCGAAGGCGTTCGGCTCGGCTGCCCATGTCGTTCGCCTTGAGACGCATGTGCCTCGCGTCACCGGCGTACCGATGGAGCCGCGTACTGCGGTCGCGAGCTACGATCCGGACACGGGAAAGTATACACTTCACGCCGGAGGTGGCAGCGTAACCAGGCCAAAATCAGACCTCATGGCAATGCTCGGGGTGACCGAAGACCAGATAAGGGTCATCGCCCGGGACGTCGGTGGCAATTTCGGCACACGAAACTCGTCGTATCCGGAATTCGCCCTTGCCGCCTGGTCAGCCCGGCGTCTCTGCCGCCCGGTCAAGTGGGTCTGCGAACGCAGCGAGTCGTTCCTGACCGACTTCCATGGCCGCGATATGGCCGTGACGGCCGAACTGGCGCTCGACGCCGAGGGCAATTTTCTGGCGCTGCGGTCGTCGAACCTCAGCAATCTCGGCGCATACCCGGTCTCCCACATCCCCCTGACCAAGGGGACCGAGTTGATGTCGAGCATCTACCGGATCCCGTTGGCGTCGGCCCGTGCCCGTGCCGTCCTCAGCAACAGTTCGCCCACCGTTCCCTATCGGAGCGCCGGCAGGCCGGAGGCCATGTTCGTGATCGAGCGCCTGATCGATCTCGCCGCGCGAGAGCACCATTTCGACAGGCTGGAGCTCCGCCGCCGCAACTTGATTCCACTCGAAGCCATGCCGTATCCGAATCCATACGGCATGCTCTACGACAGCGGCGACTATCGAGGTGTTTTCGAACAAGTCTTGAAGCTATCCGATTTCGCAAACTTCGGGTCGCGCAAAGCAGAGTCAAAGCGGCGGGGGCTTGAGCGCGGCATCGGCGTGGGATGCTACATCGAATCCGCCAGCGGCTACCCGCACGAGCGAGCGCGCGTCACCGTGCGACCCGACGGCCGCATCGAGGTCGTGATCGGTACGCTTTCGGCGGGACAGGGCCATGAGACCAGTTTTGCCCAGCTCCTTAGCGAATATCTTGGCGTACTGCCCGAGACGTTGATTCTGGTCACTGGCGACACCGACGTCGTCAAAGCCGGTGGCGGCTCGCATTCGGGCCGCTCCATGCGACATGCCGGCACCACGATATCCCTTGCATCAAAGGAAATCATTGCCAAAGGAAAAATCATCGCAGCCCACCTGCTGGAAACGTCGCCGCTAGACGTCACCTACGAAGGCGCGAAGTTCACCGTAACCGGAACCGACCGTCACGTGGGATTGTTTGAAGTCGCCCGCGCGGCTCGACAGCAAGATCACTTGCCGCCGGAGCTCCAGGGGCCGTTGTCGGGTGCGGGAGAAGTCGACTCACGCGTGGCTTCGTTTCCATATGGCGCGCATGTGTGTGAAGTCGAGATAGACCCAGTCACCTGCGAAGTGGACCTTGTCCGATACACCACGGTCGATGACGTCGGCCTCGCGGTCAATCCGCTCATTCTTGACGGCCAGACGCATGGTGGAATCGTCCAGGGGTTTGGCGAAGCGATGATGGAGCACTGCTGTTATGGCGAGGATGCTCAACTCCTGAGTGGATCCTTCATGGATTACGCCATGCCGAGGGCGGGCGATCTTCCGTGGTTCGAAACTGCGATCAGCGAAATTCCCTCGACGACCCATCCGCTGGGAATGAGAGGCGGGGGTGAGGGCGGCATAACTCCGGCGCTCGGCGTCATTGTCAACGCAGTGGTCGACGCATTGTCCGCCTATGGCGTCAAACATATCGAGATGCCGGTCACGATGGAGCGCGTGTGGCTCGCGCTTGGAAGCGCCAAACAACAAGCGAAAAAATAACGCAAAACGGGGGGATAGAATGCGACCAAATTCAAGGGCGATCTGGATAGCTGCCGCACTGGCCTGCTCGACGTTGCAGGCCTCTGCTCAGGAGAAAGTACTCAAGGTCGGTAACCTCAGCGATATGTCAGGCCTCTACGCCGACCTCGGCGGTCCCGGTTCGACTGTGGCTGCACAGATGGCAATAGAAGATTCCGGACTGCTGCAGAAGGGCTGGAAGATCGATGTGATCGAGGCCGATCATCAGAACAAGCCCGATATTGCAACTTCGATTGCGCGCCGCTGGCTCGATATCGACAAGGTCGATGTATTCGTCGACGTCGTCAGTTCGGGAGTGGCGCTGGCCGTTGCCAACATCGTCAAGGAGAAGAATTCCGTCCTCCTGACGCAAGCCGCGTCCTCCGATATTACCAACGCTTCCTGCTCTCCCAATACCGTGCAGTGGGCGTACGACACCTACATGCTGGCCAATAGCACCGGCTCGGCCCTCGCCAAGGCCGGCGGAGACACGTGGTTCTTCCTGACCGCAGACTACACGTTCGGCGCGGCGCTGGAGCGCGATACTGCTGCCGTGGTTCAGAGAAACGGTGGAAAAGTCATCGGCAGCGTCAAGCATCCTCTGAACAGCTCGGACTTCTCATCGTACCTGCTGCAAGCCCAGGCATCCAAGGCCAAGATCATCGGGCTTGCCAACGGCGGCAACGACACGACCAACGCGCTCAAGCAGGCGTCGGAATTCGGGATCAACAGGGGGGGCCAAAAGCTCGCGGGGTTGCTGGTTCTGATCACGGACATTCACTCTCTTGGCCTCGCTACGGCCCAGGGCCTGAACCTCACCGAGTCATTCTACTGGGACATGAATGACGAAACACGGGCGTTTTCCCGCCGGTTCTCCGAACGGATGAAGACGAAGGCGATGCCGAGCATGGTTCACGCCGCAGTATACGCAAGCCTCCTTCATTATCTGAAGGCCGTCGTCGCACTGGACAGCAATGCCCGTGACGGCGCCAAGGTCGTCGCGAAGATGAAGGACATCCCGACCGATGACCCCCTTTTTGGAAAAGGTGTCATCCAGGCAAACGGTCGCAAGATCCATCCGGCGTACTTGTTCGAGGTCAAATCACCCTCTGAATCGAAAGCGCCGTGGGACTACTACAAACTGGTGGCCACCACCCCGGCGGAACAAGCCTTCCGGCCTCTTGCCGAAAGCGAATGCCCACTCGTTGCCAGGAAATAAGCAGCCTCAAGTTCATCGGAGCACCATATTCATGTCTGAATACGTCAATACGAATCTATTTATCGATGGGCGGTGGAGGAATAGCTCCGATGTGGGTTCCCTGCCGGTGTTAAACCCGGCAAGCGGAGAGGTCATCGGATCCGTTGCCCGCGCCTCCCGAGCGGATCTATATGATGCGCTGCATGCCGCGTCGGCAGCCTTCGCAAAATGGCGCGATACTTCCGCGTTTGAACGCTCGAAAATAATGCGCCGCGCGGCGGATCTGCTTCGCGAACGTGCCGAAACGACGGCGCGATACATGACGCTCGAGCAAGGCAAGCCCCTGCTGGAGTCGAAAATGGAAACCCTCGCGGGGGCGGACATCATCGATTGGTTCGCCGAGGAGGGCCGCAGAGTGTATGGCCGCGTGATACCTGCGCGCCTGAACGACGTGGATCAGATCGTGTTCAGAGAGCCGGTCGGGGTTGTCGCGGCATTCTCTCCGTGGAATTTCCCGATCAACCAGGCAGTAAGAAAGATTTCGGCCGCCGTGGCGGCGGGGTGTTCGATAATCCTCAAGGGGCCGGAGGAGACGCCTGCATCCTGCGCCGAGCTGGTTCGCGCGTTCGCCGACGCCGGCGCACCGGCCGGGCTGATCAATCTGGTGTTCGGAAATCCGGCAGAGATCTCCGATTTTCTGATCGTCCACCCGATAGTCAAGAAGATAACATTCACGGGTTCAACGTCCGTAGGCAAGCAGCTGGCTTCCCTTGCGGGATTGCATATGAAGCGGGTAACGATGGAGCTGGGCGGTCATGCTCCTGCGATCGTCTGCGCGGACGCCGATGTGGAGACCGCGAGCAGGATACTGGCGGCCAATAAATTCCGAAATGCCGGGCAGGTCTGCGTCGCTCCAACCCGATTCCTGGTTCATGACAGCGTGTTCGACGAGTTCGTGGGCCGCTTCACGGACGCCGCCAAGGCGCTTCGTGTCGGAGACGGTCTTGCCGCCGGTACGACGATCGGCCCGCTGGCAAATTCGCGCCGGGTGGATGCCATGAATGACTTTGTCGCCGATGCCGTTGGCAAGGGTGCGAAGATCGAGACCGGTGGCAAGCGGATCGGAAACAAGGGAAACTTTTTCGAACCAACGGTGATGTCGCGCGTGCCGATCTCGGCCCGGATGATGAACGAAGAGCCTTTCGGGCCGCTCGCGATCATCAATCCGTTCCAGGAACTTGAGGAAGCAGTCTTGGAAGCGAATCGGCTGCCGTACGGTCTTGCGTCGTACGCCTACACTCGCTCCACAAAAAACGCTCAGAAAATTGCACGCTCTGTTGAAGCCGGCATGCTGTCGATCAACCATCACGGTCTCGCTCTTCCGGAAACGCCGTTCGGCGGTGTCAAGGATTCGGGTTACGGGTCCGAGGGAGGCAGCGAGGCGCTCGAGGCGTATGTGACGACGAAGTTCGTCTCGCAATCCGCCGGCTACTGAAAGCCCTGTCCTGAAAGATAAAGCATGCCGAGACGCATCATAGACTTGTCAATTCCCCTTCGAGACGATGTCGTGACCGATCCGCCGGATTTTCGTCCGGTGATCGAGTACAAGAACCATCGGGATAACGTGCATGAACTGCTGCAATTCTTTCCCGGGCTGACCGAAGCCGACCTGCCCAATGGTGAAGGCTGGGCAAACGAGAAGATGCATCTGAGCACGCATAGTGGGACGCATCTGGATGCGCCCTACCACTATCACTCGACGATGAACGGCGGCGAGAAGGCGATCACGATTGATCAGGTGCCGCTCGAATGGTGTCTGAGCGACGGGGTCAAGCTGGACTTTCGTTCGTTTCCCGACGGTTATGTCGTAACCGAAGCCGACGTCGAAGCAGAGTTCAAGCGCATCCGGTACACGCTCAAGCCGCTCGATATCGTGCTGGTAAATACCCGCGCCGGATCGCGATTGGGACATGATGATTATTTGAACGCAGGCTGCGGAATGGGGCGGGCTGCGACCATGTATCTTCTCGATCGTGGCGTACGCGTCACCGGCATCGACGGTTGGAGCTGGGACGCGCCGTTCGTTCACACCAGGGAACGTTACGCCAATACCAAGGATGCGTCGATCATCTGGGAAGGGCATCGGGCCGGGATGGCCGGATGCTATTCACACATCGAAAAGCTCTCGAATTTGGAGCAGCTTCCGCCCTTCGGCTTCACCGTATCGTGCCTGCCGATCAAGATCAGGCGGGCATCCGCAGGATGGACTCGCGCCATTGCAATCCTCGACGATTGAAGCTGCGGCTTGAAGCTGATCGAAATCTCGACCTGAATACCCAGCGGAGCCCATGACGTGCCAATTGAAATTTCAGGCTCTCAGCAGATCGACGCATTGCGGCAGTCGGTTTGGGACAAGTTGAACGATCCCGAGACGCTGAAGGCATGCATCCCCGGTTGTGAGGCGCTCGAAAAATGCGATGACAAGGGCTTCGCCGCTGTAGTCCGGATCAGAATCGGTCCGGTCTCCGCCAGGTTCAAGGGCCGGGTGGCTCTCACGGATCTCGATCCGCCTGCCAGCTATAAAATCTCGGGCCAGGGCGAGGGTGGGATCGCGGGGTTTGCGAAGGGAGACGCCTCGATTGTGCTTGCAGAGTCGGACGGTGGAACCTCCCTAAGCTATGTCGTGAACGTGGAGATCGGCGGCAAACTGGCTCAACTCGGCCAGCGCCTTATCGTCGGTACCGCAAGAAAGCTATCCGATGAATTCTTCAGGGAATTTGTGAAGCAGGCCGGCCTTCATCGAATGGATGCCGGATTTTTGCCAGCGTGAAGCCAGGAATGTCGAAATGACGATCGTAAACCTCACGGTAAATGGTGCAGCCGTTAGAACTGACGTTGAATCGCGAACATTGTTGGTTCAGTTGCTACGTGAGCACCTGCGGCTGACTGGCACGCACGTTGGCTGCGATACCTCTCAATGCGGCGCTTGCACGGTGCATATCGACGGCAAAACGATGAGATCCTGCACAACACTGGCCGTGCTGATGGAGGGCCGTTCGGTAACAACGATTGAGGGGTTGGCGCCGGCGCAGGGGTGCTTGCATCCGATGCAGGAGGCGTTTCGGCTCAATCATGGGTTACAGTGTGGATTCTGCACGCCGGGAATGATTATGACCGCCGTGTACCTCGCGCGGGAGTACGGTGCCTCGATCTCCGAGAAAGAAGTCAGGGAGGGGCTTGAAGGTAACCTCTGTCGGTGCACCGGTTATCAGAACATCGTGAAGGCGGTTCTCGCCGGAGCGAAGGCGATGGCTGAACTGGTGCCAGACAAACCGTCGTCGCTGCATGCCGGGGAGACGACCTGATGTACGATTTTGAATTGAGCCGACCTCGCTCCGTGGAAGCCGCTTCCGATATTCTAGCATCTTTCCCGGAAGCAAAGATCATAGCAGGCGGGCATACGCTCGTCCCGGTCCTGAAGCAGCGCCTTGCGAAACCATCTCATCTCGTAGACCTGTCGCTGATCCCAAATCTGCAGAATATCGAACTGCACGGGGACTATCTCACAATAGGTGCCATGGTTCGACACGCGGCGATCGCATCCTCCGACTTGGTGCGCAAGGCGATCCCCGCGCTATCATATCTGGCATCGACTATTGGCGATCCGGCGGTGCGCAATGCGGGGACGATAGGTGGATCGTTGGCGAACAACGATCCGGCCGCGGATTATCCGGCGGCATGCCTGGCGCTGAACGCCACGATTGTGACCAACAAGCGGGAGTTGGGTGCCGAAGCGTTCTTTCAAGGGCTTTTCACAACTGCGCTCGAGGGTGATGAAATCATAAAAGCGATCAGGGTTCCGATAAGTCTGGCTTCTGCATATGTGAAGATCAGAAACCGCGCGTCGAGATATGCCTTGGCCGGTGTCTTTGTTTCCCGTCAGGCCCTCTCCGTTCGCGTGGCGGTTACAGGATCGGGTGCAGCCGGCGTATTCCGGCTCCTGGATTTCGAAGCGGCCCTGCAGCGCAGCTTTGATCCCGGTGCGATCGCTGGTCTGTCGGTCTCTCCGAACGATCTGTTGAGTGATTGGCACGCGAGTGCGGAGTTTCGCGCGCATATCGTCGCGGTGGCGGCGAGCCGCGCCGTCGGCAAGGTATCGAGCGCTCCGTCGATAGCCTGTTGATGTCAAATCGGGCATATCGAGCAAAAACGAGGACGCCGTGATGACAAACGATCAGCTAAGAGCCGTCGCGATAGAAGAGCACTACGTCGATCCGGAGCTCCTGGAATATCTGGGCGAAAGCGGCGAGACTTTGCTCAATCGGAAAATGAAGGAGGTCGGCCGAGAGCGCTTGGACGATATGGACCGTTGCGGGATCCAGATGCAGGTCCTGTCACACGCCCCGCCCGGTCTTCAGAAAGTGTCGTCGGAGTTTGCCCAGGATATGGCCAGGCGGGTGAATGATCGGCTCTGGAACGCGATCCAGATAGCCCCCGACCGGTTTGCCGGATTTGCTTCACTGCCCACCATTGATCCCGTCGCGGCAGCCAGGGAGCTGGAACGCGCGGTGACCCAGCTCGGTTTCAAAGGTGCGATGATCCACGGTCTGACCGACGGATCGTTTCTCGACGACCGAAAGTTCTGGCCGATATTTGAGGTGGCGGAAGCGCTCGATGTCCCGATTTATGTCCATCCTGCCGACCCGCACCCCCTGGTGCTGAAAACCTACTTTGGTAGCTACGCCGAGACCCATCCCATGTTTACCCGCGCGGCGTGGGGCTTCACAATTGAGACCGGAACGCAGGCCATGCGAATGGTGCTGGGAGGTGTTTTTGACAAGCATCCGGGACTGAAGATTATTCTCGGTCACCTCGGCGAAACGATTCCCTTTCTGCTCGCGCGAATTGACGAGGCGTTGTCGCGGGACACTCCCATGAAGAATTTTCGCGAGTACTTTTGTAAGCACTTCTACATTACGACCAGCGGCTTCTTTTCCGATCCTGCGTTACTCTGCTGCATCCAGGAAATGGGCGTCGACAGGATCATGTTCTCGGTGGATTGGCCGTTTGCCCGCAACGAGGCCGGCAGCGAGTGGATCAAGAAGGTTGCGCTGAGCAAGGACGACCGGCGCAAGATCCTGTCAGGAAACGCACGACGTCTGCTGCGCCTGGATGACGATCGCGACCTGGCCGGAAGCTGAAATGGTCCATCCCTTCGCCACTGTGGCCTGACGCGGATTGTGTTGATATCTTCGATACGCCCTTGCGGCGGCAACTTTGCGTCTGCCGTATTGAGGGCGGCTAAGTCCACTTAACCCCAGAATCGGCTTCGTACCGGCATGCAATACAAAGTGACGATCGAGCTAAGCGGTGACATCCCGGACCGCATCGTGGCCGCTGCCGAAGACCTCTTTGCGGCGAAAGGCGTCGATGCAGTGTCCTTGCGGGAGCTGACATCGATCGCCGGCGTCAGCCTGGGTGCGGTGAACTACTATTTCGGTTCGAAGGAAGCGCTGACAGATACCGTCTACAGCAATCTGTGCGATCGAATAAATTCTGTTCGCCTCAAGGAGCTTGATGAGTGTCTCGCCAAGGCGAAACGCCTGAAGCGCAAGCCAGATCTCGAAGCGATACTGGCAAGCTTCGTGCGGCCGTATCTTGATCCCGGGTACGAAAAAAGTGGCTTGCTGTTGGCGAGGTTGATCCTGGAGCACAGGCTCAGGCCTACTGCGTTGACTCAAAGCCTGTACGACAGGCATCTTGATCATCTCGCCAAAAGATTTATCGATGCCTTGTCGGAGGCGTGCCCGAATTTGCCTTCGGTCGAGATATTTTGGCGGTACTCGTTCATGGTCAACACCGTGATTCTGACCGCGACCGATCGCGACAAACACAACCGCCTCAAGAAGTTATCGAAAGGCAAAGCTGATAGCGGTGACAGCAGGCAGCTCGAAAGAGCGCTATTATCGTTTCTCAAGCGCGGCTTCCTGGGGGCCTGAAGGTGCTATCCCCGTGGCGCCGATACAAGCGCCGTCCCGGGCGCTACTGCCCGGTAACCGCGGCCAAGGGTTTGGAAAGGGGTGAGGCTTGATGGGCAAACGCCATTCTGACAACGAGCAGTTCTGTAACGATCTGCGCGGTCCAAAAAGGCTAAAAATGTCAGAATGGCTTTTGAAAACACTACAAGATTTCTCGACTTCCAAGCTGAATACGAGGGTTCGATTCCCTTCACCCGCTCCATCTCCGTAACGCGAATATCACTGCAGAGTCAGTGTGTTACATGGGGTGCGGACTCGGTCGAGAGTCCGAAAAAGTTGTGCGCCCTTTTTTCTAGGGCGCACATCGGGCGCAATTTTTTTCCGCAAGTTTTTGAGTTCTTGATAGAGCATCAGCCTTTGTGGCTGCTCTTGCATAATTGGAAATCGTTTATAGGTTGAGTGCGCCCTAGGGGGCACGCATATGGCAAACTGAAACATCGCACAGCAAACAGACACATCAGCAAAACGCAAAATCAGCAAACGCAAAACAGTCAGACAGCGAACAGATCAACGCAGAACAGCAAACAGCAGCAACATCTCAGAATCAGCAAACAGCAGCAAAATTTCAAAGATCAATGACAACTAGGGCCGTCTTCCGGCCGGAGGCACTAGGCCCAGGAATACTCACTGCATGATCATGCTGCCGACTTAACCGTCTGTGGCCACGGACCTCAGAACATGGAAACATCATGTTTAAGGTTCGTATCGAGGTGACCGCAGATCTGCATGCAATCAGCCGTTTGATTGTTTTGCTTGCTCTGCTTCTGACTTAACGGAAGGCGCGAGAGGGAAGCTTCTCGCGCTTTTTGTTGGGCGCAAGCAGAACGGTGTCTGCCGGCGCTTCCCTAACGCCAAACCCCGATCAAAGTGATCGTTACCAGCGCAAGTGCAAACAGCAGAATAGTGGCAAGGTCGCCTTCGGCCGCAGCCTCCAAAAGAAACGGGATCCGGACTTTTAGTTTGGTTTTGTTTGCCATGGCTCGACTGCTAAATGGTTGGTCGCACGGACGATGCCCGGTACGTCGCCGTTGCGCACGTACAATCGCGCGCAACGCTCACTCTCTATGCTTACTTAGTGGAAGCATATTGCCGTCCTTGTCGAACCATTTGGCATGAACGTCTCGTTCCCGCTCAAACTCTCCCGGCCCAAACCAACGCTTGACAGTACTTGGCGCCACCCCGAGCGCTTCACCAATAATTTTGAATGTGGGATTGACGCCTCGCGCCATCAGCTGTCCGGCTATCAGCCCAGCATTTTGTTTGTTCTGCCGGATTTCTCCCTCTTTCTCATAATGCAAGTTAGATCCACCCAGCCGCTCCCGCACAAGAACGATGAGGTCACGTGGGGTCATCAGGTCATCATTCCAGCTGAGCGCATCAAGTGAGCAGCAGATGATCCAATCGATCAGCTTTTCTGGAATAGCTAGCCCACGTCGAATCAAGTGAGTTTCGCCATCGGCGGCAATCTCCCGTGCCTCGATGATCTTCTCCATGAGCCGAAGAGCCATTTCGCTGATCGTGTCCTGATCAGCGTCAAGGATACCTCCGAGCAGTTCGGGATCGATGCCGTACCGAGCTAGCTCTTCCCGCATGTAGAACATCGACTCGAAGCCGCCGACCGTGCTGACCTCGATCTCGGCCTCCGGATTTTCGCGCCGAAGCCTCACGTAATTCTCGATCGAGGGGTCTGCCTTGTATTTTTTCGTGACCTCGTTGAAGCCGCCAGCTTCGCTTGATCCAAAGTTTTGAGCCATCCCTAACTCTCCCGCCTGCTCAGGTCCGCTCATATCCTTGGCTGTCAGTTGATGTGGGGAATTGCTTTAGAAAAAGCTCTTCACATCCGGGTTTGCTTGCCCCTGCTGGAAGCCCATATTTGTAGAGCCCACGATGAGGGCTGCTGCGGCAATGACGCGACCATGCTGGCGTCTTCTCGTTGTTTATATACGTCTTTAAGGCGTGCTGGTAGATTGGAACAATTATAGGTAGCTGTCTTCACGGTCTGAACGACTGAAAACTATAGGAATGGGTATGGAGCAGACAGGCTTGGTTGGCGTCAACGCGGTTGAGGGGATCTTCCTGAAGGATTTCGGCTGGCTCTTCCGGCCGCAGACGTTTTCCGATTGGGGTGTGGATGCCCATGTCGAGGTCAAGGTCAACGGCAGGGCGACAGGCCGGTTGTTGGCGCTGCAGATCAAGTCAGGCCCATCTTACTTCGAGCACGAGAAGAAGGACCACTACGTCTATTACGGCAAGGGGAAGCACCTCTGGTACTGGCAGAACAACTCGCTGCCCGTTGCTTTGGTCCTGCACAACCCCGAGACCGATGAAACCCTCTGGGTGCGGATCGATCCCTGGAACGTGAAGCACGGCAAGAAGGGCGGATGGTCGACCAAGGTGCCGAAGGCGAATGTCCTCAACAAGGCCGCGAAGGCGGAGCTAGAGAAGGGCGTGGCGGACGCGTCCGTCGAGCGCAAGCTGCTGTTCGCGCTAGATTACCCGCTGATCAAGGTGTTGGAAAAGAATGACGCCTATTTCCAGATCGACAGGGATACCCAGAACCACGACCTGCCCTGGACCGTCAACATCTTCTTCGATGACTTCAAGGGGGAACCTGACCTGGTGCTTCCGGTCTCCACCATCGCGACCGAGATTGGCGAATTCTTTCAGGACAAGTGGCCGTGGCTCGAATTCAGTTTCCTAGAAGGCCACGAGATATTACCCGGCGGAATGGGAGTGCTGCGTTCACGGCTGCATGTCTGGGTTAATGATCTCGGCAAGGCATACCTCGAAGTCGAAAAGTACTACGAGAGCGGCGCTGCCGAGTTTCTGGTAGATGATCCCGGCCTGGAAGGCACGTGTGACGACGACGAGGAGATGGAGGAGAACTTCCGGCGCAACATGGAGCGGGACGACTGAGGCAGCCTCTCATATGATGACAAACCGCTGATTCGTTAGGGGTGGATCGTGAGTGAGGCACCAGAACAAACGATAGAGGAATTGTTGGCCACCTCCACCGCGCCAGCCAGCATTCCAATTCATCTGAAAGACTTCGCTGACGAGAAAACGGCGAAGGATTTGGCCGATAGGACGGTAGCCTTCATCAGGTATATCGGTACGCGGATGAATCTGGAGGACTTGGACGGCGTCACGGTCGCGTATGATTACGCTAAAGCCCTGACTGAGATCGACCGCGGATATGAAACCGCACACGTCCTGACAGCTTCAACCGAGATCGCGCATGGTGTCGCGATGGCGCCTGGCGTTTTCCGTGATGGAGTGCTCAAGACCCACTTGGCGTTCAATGCAAACGTGCTGATGCATCTGATGGATGGGGAGGGTGAAAGCTTTTCCCAAGTCTATTACCAGCTCGCGCATGAATGTGGCCACGTTCACGATCGCACAGCATTCGATGTCGCGATCCCCGGGCTTCTGCAGCGGCCTTACGATTTTGGGACTGAGCTCGCCCGCATCCAGTTCAGTCTGGGTTGGGGAAGCTGGTGTGAATATGCGGCGACGAGGTTGAGCGCGTCGTTCTATCCGGAGCAGGTAGCCCATTTTGAAGAGACCTTCTTCGCAGCACTCGAAGGGCTCGATGACCGTGTTGAAGCCGCGATGGATGCCTTTGGAGACGATAACGATGGCTGGAAGTGCTTCAGGACGGTTACGGGAGAGTACGATCGCTTTCTCACATTTACCTCATATCTCCTAGGGCACCTGAATGGCCTGGGCGAGGACATCGACCGTGCGCCGAAGTTCAAGGAATTCCTGCAGTCCGGTAACTGGCTCGCAAAGTACGTCATTGATCTCGACAAGACCCTTGAGAAAATCTGGAGCAAGTACGGTGAGTGGAAAAACTTCGATGAGTTTAACGGAATAGGTGAGTTGGTCTTGCTGCTTGCCGCAACCGATGGCGTTCACCTCACTGCAGATGGGCTGAGCATCTACTGACCTGTTGCCAACTTTCCTGATGCTGTGCGCGTCGCCGTTCCGACAACAGGAAGTTCTGTAGCGGTCTCAATCATCTGCAAGGCTGCAAAATGTCGGAATGGCTATTGAACCTGCTTGCAGATTCCACGACTTCCAAACTGAGTACATCGTCAGCAACTCTTCAGATGAAGTAGCTCGCTTCCGTCCAACGATCTTGCTCCCCTGGAACGATCGTCGGCGAGACACACGCCGTGATTCGGCTAACGGAATTGAGTTGGAAGTCGGAGTGTTGCGTTGCCGAAGACCGTCATCGCCAATCCTCTGGCTGGATCGTAGGCAAAGTTACGGTCGACAATCCTGTTCGCCTCGAAGTTCGCCTCAACGAGCGAACAACCGGCTTTCCATCGCTCAAGAAAGGCAGGAAGCCAGTGTGAGGGCACCCGCGCGTCTAGAGGCCAAGGCGACGCAATCACGGCTTGGCAGCCCCGATCCAGGATCTGCCTGGCCAGTCCGATAGTCGTGTTCGCAGCAGGGTGCTTGTCAGCTCTTCCGCCGCTGCAGACGAAAAGCACCACGACGTCAACGTTCCTGTGTGCCCCGGCCAAATCGGCCGCTGATACCTTCAGGCTTCCCTCATCGGAGACAAGCTGGAAGTAGCGTCCCTCC
This sequence comes from Bradyrhizobium sp. GW821-FHT12B03, assembly GCF_058807535.1. Lineage (NCBI taxonomy): Bacteria > Pseudomonadati > Pseudomonadota > Alphaproteobacteria > Hyphomicrobiales > Nitrobacteraceae > Bradyrhizobium > Bradyrhizobium sp. GW821-FHT12B03. The sequence goes on from NZ_JBXAQU010000003.1 coordinate 366,805, forward strand.
GGGTTGACGCTGCCGTGCGCGGCGATCACAGCCATTGTCGCGCCTGCAAACGATGTCGGAACCTCTGCGCCATGGTCGACCTCGAAACCGTAGGCGTCGAAGCTTGGCTCAAGACGTTGCGCAATCATCGACAAGGTCTGGCTTTCGCCCTGGCTCGCAGCCGTGGAAATCCATGCGCACAGCCGGCCGTCGCCGATCGGCCCGATTGATCGCGCCGCACTCAGCCAGCCGAGCGAGGGCGCGGCTGCAATGGGGCGCGTTCTACCCGCGAACTCGTCCTCGACATAGACGATGTTCGGCGGGAATTGTTGCAGGGTCGCATCCGCAACCACAATCACTGGCCCTTCCGGCAGGCCCGAAAATCTCAAATCGGCGGTGGTGGTGTAGAACAGATTGGCTGTGCTCTCGTCGATGCCATAAGCGTAAGGGTAATCCGATGCCCAGCGGGCAAAGCGCTCACGGTGAAAGACATCGTCATGTTCTCGCACTGCTGGCTGAAGCTGACCGCTAACAGTCGTCTCCCGCACCAGCTTCCCGCTAGCGTCAAAACCGATCTGGACGACACTCAATCCGTCCAGAGAAATCGAGCGCGCGATCTCGGCTGGTTCCCCGATCTGCTTGGGAAGGGGAGGCGGCACCGCTGCCTCGTCCCATCCGGGGGTGGCGACACCGCGGTCGGCCAACAATTCGAGCGCAAATGACGTTTCTGTCGGATTGTTGATAAACGCGTCACCGCTGAGCGCTTGTCCAGCAATCGTCGCGATATGATGCAGATCATATCCGATATCATCCGAATAGCGCGACTCATCCTTGGTTTTCAGCAGACGGAGCAAGTCCTGTGCCGAAACAGTCTCCGCCGATGCAGTCCTCACCAGCATGCCGGTATTCCCGTCCATCTTGTCGTTGAGTTGGGACAGGATCGCCTCGGCTTGCGCTGGAATGGCCGCGCCCTTGCTACGAGCGATGCGCATAAGCTGACCGATCATCGCGGCAGCCGGCTCTGGCCGTTCGCCAACCACCAGCACATCTTCGCCGTTACGCACCGCGTCAGCGAGCAGGCGTTCAAGTTCATCGGTGCTAAAGCCCTTGATCGTCACTTCCTTCATGCGCGTCTGGAGTTCGAGCGTGTCCAACCGATTGCGATAGCGGTCCGACAGGCCAAGCGGTTCGATCAGCTCCCTCGCGTGCTGGATCGCGATCTTCGCCTTGCTGAACAGTCCGCAGTCCCGCAGCAGACGTGCGAGCGCTGTCATTTCCTGCCAAACTTGTTCGCTGTCGCCCTTGCTGTCCGCAGCCAATGTGCAGGCCAACGCTAGCAATCCCTCGAGATGATTGTGGCAGCGGTGGTACACCTCGGCCATCGTGAACCAGCCAAGGCGCCGGCGGCGTGGCGTACGCGTGCTGTTCAGGATGGCCTGTTCTGCCAGATCACGGGCAAGCTGGCTAAAGCCGGCTCCCACCAACCGCTCCGCGACAAGTCGGATCAGTCGCAGGTCGATATCCGGGTCGGAGCCGTGCGGAGCAACCGATGCGCCGAAAGTCAGCCAGAATTGGATATCCGCTGCATCAGCGGCCGAGCCGATCGGCGCGAACGAGAGATACTGCGTCACGGCGGATATGATCTCGTCAGCCGGCTCGGTGATAAGCTCCGCCGGAAGAACCGTCCGGCCGATCACGAGCGGCTCTTCGCCCTTGAGCCAGTCGAAGGCGGATTGCAAGAATGGCTCATGCTCAGTGAGCCAGTCGACACCGGCGGTGCCGAGCGTGATCGTCGGTTCGACTTCGAGCGAACGCGACGCCAGCTTCATTGCAATTGACGCTGCTAGCGCAAGCCCCGTCATGCCCGCTATCGACGGTCCCAAGACCGCCGTCAGACGCACCCTCAACGCCTGGTTTGCCGGATCGGCGCCGAGACGGTCGACCAGTGCGGTCAACGCGGTCTCGACGCGCTCAATCGGCAAGATGCGCGATCCTCCCTGGCCTGAGAGCAAAAACACGCGCTCCAGGCCTTCCAGCAACAGGTCCTCCCATTGCACCAACAAAGACGTTGCCTTCGGGGCAGGCAAAACAAATTCGAACGCGTGGAAGATAAGCTGACGGCGAAGCGCGTCGCGCACGCAGGCAAGCCGAAGTGTCTCGGCCAGTTCGGCCTCGCCCTTGGCCGAGGCGATCAGGGCATGATAGTCTGGGACGCCCGCCACCGACAGGTATTTGGCAAGGCGCTCATAATAGTCGACTCTTGCCTCAGTTCCGGCTTCCATTGAGAGCGATGCTGCAACGCCGGCGTAGTCGCCGGCCTCACGCAGCACGCGCCGCTGGCGCATGCGCAGGCCGGGGCTGTCCACAAAAAGGGCTGTCATCCGGTCGGCGACGCTCTGCTCAAGATCGCTGGATCCAATGTCATGGGCAACAGAAAGCGCGCTCTCGAGCTCCTCAAGACGATAGAGCTGCGCGATGGCCGGCGCCAGCACCTCTCTCGCGAGCCTTGAGGCATTCGCATCCAGCGCCACGCGCGCCAGCTTGACGCGCATCGTTGCTTCGAGTTCGCGACCAGACGACATTTCCTCACGGATCGCCTGCAAGGCTTGCGGGTAATGCCCGGCCCGGTGCGTCAGTTGAATCTGAAGCAGCGCCTTCTGACTGGCAAGGCCCGCCGGCAGGCGTTCCAGGTCGCGGAGCACGCGGCCGAGTCGGCCTTCGCGCGTCCAGGCATCCCATTCGCCGACATGTTGAGCCAGGAATATTTCCGGATCTTCGTCTCGACTTCCCGCCAAAACCCCGCAATGGTCGATCGACATCAACAATTTCAAAAGTTCTTCCCGGCCCGGGTTCAGCTCATTCGCGTCCAACGCAACATACAGGCCGCGCTCCCGCGCAATCGTTGTCGCTGCGGCAGCAAGCGCATGAAACTGCGGCACCCAAAAATCCTGGTGGAGAAGGGGCGCCTGTGCACCTGGGGGAATGTACGGCTGGACCGTCTCGTCCCGATAGCCCGCAGCTTCGGTGACAATGACAGCCGCTCTCTCGTCTTGCCGGCGGATGACATCGAGCACCGACGAGGTGCGCAGATCCGCAGCGAAAACCAGATGGAGCCGTTTTCGCAATGCTGTCTTCTGTTCTTCCGATAACTTGTGCCCGCCCAGAAGGTTGATGGCGGCAATCATTGTCTCACGGGATTGCGCCTGTGCGGCATCGATGTCCGATCCGGGCGGCAGGATGACCACAAATCGTCTGACCGCCCGCTTGCCGTTCTGGTCGACCAGTCCCGCGAGCGCAGCCGCTAAAACTCCCGCACGTTCTGCCGGCGTAAAAATTTCAAGCGTGACAATATCGCTGCCACCAAAGATCTGAGGGTTGTTGGCGAGTGAGTGGGCGAAGTAACGGGCAAGGTCGCTATGGTCGCTCAGAACATGGCCGTCTGCTGCGCTGTTATCCTCGAGCCGCCCGTCTGCGGCTTCTTCGGGAGCAGCGTTGGTTGCAGCTGTTCGCTCTTCGGGCATCTCTTTGGCACTCCCGAACGGCAGGCCGTCTCGCGAAAGAAAAGTGAGAAGACGCTACCGAACACGCTATCATGCATTTGGTGGCTGTTCGCCGCCACGTCGACCATAGCGGCTGTTTTCCCGGGGTCTGGCCAGCTTCTCGTAACCTGCCGCATGCCATGGCTCTCTTTGATATCGAGCCATCATCCACACGCTGTGGGATCTAACCACCCAGTCGTGAAGTCTTCAGTAAAGGCGTACTTCGGTGGATCGCGGAGAGAGCTGGTTGACCTTGTCAGCACTGAGAACCACTTCCATCCCGCATATTTGTTGCCGGTTTGGCGCAAATGTGTATAGCGCTTGAGACTTGACCAGGAGCGATGACCGGACACAGCGGCTACTTGAGGAATATTCCGACCGATTTCGAATAGCCTCGAAATACCATCGTGACGAAGATCATGTAGATGCAAGTCGATGATCTCAAGGAACTGACACGCGCGGGTGAAATTGGTCCCAATAGTGTCGCCGCAATACGGAAAGATTTCTTCGCGCCTCTTCGGCATTGAGAGAATTATCTGAAGCGCTTCGGGCGGAAGATCGCACCATACGTCGTTCCCGTTCTTCTCTCCGGGGTTCTTCATATCACGGACCAAAACACGACTTCCTTCAGCGTCAAGATCCTTCCACGAGATTCGTGTAATCTCCTCCAGTCGACGCGACGAAAATATCGCAAACCCGATGACCTTCTGCATCGGAATGGAGGATGGTCGGCGGTTCAGCCGCTCGCCGAAATATTCCATGATCTTATCGAGCTCTTCGAGTGTCGGCCGGCGATCACGTTCGCGGCTCTTGCTCGCAATGCCGAGGCGCTTCGCAACTACGAAGGCGTCCTTCATTGCGGTTTGATCAAGTGGATATGCCCATGCCGGCTTGGCTACGGCAAATACGGCTGCTAAATGCGAGAGATAGTTGCCGACTGTCGACGGAGCGACGTTAATTATAAGTTCATTGGCAAATCCGACCACATCGTTGCTCGTGATTTCAGAACACTTCTTGTTGGCTATGTCGTACTTCTTGATCGCCCGTAGTACCTGCGCTTTTGTACGACCGATCTTCTTGATCGATTCATCTGTGTAGCGGTCGATAACTATGGCTAGAGTCGGATCAGGCGCTTCGAGGCGCTCGAGGGCACCCGGTTTGGCGAGTTCCTTCTCCCGCTTTTCGAGCCAAGCAGAGGCAGCCTGCTGCCGATCGAACGTTCGATTTTCTCGATGAACGATCTTACCACCTCGCTTGATGAGGAGCTGGGCCTGGTATCCAGTAGAGCCATTGCTTCGCTTGCGTGGTACGACGGTTCCCATCTTGGAGGCTCCACTACTGGTACTGCATGGACGTCTTCGGTACTGCGCCGCAGTACCGAGGGTATCAAAATGGACGAAAATGGCTAAAAAACGGGCTACAACAGGAATTCAAAAATCTCCATAAGTAACTGAAATGACCGAAAAAACTACGAAATCCTACGATTTTCTTTTCTCCGTCGCGCCAATGATGGATTGGACTGACCGGCATTGCCGGGTGTTCCACCGTCATCTCACGCGGCGGGCGCTGCTTTATACGGAGATGCTGACCACGGGCGCCATCCTTCATGGCGACCGGGAGCGACTGCTCGGGTTCGACGGCTCGGAGCACAGGGTGGCGCTTCAGCTTGGTGGGTCGGATCCGCGTGAGCTCGCGCAGGCTGCGCGGATTGGCGAGGCGTTCGGCTATGACGAGATCAATCTCAATGTCGGCTGCCCATCCGATCGCGTGAAGGATGGCCGCTTCGGCGCCTGCCTGATGGCGGAGCCGGAGCTTGTCGCGAGGTGCGTCGAGGCGATGAAGCGCGCAGTTGCCGTGCCCGTCACCGTGAAGTGCCGCATCGGAATCGATGACCAGGATCCGGAAGTCGCACTCGACACGCTCGCGCGGGCGGTGGTCGCCGCGGGCTGCGATGCGCTGATCGTGCATGCCCGGAAAGCCTGGCTCAACGGTCTGTCGCCGAAAGAGAACCGCGATATTCCACCGCTCGATTATGATCGCGTCTATCGTCTCAAGCGCGCGATGCCTGATGTGCCCGTCATCATCAATGGCGGCATCGTGAGCATCGACGAGGCGAAAGCGCATCTCGCACATGTCGACGGTGTGATGCTCGGCCGCGCCGCCTACCAGGAGCCGTGGCGGCTGCTCTCCGTCGATTCCGATGTCTTTGGCGAGGCGGCGCCGCATGCGACGATGCAGGACGCGCTCGAGGCGATGATGCCCTATATCGAGACGCAGCTTGCGCGCGGCACGCGCCTGCACGCCATCACGCGGCATTTCGTCGGCGCCTTCCACGCCGTGCCGGGCGCGCGCGCCTTCCGTCGCCATCTTGCCGAGCAGGGTGTCAAGCCGGGCGCCGGTCTCGACGTGCTGCGCGATGCGATCGCGCGCGTCGGTGCGCGCGCGCCGGCGGAAGCGGCCGCCTAGCTGTAATCACCATGAAGAGCCGGATCATGAAATCCGGCTCTCCGTCGGTCGGTCTCAGCGAAACAGGTCGAAGTGATAATTCACGCCGACGCGGAAGGTGTGGAATTTCGCGGCATTCCAGTCCGGCAGATCGTCATGCTTGAACTCGGTGTAGAGATATTCGGCCTTGGCCGACCATTTCGGCAGGAACGCCCATTCGACGCCGCCGCCGGCCGTCCAGCCCATCTTCATCTTGTTGATCGGACCGTCCTTCAATTCGCCTGTAGCAAGACCTGCGGTTCCGAAGAACAGCAGGCGTGAATCCATGGTTGCGATGCCGGCGCGGGCACGGCCGGTCATGTACCAGGGCAGGCTGACCGCGGCGCTGTTGAGCGCGTCGTGGTTCTTGATGTCGCCGCCCTCGAAGTCGTTCTCGATGCCCACGACGAGCATCGGCGAGAGCTGATAGTTGTAGCCGATCTGTACGCCGCCGACGGCGCCCTTGACCTTGCCGCCGCTCGTGCCGACGAGATTGTTGAAGGCGTCGTCGCCGCTCTCGGCATAGCCGGCGTTGAAGCCCGCATAGAGACCCGTCCACGAATACACCGGCTGCGGTGCCGTGTAGGCGGAGGCGGGCGCTGCATAGCGCGGCGACAGGTCCGCAGCGCTGGCGCTACCTGCGGCGAATGCTGCCGCGAAGGGCAGGGCACACACCGTGCGACGTAAGACGGCTCTGGCGGTCATAACTCAATCTCCCACTTGGCCGTCTCCGTCCGGAGGCAGCCCTTGTCCAACCCCGATCCGGGAATGGCTCATTTATAAACCGACCGGGCGGTTTGTAAATAGCGGAAATGCCACACCGGGCTCCTTTGCGACGTTGTGTAGCCTCAAACGGTAGCGCAGCATCAAACGTGCAGATTGAAAGGTCGGCGGCGGCGGCCTTCGCCTGTTGTCCGGCCAGCGATGCCCGCCATCACCGCGCGGACCGTTGAGCTGTGCGTATCGCTCCCGACCTACGGCCGACGTCGAGGAAAGATCCGGCCGACCGGTTCAGGATATTGCGGAAGGAGCTCAACACGGGGCAGATGGCGCCCCTCGTCGATCTCGCGCCGGACATGCGCCGCGATCTCCTCCATGGGCGCAAACCAGACATCGCCCTGCGCCACCGTTCGCTCCAGGAAGCCGGCGAAGACATGCCAGCGGGCGAGCCGCCCCGTGGCGAAGGGATGCAGCGTGGGGATCCACAACCCGCCATAAGCGTAGGCCGCCTGGAATTCCTCCAGGAAAGCCGCAAAGCCGTTACTGGGGCTGCGCACGGGCATGAAATAGTCGAGGTCGAAGGACTGGACATATTGCGGCCAGTCGTCCAGCCCCCAATGGGTCGGCAGCTCGATCAACTCGCCGCCGTTCGCCCTGCTCTTGATCACATAGGGCACATCATCACCCATCAGCGAAGCATCATAGGCGAAGCCTCGCGCCAGCAGCAGGTCGAGCGAGCGGTGCGAGAAATTGTAGAGCGGCGCTCGCCAGCCACGCGGCGCCTTTCCGGTCGCCTTGCGTATGATGTCGATGCCGAGATCGAGCCAATGGGCCTCCTCGTCCTGTGTCTGGTCGAGCGGGTTCTCGTGGATATAGCTGTGATGCCCGATCTCATGGCCGCCGGCGAGCATCGTCTCGATGGCGGCGGGATATTGCTCGATACACCAGGCCGGAACGAAGAAGGTCTGCCTGATCCCGAGCCGCCGATAGGTCTCGACAATGCGTGGAACCGCAACGGTCGGCCCATAGCGCAGCATGGAGATGCCCGAGACGCGGTTGTTGCCGTCCTGGGGGTGCTCGACATGGATCAGGCTGTCGGCGTCCATGTCGAATGTCAGGCAGCAGGCGCACTTCGCACCGTTGGGCCAGCGGACGGGGTTGGCGATCATTCGTGTCGTCTCCGAACTCTATTCCTTCCGTTCGAACGCCGAGTTTCCTCGGAAGCCGGCACCGGTCTTCGGGCTCATGCATTGGACATGCCATTGCCGTCCATCGCGCATAGACTTGATGCCGACCGAGGCGGGCGGAATTGTCATGCCAATTGGAACGGAATCTGCTTCCGCTTGCATCGACACGGGAGATGGATGGCCTTTGCGCGAATGGCCTTGCCATCGGCGCAACTGCTCACCGAGGGGACGAATGATGGCACATGGGTATGAAGGCGGCAGACTGGATCTGCCATTCGTGGGGCATTGCACCTTCGGCAAGCGGCCGGTCTGCCTGGAGTGGGACAGGCTTGACGCCGATGTCGCCGTGCTCGGCGTGCCCTTCGACATGGGGACGCAATACCGCTCGGGCGCGAGGTTCGGGCCGCGCGCCATCCGCGAAGCCTCGACCCTTTTCTCCTTTGGCCATGGCGGGGCCTATGATCATGAGGACGACGTCACCTACCTGCCGCTCGACAAGGTGCGGATCGTCGACGTCGGGGACGTCGACATCGTCCACACCGATACGTCCAGGAGCCATGCCAATGCAGAAGCCGCCGTCCGAAAGATCCTCGAACGGGGCGCGATGCCCGTGGTCCTCGGCGGCGATCACGCGGTCAATATCCCCTGCGTCAGGGCCTTCAGCGAGCATGCCCCCATCCACATCGTCCAGATCGACGCGCATCTCGATTTCGTGGATGTGAGGCATGGCGTGCGCGAGGGACATGGCAATCCCATGCGCCGCGCGGCCGAGCAGGCCCATGTCGCGGGCCTGACCCAGATCGGCATCCGCAACGTGTCTTCGACCGCCCGCGAAGGCTATGAGGATGCCCGTGCGCGCGGCTCCACCATCCTCTCGGTGCGCCAGGCACGCAAGCTCGGCGCCGAGGGCGTCCTCGACCGGATTCCGGACGGCGCCCGCTACTATGTGACGATCGACATCGACGGCTTCGATCCCTCGATCGCACCGGGGACGGGAACGCCGAGCCATGGCGGCTTTCAATACTATGAGGTGATGGAGATCCTTCAGGGCCTCGCGAAGCGAGGCGATGTCGTCGGGATCGATCTCGTCGAGGTCGCTCCCGCCTACGATCCCGCGGGCGTGACGAGCATTCTTGCAGCGCAGGTGCTGATGAACTTCCTCGGCTACATCTTCGAAGCGCGTTCGCAGCGAAAGTGAACAGCCGTTCCCGCCGCCGCCAGTCCTAGTCGACCGCCATCCGCGAGCGGCGGGGGCTGCCCTGGAGCTCCGGATAGCCGGTGAGCATCAGCTTGTCGGCGCGCACGCCCCAGCTCTCCAGGCGGTCGAGGAAGCTCATGCCGAGCAGGTTGGTCTTCATCTGTCCGCGCTGCACGACGAGAGCCGGCACCGATTTCTCGACGAGATGGCCGACGGCGAGACGGTCGAGCGTGAGCCGCGCCGCCTTGGTGTGGCCGCCTGCGGTCTCCAGATCGACGTCGTATTCGAGCATCTCCAGCGGCAGCCCGATCGCCTTTGCGGTTTCCCACGTCAGCACCACGGACGTCGCGCCGGTATCGATCACCATCGGAGCGGCGACGCCGTTGATCTTCGCGCGCAGCGCGAATTCGCCGCCCTGTCCGCGCTGGATCTGCACGGCGGGGGCCGGGGCGGCGATCTGTCCGCGGAAGATGTGCGAGACCTTGTTGCTTGCGCGCGCGATCTGATCGGGATCGCCATAGGCGACGACGGCGCCTGCGGTACCGGCAAGCATGATGAGAACGAGCAGGAAGCGGATCATCGCGCACCTCCATGTGTGCGCAGGCCAGTCAGCTGCGTTTGGGCGATCCCGCGATCGGCGCAAGTCCAGCCTCCGTCATGCGCGCCGGCAACAGCGCCATGACCGAGAGGCGTTCCGCGCTGTCCATGGCGTGCCAGCGCGCGATCTCCGGCAATGTGCGGCCGCAGCCGAAGCACAGCTTGGTCTTGGGATCGATCATGCAGACGGCGACGCACGGCGTTTCTTTGCTCATTTCGATATAGTGAGGGATCGTCGGGCATTTCTGCAAGCATATCGTTAAGAGCCCGTGCCTGCGCTCATGATCGGCCTGTGGCGCGGCCGGCGCTTCTCGTCGGGTACGACGGAACCCTCGGGCTGGAGCGGCGGAGAATCATCCGACAGCGGCGCCAGCGCGCTCATCACGCGCTCCGGCGGGAAGGTGACGATCACCTCGGTGCCGATGCGCAGCTTCGATTTCAGCGTGAACGTGCCGCCATGCAGGTCGATCAGGTTCTTGGCGATGGGCAGGCCGAGGCCTGCGCCCTGTTCGGCCGACTTGATCGAGTTGGAGCCCTGGCCGAAGGACGCGAGCACGATCGGGATCTCGTCCTCTGGGATGCCGGAGCCGGTATCCTTCACCGAGAGATATTGCCCGCCCGACGCGGTCCAGCCGGCCTTGAGCCAGATCTCGCCGCCTTGCGGCGTGAATTTGATCGCGTTGGAGAGCAGGTTGAGCACGACCTGGCGGATCGCGCGCTCGTCGGCCCAGAGCCGCGGCATCGCCTGCTCGAACACTTCGTGGATGGTGATGCCGCGGCTGGAGGCGCGCAGCTTCATCAGATGATGGCAGTCGGCGACGATGCCGACCAGCGACACGGCTTCCTCGTTCAGCTCGTAGCGGCCGGCCTCGATCCGCGACAGATCGAGGATCTCGTTGATGAGGTTGAGCAGGTGCACGCCGGAATTATGGATGTCGCCGGAATATTCCTTGTAGACCGGCACCGCATGCGCGCCGAAAATCTCGCTCTTCATCACCTCGGAGAAACCGAGGATCGCGTTCAGCGGCGTGCGCAGCTCATGGCTCATCTGCGCGAGGAAGCGCGACTTGGCGACGTTGGCGGCTTCGGCACGGTGGCGCGCTTCGTCCGAGATCGCCTTGGCCTGTTCGAGCTCGCCGATCAGCGCGTCCTTCTCGGCGCGCGCCTCCAGCGTAGCGAAGGTCGAGGAGTGCAGACGGTGCGCCAGCAGCACGAAATATCCTTCGGCTGCGAGCGCGAGCGCCGCCAGGATGTAATTGTCCAGCGCGCCGGTCATCGCAAAGCTCAGCGCCATCGCGACCGCGACCGGCGCCGTGGCGGCAAGCGCCGCGATCGGCAGATTGGCAGCGAGCATGCTCGATACTGCGATCACCAGCAGCATCAGGAACATCATCAGCGTTTCCGTGACCATGTCGAGCACGGGATGAATCAGGATCGCCATCCAGCACAGGCCATAGAGCAGGTCGAGCACGACGAAGCGCGTCCGCCATGCGCGCGTCGCCGTCGGCGAGGTGGGCTCGGCCAGGAAACGGTGGCAGCTGCGGATCATCGCGGCGTGGATGCAGAGCATGCCGGCGGTCCAGGCCGCGGCCGGGATCGGCTGCATCCACAGCCCGAACAGCACGCCGGTCGCGACCACCAGCAGCATCACGACATAGGAGGCCGACAGCCGCGTCTGGGCATATTGGCGCAGCATCTCGGCGTCGAAAGCCGGCCGGGTTCCGCTGGTCGACGTTAACTTGTCGCGCGCCTCGCGCACCCGCTGCGCCGCAGCCCTTCGGCTGCTCGCCGACGGAGCGCTGATTGGCTCGGCCGGAAGCTGGACAACCTCAGGCTTTTCAGCGGGGTTACTCATCAAGCAACACGATTCCTGCCCGCGCCGGACGCGGGCCTTCTGCATTGTCTATCTCTGGCAAGAAATCCTTAAGAGGTGACTTAAGGAGCTAAAGAATTACGTTAACCCGGCGTTAATTCGGATCCGGATTGGACCTGGGATGCGTCGCTCAATGCAGCCACGCATGCTGCGCGATGTACACCACCGCGCCGGCCAGATAGCCGGCGAGAGCGGGGCCGGCGATGCGGCGTGCGTACCAGAGGAACTCGATCCGTTCGAGCCCCATCGCGGCGACGCCGGCGGCCGAGCCGATGATCAGGATCGATCCGCCGGTGCCGGCGCAATAGGCGATGAACTCCCAGAGGAAGCTGTCCGGCGGATAATGGGCGAGGTCGTACATGCCCATGGTCGCGGCAACCAGCGGCACGTTGTCGATGATGGCGCTGAGCAGGCCGAGCACGACGACGATGACGTCCTGGCGGCCGATGGTCGCATCCAGCCATTTGGCCAGCATCGAAAGCAGGCCGGCATGTTCGAGGCAGGCGACCGCGAGCAGGATGCCGACGAAGAACACGACCGAGCTCATGTCGATCCGTGCCAGCGCGTGCACCAGCGTGAGGGGCTGGCGGACGTGCTCGTCCTTGTGCCGGTGCACGATCTCGCCGACCAGCCAGAGCACGCCGAGCCCGAACAGGATGCCCATGAAGGGCGCCAGATGCGTGATCGCCTTGAAGGCCGGCACCGCGATCAGGGTGCCGAGCCCGAGATAGAACATCAGGTTGCGCTCGAACCGGTCGACGGCCAGCAGTCCGTTGTCCTTCGGCGGGGGCGCGATGGTCTTGCCCTTGAGCGAGAAGCTGATGAAGGCGAGCGGCACAAGCAGATTGAGGAGCGAGGGCAGGAACACCGCGCTCATGATCTTCAGCGGCGAGATCTGCCCGCCGATCCACAGCATGGTCGTGGTGACGTCGCCGATCACGGTCCAGGCGCCGCCCGCATTCGCCGCGATGACGATAAGGGAGGCGAACAACAGACGGTCGTCGCGGCGGGCAATCAGCTTCTGGATCAGCGAGATCATGACGATGGTGGTCGTCAGATTGTCCAGGATCGCGCTCAGGAAGAACGTCACGAAGCCGATCAGCCAGATCAGCGCGACCTGGCTGGTGGTGCGGATCAGCGAAGTGATGACCTCGAAACCGTCATGGGCGTCGATCACCTCGACGATGGTCATGGCGCCGATCAGGAAGAAGACGATCTGCGCGGTGGAGCCGACGGACTCGTCGAGCTGGCGACCGACCTGCGCGTGGTCGCCGGTCGCAACCGCATAGATGGTCCACAGCAGCCCCGCGCCGAGCAGCGCGGAAGCGCTCTTGTTGACGCGAAGCGGGTGCTCGAGTGCGATCGCCACATAGGCGAGGACGAAGATTGCGGCGATCGCGATCAGCAAGGTCGTTTCAGATCGTCAGGTGTCAGCGGTTGAGGCGCGCGAGCAGGCTCGACGTATCCCAGCGCTTGCCGCCCATCTTCTCGACCTCCGAGTAGAACTGGTCGACCAGTGCGGTCACCGGCAGATTGGCGCCGTTGCGGCGGGCTTCGGCGAGCGCGATCGAGAGGTCCTTGCGCATCCATTCGACCGCGAAGCCGAAATCGTACTTGTCCTCGTTCATGGTCTTGTAGCGGTTTTCCATCTGCCAGGATTGCGCAGCACCCTTCGAGATGGTCTCGATCACCGCGGCGACGTCGAGGCCGCTCTTCTTGGCGAAATGGATGCCCTCGGAGAGACCCTGCACGAGGCCTGCGATGCAGATCTGGTTGACCATCTTGGTCAGCTGGCCGCTTCCGGCGGGCCCGAGCAGTTTGCACATCCGCGCATAGGCGCCTGTGATGATCGGCTCGGCGCCGGCATAGACGTCCTGCGCGCCGCCGCACATCACCGTCAGCACGCCGTTCTCGGCGCCGGCCTGGCCGCCGGAGACCGGGGCGTCGATGAACTTGAAACCGGCCTTGGTTGCAGCCGCGTCGAGCTCGCGCGCGACTTCGGCCGAAGCGGTGGTGTGGTCGACGAAGGTCGCGCCCTTCTTCATTCCGGCGAAGGCGCCATCGGGGCCGATCGTGACCGAGCGCAGGTCATTGTCGTTGCCGACGCAGCACATCACGAAATCCTGGCCCTCGGCAGCGGCCTTCGGGGTCGCCGCGGTCTTGCCGCCGAACTTGTCCGCCCATTCCTTCGCCTTGGCCGCGGTGCGGTTGTAGACGGTGACCTCATGGCCCCCTTTTTTCACGAGGTGTCCGGCCATGGGGAAGCCCATCACGCCGAGACCGAGGAAAGCGACTTTAGCCATTGTGTACCTTGTCCGTAGCTTGGGTTTTACGGTTCTTGCCGGGCGAGGGGCGCCGGGTTCCGCCGTGAGGGCGGATCGGGGCGCACCATAAACCCTTGAGGGCAGAGGGCAACGGCTTCGTTTGGCGGCCCCCTGTGCTAGGATGGCAGGACTTAAGGACTTCAAAAAAAGGGAGCGAAACATGGCTGTGGGTTTGGGCAGCGTGAGCGTTGGCGTCCTCGATCATTTCAACATCCGGACCCGGAATCTGGCCGAGACGGTCCGCTTCTACGAGGACGTGTTGGGCCTGGAAAAAGGCGCCCGGCCGAATTTCGCCTTCCCGGGCGCCTGGATGTACAGCGAGGGCAAGCCGGTGGTGCACCTCGTCGATATTTCTCCGACCGCCGAGCCACAAAAGCCGGATTCCGGCGTTGTCCATCACGTCGCCTTCGTCAGCCGCGGTTTTGACGGCATGAAGCAGCGGCTGACGGCCAAGGGGATGAAATTCGACTCCCGCCAGGTGCCCGGCGGCGACCTCTGGCAGATCTTCGTCCACGATCCCAACGGGGTGATGATCGAGCTGAATTACGAGGCGGCCGCGGAGCAGGGGGCCGCCCCCGCGGAGATGGCTGACGATATCGGCAGGCAGTAGCCTTTTGGCCGTTTCCGCTCTAATGGGGCACATCTTGAAGTCAGGAGATGCGCTTTGAGCGTGACGCAGCAACAGGTTCTCGACAGCCTCGCCCGGATCAAGTCGCCCCGCGGGGTCGCGCTCACCAATGCCAATGTGCTGAGCGCGATCAGCGCCGCCGACGGCAAGGTGTTCTTCTCGATCAACGTCGATGCCGCCGAGGCGCGCGCCTGGGAATCCATCCGGGCCGAGGCCGAGGCCGCCGTGCGCGCCATTCCCGGTGTCACCACCGTGATGGTGGCGCTGACCGCCGAGCGCAAGCCGGGCTCCGCGCCTCCGCCACCCCCGCAGCCGAGCCGCGGCACGCCGGGCGTGCAGCCGGTCCATGCCCACAAGCCGCCGCCACAGGGCGGCGCCCAATCGCCGATGGCGCGGCAGTCGGAGATTCCGGGCGTGGCCGCCGTGATCGCGGTCGCCTCCGGCAAGGGCGGCGTCGGCAAGTCGACCACCGCGCTCAATCTTGCGCTGGGTCTGCGCGACCTCGGCCTCAAGGTCGGGCTGCTCGATGCCGACATCTACGGCCCCTCGGTGCCGCGGCTGACCGGCCTGCACGAGAAGCCGGAGCTGGATGCCGAGCGCAAGATGATTCCGCTCCGGCGCTTCGGCCTCGCCATCATGTCGATCGGCTTCCTGGTGGAAGAAGAGACCGCGATGATCTGGCGCGGCCCGATGGTGATGTCGGCGGTGACGCAGATGCTGCGCGACGTCGCATGGGGCAGCCTCGACGTGCTCGTCGTCGACATGCCGCCGGGCACCGGCGATGCCCAGCTCACGCTGGCTCAGAACGTGCCGCTGAAGGGCGCCGTGATCGTCTCGACGCCGCAGGACCTCTCCCTGATCGACGCGCGGCGGGGGCTTGCGATGTTCAGGAAGGTCAACGTGCCCGTGCTCGGCATCGTCGAGAACATGAGCTACTTCCAGTGCCCGCATTGCGGCACGAAATCGGACATTTTCGGCCATGGCGGGGCGCGCCACGAGGCCGAGAAGCTCGGGGTACCGTTCCTGGGCGAGATCCCGCTGCACATGGCGATTCGCGCCACCTCGGACGCCGGCAATCCCGTCGTCGACAGCGAGCCGGACGGCCCCCATGCGGCGATCTATCGCTCCATTGCGGGACAGGTCCGGGACCAGCTCAAGGGCGTCATCGCCGCGACCTGAGGTTTTCAGGCCAATCCATTGGGGACATGCGACTTTCGTAGCGCCCCGTCATGCCATTGTCGCGTTTCGAAAGGCGGGCTTCCGTGTTAAACGCCCACGGCAGTCAAGCCCCTTCGGTTCGACGCGAGCCAAACGCGTCGCCGGAATGAGCGGCGGCAAAGAGGAAGTTCGGGGAAACGCCCCAGCAAGGAGAGAACTTAAGATGAAGCGTCGTGATTTCCTGAAAGTGTCGGCAGCTGGCGCGGCGGCGACCGCCGCGGTGGCCTCGCCGGCGATCGCGCAGTCCTCGCCCGAGATCAAGTGGCGTCTGACTTCGAGCTTCCCGAAGTCGCTCGACACCATCTATGGCGGCGGCGAGCAGGTGGCGAAGTACGTCGCCGAGATGACCGACAACAAGTTCCAGATCCAGGTGTTCGCCGCCGGTGAAATCGTCCCCGGCCTCCAGGCGCTCGATGCGACCTCGAACGGCACGGTCGAGATGTGCCACACCGTGTCCTACTACTACGTCGGCAAGGACCCGACCTTCTCGATCTTCGCCTCGGTGCCGTTCGGCCTCAACGCGCGCCAGCAGAATTCCTGGCTCTACCAGGGCGGCGGCAACGAGCTCGCCAACGAGTTCTTCAAGAAGTCGAACGTGATCGGCTTCCCCTGCGGCAACACCGGCACCCAGATGGGCGGCTGGTTCCGCAAGGAGATCAAGACCGTTGCCGATCTCTCCGGCCTGAAGATGCGCATCGGCGGCATCGCCGGCCAGGTGCTCCAGAAGGTCGGCGTGGTGCCGCAGCAGCTCGCCGGCGGCGACATCTACCCGGCGCTGGAAAAGGGCACCATCGACGCCGCCGAATGGGTCGGCCCGTACGATGACGAGAAGCTCGGCTTCGCCAAGGTCGCCAAGTACTACTACTATCCGGGCTTCTGGGAGGGCGGTCCGACCGTCCATGCCTTCACCAACCTGGACAAGTGGAATGCGCTGCCGAAGAGCTACCAGGCGATCCTCACCAACGCGACGGCCAACGCCAACAGCTGGATGGCCGCGCGCTACGACATGCAGAACCCGTCGGCGCTGAAGCGTCTGGTCGCCGGCGGCACCCAGCTGCGTCCGTTCACCAACGAGGTGCTGGAAGCCTGCCTCAAGGCGACCAACGAGCTGTGGGGCGAGATCTCGGCCAAGAACGCCGACTTCAAGAAGTCGATCGACGCCATGCAGGCCTACCGCTCCGACGAATATCTGTGGTGGCAGGTCGCCGAATACACCTACGACAGCTTCATGATCCGCTCGCGCACCCGCGGCTGATCCTTCGAGCAGGTCGCAAGACGACAGAGCCCGGCCTCCAGAAGAGGCCGGGCTTTTTCGTTGCCGCGGGCGCGTCCGAAGGTGCCGAAACAAAAAATGTCGAAAACAACCCCATGCACAGTAGACGCAGGGTGAGGGCGCTTTGCTCGGCGGATGCTGCCAACAGTTTGATGGGGCGGGGCAAATCGGCGGGACCGCGCAATCATGGCGCAGCTGTTTTTGCACCGTCATGGCGAGCGCAGCTTCCGCCTTCGCCGAGGCTACGACGGACAAAGTCGCTACGCTCGCGATGATGGATGCTCGACGAAAGCATTTGACCCGTCGGGCAAAACAGTGGCATAAAGCGATTATCGAATAATCCGAAATTTACGCGCGGCGCCGGTCCCTGGAATTGTCGATGAGCTTCGATCCCGATGACGTCCAACGCGCGCTGCGCAAGGCGTGGTCGCTGTTGACGGCGAGCCAATGGACGGCGGACAATCCCGCGGCGGGGCAATGCAACGTCACTGCGCTGCTGATCCACGAGCTCTTCGGCGGCGAGTTACTGAAGACGCCTCTGCCGGCCGGTGACCACTTTTACAATCGGATCGGGGGTCAAAGGTACGACTTCACGGCGAGCCAGTTCGATCGGCCGATCGCTTACGTGGACGTGGCAACAGATCGGGCGGACGCGGAACTGGGAGCAACAGGCGACCAACTGGCTGGACTCAGAGCCGCTTTTCAGGGGCATCGTACCAAGCCGGGTTAGGATCAGGCCGCTGATGGGGTTGGCTTCCGCGCTACCCATCCTACCTGCTGACCGCGCGTCTCGATCCACGAGGCCGAGCATGCCCCTCTGGGAAGCCGGGCTTTTTCTTTGACGCAGTGCGATGACGATGGAAATCGCCAGCCCCTTGCGTCATGCTTGTCCGCAAGCCTCGGCAAGAAGGCCCACAATCGCAATCCATCAGGGCAGGAAATCATGAAGAGAAGAGACTTCATCAAGGTCACAGGACTTGGCGCGGCCGGTGTCGCCACGCTCGCGGCACCCGCGATCGCGCAGTCGATGCCGGAAATCAAATGGCGGATGCCGACGAGCTGGCCGAAATCGCTCGACACGCTGTTTGGCGGCGCCGAGATGATGTGCAAGATGGTTGCCGAGGCGACCGACAACAAATTCCAGATCCAGATCTTTGCGGCCGGTGAGATCGTGCCGGGCCTTCAGGTTCTGGACGCCGTGCAGAATGCCACCTGCGAAATCGGCCACACCGCGTCCTATTACTATTTCGGCAAGGACCCGACCTTCACCTTCGGCTCGTCGGTGCCGTTCGGCCCGAACATGCGCATCAACCAGGCCTGGTATATGCTGGGTGGGGGCAGGGAAATCCTCAACGAGTTCTACAAGAGCTACAACGTGATCTCGCTGCTCGCCGGCAACACCGGCTGCCAGATGGGCGGCTGGTTCAGGAAAGAGGTCAACACGCCCGATGATCTCAAGGGCATGAAATTCCGCATCGGCGGCTTTGCCGGCCGCGTGCTTCAGAAGCTCGGCGTGGTGCCGCAGCAGCTCGCCGGCGGCGACATCTATCCGGCGCTGGAGAAGGGCACCATCGATGCCGCCGAATGGGTCGGTCCCTATGACGACGAGAAGCTCGGCTTCTACAAGATCGCGCCGCACTACTACTATCCCGGCTGGTGGGAAGGCGGACCCATGCTGCTCGCCTTCGTCAACCTCGACAAATGGAACGCGCTGCCGAAATATTACCAGAGCGTGCTCATGCAGGCCGGCCATTGCGCCAACAACTACATGATGGCGCGCTACGACCAGGCCAATCCGCTGGCGCTGAAGAAGCTGCTCGCCAACGGTACCAAGCTGCACGCCTTCTCGCCGCCGATCATGGACGCCTGCTACAAGGCGGCGAAGGAGTTGCACGACGAGGTCTCGGCGACCAATCCCAACTTCAAGAAGGTCTACGAGTCCCTGACCAAATTCTCCAACGACAGCTATTCCTGGTTCCAGGTCGGAGAAGTCGGCTACGATATCTTCATGGCGCGTCACTCGCAGGGCTGAGCGCGGCACCGATCGCATGCCGAACCCCGGAGCGAAGGCTCCGGGGCCGCCGGGTGATGAGTTGCGCTGCGCTCTACCGTTCCTGCGAGCTTCGAGATGCTCTCCACAAGGCATTGCAAAGCCGAGCGACAATCCAGCAAGCAATGGTGGAGACGAGGCAAATGGACAGGGCCCAGACAAACGGGTTTAGCAACGGGCGGCTCGTGGAGCCGCGATAGCCGCCCGCGCGCCGGTCAGTGTTGTCCTGCTGTCCAGTCGCGCTTGATCTTCTTGGCCAGCGACCATTTGTGAACCTCGGTCGGCCCGTCATAGATCCGAAACGCACGGATCTCGCGGAAAGCCTGCTCGACGATGGTTTCCGTCGAGACCCCGGTGCCGCCCATCACCTGGACGCAGCGATCGGCGACGCGCATCAGCGCTTCCGACACGGCAACTTTCGCCATGGAGCTCTCGCTCGTCCCGAGGGAGCCGGTGTCGAGCACACCCGCGCACCAGTCGATCATCAGCTCCGACTGCTTGAGATCGATCAGGTTCTCCGCCAGCATGAAACCGACGCCTTCGTGATCGACCAGCGGTTTTCCGAACGCCTGGCGGCGGCAGGCATAGTCGGTGGCGATTTCGTTGGCGCGGATCGCCAGGCCCAGCCAGCGCATGCAGTGCGACAGGCGCGCGGGGCTCAGGCGAATCTGGGCATATTTGAAGCCGTCGCCGGACGCGCCGAGCATCTGATCGGCAGGCACACGAAGATTTTCGATGTCGATCTCGGCATGCCCGCCGGGCATCGAACTGTCGATCGTATCAAGCACGCGCAGCGTGCGGATCGCGGGATTGGGCAGATCGACGAGGAACATGCAGGCGCCGTCGTCCGACTTCGCCATGACGATCCCGACCTTGGCGCCTTCGGCCCCGGTGATGAACTTCTTTCGCCCGTTGATGACCCAGTGATTGCCGTCCAGACGGCACGTCGTCTGCATCATCGACGGATCGGATCCGGCTCCGCCCGTATCCGCAGGCTCGGTCATGAAGAACGCCGAGCGCGCCTTGCCCGACACGAGCGGCTCGAGGAAGCGCGTCTTTTGCTCGCTGCTTCCGACCTTGCCGAGCAGATACATGTTGCCTTCATCCGGCGCCATGGTGTTGCACGCCAGCGGGCCTAGCGGCGAGAGGCCGGATTTGATCAAGGCCTTTGCGGTTTCGCGCTGCGACAGATGAGATCCATCGGGCAGAATATGCGGCGTCAGGACGCCGGCCTTGCGCGCCTTGGCGCGCAGCTCCTGCACCAGCTCGTCGCTCGGGCCATGTGGACCTGTCCGGGGATCCTTCTCGTAGGGGATGACATCGGTGCGGATGAACGCTTCGATCTTCGCGGCAAGGCTGTCGTCTTGATTGGACATATTTAAGGAAACTCCGGTCGACCCCCGCCTCGGCGGAGCGCTGGCTGTCGATCGACTGCGCTCGACGACGGGGCGTAAGCAGGAGATTGCGGCGATCGATCGCAGTGAAGGAAACTCGTTATATTAGACGGGTGAGCCAGATTTGAGCAACAGCCACGCCAAGGCTGGCGGAGCCCCGTTGGACGACGGAAGCCGCGATCCCTCGGGTCTGCCGCAACTGCCCAGCCGAAAGCGGACGTTCAGCGAAGAGGCCTTCGTATCAGCTTGGGGCCACTAGCGGTCTAGGAGGGGACAGACGCTGCTGGCGCTGGTGATAGCTTCGTCTGGACTCTTACCCGTTCCGCCTCCGAACCTCAGCCTCACGCCATCCGGATAAAGGTAGCGGCAATTGTAGGTATAGAAACCACCCATGCTCGCTTGGTAATCTGTCATCGATCCCACGAAGATCCCGCGCGTCAGGCCGTAGCCGAACAGCGAGACCACGAGTAGCCCGAAGAAGCTCCAACCAACTTTTATACCCGCGCTCATTAGCCAAGCTCCGCTAGTTCGTCTTCAAGCTTTTCCCGTTTCCTATTGGCATCGGACTTCAAGGCTGTCGTCTTGATGGGACATCATAACGGAAACACCGGTCGATCCCCGCCTTGGCGGCGCGCTGGCATTCGATCGTGGCGCATGTGAGAGATTGCGGCCATCGATCGCAGTGACGGAAGCTCGTTTTATAGACGGGTGGGCCGGATTTGAGCAACGGCCGCGCTTGCGCCATCGAAGCCCTGTTCGGCCCCTCGAGAAGGCCTGCGATTGTTCAACAGCATTCGTTGCGATTTACGGTTGTTAAAATCACTTGGCATAGCTTTGTGATCATGGCTGTCATTACCTTCAACACTGCCGGATTGCTAATCGGACTGGTGCTGATCTCGTGGATCGACCGCAAGTGCTCCGCATTGGCTTGGTCGATAACCGTATTCGCGGTCATTCCGCCGTTGGCGATGCTCTGGGCGGAGTCCTGCTGGTTCTTGGGACTTTCATGCTCAAGTGTGGGTCACGTCCTTCTCGTTCCATTTTTCTTTGCGCTCGCCGGTTTTGGTGGGTTCGGCGTAGGCGCTTTCGTCGGAGTCATCACCATGGATTTTTACAGGGCCAAGCGTTTGGGGCAGGGTTGGCATACTTGGAAAAGGGTCGAAAAGGATCTGGCGTAAGGACCACCCAGCGATTGCTGGCGATATTTGCCCTTTGGTCGTGATACGCCCGCTCCAGGCCACAGGTGGGCTCGGACGAATAGGACTTGAATTAAACAGGCTATTCTATGGGGCCAATGAGTCCGAGTTCGTTCAGTAAAATCATTGCCAGAAAAACGGGCCAGAGGGCGGCCACGCGAAGCTCATGAAGTGCGAGGCTTAGAAATTCGCCAGGGCTGTGAAACAGTCCGTCCCTGTAGTCGGACACCAAAATAAACGCTTCCAGCGCAATCACGCCGACAAGATAGATGCCGAGGATGGTCAGCAGGGCTCTCTTCATATACCCTCCGGGTGAATCGACCGGAGCCTATACACTACGGCACTAAAGGTCACTGCTATTCCGGATGAGGCGCTGCTATCGTCATGCTCATTCGGCATCTGGCGCGCCGAACCATCGCGCGGCGGCGCGAGATGCGTGCTCTTGGTCGTGAGCATCCTCACTGGCCCAGGCCACAATGCCGTCGGGGCGCACCAGCAGCGCGCTCAGGCCGAGGCGGTCCTTGGCGTCACTTGCGACATAGGTGATGCGGCCGTCCCAGCGGCTTGCAAGCGCCTGGAGCGGTGACGGGGTACTGAAATCGAGCAGCAGTCCTCGCCCTGTCTGGAGCAACTCGCTCAGTCTTGTCCCGTCCGCGAATTCGAAGTCGGGGGTACTCCGCCCCACCAGAGGATGGCCTCCGCCGAGTTCGTAGCGGAGAGAAACGCCCCACACGCGCTCGGCGAAATAGGTCGCACCGTCGCGCGTGTCGATGAGATCGCGGATGATCGCTTCGAGCGCGCGGGAGCTTTTGCTGGGGCGCATCAGCGCGACCTGTGCGCGCGACCAGTCGAGGATTTTTGCGCCCACGGGATGCCGTTCGGCCGAATAGCTGTCGAGCAGGCCGGCCGGCGCATCACCACGAATGGTCGCCGCGAGTTTCCATCCGAGGTTCATGGCATCGCCGAGGCCGAGATTCAGGCCCTGGCCGCCCAGCGGTGAATGGATGTGCGCGGCGTCACCCGCCAGCAAGACGCGGCCCTTGCGATAGTCGGTTGTTTGATAGGCGCGGTCGGTCCAGGTGGTGGCAAGCAAGAGGGCAGTCACCGTCACGTCGAGACCTGAGACCTTGCGGAGCACTGCCTCGACGTGGTCGCGCCCCGGTTCTGCGCGGTGGGCGGCGCCGCCGTCGAAATCGACCATCGCGATCGTCCCGGGCGCAGCATATGTGTACATGCCCGAAGGCGTGTAATGCCGGCCTGGCTTGAACGTGCCGGGATCGGCCAGCTCGAGCTGCACCGAATAGCCGGTGAATTCCGGTTCGGTGCCGGTGAAAGCAATACCGGCCGCCTTTCGAACGCTGCTGCGCCCGCCGTCGCAACCAACGAGCCAGCGGCCACGGACGGTTTCGCTGGCCAGCTCAACGGCAACGCCATCAATGGACTGCGTGAACGCCTCGACGCCGCAGCCGCGCCGGATCTCCGCACCCAGTGCCTTGGCACGGATCGCAAGGACGGCTTCGATGCTCACCATGTCGGCGGCCATGTTGGTGATCGGGCCAGGCAGGCGGTACGGCCATTGCGTGCTGTCGACCTGATCGTAGAAGAACTGGATGCCGGCGAAATGACCGCCCGGGCGACGCTGCTGCTGCATCCAGTGCGCACCCACCGGCGTGTCGCGGCTCGCCGCGCGGGCTTTCAGACTATCCAGCAGGTCGCGGCGGTCGAGGCTCTCGATGGTCGGCACCGAAAGGCCACGCAAACCAAACGGCAGGCACTTCAGCGGTGAACGAGGGTCCTGCGTCTTCTCCAGCACCAGCACGGAACAGCCGGCAAGGCGCAGCTCGCAAGCCAGAAAGAGGCCGACGGGACCGGCCCCGGCGATGATGACGTCATAGGGAATCGTGTCGGGGGTCTGCATGAAATGCTCCGTCGTCGATGATCGACTATCGATGTTCGACCGGAGCGTTTCCCTGACCCGAGGACCTCACGGACGAACCTGTGATCGCCTGAACAGCGACCGTGTTCGTCGTGGGGATCTCAGGCCTGAGGCCAAAGACCAGAGCTTTCGTTACCGAAAGGACTTGGTAGCGAAAGGACTTGGGCTCACCAGACCAAGTCTGCCTTTTCCGACGTAACCAATTTAGCTGTTTGATCGCAGCCTCGTCAACGGAACGGAGACCAATCTCAGCTTTGTGAGACGTGTCCCGACTGGCTTACATGAGCCTGACACGTCGGAACGATCTGCCCGCCGGGTGCTTTTTCGCTGGCCGAGGCGCCCGGAATGGTGGAAGAGAGCGATGATACGGCGCGAGCCGTGTGAAGATTTGACCACCCGCGGACATGCGATGCGCCTTCTGATCGTCGAGGACAATGTCGAGCTGTCGCGGCTCGTGGCCGGCGGGCTGTCGGCGGCGGGCTATGAGAGCGATATCGTCGGCAGCGCCGCCGAGGCGCGCGAGGCCGTGAGCAGCGTCAACTATGCCGCGATGATCCTCGACCTCGGCCTGCCCGACGGCGACGGCCTGTCGGTGCTGCGCGAGCTGCGCCGGCAGATGGAACCGCTGCCGGTTCTGGTGCTGACCGCGCGCGGCGGCTTGCAGGACCGCGTCAACGGTTTGCGCAGCGGCGCCGACGATTATCTCGCAAAGCCGTTCGCGATGGAGGAGCTGGTGGCGCGGCTGGAGGCGATCCTGCGCCGGCCGGGACAGTTGCTCGGCCGCTCGCTGCGCCTCGCCAACCTCGTCTACGATACCGAGAGCCGCCAGATCTTCGTCGACGACCAGCCGCGGATCATGTCCGCGCGCGAGACGTCGGTGCTGGAGATCCTCCTGCGCCGGCAGGGGCGGGTGGTGCCGAAGAAGAACGTCGAGGACCACATCTTCGGCCTCGAAGGCGAGGTCGCCTCGAACGCCGTCGAGGTCTACGTCTCGCGGCTGCGCAAGCAGCTCGCCGAGCACGGCGCCAAAGTCGTGATCCACACCATCCGCGGCGTCGGCTATCTCATGGCTGAGGAGAAGTAGCGTGGGCCAAGGCGGATTTCGCGCCGGGTCATTCGCCAGGCCGACGTTCAAATCGCTGATCTCGCGCATCGTGTTCATGCACATCGTCGCGGTCGCGGTGGTCGCGATCTTCCTGCCGCTGGTGCTGTTCTGGCTGCTCAACTCGGAGGTGGACCAGCTCCATCGCGACGCCATGCGGGCCCAGGCCGAGGTGCTCGCCGAGCGCATCGTCCCGCAGGTGGACGGGACGTTGACGTTCAATCTCCCCGACAGTCTCAGGGGGCTCTATTCCGAGGCCTATGGCCGCTACCAGTACGATATTCGCGATGCCGACGGACGCGTGCTGTTCTCCTCGCGGCGAAAGACCGGCGAGACCGGGCCGGCGTCGCGATTGTCCGAGACGATTTCCGGCGCCGGCGTCAGCCGCGTGATCGAGGGCAAGATGGTGCGCATCCGCGTCGCCGAGGACCTTTCGCATCGCGACGTCATCATCGACGACATCATCTCGAACTTCTTCCGGCGGGTGGGATGGATCACCATCCCGATCCTGCTGATCCTGCTCGCCGCCGACATCATCATCTTCCGCCGCGCGGTCGCGCCGCTGTGGAAGGCCTCCGAGGAGGCCAGCAATATCGGCCCGGCGCGCACCGACATCCGCCTGCCGACGGAGCAGATCCCGCGCGAGATCATGCCGCTCGTCATCGCCGTCAACCAGGCGCTCGATCGGCTCGAGGACGGTTTTCGCGTGCAGCGGCAGTTCACGGCCGACGCCGCGCATCAATTGCGCACGCCGCTCACGATCCTGCGCACGCGGATCGAGACGCTCGGCGACGGCACCGCAAGGCAGGCGCTGCATGCCGACATCGAGGGCATGAGCCGCATCGTCGCCCAGCTGCTGGAGATCGCCGAGCTCGACACGCTGGTGCTCGATCCCGGTGAGACCGCCGACTTACGCGCCGTCTGTGCCGAGGTGGTCGGCGCGATCGCGCCATTGGCGCTCGCCCAGCACAAGGACATCGCACTCAAGGGCATCGATGCGCCGGTGCTGGTCCACGGCAATGCCGAGATGCTCCAGCGCGCGATCTTCAACCTCGCCGAAAACGCCATCAAGTTCACCGCAAAGGACACCTCGGTCGACGTCGAGGTCGGCGACGACGGAGTTGTGCGCGTGCGCGATTGCGGCCCCGGCATCGCGGAGGCCGAGCGCGAGCTGATCTTCCAGCGCTTCTGGCGCCGCGACCGCCAGCGCAGTGACGGCGCGGGCCTCGGGCTCTCGATCGTGCGCGGCGTGGCGGACGATCACGCCGCGACGGTGGCGGTGGAGAACCTTCCGGGCGGCGGTGCGGAGTTCACGCTGCGGTTCAGGCTGGCTGAGAAGGTCGGCGACATGGAAGCGAAGGTCGCGCGGCATTGACGCTGCACCCTCTCCCCCTGTGGGAGAGGGTGGCTCGCCGCCTTAGCGGCGAGACGGGTGAGGGGTTGTCTCCGCGAGTCCCACTCTCATCTAAGTTCGCGGAGAGAACCCCTCATCCGGCGCTTCGCGCCACCTTCTCCCACAAGGGGAGAAGGAAGAGAAGCGGCGCGCTATTTCAGCTTGTCGGTGGACAAGTCCATGATCATGCGGGTGGTCAGATAAAGCCGCGGCACGATGCTGTTGATCTGCACATATTCGGCGTCGTTGGAATGCGCGCCGAAGCCCGACAGGCCCATGCCTTCCACCACGGCGCCCTTGGTCCCAAGCGCGGCAAAGGCGGCATCGGTGCCGCCGCCGGTCGCCTTCTCGTCGACCCTGAGCGACATGCCGAGCTCCCCATAGATCGTCTTGCCGTGGGAGGCCACGCGGCGCGAGGCGTCGTTGGCCTCGAGCGGCGGGCGACGCACCTCGAACTTCAGGTCGACCTTGGAGTCGGGCAGCAGGCGGTTCTTGACCTTGTCCTGCAGCGCTTTCTGCAGCTCGTCGAAATCCGCCACCTTGAGCGCACGTGCATCGGCCTGGGCCGTGGCCTCGGCAGGGATGACGTTGCGGTTGGTGCCGGCCTTGGCGACCGTCCAGTTCAGCTTCAGGCCCTGCTCGGGTCTGGACAGGTCCTTCATCTGCAGCAGCTGGTGCGAGAGCTCGTACAGCGCGTTGACGCCGCCCTCGGGACGCGCGCCCGCATGCGAGGACTTGCCCTGCACCGTGAGATAGGCCGAGCCGATGCCGGAGGTGGCGAGGCGTAGCGTGCCGTCGGTGCCGCCGCCCTCGAACGAGAACACCGCGTCCTGATCCGCGGCGAATTTGGTGATGGTGCTGCGCCAGCCGGGCGAGGAGATTTCCTCGTCGCCATTGGTGAGCACCGTGAGCGTGCCGTAGTCCCTGACGTTCAGCTTCTGCAGCAACGCCACGGTGTGGAGAATGAGCGCGACGCCCTGCTTGTCGTCGGCGATGCCGAGGCCGTAGGCCTTGTCGCCGTCGATGCGGAACGGCTGGTCCTTCAGCATGCCCTTCAGGTACACCGTGTCCATATGGGCGATCAGCATGATCCTCTTGCTGCCGGTGCCCTTGAAGACGGCATGCACGGCCGGGCCGATTGTCTCGGGGGTGTCGTCGAGGCGATAGACGTCGCTGGTCTTCAGGATCTCGACCGCGCCACCGAGCTGCTTGAGCTGGCCGGCGACGCGCTCGGCGATCCGGTTCAGGCCGTCGATGTCCTTGCTGCCGGATTCGATGTTGACGAGATCGCGCAGCGTATCGAGCAGCGGCTGCTGCTCCTTTTGCGCCAGCGCATGGATATCGGCGATCGGTTCCGCATGCGCCATGGTTGCTGCACATGCCAGCCAGAGCGAGGCGAGCAGCGACAGAGCAAAGTACGATCGGGGCATGCGCAGCGGTCCATCAACTGGAGGATGGCCCGGTATGCCCGTGTTTACGCCGCTTGTCACGCGCGGGTCATGTCCCGCCAGGACGGGACATGACGGCGATGGCGATGGCCGCTACTTCTGCGGCGGGCCCAGATCCAGCGGCGGCAGGTCGATCTGCGGCACCTCGATCTTGACCTTGTCGAGGTCGACGTTGAGCGGCTTGTCCAGGAGGCCCGTCACCGTGACCGGGAAGATGATCACCAGCAGCACCATGATCATCTGGAGGCCGATCCAGGGGATCGCGCCCCAGTAGATGTCGGAGCTCTTGACTTCCTTCGGCGCGACGCCGCGCAGGTAGAACAGCGCGAAGCCGAACGGCGGATGCAGGAACGAGGTCTGCATGTTCACGCAGAGCATCACGCCGAACCAGATCAGCGCCGCGTCAGGTCCGACCACGGGGGCGAGGACCTTCTGCGCGATCGGCGCGATCATCGGCAGGATGATGAAGGCGATCTCGAAGAAGTCGAGGAAGAAGGCCAGGAAGAAGATGAACAGGTTGATGAAGATCAGGAAGCCCCACACGCCGCCGGGCAGCGACGTCAGCAGGTGCTCGAGCCAGACTCCGCCGGAGACGCCCAGGAACACCACCGAGAAGCAGGTCGAGCCGATCAGGATGAAGGTGACCATGCAGGTGAGGCGCATGGTGGATTCGTAGCCCTGCTTGATGAGGTCGCGCAGCTCGGGGATGCGTGCGGCCCGGATGCAGACCCAGGCGACGGCGATATAGGTGACTGCAAAGGCGAGCTTGAAGATCAGGTTCTCGGTGAACAGCATCGCGACGATCGTGCCGATGCCGGCGGCGATCACGCCCGTTATCAGCACCTTGCGGTCGTTCGAGGAAAAGTCCTTGTGATGGATCGCGGCGAGCACGATGGCGCCGATCGCACCCATGGCGCCGGCTTCCGTCGGGGTCGCAAGGCCCATCATCATGGTGCCGAGCACGACGAAGATCAGGACGGCCGAGGGGATGATGCCCATCAGGCACTTCTTCCACAGCGGCCAGCCGGTCAGTGTGCGCGCTTCCTTCGGCACCGGCGGCACGTGGCCCGGCTTGATCAGGCCGAGGATGAAGGTGTAGCCGGCGAACAGCATGATCTGGAACACCGAGGGGCCCCAGGCGCCGAGATACATGTCGCCGACCGACTTGCCGAGCTGGTCGGCGAGCACGATCAGCACCAGCGAGGGCGGCACCAGCTGCGTGATGGTGCCGGAGGCCGCCAGCACGCCGGTGATGTAGCGCATGTTGTAGCCGTAGCGGATCATCACCGGCATCGAGATCAGCGCCATGGCGATGACCTGCGCCGCCACCGTGCCGGTGATGGCGCCGAGGATGAAGCCGACGATGATCACGGAATAGCCGAGGCCGCCGCGGATCGGGCCGAACAGCTGGCCCATCGAATCCAGCATGTCCTCGGCGAGCCCGCATCTCTCCAATATGGCGCCCATGAAGGTGAAGAACGGGATCGCGAGCAGCAGCTCGTTGGAGAGCACGCTGCCGAACACGCGGCCGGGAATCGCCTGCAGGAAGTTGAGGTCGAAGAAGCCGAGATGGATGGCCAGGAAGCCGAAGGAGAGGCCGACTGCCGCGAGCGTGAACGCGACGGGGAAGCCGATCAGCATCGCCAGAACCAGGCCGCCGAACATCAGCGGCGGCATCATTTCCAGCGTAATCATTGGGTCGGCCTCTCGTACTTGGCGTCGATCGTCACATAGCCCTTGAGAGCCGCGATACGCTTGATGACTTCGGAAATACCCTGGAGCGCCAGCAGGACGAAGCCGGCGGGGATCACGAACTTGATCGGCCAGCGGACGAGGCCGCCGGCATTGCCGGACATCTCGCCGACGCTATAGGCCTGCATGAAGAACGGCCACGACAAATAGGCCAGCAGCAGGCAGGAGGGGATCAGGAAGCAGAGCGTGCCGATCATGTCGAGCCAGAGCTGGCCGCGCTCCGAGAGCGTCAAATAGAAGATCTCGACCCGCACATGCTCGTTGCGCTTGAAGGTGTAGGATGCGCCGAACATCACCAGGATCGCGAACATGTACCATTGCAGCTCCAGCCAGCCGTTGGAGGAGTTGCTGAAGGCGTAGCGGATCATGGCGTTGGCTGCGCTGACCAGACAGGCCAGCAGCACGAGCAGGTTACAGACGTACCCGATCTTCTCGTTGAGGAGGTCGATGGCGTTGCTCACCGCCAGCAATGGACGCATTTTACTTCATCTCCGTCGCGGCCTAACACTTCATGAGAGGCATCAGCACGCATCGCTCGGCCCGCGTGCAAGAAGCACACGACCGCACGGCTCGTTTTCCGAAGCGATTGCGGCGTCAGTCCTCCCCTCGTGCCTTGCCGTCTTGACCGCGACCGCCAATGGGGCGGGCCGGCTTATTGCTGCCGGGCAAGCAAAGGCGGGTGCACCAAACCAGCGGCTTCACCTGCCGTCAATCGGAAAATGGACAAATTGACGCCGAGTCAAAAGCTTAAGATCGCAAAAGCTTAAGGTCGCGGCGGCCGGCCTGGAAGGCCTTCATCCGGCCGCTCAAGAACCTGAGCAGCTGGCTTGCCGCATTCGGCAGTTCGCGGCCCAATCGGGTGACGATGTGGGCTTCTGCCGAGGCCAGCAGCACATTGTCGACGGGAATGGCGATCAGCGATCCATCCGCGAGGTCGGCCGCCACCGAGAAGGCCGGGAGCAAGGTCACGCCGAGGTCGGAGCGGACGAAATGCCTGAGGATGCTGATCGAGGTCGTGGTAAGCTTGGGGGAGAGACCGATCTTCTCGGATGTCTCGGCCATCGTCAGCAACTGGCGCGTGCCGTAACCGGCATGCATGAGCCCGAGCGAGTGCCTGGCAATCTCCCGGAGCTTGATCGGGCGGCGGAGCTTCGCAAGCGGATGGTCGGGGCGCGCGATCAGGCAGATCGGCTGCCGGATGGCGGCGCAGGAGCGGATTCGCGGATCCTGCGGCGGGTGATAGACGAGCCCGATGTGGCAGCGGTCGTCGGCAATGGCGCGAATGACCCCGCTGGTGCCCGCCAGCTCCAGCGACATGGTCAGCCGCGGATGCCGGCGCCAGAACTCGTCGAGCGCACCGCCCATGAGATCGGCGACAAAGCCTTCGCCCAGCACGAGGTCGATGTGACCGCGATGCAGTCCCTGGAGTTCCCGCAACCGGGCCAGCGTGTCGTCGCGGTCCACCGTGTGGCGGCGATAATGCTCGATCAGGAGCGCGCCGGCCTCGGTCGGCCGCACCCCGCGGCTGTGCCGGTCGAGCAGGGCGGCGTCGAGCTCGCGCTCCAGAAGGGCGATCTGCCGGCTGACCACCGACGGGTTGACCCCGAGCGCGTCGGCCGCAGCGCGGACGGCGCCGTAGCGCGCGGCCTCGAACAGATAGCGAAGCCGGTGCTCGTCGAGTGCATTGATCATCCCCAAGTGTTGCCCATGAGGCAACATTAGGCAACCGCGCCGCTGATGCCCCGGCCCGGGCCCGATCCGTATGGTGTCCCGGCGATATCAGGACGGGGGACAGCTTATGGCGGTGATCGGCGTCGTGGGGCTCGGAAACATGGGGCGCGGCATGGCGCTCTCGCTGATGCGGGCCGGGCATGAGGTGCTTGGGACCGATGCGTCGGAAAAGGCCCGCAGCGCGCTCGCATCGGAGGGCATCGCGGTGTTCGAAGGCGTCGGACCGCTTTGCGCCCGCGCGGACCTGCTCATCCTGTCGCTGCCGACCGCCGAGATCGTCGATGCCGTCGTGGCCGGCAAGGACGGCATCATTGCCCATGCGCGGCCGGGCTTGCGCGTGGTCGACACCTCGACGTCCAACCCTGATACGACCCGCCGCTTGGCCGCGGCGCTCGCCGCACAGGGCATGGCGATGATCGACGCGCCCGTCAGCGGCGGTCCGAAGGGCGCCATCACCGCCACCATGACCATGGTGATCGGCGGCTCGGATGCCGACGTCGCCGCCGTCGAGCCGGTCCTCAGCGACATGAGTGCGAAGCGCGTCCATGTCGGATCGGTCGGAGCCGGTCACGTCTGCAAGCTGATCAACAATTTGTTGTGCGCGGCGCATCTGCTCACCGCCGCCGAGGCAATGCGCATTGCGTGCGCGGCCGAGGTCGATCCGGCCCGGCTGCTCGAAGGCCTCAATGCCGGCTCGGGCAGGTCCGGCGTCACGCAAGTCAATTTGCCGAATTGGGTGCTGAACGGCGCCTTCGATTCCGGCTTCACGATGGCCCTGATGCGCAAGGACGTGCGCCTCGCCGCACAACTCGTCGCCGGGCTCGGGCTCGATCTGCCGATCGCCGGGGAGGCCGCGCGGATCTGGTCTGAGAGCGCCGGCTCGATCGGCGATGGCGAGGATTTCAACAGGATCGTCGAGCTTCAGCTCGGCAGGATGTGAGCGACACCATGCCCCCCTTCATCGACCCGCGGCTGCGCGAAGCGCTCGCTCCCTTCTGGCCCGACTGCGCGGCGATCGGCTCTTACGTGGCGGGTCGTATCGTTCCTGGTACGGGCGAGCTCGTCACGATCGACGATCCCGCAACCGGCGCGCCGCTCTACGCCTATCCTGATGCCGGCGAGGCGGTCGTTGCCGAGGCGGCAGCAGTGGTTGTCACGGCGCAAGCCGGCTGGTCACGGCTCACGGGTGCTGCGCGCGGTCGCGTCATGCAGGCAATCGCGCGGGCCATTCACGGCAAAGCGGAGGAGTTGGCGCGCCTGGAATCCCTCTCGGCCGGCAAGCCGATCCGCGACACGCGCGTCGAGGTCGCCAAGGTCGCCGAGATGTTCGAGTACTATGCCGGCTGGGCCGACAAATTCCACGGCGACGTGATCCCGGTGCCGTCGAGCCATCTCAACTACACGCGGCGCGAGCCCGTTGGAATCGTGCTCCAGATCACGCCCTGGAACGCGCCGATCTTCACCTGCGGCTGGCAGGTCGCGCCCGCCATCGCCATGGGCAATGGCGTGCTGCTGAAACCTTCGGAGCTGACGCCGCTGACCTCGATGGCGCTCGCGCATCTCGCCGAACAAGCCGGGTTGCCGGCCGGTCTCGTCAACGTGCTCGCGGGCTACGGCCACACGACGGGGCAGGCCGCGCTCGGCCAGCCCGTCGTGAAGAAAATCGTGTTCGTCGGGTCCGTGCCGACGGGCAGGCTGATCGCGGAGGCTGCCGCCAAGCGGCTGTTGCCCTGCGTTCTCGAGCTCGGTGGCAAGTCCGCCAACATCGTGTTCGCCGATGCCGATCTTGCACGCGCGGCAATCGGTGCGCAGTCGGCGATCTTCGCCGGCGCCGGCCAGAGCTGCGTCGCAGGCTCGCGGCTGCTGGTCGAGCGCTCCGTCTACGACCGCTTCGTCAAGATGGTCGCAGAAGGTGCCGCGAAGCTGAGGGTCGGCGCGCCCGATGCGGCGGAGACCGAGGTCGGGCCGATCAACAATATCAGGCAGTATGATCGCGTGCTCGCCATGGTGAAGCAGGGGCTCGCGGAGGGTGCAACGCTTGCGACCGGCAGCGACGGCAGCCCCGCGCAGGGCGGCTTCTTCGTCGCGCCGACCGTGCTGCGCGACGTCAGCAACAGCATGGCCGTGGCCCGCGACGAGATCTTTGGGCCCGTCGTCGCGGCGATCCCGTTCGATTCCGAGGAGGAGGCGATCGCACTCGCCAATGACAGCGATTTTGGTCTGGCCGGCGCAGTCTGGACCGGCGACGTCGCGCGGGCGCATCGGGTCGCCGCACAGGTCAGGGCCGGGACGTTCTGGATCAATTCCTACAAGACGATCAGCGTCGCATCGCCCTTCGGCGGCTACGGCATGAGCGGCTATGGCCGTTCGAGCGGTGTCGAAACGCTCTTCGAATACACCCAGGTCAAGAGCGTCTGGGTCGAGACCGCGGCCGAGCCGGCCGTCGGATTCGGTTATGCGCCGGGAATTCGGGAGTGAGGTTTTCAGTTATTGTTTGAGCATGATCTTTTCGAAAGACCGCTGCGCACTTTGCGCTGGGGCCTTTACTCAAAAATCCCGGATTGCCCGCTTTCGGGGGCATAGCAGACGTGACCTGACCGGCCGGGACGGTCCGGAAATTGGGCGATCGTCGGACGCCTTAATGTTTGGGCCGCGCAAGCCTCCTCCATTTCATCAGCTATCAGTGTACCTATTGGGCGAGCGCGCCGCGTTGCTCCCATGGTCCCGGATTGAGAACCGCGCCGTTGACTTTGCCGGCGGCGTCGCGCGTGAAGGCGATCCGCGTAAGATCGCCGCTCTCGACGTAGAATTCATCTTTCGACCGAACCGCCACAGGCATAGGCCGGCCCTTGTCGAAATCGAGGATTGACCAGCCGCCTGTTGCCTCGACGACGAGCTTGCCGTCCGCGACACGGACTTGAAGCGCAACACTGTGCTCGGGGACCGCCTCCCGGGCAAAGAAGACAACGATCGGATCGCTCTGCGTCGCGCGGATGATCTTGAGCTTGATGGCGGCGTTGACCGGACCTGAAATCCGGCCAAATGCCGCTTCCAGGGTCAGGCCTTTGATCGGCTTGTCATCGATAGCGGCTATGACATCTCCCGCCATGACGCCCGCCCTCGCGGCGGGACCTGTGTCGGCCAGCCTGATCACCCTGAGGCCAGCGGTCTCCACGACAACAGACTCAAGACCGATCCAGCCGTGACCGTCGGCGACCAAAGCCTGTCTGTCCAGCGAACTTACGGAGCCGCCGAAGCCGTAACGTCCGACGTAGTCGGTGAGAGCGGTGGCTTCCAATGGCTCCGGCGTGAGCGGCGCGGGGGCTCCGGGAACCTTCAATGCCGCATAGGGCAGGCGGCGGATGGCGTTGAAGTAGAGGCCGTTGTTATTGTGCTGCCGCCGCTGCATCATCATGACAAGGATCAGCTTCTGTACCGGATCGACGGAGAAAAATGTGCCCCAGCTTCCCTGCCAGTTGAAGCTGCCGATCGCGCCCGGGATTAAGCTGAAATCCGGATTGGTGCGAATGGCGAAGCCGAGGCCCCAACCCGTCCCATAAGCTGGCCCGGCTTCGTGTCCCGCGAAGTGGATATCGGGCGGCATTGAATTTGTCATCATTAGCCGGACCGTTTCCGGTTTCAAAATACGCACGCCATCGAGCTCGCCGCTGTTGAGCAGCATCTGGCAGAATCGCAGGAAGTCGGGAACCGTCGAGACGATCCCTCCGCCACCCGAAAAGAATGTTTGCGGCTTCCCGACGTCCCCATCCGAAAGAGGTTTGGGCTGCGCGCCCGGCACGGCGACGAGACGGTCGAGTTTATCCCCCGGCACCGAGAAGCCGCTGTCGACCATATGGAGCGGCGCGAAGAGGCGGTTTTGCAGAAACCGGTCGAAAGGCTGGCCTGATACGACCTCAATGACGCGGCCGAGAACATCGTAACCGATGGAATATTCCCAGACTTCGCCGGGCTGGTGCAGAAGCGGGAGAGTGCCGAGGCTCGCAACGAAGTCGGCGATGGGCTTGTCGCGCCGGAACGGAGCCTTGACGCCGTAAAGCAAGTGGATCGCCGTATTGCCATATCCGGGATCGGCATAATCGGGCGATGCATAAACGAGGCCGGACGTATTGCGCAGAAGGTCCCGGATGGTCATCGCCCGCTTGGCCGGCTCAAGCTCCAGGAGGATCGCATCTCCCGTAGCCGGGTCGGTCTTGACGACCTGCATGTTCTTGAGCTCGGGCAAATACTGCGCCACGGGGGCGTCGAGCTCGAGCTTGCCCTCATCGACCAGCATCATGGTGGCGACGCTGGTGATCTGCTTGGTCATCGATCCGATGCGAAAGATCGAATCCGGCCGCATCGGAATTTTCTGGTCGTGGTCCTCAAAGCCAGTGGGCTGCAAATAAGCGAGCTTTCCGCCTCGTGCGATCCCAACGACAAAACCGGAGGGATCGCCCTTCTTGGTCTGCGCCTCAAACCAGGAGGTGATGCGCGTCAGGCGCTTTGCCGAAAAGCCGAGACTGTCCGGATCGCCGACAGTCTGCAAATCGTCGGCAAGCGCCGTACCCGTCAGACAGAGCGTGAGCGCCGCCAACGCGGTCAATGAAACGGCAAATCGCTGATATTGCATGGGCAGCCCCGTGTCCCAGCTGTTGCGAGGAAGGATCGCCATCAGTCTGTCGAATGTTTTCGATTCCTTCTCGCCGATTCCCGTAAACCGGCTGGCCGAATCCTCAACTCGACTGGCCGATCTTCAATCGATCGTTTACCGG
Organism: Bradyrhizobium sp. GW821-FHT12B03; assembly: GCF_058807535.1. Lineage (NCBI taxonomy): Bacteria > Pseudomonadati > Pseudomonadota > Alphaproteobacteria > Hyphomicrobiales > Nitrobacteraceae > Bradyrhizobium > Bradyrhizobium sp. GW821-FHT12B03. Next base: position 402,599 of record NZ_JBXAQU010000003.1, read on the forward strand.
GGCCGCATTTCCCGCCACGGCGAGGCGGCGAAATTCAGTTGGGGTCAAATTTGTCGCCGCCTTGAAGGCGCGGTTGAACGGCCCGATCGACTGGAAACCTGTGTCCATCGCAATTGTCAGCACCGGGACTTCAACTTGTTCGGGGTCGGCCAGCGCCGCCTTGGCTTCCCCGATCCGGTAATGATTGAGGAACGCATTGAAATTGCGGTAACCGAGGCCCTCATTGATGAGCTGCCGCAGTCGGTATTCCGGCACGCGAAGCTCGGCGGCTAGCGCTCCAATGGTCAACCTCTCGCGCCGGTAGATGCGCTCGACGGTCATAAGCTGTTCCAACCGGCGCAAGAGAGCCGGTTCGATCGCGGCAGGCTCGCCCTGATCGTCAGACGCCTTCCCTGGCGTGCTTAAGGGGACATCTGTCGCGGGCGGCAGGATCGAACCTTTACGCGTCCCCGCCTCCAGCAGATTCCATGCGCTCAAGCCGACCAACACGAACAGAGCGAAGGCGTTGGCGACGCTAGCCAAGGAAAAAGTGGGAGTCGAGGGTTGCTGCAAGAAGCTCAAGTAAGAGTTGAGAACGATTTGGGCCGACGCCCCGATCAAGACGACCAGCCGAAGCCGGCGCCGGCCCTGCACGAGGTCCGCCCGCCAGGTGAGAAGCGTCTGCGCCACCGCCAACAACGCCAGGCCGAGAAAGGTGAACGACAGCGTGCGTTCGATCGCACGCTCGAGCGCGGCCGATCGCGTGGCGCCGCTGGCGTCCAGCCATTGCGCGACGGCGACGGCCGTCCACAAGATGCCATGCCAGGGCCGCGGCGCGAAATCGTCATCGAAGGCGGCACGCGCCCATAGCCAGAACACGACACAGTTCGCGCTGGACAACGCCAGCAGCAACAGGCCCCACCACGCATATGGCCGCGGGAACGTCGGCGCTGAGCAGATCATCGAAGCCGCGGCGCCGATCGCGAGCGCGGCGCCCAGCAGCGCGGCCGTGCTGTCGCGGCGATCGCGCAGCGCTGTGCCTGCGATCAGCAGGCACAGTGCAACGACGGCGCCCCGTAACCCCAGATCGATCGACATCAAACCGCCGGTGTCCACGACCGGAAATACTCCGAATGCCATTGTTGACGCCAAGCCGCGTAGGTTCGCTCAGACGCCCTTGACGTAGCCGATGCGACTCGGCGGATGATTTCGAAGCGGCGGCGAACTGGAGGTGCTGCGCCTCAAACCAAGAGGTAATGTGTTTCGACCGCCGCGCCGAAAAGCCGAGACTGTTCGAATTGCCGACGGTCTGCAAACCGTCGGCAAGCGCCACACCCGCCGCCAGACACACCGTCCGCCGCTATGCATGATGACCAGACGATTTTGACTGGGGTACCCTTCAGACGATCCGAAACCGGAATAATCGGAGTGAAGAGCCCGGACCTGGCTCAGAACCTGAGGTGTAAAACTAGCCCCACGCTCACTTCGCCGCAATGGTCACTTCCGGTTTTGGTTTTGGCCCCATCTGCGACCTCAGAGAATATCCGCTCTTCAGCCGCTGCCGGAGCATGACCGGACATCAGTCTGCTAGGCGCATCATGAGGACATGTGCTGGCGTGCCTCTCCGGGTTCGGCGCATGCTCTAGCCGCCGGTCACGCTCATGTGCCTGGAGACGCTGGGTCGGTCGTGGCGGCGGTCGATGATGAAGTCGTGGCCCTTGGGCTTGAGCCCGATGGCGCGGTCGATCGCATCGGCAAGCAGCATGTCGTCGTCAGATGCGCGCAGCGGCTTGCGCAGGTCCGAGGCATCCTCGTGGCCGAGACAGGTGTGCAGCGTGCCCGTGCAGGTGATGCGCACCCGGTTGCAGGATTCGCAGAAATTATGGGTCATCGGCGTGATGAAGCCGAGCTTGCCGCCGGTCTCGGCAACGCGGACATAGCGCGCCGGGCCGCCGGTGGACTCGGCGAGGTCTGTCAGGGTGAATTGCTGGGCGAGGCGTGCGCGCATCAGCGACAGCGGCAGATACTGGTCGATGCGGCCTGAGCCGATCTCGCCCATCGGCATGACCTCGATCAAGGTCAGACCCATGCCCTTGCCGTGGGCCCAGCGCATCAATTCGGGAAGCTCGTCCTCGTTGAGGTTCTTCAGCGCGACCGCGTTGATCTTCACGGCGAGGCCGGCGGCGCGCGCTGCTTCAATGCCTTCCAGCACCTTGTCGATCTCGCCCCAGCGGGTGATCTCGCGAAACTTTTTGGGATCGAGCGTGTCGAGCGAGACGTTGATGCGGCGGACACCGCAATCGGCAAGCTCCTTCGCATGCTTCGCCAGCTGGGTGCCGTTGGTGGTCAGTGTCAGCTCGTTCAGGGCGCCGCTCGTCAGATGGCGGGAGAGCGAGCGCACCAGCGTCATCACGTTGCGGCGGACCAGCGGCTCGCCGCCGGTGAGGCGCAGCTTCTTCACGCCCTTGGCGATGAAGGCCGAGCAGAGCCTGTCGAGCTCCTCGAGGGTCAGGAGGTCCGCCTTGGGCAGGAACGTCATGTCTTCCGACATGCAGTAGAAGCAGCGCAGGTCGCAGCGATCGGTGACCGAGACACGCAAATAGCTGATGGTCCGCCCGAACGGATCGGTCATGGCGCTCGACAGCGCTGCGCGGGGGCTCACGGAAGATCCGTTCATATCAACTGCCTTGTCACTTACGGCGACGGGCGCACCTTTGCTTTTGCTTCAGCGGTGCTCCGAAATCAATCTAAGCATCGCGCTGCCCGAGGACAATTGGGGACGATAACGGAAGTCAGCGCTTGGCCGTGCCCGGATCGGGGAAGGGCGAGCCGGCGGCGGCCGGTTCGGCTGCTGCGGGCGTGGCTGCGGCCGGTTTCGGCTTCTTCGGCCGGTGCGGTTTCCTCACCGGTTTGGGCGGGGTGGCCGGCTGGAGTTCCGCAAACACCGGATTCGGATCGGTGGTGACTGAGGCCGGCGTGGTGAGATCGCCGGGGTTCTTGATGACGTTCACCGGGACGCTCGCCGGCTGGTACTTGGGCAGCGCGAAAGCGACCGTGAAAGGGGCGTCGGGAGCGGGAACCGAGACCGAGCAGGGGGTCCTGCAGCCCGGGCCGAGCGAGGTCTTGGCATCGGCGCCCGGAGGACTGGATTCGAGCTGGACCTGGACGGTCGGCGGGGTCGATTTGAACATGTCCCAAGACATTGAAGACATCGAGGAGCAGCCACCCAGGCTTGCCCCCGCTAACGCAATCGCGATGACACGACGCATGACCATCCACTTCTACTGCGACGAACCGCCACACACCCCGGCGCGACCATAGGAGCGTCATCTGGGGCAAGCAACCGGCGGGCGGCGCATAGTTAATAGTTGGTTAACGCAGGGTTCCCTGGAATAACCAAGGCGTGTCAATGCGTTGTGGCGGCTACGCCGACATCAGGCTGTGGGCTGCGGCCGGCAGGTCGCGCATGTGATGGATCAGCCGGTCCGGCTTCAGCTCGGCGATCGGCACGTCCGTATAGCCGAAGCTGACCCCGATCACGGGCACCCCGGCGCGCCGGGCCACCCCCACATCGGTTCCGGCGTCGCCGACCATGATGCTGGCCTTCACCTCCCCGCCGGCGCGGGCCACCGTCTCGCGGAAAATGGTCGGATCCGGCTTCTGGACGCCAAAAGTGTCGGCGCCGCAGATCGCTGCAAAGCGCCTGCTAAGGTCCAGCTGGTCCAAAAGCCGCTTGGACAGCCATTCCAGCTTGTTGGTGCAGACCGCCAGCCGATGGCCCTGCGCCGCAAACAGGTCGAGCGCGTCCAGGAGCCCCTCGAAGGGGCGCGATTCGACCGCGATATGCTCGGCGTAATAGGCGATGAAATCTGCCGTCATCCTGTCCATGTCCGCGGGCGTCACGGATCGGCCCTCGGCCTCCAGGCCCCGCTCGATCAGCTTGCGGGCGCCCGCGCCGATCATGTTGCGGGCCGAGGCCATCGGCACGGGGGGCAGGCCTTCGCGGTCGAGCACATAGTTCAGTGCGGTGATCAGGTCGGGCGCCGTATCCACAAGCGTGCCGTCGAGATCGAAGACGAGGGTGTAGGGGGAGGTCATATTCCAGCGCTATCGGTCCGGCCGCGCCGGCGCAAGGGGCGGGCCCATAAGATCACCTTATAGGCCTGTTCCCGCGCGGAAAACGAGGCTACATAGGCCGCCGCAAGCGGCCACTCCCGGCGGCGCATTCGTGAATCCAAAGGCGGGCGCACACGTGAACATGGACCAGTTGAAGCGGCAGGCGGCGGCGCGCGCGCTGGAAGAGGTGCGAGACGGCATGCAGCTCGGGCTCGGCACCGGCTCGACCGCCAAGCATTTCGTCGAGCTGCTCGGCGAGCGGGTGCGCACGGGGCTCAGGGTGATCGGCGTGCCGACCTCCGAGGCGACGCGCCTCGATGCGATGCGCTGTGGGGTGCCGCTGACCACGCTCGACGAGATCGACCATCTCGACATCACCGTCGACGGCGCCGACGAGATCGATCCCGAGCTCAACCTGATCAAGGGCGGCGGCGGCGCGCTGCTGCGCGAGAAGATCGTGGCGGCCGCGTCGGATCGCATGATCGTGATCGCCGACGACACCAAATGGGTGCCGACGCTCGGCAAGTTTCCGCTGCCGATCGAGGTCATTCCGTTCGGGCTCGGGGCGACGCGCCGGGCGATCGAGACGGCATTTGCAGACTGCGGCGTTTCCGGGCAAATGGCGGTCCGCAAGGCCAGGGGTGGGGACAAGGACGGCCACGTTTTCGTCACCGATGGCGGCCACTGGATCCTCGATGCCCAGCTCGGACGGATCGCGGATCCGGCCCGTCTCGCGGCGGCGTTGAGTACGATCCCCGGCGTGGTCGAGCATGGGTTGTTCATCGGCTTGGCCAGCTCGGCTGTTCTGGCGGGTGGCGAGGGAATCCGCGTGATTGAACGGCGAAAGCCGAAAGGAGACTAGGAATGAAGAGCGTCTTGAAATTCTTGCCGGCCGCGACCCTCGCGGTGGGGCTGGCCCTCTCGGCCGCCCCGGCTGTCGCCCAGCAGGCGGCTCCGCCAAAATCCTCTCCGGCGGCGATTGCGGCGGCCAAGGAGATTCTCACGATCAAGAATGCCAGCGCGATGTATGCCGGTGCCGTGCCGGGCCTCGTCGAAAAGACCAAGATCGCGCTGATCCAGCAGAACCTCAACTACCAGAAGGATCTCACCGAGGTCGCCCAGGTCGTTGCCCAGCAGCTCAACGGCCGCCAGAACGAGATCGGCGAAGGCATGGCGCAAGTCTATGCCAGCGAGTTCACCGAGCAGGAGCTGAAGGATCTCGTCACCTTCTACAAGTCGCCGCTGGGCAAGAAGCTGATCGAAGCCGAGCCGCGCGCCATCGGGCTCAGCATGGCCTTCATGAACTCCTGGGCCCAGAACTTCTCCGAGACCGTGATGGGTGCCTTCCGCGCCGAGATGCGCAAGCGTGGCAAGGAGATCTGAGCGCACCTATTTGAAGGGTCGTTCTTGAAAGAGGTCGGAGTGGACAATGGCTGAATTCGACGTCGACCTCTTCGTCATCGGCGGCGGCTCGGGCGGCGTGCGTGCCGCCCGCATCGCGGCCGGTCACGGCGCCCGCGTGATGATCGCGGAAGAGTACCGCATGGGCGGGACCTGCGTGATCCGCGGCTGCGTGCCGAAGAAGCTGTTCGTGATCGGCTCGCATGTCCGTCACGAGATCGAGGACGCCGCCGGCTTCGGCTGGACCATCCCCGCGATGAGCTTCGACTGGGCGACGCTGATTGCCAACAAGGACAAGGAGATCGCGCGGCTGGAGGCGGCCTACACGACGAATGTCGAAAAGTCGGGTGCGCAGATCGTCAAGAGCCGTGCGGTGATCGAGGATGCCCACACCGTCCGCCTGCTCGAGAACGACAGGAAGGTCACCGCGAAGTACATCTTGATCGCGACCGGCGGCGCGCCCAATCACGGCGCTTCGATCCCGGGCATCGAGCACGTGATCTCCTCCAACGAAGCGTTTCACCTCAAGAAGCTGCCGAAGCGGATCGTGATCCAGGGTGGCGGCTATATCGCGCTGGAATTCGCCGGCATCTTCGCCGGCTTCGGCTCCGACGTCACCGTGATCTATCGCGGCGACAATATCCTGCGCGGCTTCGACGAGGACGTGCGCGCCCATGTCCGTAGCGAGATGGAGAAGCAGGGCATCACCATCCTCACCGGCTGCACGGTGGCGAAGGTCGATCGTCACGGCGAGGAATTCACCACGCATCTGTCGAACGGGTCGAGCATCGCCTCGGACCAGGTGATGTTCGCGATCGGTCGCCATCCGGCGGTCGCCAATCTCGGCCTCGAGAAGGCCGGCGTTGCCATCAATCCGAACAACGGCGGCATCGCGGTCGATCATTTCTCGAAGAGCTCGGTCGACAGCATCTATGCGATCGGCGACGTCACCCATCGCCACAATCTGACGCCGGTCGCGATCCGCGAGGGCCATGCGTTCGCCGACACCGTGTTCGGCAAGCGCACCGTGCAGGTCGATCATTCCACCATTCCGACCGCGGTGTTCTCGCAGCCGGAGGTCGGCACGGTTGGTTTGACGGAGACCGAAGCGCGCGCCCAGTTCAGCCATGTCGACATCTACAAGACGACGTTCCGTCCCATCAAGGCGACGATGTCGGGCCGCGACACCCGCGTGCTGATGAAGCTGGTCGTTGATGGCTCGACCGACCGCGTGCTCGGCTGCCACATCGTCGGTGACGCCGCCGCCGAGATCACCCAGGCGGTCGCGATCGCGGTGAAGATGAAGGCGACCAAGGCCGATTTCGACGCGACGGTCGCGCTGCATCCGACCGCGGCCGAAGAGCTCGTCACCATGCGCACGCCGACCGCGCGCCATGTGCGTCAGGCGGCAGAGTAGCAGCGTACGAGCGGCCATGGCTCGGGGGCAGGTCTCCGAGGACGCATGGCGGTCGCTTGCGGCATTCAGGTGAGCTCCCGCAGCCCGGCAGGTGTTTCGATCTGCGCGCGATAGCGCAGCTTGGCACCCGGCGTGATGTCCGGCGCCCGGTCCACGGGCCACCTGCGGTACAGCGCCTCCAGGGCAGCGGGGTCCGGATGCTCGAGCGCGAGGGATCGCAGTCGTGCACCGAGATCGGCGATCGCGGCCATGGAGCGCGGCTTGCCGCGCCTGTCGATGATCGAAGGCGCTGCGCCGTCGAGGGGAAGAGACCCGTCCTCTGGAATGGCGAAGTCGAAAGAAGGATTGTCGGGCGGAAGAGGCACCTTCGCGCCAAAGATCTCTGCTCCGCCGGCGCCACATCGTCGGCGATCGCGCCGCCGCGATCACCCAGGCGGTCGCGATTACCTTGAGATGAAGGCGACCAGGGCTGATGTCGATGCGACCATCGCGCCGCATCCGACCGCGCGCCACGTGCGTCGGGCGGCGGAGCAGGGCGGGCGCTCAGCCGTAGAGATATCCGACCGGCCTGCCTTCGGTGCGGAGGGGGCGGACGTCCTTGTGGGTGATGATCTGGCCGGCGAGGCCGTCGATCTCGTCGCGCTGCGTCGGGGTCCAGCTGCGCAGCTCGTTCATGCCTTTGAGCAAGCCCAGGCGGAGGACCTGGGTGTTTTCGCCAACGCCAATGAGGCTGATCGACTCCTTGCCTGCCGTCACCACGTCGCCGGCAGAGAGTTCAAAGCTCTCACCCGACTTTTTCTTGAACTCGGCCGTGCCGCGAATGACGCGATAGATCACGACCTCACCCTTGGCAAAGCAGCTCGCCTCCGCTGCGGCAGACGTGCTCTTCGGCAACAGCGCGTGGCCACGCGGGTCGGTCGCGATGATGTGGCCGGTGACGAGATGCCCGCTCGGAATCTCGACGCCGATGTCGCGCACGTAAACGGGCGAGGCTGATTTGACGGAACCATCGGTGAGCGGCTTGAACAGCGCATCCAGCGCCAGGGGATCCTGAAGCCAGAAGCCGGCATCGGCCGGGCGGTCGTGCAGCGGATGGCTCCAGGCCACGCGCGGCGTTTCGTCCTCGTTGATCTGCTCCGGGCCGACGATGGTCGGGTTCGGAAAGGTGGTGGGATCGGTGATGAAGGCTTCGAGGAATTTGCCGGAATAGCCCATCGAGATCGGATCGGGCACCACCGTCTGCGGCGTCTTCAAATTCTCTTCGGTCGACAGTCCCGACCATGTGTAGAACAGCTGGCGGTGCACGATCGCGCTTTGCAGCATCACCGCGCCGGGGCCGACATTGTACCAGCGGCCGTCATAGTCGAAGGTGAAGGCGCCCGAGGTGACCAGCACGAGCTGAAAGCCGCCCGGCGGCAGATGCAGGTGGAAATCGGTGGGGCCCGTGTCTGGGCGGTAGATCGGCAGGTTGGTCGCGACCTCGTGCAGCAGGAAGGTTTCGTTGTTGGCGTGAAAGCCCTCGTTGGCGCGATTGTAGAGCGCCTGCGGCCGGTAGGTCGCCTCGAACTTCGCATTCTTGTCGCGGTCGATCGCGACGAAGTCCTGATCGTTCAGGCGAAGGGGCGTGCCATTCGGTCGGGTGAGGCCGGTGAATTTGAGATCGCCCGCAGCATGCACGTTCATGGCATTCTCCGATCTGATCCGTTCGTCCCGGCTCTCCCTGGTGGCGAGGGGCGGGGACTCAGGGCCTGATGCTGCTCTGCGAATTTTGGGCCAGTTCGGTTGCGGAGCAACAAACGGCCTTCACGGCTCGGGATGGCGAGACCGGGATGTAGAAAATCCAGTGGTTCCGCCGAAGGTTAGACCGCACGTTGTCCGGGGTCGCCTGACCGTCCGGCCAAACCCTGCGATCTCGCGAACCTGACGCAGGCTGTCTAATTTGGCGGCAAGCCCTGGCGGCCAGCGTGCAGCGAATGGATGTTCCCGAGGCTGCCGCGGAACGCATTCGGCTCGGCGGGATTAGGCGTCCTAAGCTGTCCTTTTGAACCGAGACAGAAGCTCTCGTCCGGCCCTAACCCGGGAGTTTCCATGCAAGATGGCTACGAAAGGCCGCAGGAGGCCGCCCGCTACATTGCGGAGATCTGCACCGAGCTGCGCGAGATCGCTCATACGGCCGAACTTTCGTTCCTGGCTCACCTGCTCAGCATGGTGATCCTGCAAGCCGGACGACATTGCAGCGCCGAGGGAGGCGAATTCCGCAAAACGCCCGAGGCCGCTCATTCAAACGACTGATGCGCGCTGCGCTCGGGCTTGCCGGAGGGGCTGTCCGCCCACTTCGCCATCTCCATCGTGCGTGCGTCGACACTTTCGCACCAGAAGCAGCTTGATGCCGTCGCGCCCTTCTCGGACAGGATGGGCACCAGGCCGTGGCCGCAGCCGTTGCAACAGGTGATGTCGGTCATGCATTCCTCCAGGACACGGCACGGCAGATTCCGGGATGCCGTTGTCCTTCCCAAAGCTTGTGCGGGCGCTATGTCGGCGCTTGAGCACTGCGTCCGATCGGAGCGCTCGTTCCGGATATCGTCGATGTAGCGATCCATCGTGACACGGCTGTGATGTCATCGCCGTTTTCACGGTAGGTGCGAAGCTGGAATTCCGCCGAGCTGCCACGTTCCACGATGGTGCGGCAATGCTCGACCTCGGCCACGCAATTCAGCGCATCCGCGTCCTCGGCGATGCCGTCGATCAGGCGGGAGAGCATCTCCGAGATGGTGACTGGCCCGTCCTTCGAGGCAAAGATGCAATCGGTGCCGTAGCGCTGGGCGCGCCATTTGTTCTCGACCGCGATCGCGCGCTCGACGACCGTGACCTCCTTCGACAGATGGGGCCGTCGATACAGACGCCGCGTCAGGCAGCGATACAGCGAGGCAATGGCAACGGCGTCGTCGACGAAGGTGCAGGTGTCGGGCGCGCGAAGCTCGAGGGTCGGATGCTTCATGGAGGGGCGCATCGCCCACCAGATGTGGCTCTCGTCGGGGATCACGCCGGAGCGCTGCAATGCGCCGACATACTCGTCGTAATCCTGCCGGCTTTCGAACAGTTCGGGCAGGCCGGTGCGCGGCAGCTCGGAATAGGCCGCCAGGCGGTAGCCCTTCAGGCCCGTCTTGTGCGAATTCCAGAACGGGGACGACGCCGACAGCGCGATGAACAGCGGCAGATGCGGCAGCATCGCCCGCATCACCGCCATCCGCTTCTCGGGATCGGGCAGCTGGACGTGCACGTGCATGCCGCACATCATGTTGCGGTGGCCGATGCTGCGCAGATCCTCGATCATCTCCTCATAGCGCGGCTTCGGGCTCGGCTGCGACATGCGCCAGACGGCGGTCGGATGCGTGCCGCAGGCCATGATCACGAAGCCGTACTGGGCGGCAACGTTCGCCACTTCGCGGCGGAGAAAGCGCAGCTCCTCGCGCGCGTCGTTGACGTCGACGTGAACGTTGGTGGCGACCTCGAGCTGGGATTGCAGCATCTCCCGCATCGCCTGGCCGCCGGTCGACCAGTTCGCCGATTCGAACAACGCGTTGGGAGTCTGGATCGCGACCTCCAGGCTGCGCCGATCGGCGAGGAAGTATTCCTCCTCGATGCCGAAGGAATATTCCGCCGCCCTGCCGCGGCCACCGGCGGAGCGAATGACGAGGTGCTGCTTGTCGTCGGAGGAATCGAGGCGCAGCAGTTTCAAGACGTCAGAAGCAAATGTCATCGCGCCACCCGGCAGTGGTTACCTGCGGGCAATAATCCGTCTGACAGGGGCGGGTTCCGCCTCGGCCCCGCTGGAAATCGCAAGGTTGAATGGAACAATTTTCACGCTTTCGGACGCGCGCGCGATCAGGGCGTGATTCGCAGGCACTTCCGCCCAGTCCGTTTCCTTGTCGAACGGCTCGGAGACGACAATGACCTGGTCGCCAGCCTCGCGGTAGTAGAGCGTGTTGGCGGCGTCGTTGACCGAGACGCGAAACGCGTAGAGATCCCGGCCGTTGGCGATCGCGCTGGTGAAGCGCAGCCGCTCGCGGAGCTGACCTTCGTTGACGAAGCCGACGAGCGATTGCAGCACGGCTTGCGTCGCGCCGAGCGGGTCGCCGTCGAGACCGGCGCCCATCATGGCGAGGAACACGGCTTCCGAGTCGGTGGTGCCCAGCCGCGACGGATAATAGGCATCGGGGATCAGCGCCTCGACCTTGCGCCGCAGGCGATTCCAGCTGCCGACGAATCCGTTGTGCATGAACATCCAGTGGCCGCAGGCGAAAGGATGACAATTCTGCCGCGTCACCGCCGTGCCGGTGGCGGCGCGCACATGGGCGAAGAACAGGTGCGAGCGCAAATGGCGGCAGAGATAGCGCAAGTTTTCGTCCGACCAGGCCGGTCGTGTCTCACGATAAAGGCCGGGCTCCGGATGCTCGCCATACCAGCCGAGCCCGAACCCGTCGCCGTTCGATCCCGCAGTGGATTGGAGCGAACGGATGCTTTGCGCGATCAGCGAATGCTCGGGCTCGGTGACGTAAGGTTCGAACGAGGTGGTCTCGCCCCGGTATGCGATCCAGCGGCACATGCAGGTTCCCTGTCGAGGGTTACATTTGAAGTGCACCAACAAACCCGACGGCGTTTGTGTTCCCGACAGAAGCCGCAGCGACTGCGTGACACCTGTTTGGCGGGCGTGTCGAAGCCGGTCAAAGATCGATCGGCGGCGATCTCTGGGTCAGCGAGTTCGTGCTGACGCGTGACGGCGTGCCGTCTTACGTCGTGAGCATCATGGAAATCCGCGACGTATTGGTGGCGCACGAAACGCAATATCTCGGCGACCGGTTCGATCCGCCCCCCTCGCGCGCGCATCTTGCGGAGCGGGTGGGGTTAGCGTCAGGAAGCGTCGCCACCAATCGATCACCGTCACCCTGAGGCGCGAGCCTTGCGGCGCAATCGCGCCGCTGGGCGAGCCTCGAAGGATGACGGAGTAAGCGAAACGACAGCGAACGGTCTCCGTAAATGACAACATGGAACCGATGCGGCGGCTGGTCGCAGTCCTCTCGCCTTGATTCCGACAGGCCCGTCTTTATCTGTGAAGCGAACAAGAATCCGGGCCCCTCTGGCGAGGCCGCCGACGAATGTCGGCCAACCTCGCGATGTCGGATGACCTGTCCCGCGCGAATGCGATGGATCGGCCGATCGTCGGGCCCTCTCGAGTTCCTTCCGACCCAATCGTCCCCATCGCAGCTCCGCGCGGTCATTTCGCAAGCTTGAGGAGCTATGATGTCTGACGCTGCCACTTCCAATCCGATCGAAATCGAGATCACCGAGCCGTCCAGCCTGAACGAGCAGGCTGCGGTGGCGCTGGTCATCGCCGGCGCGCTCGTTGCGGTCGCCGACCGCCGCGTCTCGCCGGTCGAGCGCGACGAGGTGATCCGCTTCATCAGGGATCGCGGATTGGCGCCGCATATCGACGACGACCGATTGTTCGCGATGTTCGACGAACTGGCGGAACGATTGGAAGAGCCGGACTTTGCCAATGTGGTGATCGACACGCTGCGCCCCGTCTCGAATCTTCCGCTTTCGTCGCATCTGATGGAACTGTCGGAGCGCGTCGCGGCCGCGGACGAGGATGTGCATCCCCATGAAGTCCAGGCAATCAAGCTGTTGCGCCTGCTGACGCTGGTGCTGCCGCGGGCAAAACAGGTCGGGCCGCATGCGCCAGGCGCCGTCCCAAAGGAGTAGGCATGAGCGTAGCATCGGACGAGCGTACGGCGAAAACCGAGGACGCCACCGGCCAGATGGCCGGCGGCGACCCGCGCCTCGACAAGCTCGTCCATCGCCTGCCGCCGCGCATGGGCGACACCGTCTCCTACCTGCTCAAGCCGTCCAGTCGCTGGGTGAGAATTCCTTCCGGCGCGCTGCTCGTCGTCGGCGGCGTGCTGTCCATCCTGCCGGTGCTCGGCGTCTGGATGCTGCCGCTCGGTCTCGCGCTGCTTGCCGAGGACGTGCCGGCGCTGCGCTCCTCCCGTTCAAAGGTCTTCGACTGGATCGAGCGGCGCAAGCCGCATTGGCTGGATCCGTCCGCTCCGAAAAAATGATCGATCATGACTGAATTCATCACCGCCGACGCGCTGTCCGCACTGCTTCAGGTCGTCCTGATCGACCTCGTGCTGGCCGGCGACAATGCCGTCGTCATTGGACTAGCCGCGGCCGGTCTTCCTGCCGAGCAGCGCCGGCGCGCCATCGTCGTCGGCATCGTCGCGGCCACCGCATTGCGTATCGTCTTTGCCGGCGTCGCGACGCAGCTCTTGCAGGTGATCGGCCTCCTGCTCGCCGGCGGCGTGCTGCTGCTCTGGGTGTGCTGGAAGATGTGGCGCGAATTGCGCGAGCAGGCCGCGCATTCCACCGAGCTCGCGTTCAGCCATGGCAGCGGCGGAAGCGCCGCAGCGGCGCCGCGAAAGACCTTCGGCCAGGCCGCCGCGCAGATCGTCGCTGCCGACGTCTCGATGTCGCTGGACAACGTGCTCGCGGTCGCGGGCGCCGCGCGCGAGCATCCCTACATCCTGATCTTCGGCCTGTTGCTGTCGGTCGCCCTGATGGGCGTCGCCGCCGATCTGCTCGGCCGCGTGCTCCAGAAGCAGCGCTGGATCGCCTATATCGGGCTCGCCATCATCGTTTACGTTGCCTTCGAGATGATCTATCGCGGTTCGCTCGAGCTTGCGCCGGTCATCGCAAGCCTCTAAAGCGACGCCCCTTGCCCGCACTGCGGAGTGATCCATGACGTCTGAACCCAAAGCACCTTCGGTGGCGCCTGTGCCGCCGCCGATCGGCCTGTTTGCGCAGGTCATCTTTGGCTCGCGCTGGCTGCAGGTGCCGCTCTATGTCGGCCTCATCATCGCGCAAGCCGTCTACGTGCTGTTGTTCCTGAAAGAGCTCTGGCACCTGGTTCTCCACTCGTTCGACGCCAGCGAGCAGCAGATCATGCTGGTCGTGCTCGGGCTGATCGACGTCGTGATGATCTCGAACCTTCTGATCATGGTGATCGTCGGCGGCTACGAGACCTTCGTCTCGCGCCTGAATCTGAGCGGCCATCCGGACGAGCCTGAGTGGCTCAGTCACGTCAATGCCAGCGTGCTCAAGATCAAGCTGGCGATGGCGATCATCGGCATTTCCTCGATCTCGCTGCTCAGGACCTTCATCGAGGCGGGCAATCTCGGCACGACGCGCAGCAACTTCACCGAGACCGGCGTGATGTGGCAGGTGCTGATCCACCTGACCTTCATCGTCTCGGCGATCGGCATCGCCTGGGTCGACCGTCTCGGCGAGACCGGGCACCGCAAGGAGGCCGGTCACGGCTGAGTTTGAATGTCTAGCTGGCCAGATCCAGGTCGGCGAGGGGCGGCGAGGCGGTTTCACCGGTGCGGAGAGAGCTGCTCGCGACCGCGCGGTTCCGGCCGGTGTCCTTGGCGTGGTAGAGCGCGATGTCGGCCTCGCGAACCAGCATGATGTCGTCGTCGCAGGCCGCGTCCCTGGCGGCGACGCCGATGCTGACGCTGACGTGGCCGCGCGGCGCCGCCGGATGGCGGATGTCGAGCGCTCTGATCGACTGCCGCAACTGCTCGGCGATCTCCAGCCCTTGCTCCTCCGTCATGCCCGGAAGCACGATCGCGAATTCCTCGCCGCCATATCGAGCGGCCTGACCGCCGGTGTTGGTGCTGGCGGTGACGCTCTCGATCACGTCCGCGATCTGGCGCAGACAGGCATCGCCCGCCTGGTGTCCCAGCGTGTCGTTGAAGCCCTTGAAATGATCGATGTCGATCATCAGCACCGACAGAATCGAATTGCGCGCATAGGCCTCGCGCAGGAAGCTGTCGAAGCTGCGGCGATTGGCGAGCCGTGTCAGGCCGTCGGTGGTGGCGAGCTGGGCGAGGCGGCGGTTCGCCGTCGATAGCTCCTCCTCGAGCAGCTTGCGCTGCGTGATGTCGCGCAGCACCGCTACGGTCTCGATGCCGCCGGTGCCGAGTCCGTGGGCAGGACGGAAGTTGGATTCCAGCCATACCACCGCGCCGTCGGGCCGCCTGACGCGGAAGCTGATCGAGCGCGGACGGCCGCTGTCGTCGAGGAATTCCGCGCTCCTCGCCACCATCTCGCGGTCGTCGGGATGGACGAGTGCGAGGCAGGAGCGGCCGATCACCATATCTTCGGTCATGCCGAGTGCCGTATGGACCGATTGCGAGACGTAGCGGCAGACCCCTTCGGCATCGAGCACGACGACGATGTCGGCGATGTTGTCGGCGAGCAGGCGGTAGCGCTCCTCGCGTTCGCGCAGCGACTGCTCGAGATGCGAGCGGTAGCGGAATTGCCGCGCCAGCAGCACCGCGGTCCCGGCGACCACGAGCAGGAAGAACGCGGCCACCAGGGCGTCCCATTGCAGGTTCTGGTACCATCCGTCGAGGATCTGCGCTTCCGATCGTGCGACGGTGACGACGATGGGATAGCGCTGGCTCTGCTCGTAGCCGAAATACTTGCTGATCCCGTCGAAGGGCGAAGTGATCTTGTAATAGCCTACGGGGGTCTGCTTCAGGCGGGTCTGGAACAGCGGCGTGCCGGAGAGGTCGCGGCCGGCGGAGCCCGACGGCCAGCGGACCAGCACAGTGCCGTCGCCGGTGATCAGGCTGATGGCGCCGTGCTCCCCGACCCAGAACGAACGATAGAACTCGCCGAAATAGTCGCAGGGGATCGACCCCATGACGATGCCGGAAAACGCGCCGCTCGCGGCGTCGCTGATGCGCTTCGACAGCACGATGGTGGGCTGTCCCGTGGTTCGCGAGTCGAGAGGTCCGCTGATGTGCAGGCCGGAGTCCGGATTGTCCCGGTGAAAGCGGAAATAGTCGCGGTCGGCATTGTTGTGGGACGGAGGCGTCGTCGCGCTCGAATAGATCGTATCGCCGTTGCGATCGAGCACCTTGAGTTCGCGGAGCTGGGGCAGCGATCGCACGGTGCTCGCCAGGTGGGCCGTGAACCGCGCGGCGCTCTCGGGCTTGCGGTATTTCAGGAGATCCACGATGCCGCTCATCGCGACGTCGGGCGCCTGGAACGAATGCACGGCATGCTGGGCGAGCGAATGCACGAGGTTCTGGATGTCCTCCTCGTTGCGCGTCAGCGTCGCGTCGCGGCCGAGCGTCGCCTTCCATGCCACGAGCCCGAGCACGCATGCGCTCATCAGCACGACGAAGGCCCAGACGACCATGGTCGGGTGACGCTGGATCTCGGCATGAATACGTTTCGACGGCATCGGGCTGTTCCGGATTGATCCCGGCCACGATCGCCAAGCGGTGTTTCCGAGTAGCTAATTTCCGCAGCTGCGCAGGCCGGCAACTCGCCGTGTCATTAACGGCGCGTGCAGGCAGTCGTCGGAAACCGGCAAAGTGCCCGTGTTTGACCGTAGCTCTCTCAGAGGCGCGGACTCTCGCCCGCAAAATCACGGGCCCGCGCCAGCGTCCCGGATGGCGTCTCGCCGAACGTCGTCTTGTAGAGTGTCGAGAACTCGCCCATGTGCCAGAAGCCGTTCGCGAGCGCCGCGGCCTTCACCATCATGCCGCTACCTCCGCTCATGAGCTGCGTGCGGGTCGACCACAGCCGCTTCAGCCTGAGATGCTGATGCAGGCTGACGCCATGCACCGTTTGTGTCGCGCTCTGGAGCGTGCGGACGGAGACGCCGAGCGTATTGGCGAGGTCGCCGCTGTAGAGCGGGACGCCGCCGGACAGCGTGGCCGCCTCGTCCAGCCTTGCGACCAGCTTGCGATGCTTGTCGAAGGACCCGCGCCGGACGTCGCGCGTGTCGATGGGGGCAAGGGCGGCATCGAGGTTCGCGAGCAGCCTTTCCTGGATCGGCCGGTCGATGGCTTCGAACTGCCTGGGATCGTTGCACTGCGAGGCCAGGCAGAACATGTCGAGAATGGTCGCGCGCAGGCGCGCCATCGTGCCGTCGCTGAGACGCGCGAATTCGAGCCCGGTCTCGTAGTCCGCCCAGCCGCGATGGCGCATGTCGGAGTTGAAGCGCAGCATCAGGTAGGTGTTGGCGTGATGCTCGACCGCCTCGGTCGGCACCTTGCCGCGCACGATTCCGATCATCGAATTGTCGATCTCGCGCCCGTTGGCGATCGAGTGGAAGGCAAGGGGGATGACGAGGCCGACGCCCTGGTCTATCCCGATATTGGCCTGAAGGCGCCGGGCGAACGTCCGCTGGAGCACGAACAGACCGTCCTGGAGCGGCAGGACGGCGCGGTGCAGCGAGAACTCGCGCGGCTCGAGCGGGGTGCTGATGCCGCCGCCCAGCACCTCGCTCGGACGAAAAGCCTCGAAGTCGCTGTAGCGCTCGATGCTCAGGACTCGTGACGGCTTGAGCCAACGTACCGGCATCTTGGGGTCCCAGGGGGTCTGCGGCGTTCGGCATGTGCCGGCGCGTCCTCGACCTCGCGCGTGCGACATCGGCCGGAAACGTTGCCGGAGCAACCGTGCCTTACGCAAGTCCGCAAGACCACGGGCATGGCCACTGCAGTGCTGTGTCGAGATGCTATGGCGTTTGCGGATAGGCCGCGTTCTCGCGCCGCTCGCGCTCGCCCAGTTCGCGCACCAGCTCCTGGAGAAAGGAGTCGGTGTAGGCGGGCAGGGTGCGCTCGGCGCGCACATAGATACCGAGGTCGGACCAGACCGGGCTGCCGGCGTTGTCGAGCGGCAGAAAGACGAGCTGGCCGTCGCGCGACAGCCTGTTGATGCCGAGCTGGGTCTGGAAGGCGACGCCGACGCCGCGTGCGGCGAGCTCGCGCATCAGGTCGATCGAATTGGCCTGGATCGCCGGCTCCGGCGTCTCGGAGAGCTGCGCAATCAGCGGCTGGAGCAGATGATAGATCGACAGCTCCGGCAGAGCGTTGATGACGGGGAAGGCGAGGCATTGCTCCAGCGTCACCGTCTTGCGGCGCGCCAGCGGGTGCTCGCGCGAGACCACCGCGCCGAGCCGAAACCGCTTCAGGGCAACCTGGCGCAAATCCGGCGGATGGCGGAGCGCCATGGCGATGCCGATGTCGGCTTCGCCGCGGCTGAGGGCCTCCAGCACGTCCGACGATCCCTTCACCTCGGTGGTGAAGCTGACGCGGCGGGCGCGGCCGCGATGCGAGGCGATCAGGTCCGGCAGCACGGATTCCGTCAGCGATTCGATACAGGCGATGCTGACGGTGCCGCGCCAGTTGCCCGACAGGGACGCGACGTCCGAGCGGAAGCGGTCGAGGTCCTGGAACACGTTCATGACGTGCCGAGCCAGCATCTCGCCGACCGTCGTCAGCGTCAGGCCGCGC
Source organism: Bradyrhizobium sp. GW821-FHT12B03 (assembly GCF_058807535.1). Taxonomy (NCBI): domain Bacteria; kingdom Pseudomonadati; phylum Pseudomonadota; class Alphaproteobacteria; order Hyphomicrobiales; family Nitrobacteraceae; genus Bradyrhizobium; species Bradyrhizobium sp. GW821-FHT12B03. Next base: position 420,887 of record NZ_JBXAQU010000003.1, read on the forward strand.
GCATTGCGCTCGAACAGGGGTGACCCAACCTCTTGCTCGAGCTTGAGAATCTGGCGACTAACCGCCGAGGAGGCGACGTTCAGGACGCGTGCGGCGGCCCGGATCGAGCCGGTGCGGCGGACAGCGTGGAAGTATTGGATGGCCGGTGAATGAAAGCGCATGGGTCCCCCGGCAACGACTATAGCCGCTGCCGAAACGGCAGCAACATGTACGAAATTCTCTGCTTTTCGAGAGCGCTGGTCCCCCCTAGGTTCGCCGCCGGTTCGGCCGGTCCCAATTGGGCCGCCCGGGCCTCGCGCAACGACGCGCCAGGGGATTTCGGGGTGAACGAGAATATCGCTTGCGAGCTGGAGCACGGGCCGGACACCCGTCTGGTCGATCGCCGTCGGGCAGCCGCCTATGTCGGCGTGACCGCCGGCCGTTTCGAGCAATTGGTGCGCGACAACGTTGTGCCGCCGCCGGTCATGGTGGACAACAAGCGGCGCTGGCCCATCGCGCTGCTCGACGTCGCCAAGGACGCCGTCGTCGGCAGCATGCCGTGCCTGCCGCCGGTCATGGTCGAGGGCGTGCCGGAGGCGCGTCCCTGCGAGCGTGATCCTGCGCCGGTCGTGTACGAATTGCCCGACCAGGCGTGGTTCGAGCAGCGCGCGCGGTTCGTGCAGCGCGTGCGGAGGTCGCTGCTCTCGGGCAACGAGATCCGCCTGCTGCGTGAGTTCAAGCTGCTCAAGCAGAACCAGATCAGCATGTTCGGCTATTACGGCAGTTTCGAAGCGCTGATGGTGCGCGGCTACATCGTCGAGATCGACCGCAAGCCGCCGTCGAGCCGTCCGCTGGTGACCTATCGCCTCACCGATCGCGGCGAGCAGGTGGTGTCGGCGCTCAAGGACGAGCCGCTGATCTGATCGATGGTGCCGAGGGCGGCTCCGTTCACGATTTGCGCGAACGGGCGATGTCGCTCCTGAGCGCTTCCAGCTCCTTGTGCACTGCGCGTGCGGCGTCGCGCTCGATCTTGCGGTAGCGCGCAACAAGTTTCTCGCCAAACGGCGTGAGCATCGCACCGCCGCCGTTCTTGCCGCCGGCCTGCGGCTCGACGGCGGCATGTCCGCAGATGCGGTTGATCTCGTCCACGAGATCCCAGGCGCGCTTATAGGACATGTCCATGGCGCGGCCGGCCGCGGAGATCGAGCCGTGCTCGCGAATCTGCTCCAGAAGCTCGATCTTGCCGGGGCCGATGCGATCGTCGCCGTCGAGGTCGATGCGAAGGCTCAGTTGGGGAAGCGATTTGGCGCTCGCGCGCGACATGATTGGGTCTCTTGATCTGTTCGCCGGCGAGATTGCCACTCTTGCCCGCGACCGACAAGGCGAGCGAGTCGTCCTTCATCATCGCACGGCATGCATCTCCAGAAACGCCTTCACGCCGGTGACAGTGCCGGTCTCGGACGGGACGTAGCCGGGCAGGCTCGCAACGGCGGCACGAAAATCGGCGCTGCGCATGATCTCGAGGATGCGCTGCATCGGTTCGGTGTCGAGAAACGCGCGCTTACAGACGAAGAAATAATCCTCGGTCACGATGCGGATGAAATCGAGGCCGAAATGCCGGGCGGCCGCCTCGACGCCGAAGCTCGCATCCGCCATGCCGCTGGCGACATAGGCGGCGACCGCGGCGTGGGTGAACTCGATCTGCTGCGCGCCGTTGATCTTGCCTTCGTCGATGCCGTTTGCCGCGAGCAGTTGGTCGAACAGCAGGCGCGTGCCGGAATCATGGTCGCGGTTGACGAAGCGGACTTTTGGATTGGTGAGGTCACTCAGAGAGGCGATACGCAGCGGATTGCCGCGCGCAACCATCAGCCCCATCTCGCGGGTGACGAAGCTGATGATGCGGTCCTCGCGCGGATCGAGCCATTCGCGCGCGGCCTTGATGCCCTGGGCGCGCAGCGCGCCGTGCGGCAGATGCAGGCCGGACAGATCGCAGGCGCCCTGCGCCAGCGAGACCAGCGAATGCTGATTGCTGACATAGCGCAGGTCGACGCCGATGCCGGGCTCGCGGTCGAGGAATTCGCGCAGCTTGGCCACCGCAAAGCCGTGGCTGGCATGGACGCGGATCACCGAGGGGCGCTGCTCGAGGAACGGCTTGATCTCGCTGGCAAGCTCCTGCGCCAGGTTTTCCAGCTGCGGCCCGAGCCGCGCCTGCATGCGCTCGCCGGCCCATACCAGCCGCTCCCCGAACGGCGTGAGTTTCGAGCCCTTGCCGCGCTGGGTCTCGACCAGCGGCGTGCCGAAGAACTCCGACCATTGCTCGATCAGATTCCAGACGTGCCGGTAGGACAGGTGCGCGTCGGCGGCCGCGCTGGTGATCTTTCCGGTCTTCCGGATTTCGTTGAGAACGCCGAGCATGATGACGGCGGTGCGCGGATTGCCGTCGCGGCGAAACCGCCAGACGGCCTCGATCTCGATCTGAAGCATCGATCATCCTTATGAAGTGTACTTCATATAGTGGGCGCCCATCGGCACATCATATCATATTTACTCCGACAAATAGGCGCCTAGTCTGGTATGCCAGAACAGGAGGGAATATGATGTCAGTTGCATATGACTTTGCGCATTCGCCGGCCACCGAGTTCATGGCCCGGCCGCAGCATCTGCTCATCGACGGCCGCCGCGTCCCCGCGAGCTCCGGCCGCACCTTCAAATCCCTCAATCCCGCCACCGGGCAGGTCATCGCCACCATCGCCGAAGGCAACGAGGGCGATGTCGCGCATGCGGTGTCGGCCGCGCGCCGGGCATTCGAGGGCCCGTGGCGCACGATGCGCGCCTCCGAGCGGGGCCTGATCCTGCTGCGCTGGGCGGACCTGCTCAAGCAGCACGCCGACGAAATCATCGAGCTCGAGTCGATCGATGCCGGCAAGCCGATCTCGGCGACGACGCGCCAGGATTTCCCGGCCGCGGTCGACACGCTGATCTATTACGCCGGCTGGGCCGACAAGATCAGCGGCGACGTCGTGCCCGTGCGCGATGATGCCCTGACCTACACCGTGTGCGAGCCGGTCGGCGTGGTCGCGGCGATCGTGCCGTGGAATTTCCCGCTGATGATCGGCATGTGGAAGCTCGCACCGGCGCTGGCCTGCGGCTGCACGATCGTGATGAAGCCGGCCGAGCTGACCTCGCTGTCGGCGCTGCGCATCGCCGAGCTCGCGCTTCAGGCCGGCCTGCCGGCGGGCGTCTTCAACGTCGTCACCGGACCCGGCCGCGTCGTCGGCGACGCCCTCGTCAATCACCCTGATGTCGACAAGGTCACCTTCACCGGCTCGCCTGGCGTCGGCCGCGGAATCATGAAAGGTGCGGCCGGCAACTTCAAGCGCGTCTCGCTCGAGCTGGGCGGCAAGTCGGCCAACGTCATCTTCGACGATGCCGATCTCGAAGCGGCATCCAAGGCTGCGGCCTCCGGCGTCTTCTTCAACGCCGGCCAGGTGTGCTCGGCCGGCTCCCGCGTGCTGGTGCAGGAGCGAGCCTATGACGAGGTCGTCGAGCGCCTCGCCGCGCGCGCCAAGTCGCTGAGGATGGGCGATCCGCTCGATCGCAAGACCGTGCTCGGCCCTGTGATCTCCGAGAAGCAGATGAAGTCGATCCTCGACTACGTCGACGTCGGCCGGCAGGAAGGGGCGAGCCTCGTCACCGGCGGGACGCGGGTCGGCGATCGCGGCTATTTCATCAGCCCCGCGGTGTTCGCAAATGTTGCGCACGAGATGCGGATCTCGCAGGAGGAAATCTTCGGCCCCGTCGTCAGCGTCATCAAGTTCAGGGATGAGGCCGACGCATTGCGGATCGCCAATGGCACCGCCTACAGCCTCGCGGCCGGCGTGTGGAGCCGCGACATCGGCAAGCTCCAGCGCTTTGCCAAGCGGGCTCGCGCCGGCACTGTCTGGATGAACACCTATGGCTACACCGACGTGCGCCTGCCCTGGGGCGGCGAACGCGACTCCGGCCTTGGCCGCGAACACGGCACCGCCGCGCTCGACAATTTCACCGAGCCCAAGGCTGTCTGGATGAACTTAGCCGTCTGATCTGGCCGTCTGATAACCTCCCGAGCGGCCGCGCCTGGAGCCCGCCTGATCATTCAGGCGGGCTCTCTTTTCGGGATCGATAAAATTGTCTGCATTCCGCTCAGCAGCGGCAAACCCTGCGGACAAGAAGCACGGCGCTTTAAACCAGAGCTTTGGAACCGATGCGCATGCTGCCTGCAAAAGGGTGGGGCATCAGCATGTCTATTCTCAGGGAGATCGTCGCTGCGGTCGCGGGAGTCTATGCACTCCTGTTCGTCTGCGACGCAGTGTTCGGCGTCGGCGAGGCCCGCTTCGACGACGCCTATTACAGCGCCAGCTTCTACGCGCCGCGGCCGAAGGAATTCCGCTTCGCCGGCGACACGCCGCCGGCGGTCCGCGTCAGCGAGGCCTTTGCGCAGTTCGCGCCGGGCGAAGCCAAGCCGAACAAGCGCTACTCCTCGCTGACGACGATCATCCGTTAGGGCCTGGTCTCATTCATCGGCTGTCCGGCGGCCGCGCCATCGGCGATGGCCGCCGTTGACAATCGGGGGCCGGGAAGGGCATTTTACAAGGGTTGCAGTAGGGCGCATCGGCCGAAGCCGAAAGGGCAATGCCCACCTACGTTTCGTGCACCATAATTGCGCCCATGCCGAACCTTGAAAACCTAAAGAAGCAGGCCAAGCAGTATCTGCGTTGGCATCGTGAGCGGTACCATCCGGTCGCCGCTGAGATCAGAGCTGCGCTGCCTCGGTTTCGGCACCTCGATGATCATCAGGTGCTAGAGGCATCGTTTAAGCTCGGCGATGCGCAGGAGCTTGTCGCGCGTCAGTCGGGTTTCGAAGGATGGCAGGCGCTCAAGGCAGGAGCCCTAGCCATGAATACTCAAGTCAAGCAAACACCCACACCGCCGATCTTGAGCGGAACAGAAGCTCAATTGTACGTCGCTGACGTCAAAGCCTCATGCGATTTCTTCACATCCAAGCTCGGATTTGCAGTCGACTTTGTTTACGGAGAGCCGCCGTTTTATGGCATCGTCAAGCGTGACCAGGCGCGGCTTTGCCTGCGGCTGGTTTGCGAACCGGTCTTTGTCGGGGACATTCGGCAGCGCGAAAACCTTCTGTCCGCTTCGATCACGGTCGATAGCGCAGCAGAGATCAAACAGCTCTTCCTAGAGTTTCAATCCGCCGGCGTCAGCTTTCATCAGGCATTAAAGAAGGAGCCTTGGGGAGCAAGGAATTTCATCGTGCTTGATCCCGATGGCAATCTCATTTTGTTCGCTGGACCTGCCGACTAAGCGGCGTAGATGAGACGATGGCGGCTGCTCCGCCGTCGTCTTGGTCGGGTTGGGGTTACCAGCCGCAGATCACGCTCAAGCTGGTCGACTTCGGCTTGGCGATGGGAGCCGACATGTGTGGTTACGCCCCGGCTCACGGGCCACGCTTCCGGTCCGCGAGGACGCGAAGGCGCGTCTCACTCCCCCTGAATCCATTCCGCCACCCCGCGCCACAGCGTGTCGCGGTGCTCGGGGCGGAAGAAGCCGAAATGGCCGATTGCCTTGGCGCCGATTTCGGACGGCTTGACCGTCAACACCTCCGGCTTGATCGCGGTGAATCCGCCGGCGAGCAGCTCGACCGCGGGACGCGTCGCCCAGGGATCGTCGGAGAAGCACAGCGCGCGCAGCTCGCCCTTGAATTTGGCGAAGTTGTTGAGTGCCGGCAGCTTTGAATCGAACAGATAGCGCGGGCTCGAGACCCACTCCGCCCATTGCAGGAAGACGCCCTTGGGCAGATCCTCGCCAATGCCGGCCCAGCCCGGGGCGTAGCCGAGTGCGTGGGCGAGGGGCACGCCGACAAGGTTCATGAAGGCGAAGACGCGGTATTTTTCCGGCGAGGTCATCAGCCGCCAGGTCGCGGCCTGCGAGGCGACGAAGGCGGCGCGCGAGATGTCGCTGTTGTTTGCGATCAGCCCGAGCGCCTGGCCGCCGAAGGAGTGGCCGACATAGGCAAGGGGCAGGGTGTTGTAGCGCTCGCGCATCCAGCTCACCGCGGCGGTGACGTCGAGCGCGGCCCAGTCCGACATCGAGGCCTTGAAGCCGACCAGCGATTTCGGCTGGTTGTAGCCGACCATCGCCGGCAGCCGGGAGTCGCCGATGCCGCGATAATCGTAAGTCAGCACCGCGCAGCCGCGATGGGCGAGATAGGAGGCAAAGCCGCGATAGATCTTTCGCGGCACGGCGGTGGCCGAATTGATCAGCACGGCGTGGCGCTTGGTGCCGCGCGGCAGGAACAGGGTGCCGCTCAGCGCATACCCGTCGGTCGCCGGGAAGCTGATCTCGTCGATGAAAACGTCGTCGCGCGCCGCGTCCATGGGCAGCCCAGGTCCTGCCAGTTTCCTCAAGCCATCCCAAGCAAATGCGAATTTGGCTTTCCCCGCAAGGGTTTGCAATGCGAAACGGATTTACAACTGGCGGTCCTTTGCCAGCCTGTGTATAAGGCGGCCCTCGCAACCCCTAGATCAGGTTGTGCTTTTTGCTTCACGGAGAGATTGCGATGTCCGAGCGGTGGACGCCCGAGTCCTGGCGCAGCAAGCCGGTGCTACAGGTGCCCGACTATCCCGACGCCAAGGCCTTGGCCGACGTCGAGGCGCAGCTTGCGACCTTTCCGCCGCTGGTGTTCGCGGGCGAGGCGCGCAACCTGAAGAAGGCGCTGGCCCGCGTTGCGGCCGGCGAAGCCTTCCTGCTCCAGGGCGGCGACTGTGCCGAGAGCTTTGCCGAGCACGGCGCCAACAACATCCGCGACTTCTTCCGCGTGCTGCTCCAGATGGCGGTGGTGCTCACTTACGCAGGCGCCGTCCCCGTGGTGAAGGTCGGCCGTATCGCGGGCCAATTTGCCAAGCCGCGGTCATCGCCGACCGAGAAGATCAACGGCGTCGAGTTGCCGAGCTATCGCGGCGACATCGTCAACGACATCGCTTTCACCAGGGAAGCACGCGTGCCGGATCCGCAGCGCCAGCTGATGGCCTATCGCCAGTCGGCCGCGACGCTGAACCTGCTGCGCGCGTTTGCGACCGGCGGCTTTGCCAATCTCGGCAGCGTGCATCAATGGATGCTCGGCTTCCTCAAGGACTCGCCGCAGTCCCGCCGCTACAAGGAATTGGCCGACCGCATCTCGGACGCGCTCAACTTCATGCGCGCCTGCGGCCTCGATCTCGAAAGCCACCCCGAACTGCGCGCCACCGATTTCTACACCAGCCATGAGGCGCTGCTGCTCGGCTACGAGCAGGCCATGACCCGCGTCGATTCCACCACGGGTGACTGGTACGCGACCTCGGGCCACATGATCTGGATCGGCGATCGCACCCGCCAGCTCGACCACGGCCACATCGAATATTTCCGCGGCATCAAGAATCCGATCGGGCTGAAGTGCGGCCCGTCGCTCAAGCCCGACGAATTGCTCAAGCTGATCGACGTGCTCAATCCCGACAACGAGCCGGGCCGGCTGACGCTGATCGGCCGCTTCGGCTCCGACAAGGTCGGCGAGCATCTGCCGAACATGGTCCGCGCCGTGAAGCGCGAGGGCAGGGTGGTGGTCTGGTCGTGCGATCCCATGCACGGCAACACCATCACCTCGACGTCGGGCTACAAGACGCGGCCGTTCGACCGCATCCTGTCCGAGGTGAAGTCGTTCTTCGCGATCCATGCCGCCGAAGGCACCCATGCCGGCGGCGTTCATCTGGAGATGACCGGCCAGGACGTCACCGAATGCCTCGGCGGCGCCCGCGCGATCACCGACGAGGACCTCAACGACCGCTACCACACGGTCTGCGATCCCCGCCTCAATGCCGAGCAATCCATCGACATGGCTTTCCTGGTCGCCGAGCTGCTCAAGCAGGAACGCGCCGGCAAGGCCAAGCCGATGCCGGCCGCCGCGGGGCTCTAAAACCTTGCTGCGGATCTGGAAGGCCACGATCAATTCCCGTAACGGTCTGGCCTTTGCGTTCCGTTCGGAGCAGGCCGTCCGCGAGGAGATCTTCGCGCTCCTGCTGTCGGTGCCGCTGGCCTGGTTCATCGGTGCGACCGCGATGCGCGCGGTCGAGCTGGTCTGCGCTGTTGCGTTCGTGCTGACGGTCGAGCTGCTCAACACCGCGATCGAGAAGCTTGCCGACCGCCTGACCATGGATCACGACAAGCAGATCGGGCGGGTCAAGGACATGGGCTCGGCCGCGGTCGGCGTTGCGCTGCTGATGGCCGGCGCGTTCTGGATCATCGCCATCATCGAGCGTTTGGGGTTCCTCTAGCCTTCAGGATCGGACAAAGCGGTCATGACCGAACGTCTCAACGCAGTCGCGGTCACGCTCGCCCAGCTCAATCCGACCATGGGCGACATCGAGGGCAATGCCGCCAAGGCGCGTGCGGCACGGGCGCAGGCCGCCGCCGACGGCAGCGATCTCATGCTGTTTCCGGAATTGTTCATCGCCGGCTATCCGCCGGAGGATCTGGTGCAGAAGCCGGCCTTCCAGGCCGCCTGCCGCGCCGCGATCGAAAGCCTCGCGCGCGAGACCGCCGATGGCGGGCCGGCGATGCTGGTCGGCACCCCCTGGGTCGAAGAGGGCAAGCTCTACAATGCCTGCGCACTGCTCGACGGCGGCCGCATCGCCGCACTTCGCTTCAAATGCAATCTGCCGAATTACGGCGTGTTCGACGAGAAGCGGCTGTTTGCGCGCGGACCGGCTGCAGGGCCGGTGACCGTGCGCGGCGTGCGCATTGGTGTTCCCATCTGCGAGGACATCTGGCTGGAGGAGTCCGAAGACTACGAGAACGTGGTCGAGACGCTGGCCGAGACCGGCGCCGAGATCATCCTCGTGCCGAACGGCTCGCCTTACGCCCGCGGCAAGAACGACGTGCGCCTGTCGGTCGCGGTCGCGCGGGTCACCGAGAGCGGCCTGCCGCTGGTCTATCTCAACCAGACTTGCGGCCAGGACGAGCTGGTGTTCGACGGCGCCTCGTTCGTGCTCAACGGCGATCTCTCGCTCGCGGCGCAATTGCCGGCGTTCGAGGAGAGCATCACCACCTTGCGCTTCACGCGCAACGGTGACGATTGGCGCTGCACCGGGCCGATCGCCGAGCAGCCCGAGGGCGACAAGGCCGACTATGCGGCCTGCGTGCTGGGCCTGCGCGACTATGTCGCCAAGAACGGTTTTCCCGGCGTGCTGCTCGGCATTTCCGGCGGCATCGATTCTGCGCTGTGCGCGGCGATTGCGGTCGATGCGCTCGGCGCCGACCAGGTGCATGGCGTGATGCTGCCCTATCGCTACACCGCACCACACTCGATCGCGGACGCCGGCGAGCTCGCCGGCCATCTCGGCATCCGCTACGAGGTGCTGCCGATCGCCGAAGCCGTGACCGGCTTCGAGACCATCCTGTCCGGCATCTTCAAGAACCTGCCGCCAGACATCACCGAGGAAAATCTCCAGGCCCGCACCCGCGGCACGCTGCTAATGGCGATCTCCAACAAGACCGGGCTGATGGTGGTGACGACAGGCAACAAGTCGGAGATGTCGGTCGGCTACGCCACGCTCTATGGCGACATGAACGGCGGCTTCAATCCGATCAAGGACATCTACAAGACGCAGGTGTTCCGGCTGGCGAGCTTGCGCAACGGCTGGAAGCCCGATGGCGCGCTCGGGCCTGCGGGGGAGGTCATTCCCCCCGACATCATCACGCGTCCGCCGACGGCGGAGCTGCGCGAGAACCAGACCGACCAGGATTCGCTGCCGCCTTACGAATTGCTCGATGCCATCCTCGAACGGCTGGTGGAGCGCGAGGAGCCGCTGGAGGCGATCATCGCCGCCGGATTCGACCGCGACACGGTCACCCGCATCGAGCATCTGCTCAACGTCGCCGAATACAAGCGCCGCCAGGCCGCGCCCGGCGTGAAGGTCACGGCCAGGAATTTCGGCCGCGACCGCCGCTATCCCATCACCAACCGCTTTCGCGACAGGGGCGAGCAGCTGGCGGCGCCGGACGAGACGCTGGTGTCGCGCGGGAGCCGGGCGTCGATTGATGCTTTTGAAGGGTAGGGGTGGCGCGGCCAATTAGACGGACGCTGTTGCCACACAACACGCCGTCATCATCCGCGAAAGCGGATGATCCAGTACTCCGCGGCGGAGATTGCCGGAAACGATTTCCGCCGCGGAGTACTGGATGCCCCGCCTTCGCGGGGCATGACAGTTGAGTTTGGAGCGGGCTGCCGAGTTTACAGCGGACACCTACTTCTGCTGCTGCGGCAGGAAGCTCGGGCCGACCGAGCGGATCGGCTTGTTCTCGGATGAAGTCGTCGCGGTGCCGGTATCCGCAGGCGGCGTCGCAGCCGGTGCGGTCGCCGTGGTCGGCGCAGGTGCTGCGCCCTTCTTGGCATTCGCAGGCGCGCCCTTGCCCAGCCGCTGCTGCTGCATCTTCTTGGCGCTCTCCTCGGTGACGATGATGTCGCCCTGCTGCTCGGCCGCGGCCTTGTCGTCGGCCGACTTCAACGCGTCCGCCCAGGTCTGTCCCGCCGCCTTGCAGGAGCAGGACGGGTTGAACTCGCTGCGGAATTTGAACGCGGTCGGCAACGCCGTGTAGGGCTGGCCGCTGATGGACACGGCCGAGTTCATGTCTTCGCCGGGATTGCGATGGGTGTAGAGCACGGCTTCCGCAGCCGGGCACAGCGCTTTGCAGGTCTTCTCGTCGTCGGCGAAACGCGCCGGCACGGTCGCGAACGAGACCGGGAAATAGGCGCCGTCGCAGGTGCGCACGCACACGGTGCGGAAGGTGCCGGATTGCGGGCCGAGATCGGAGGGCGGGACGCCTTGCGGATTGCCCGCGTTGTTGCCGCCGAACAGATTGCTCAGGAAATTGCCGCCGCCCTGCGACTGCGCGGCGTTGGCATATTGCGGGCCGCAATTGTTCTGGGCGAGGGCCGCCAGCACCGAGCGGCGCTGGTTGTCGCGCTCCGGGCTGAAGCCGCCGGGGCCGCCGCCGCGCAGGCGTTCGAGATTGCCGGTGATCTGGTCCAGATTGGCGCGCATCTGCTGGATCTGGGTGTTGACCGGACCGCATTGCGCAGACTGGCCGTTGAACAGCGAGAAGAAGCCGGAGGAATCGCAGCCCATGCGCTTGGCCTGCATGGTGACGCGGTCGAGTTCGGCCTGCTGCTTGGCTTGGGAATCCTGATAGCGGCGGATCTGGTCTTCGCGTGCAGGATCACCGCCGCCACCGCGATCGAGCGCGGCGAGCTGGCCTTCCAGCCGCGAGCACATCGGATTTGGCCCGAGCCCATTCTGGCCGGGCTGAGGCGGCGGTCCGGGCGGGCCAACCTGCGCGAAAGCGCTGCTGGCGAGCACCATGGTGCTCAGGAGCACGGTGCAGGCAAGGATCGAGCGGGCACGGGAGCGAGTCAAAAATTCAGGCATATCCGCCATTCTAGCGAGGTCACGGCCCAATGCGACTTTCCAGCGTGACCTGGGGGGCCGAAGCGCGCCCTCCCATAGCCGCTTCCTGCGGCATCGTCACGTCGTTTCAGGGGCCAAAGACTGGTCCTAAGGTCCGCCAGCTCCGAGCGAATTCAGCGCTGGCAGGTGATTGCGACATATTCGTCGCAATGGCCATGGGAGCAGTTTGCGCCGGTTTTGGGGACAGAGCCGGTAATTTCGTCGGGATCGACCCGGCGATAGGCCGAGGCATGGGCAAAATCCCGTGATTGGCAATAGGTGCGCGCGACCTGCGCGCCGCATTTGTCGCCCTTGGCCAGGCACTGGTCGACGCCGTAGCCGTCCGCCTGGTTCGGGATAATGAAGACGCGGGTCTCGGCGAAAGCGCTGGATGCCGCAAGGATGGAGGCGCAGGAAATGAGCGCGAACAGGGATCGCATGAAATCACCGGGGGGCAAATAGAAGGAACCGCCAGTTCCAGAATGGGCTCAAAAGGTTAAGGATAATGGAACCGTTATGGCGGGCGCCCGCGCCTTGCGGACAGGAGGCGGCATTTTCGCGGCTCCCTTGACGCAAGGGCCTCTCGTGGCCCATATGTTCCCGTATGAACGGTCTCCTCGCCATTTGCGCTATTTGCGAGATTACGAGCTAGCGATTCGCTGGCTGGAGCCGTCTTTTCTCAAAAACATTGAGAGCACTGGACGCCCGGCCAACAGCCGACGGGTATCCATATGGAATTGCGCCTTTACGATACGCTGACGAGGGAGAAGCGCACCTTCGTGCCGCTCGATCCGAACAACGTCCGCATGTATGTCTGCGGACCGACGGTCTACGACTTCGCCCATATCGGCAACGCCCGGCCGGTGATCGTGTTCGACGTGCTGTTTCGGCTGCTGCGCCATCTCTATGGCGAGGCGCACGTCAAATATGTCCGCAACATCACCGACGTCGACGACAAGATCAACGATCGCGCCGCGCGGGATTTTCCCGGGCTGCCGCTGAACGAGGCGATCCGGCAGGTCACCGAGCAGACCGGCAGGCAGTTTCACGCCGACGTCGATGCGCTCGGCGCGCTCAGGCCGAGCGTCGAGCCGCGCGCGACCGAGCATATCGGCGAGATGCGCGAGATCATCGAGAGGCTGGTCAAGGGCGGTTTTGCCTATGTCGCCGAAGACCACGTGCTGTTCTCGCCGCAGGCGATGAACGCGGCCAACTCCTCCCTGCCGCGCTATGGCGCGCTGTCCAATCGCTCGCTCGACGAGATGATTGCCGGCGCCCGCGTCGATGTCGCGCCCTACAAGAAGGACAATACCGACTTCGTGCTGTGGAAGCCGTCCAAGCCGGGCGAGCCGTCATGGCCGTCACCGGCCGGCATCAAGGCCGAGGGCCGCCCGGGATGGCACATCGAGTGCTCGGCCATGGCCTGGAAGCATCTCGGCGAGCACTTCGACATCCATGGCGGCGGCATCGATCTCGTGTTTCCACATCACGAGAACGAAGTCGCGCAGACCTGCTGTGCCTTCCACCGAGAGCGCATGGCGAACTACTGGATGCACAACGGCTTCCTGCAGGTCGAGAGCGAGAAGATGTCGAAGTCGCTCGGCAACTTCGTCACCATCCGCGAGCTGCTCGCGGACTGGCCGGGCGAGGTGCTGCGTCTGAACATGCTGAAGACGCATTATCGCTCGCCGATCGACTGGACCATGAAGTCGCTGGAGGAGAGCGCCAAGACGCTCGACGACTGGTATCGCATCGCGGCCGACGTCGCGCCCGGCCAGCCGGCCGCGTCCGTGGTCGAGCCGCTGCTCGACGACCTCAACACGTCCCTGGCGATCGCGGCGCTGCACGGCCTGCGCAGCAGCGATGTAGGCGCCTTGGCCGGGTCATTGCGCCTGCTTGGCTTCCTCTCCGAAAGCGCTGCGCAGTGGGAGGGACGCAAGCAACAGGCGAGTGGCGTCGATGCCGCGGAGGTCGGGCGTCTGATCGCCGAGCGGACGGCGGCGCGTGCCCGCAAGGATTTTAGAGAGTCCGACCGCATCCGTGATCTGCTCGCCGCGATGGGGGTTGCGATCAAGGACTCCAAGGACGGAACGACCTGGGAGATCGTGCGATGAAGCGGCCCGACACGCCTTTCCCTCGGCACTGGCTCTATTACATCGCGCTGAAGATCCTGCTGCTCGCGGCCGCCGTGGCGCTGGCGCTGAAACTCTATGGGATGTGGTGAGGACGATGGGACAGACTTTGCCAAAGCCCGGCTTGCGGCCGTTCCTGCCGGATGACGTGCCGGTGCTCGCCGCGATCTTCGCCGCCAGCATCGAGGAGCTGACCGGCGAAGACTATACCGAGGCGCAGCAGCAGGCCTGGATGGAGGCTGCTGAAACGGAGGAGTTTGGCAAGCGGCTTGCCGCCGATTTGACGCTGATCGCGACGCTGGAGGGCTCGCCCGTCGGCTTCGCCTCGCTGCGCGGCGCCGATCACATCCGCATGCTCTACGTGCATCCGGCCGTCGTCGGGCAGGGCATCGCCACCATGCTGGTCGATGCGCTGGAAAAGCTTGCCGGTGGCCGTGGCGCGACCAGCCTCTCGGTCGATGCCAGTGACACCGCGCAAGACTTTTTCGCCAAGCGCGGCTATGTCGCCATGCAGCGCAACAGTATCACCGTCAATGATGAGTGGCTCGCCAACACCACCATGAAGAAGACGCTCGGAGCCACGCCATGAGCAAGGAGCGCCTTTATCTCTTCGACACGACGCTGCGTGACGGCGCGCAGACCAATGGTGTCGATTTCACGCTTGCAGACAAGCAGATCATCGCGGCGATGCTCGACGAGCTCGGTATCGACTATGTCGAGGGCGGCTATCCCGGGGCCAATCCGACCGACACCGAGTTCTTCGGTACCAAGCCGAAGTTCAATCACGCGCGCTTCACCGCCTTCGGCATGACGCGGCGGGCCGGGCGCTCGGTTTCCAACGATCCCGGCGTGGCCGGGCTGCTGGAAGCGAAGGCTGACGCAATCTGCTTCGTGGCGAAATCGTCGGCCTATCAGGTGCGCGTCGCGCTGGAGACGACCAGGGAAGAAAACCTCGCCTCGATCCGCGACAGCGTTGCCGCGGCGAAGGCCGCCGGCCGCGAGGTCATGCTCGACTGCGAGCATTTCTTCGACGGCTACAAGGAAGATTCCAGCTTCGCGCTCGCCTGCGCGAAAGCCGCCTATGAGGCCGGCGCGCGCTGGGTGGTGCTCTGCGACACCAATGGCGGCACCATGCCGAACGAAATCGAGGCCATCGTCACCGAGGTGACCAGGCACATCCCCGGCGATCACGTCGGCATCCATGCCCATAACGACACCGAGCAGGCGGTGGCGAATTCGCTCGCCGCGGTGCGCGCCGGCGCGCGGCAGATCCAGGGCACGCTGAACGGTCTCGGCGAGCGCTGCGGCAATGCCAATCTGTGCTCGCTGATCCCGACGCTGAAACTGAAGAAGGAATTTGCCGACGCTTTCGAGGTCAGTGTGACGCCTGAGAAGCTCGCGACCCTCGTCAAGGTGTCGCGCACGCTCGACGACATGCTCAACCGCGTGCCGAACCGGCATGCGGCCTATGTCGGCGAGAGCGCTTTCGTCACCAAGACCGGCATCCATGCCTCCGCCGTGCTGAAGGATCCGCAGACCTATGAGCACGTGTTGCCGGAGCTGGTCGGCAATCACCGCAAGGTGCTGGTATCCGATCAGGCCGGCCGCTCCAACGTCATCGCCGAGCTCGACCGCGCCGGCATCCCTTACGAGAAGAGCGATCCGAAGCTGACACGGCTCGTCGAGGAATTGAAGGAGCGCGAGGCGGCCGGCTATGCCTACGAATCCGCCAACGCGTCTTTCGAGCTCCTGGCGCGCCGCACGCTCGGCAAGGTGCCGCATTATTTCGAGGTCGAGCAGTTCGACGTCAATGTCGAGCAGCGCTACAATTCGCACGGCGAGCGCGTCACGGTGGCGCTGGCGGTCGTCAAGGTCGACGTCGCCGGCGAGCATCTGATCTCGGCAGCCGAAGGCAACGGCCCCGTCAATGCGCTCGACGTCGCCTTGCGAAAAGACCTCGGCAAGTACCAGAAATATATCGAGGGCCTGACGCTGATTGATTATCGCGTGCGTATCCTCAACGGCGGCACCGGCGCGGTCACGCGCGTGCTGATCGAGAGCGAGGACGAGAACGGCGACAGCTGGACCACGGTCGGCGTCTCCCCGAACATCATCGACGCCTCGTTCCAGGCGCTGATGGATTCGGTGATCTACAAGCTCGTGAAGTCGGGCGCGCCGGCGTAAGATCCGCTACGGCTGTCATACCCCGCGAAAGCGGGGTATCCAGTACGCCGCAGCTTCTCGGTAGTTCCCGGGCGTCTCGGAATACTGGATCGCCCGGTCAAGCCGGGCGATGACAGTTGGGGAGGGGAGCGTTAGCAATGATCGACCACATTTCCGTCGGCGTCAGCGATCTCGATCGCTCCGCGAAGTTCTACGAGGCGGCGCTCGCCGCCCTCGGTCTCACGCGCCTCGTCACGCGGCCGCGCACGGTCGGTTTCGGCAAGGCCTATCCGGAATTCTGGATCAATCTGCGCGAGGGCATGCCGCCCGTCGCGCCGGAGAGCGGCGTGCACATCTGCCTGCGGGCGAAGACGACGAGCGAGGTCGATGCATTTCATGCTGCCGCGCTTGCGACCGGTGGCGCCTCCGATGGCGCGCCGGGTATCCGTCCGCACGACCGCGTGCGCTATTACGCGGCGTTCGTTACAGATCCCGACGGCAACCGGATCGAGGCGGTGACGTTTCCGAGCGAATAGAGCGTGACATTGAGTTGGCTAATGTCACCACGACGGAGGTGCGCTCCCTCTCCCGCTTGCGGGAGAGGGCTGGGGAGAGGGTATCTCCGCAGAGAGATTCCCAATGAGGAGAGAACCCTCACCCGCCGCTACGCGGCGACCCCTCCCGCAAGCGGGAGAGGTGACAGAGCCCGCGGCCAGATCGAACGAACCAACCGTCAGAGCTTGCGCGCCACTTCCGGGGCGAGTTCCTTTTCCGCCTCGGCGAGCTGTGCCACGGCGGCCTTCAGCTTCGGCAGGATCTCCTCGATCCGATCGGCCTTGAGGATGTCGACCGAAAGGCCGGCGCGGATGAACTCGGTCTGGCGCATGTGCGACAGCAGCGAGAACAGCGGCTCCCAGAAATTGTCGATATTGGCGAGCAGCACCGGCTTGGCGTGACGGCCGAGCTGCTTCCAGGTCAGCTGCTCGACCAGTTCCTCCAGCGTGCCGACGCCGCCCGGCAGCGCCACGAAGGCGTCGGAGCGCTCGAACATCAGCCGCTTGCGCTCGTGCATGTCGGGGGTGACGATCATCTCCTGCACGCGCGTCAGCGCATTCTCGCGCATCCGCAGGAATTCGGGAATGATGCCGGTGACGGTGCCGCCGTGATCGAGGACGGAGGTTGCGACCGAGCCCATCAGGCCGAGCGAACCGCCGCCATAGACCAGGCGGATGTTGTTCTCGGCGAGCGCCTTGCCGAACGCCTTGGCGCCTTCGGTGAAGCGGGGATTGGTTCCGGGGCCGGAGCCGCAATAGACACAGACGGTTTTGATCGTGCTCATTGGTGCCATGATGCATTGCAGCGAAGAGGCGTCAAGCCCAATCGGTGATTCGGACCTTCCGGAAATCTACCGGTAAATGGCGACAAACAATCAAAGATTCGCCATCTGGCGGGGTGCGCTCGCCCCTGGAAGCTTCTATATGACGGGCGAAAACAGTTAATCGCACCGCGCCCGCATCCGGCAGGCCTTTCAGGTTTCTTGATGAGCCCACCTCATTCGCCAGACGTCCCCGACGCGCCCGATCCCTCTGCCGGGCCGCTCGAGCGGGCCACCCTGATGGGCACGCTGGCGCATCTGTGGCCCTATATCTGGCCCGGCGACCGCCTCGACCTGAAGATGCGCGTGGTCTGGTCGATGGTGCTGCTGCTCGCCGCCAAGCTGATCACGCTGACGGTGCCGTTCAGCTTCAAATGGGCGACCGACGCGCTGACCGGCGCCAACACGGCGCCGGTGCTGCCCGACAACTGGCATCTCTGGGTGATCGCCTCGCCGTTGCTGCTGACCGCCAGTTACGGTGCGACGCGCATCCTGATGGCGGTGCTGACGCAATGGCGCGACGGCCTCTTCGCGCGTGTTGCCATGCATGCGGTACGCAAGCTCGCCACCATCACCTTCATCCATATGCACGAGCTGTCGCTGCGCTTCCACCTCGAGCGCAAGACCGGCGGCCTGACGCGCGTGCTCGAGCGCGGCCGCGAGGGCATCGAGGTCATCGTGCGCATGGTGATCCTGCAACTGATCCCGACCATCGTCGAGGTCTCGCTGCTGCTCGCCGTGCTGCTCTGGCAGTTCGACTGGCGCTACGTGGTGGCGACGCTGATCACGGTCGCGGTCTACATGTACTACACCTACATCGCGACCGAGTGGCGGATCGGCATCCGCCGCAAGATGAACGATTCCGACACCGAGGCGAACACCAAGGCGATCGACTCGCTGCTCAACTACGAGACCGTGAAATATTTCGGCGCCGAGGCGCGCGAGGCGCAGCGCTACGACCGCTCGGTCGCGCGCTACGAGGAGTCGAGCGTCCAGGCCTATACGTCGCTCGCAGTGCTCAACACGGGACAAGCCGTGATCTTCACGCTGGGGCTGACCGCGACCATGCTGATGTGCGCGATCGGCGTGCGCAACGGCACCAATACGGTCGGCGATTTCGTGCTGGTCAACGCCATGATGATCCAGCTCTACCAGCCGCTGAATTTCATGGGCATGGTCTATCGCGAGATCAAGCAGGCGATCATCGACATCGAGAAGATGTTTGGCGTGCTGGGGCGCGAGGCCGAGATCAAGGATGCGCCCGACGCGCAGCCGCTGGTCATCTCCGCCGGCATCGTGCGTTTCGAGGACGTGCGCTTCGCCTATGAGCCGGCGCGGCCGATCCTGAAGGGCATCAGCTTCGAGGTGCCGGCCGGCAAGACGGTCGCGATCGTCGGCCCGTCCGGCGCGGGCAAGTCGACCATCTCGCGGCTGCTGTTCCGCCTCTACGACATCTCCGGCGGCAGGATCCTGATCGACGGCCAGGACATTCGCGAGGTCACGCAGGCGAGCTTGCGCGCGTCCATCGGCATGGTGCCGCAGGACACCGTGCTGTTCAACGACACCATCCGCTACAACATCCGCTACGGCCGCTGGGACGCCAGCGATGCGGACGTGGAGGAGGCGGCACGCCTCGCGCAGATCGACAATTTCATCCGCATGGCGCCGAAGGGCTATGAGACCCAGGTCGGCGAGCGCGGCCTGAAACTGTCGGGCGGCGAAAAGCAGCGGGTTGCGATCGCGCGCACCGTGCTCAAGGCGCCGCCGATCCTGGTGCTGGACGAGGCAACATCGGCGCTCGACACCCATACCGAGCACGAGATCCAGGGCGCGCTCGACCGCGTGGCGAAGAATCGCACCTCGCTGGTGATCGCGCACCGGCTCTCGACCATCGTCGGGGCCGACGAGATCATCGTGCTGGATCAGGGCCGGATCGCCGAGCGCGGCACCCACGCCAAGCTGCTCGCGCAGAGCGGCCTCTATGCCAGCATGTGGAACAGGCAGCGCGAGGCGGAGGCCGCGCGCGAGAAGCTGGCCAAGATGGCCGATACCAGCGAGGCGCCCAACCGGGCACCGCCGCCGGTCCAGGACGCCTTGACGACGCCTGCGGCTGCGGAGTGACCTTGTCTCCGGTCCCAACTCTGGCCTAAACAAGCCCACCGCGCGGGACGACCTGCGCCATCAACCCTGAGCGGCAGATAGCGATGTCCATTCTCGATTCGATCCAGCGTCAGATCCCGCCGATCCACAAGGAGGGCTATCCCTTCATCGGCGGCTTTGCGCTGGCAAGCCTGATCCTGTTCTGGCTGTGGTCGCCGCTCGGGTGGATCGGCACCATCCTCACGGTGTGGTGCGCGCTGTTCTTCCGCGACCCCGTGCGGGTGACGCCGGTGCGCGAGGGCCTCGTGGTGTCGCCGGCCGACGGCCGCGTCTCGATGATCACCATGGCGCTGCCGCCGGCCGAACTCGGGCTCGGCGACCGGCCGCTGCCGCGCATCTCGGTCTTCATGAGCGTGTTCAACTGCCATGTGAACCGCAGCCCGATCGCGGGCAGGGTGGACCGCATCGCCTACCGGCCCGGCCTGTTCATCAATGCCGAGCTCGACAAGGCGAGCGAGGACAATGAGCGCAACTCGCTCGTGATCACGACGCCCAATGCGCGGATCGGCGTGGTCCAGATCGCGGGCCTGATCGCCAAGCGCATCGTTTGCTTCGTCAAGGAGGGCCAGGCGATCGGCGCCGGCGAGCGGTTCGGCCTGATCCGCTTCGGCTCGCGCCTCGACGTCTATCTGCCTGTCGGCACCAAGGCGCTGGTGTCGGAAGGGCAGACCGCGATCGCCGGCGAGACGATCCTGGCCGACCTTGCAGGTGACGACCCGAGCCGCGCCTACCGCGCCAATTAACCAATAGCCGGTCCTTGAGGGCCTTCCGCCGCAATGGCGGAGGGGGATGGGGCTTGCTATATCTCGCCTGAAGGTGAGGACGAGCCAATGACGCCCTACGACTTCAAAGATCAAGACGTCCGTCGCCGGCGGTTCCGTCCGATCCCGGTGCGGATGCTGGTGCCCAACGTCATCACGCTGCTGGCGATCTGCGCCGGCCTGACGTCGATCCGGCTGTCGATCGAGGGGCGGATGACGCTGGCGGTCTACGCCATCGTGTTCGCGGCCGCGCTCGACGGCATCGACGGCCGCATCGCACGCATGATCAAGGGCCAGTCCAAGTTCGGGGCCGAGCTCGACAGCCTCGCCGACTTCGTCAATTTTGGCGTGGCGCCCGGCTTGATGCTGTATTTCTGGCAGTTGCACGAGCTCGGCAACGCCGGCTGGATCGCCGCCATGGTGTTCGCGATCTCCGGCGGCCTGCGTCTTGCGCGCTTCAACGCCACGATGGACGATCCCAATAAGCCGGCCTTCGCCGCCAATTTCTTCACCGGCGTTCCGGCGCCCGCGGGCGCGATCACGGTGCTGCTGCCGATCTATGCGGCGTTCCTCGATCTCGGCCGTTGGCCCGCAGCGGTGACGGCGGCCTATACGCTGCTGATCGCCTTCCTGATGGTGTCGCGCCTGCCGGTGTTCTCCGGCAAGACCAAGCGCATGCGCGTACCGCCCGAGCTGGTGCTGCCGGCGTTCGTCGCGGTGATCGTCTTCATCGCGCTCCT
Organism: Bradyrhizobium sp. GW821-FHT12B03; assembly: GCF_058807535.1. Classification (NCBI taxonomy): domain Bacteria; kingdom Pseudomonadati; phylum Pseudomonadota; class Alphaproteobacteria; order Hyphomicrobiales; family Nitrobacteraceae; genus Bradyrhizobium; species Bradyrhizobium sp. GW821-FHT12B03. The sequence goes on from NZ_JBXAQU010000003.1 coordinate 441,725, forward strand.
GATCGCCTATCCCTGGCATGTGCTGTCGACCGGCACGGTGCTGTATCTGCTCTGCCTGCCGCTCGGCTACAAATCCTATCGCGACCAGGCGCGTGCGATGGAAGCGGCCGCACCGTCCGGAGGCGAGGTCTCCTCGCCGCCTTCGGCGCCGACGCTGGCGAACCTGTCCGAGCCGCCGCACGACGACGACGACCGGCCCGGACGGCTGCACTGAGCGTTTCCAGCGGATATCTGCCATGAAAGCGCGCTGAGTTGGGTTGAGGCCCGATCTCGGCTATATCGCCCTGTGCCGGCGGCATCGCGTCAATCAGCCGCCAATCTGGGAGAGAACGCTGTGACTGAAAAAGCGACCGGGCCGCTGCCCGCTTCCGTCCTCGAAGCGCTGGGCCGCTATGACACCCCGACGATCTGCAACGCCATGGAGATCGTGGCGCCCGAGCGACGGCTGATCGGCTATACCACCAAGCAACTGGTCTGCCCGTTTCCCGACCTGCCGCCGATCGTCGGCTATGCCCGCACCGTTGCGATCCGCTCGGTGCTGAAATCCTCGCTGCCGGCGGAGGAGCAGTCCAGGCGCCGCATCGACTATTACGAATATGTCGGCACCGGCCATGGTCCGCGCATCTCGGTGATCCAGGACATCGACGGTCCCGACGTCGGCTACGGCGCGTTCTGGGGCGAGGTGCAGAGCAACGTGCACAAGGCGCTCGGCTGTCTCGGCGTCATCACCGACGGCTCGATCCGCGACATCCCGCAATGGGCCCCTGGCTTCCAGGCGCTGGCCGGCTCGATCGGCCCGTCGCATGCCTGGGTGCATGCCGAGAGTTTTGGTGGCGAGGTGCGTGTCGCCGGCATGACCGTGAAGTCCGATGATCTCATCCATGCCGACCAGCACGGCGCGATCGTGATCCCGCTCGACGTCGCGGCAAAGCTCCCCGAGGCCGCCGAACTCTGCGGCCGACGCGAGACCCCGATTCTGGAGATCGCCCGCAGCCCCGACTTCTCGCTGGAGAAGCTCAAGGCCGCGCTGAAGCGCTCTGCGGAGATTCACTGACGGCGCGACTGCACGATCTACGGCCGCGACGCCGGCCGTGGGTCGCCTTGTTCCGTTAGGAACAGGGCGGCCTGGTCCGGCTCGCCGAACATTGCGGCGGCGCACCCGATCAGGGTGAAGCCGCCAGCAAGATCCCACAGCGTGATGCCTTCGGCGTTGCCTGGGACGTGAAGCAAGCGCGCTGCGATCACGGCGAAGGCGGCCTCGACGAACAGCAGCAGGCTGAACGCCGGCAGGACAAGCTCCGGCTCGAGCAGATGGAGCGCCAACATCGCGGGCAGCGCGGTGAGAAGACTGAACAACGTCAACATTGCAAATCGGCTCCTGCGATGGAGCATGCCGTACGGCGATAGAATACTGCATGATCTCTCGTCACGGGTGTGGCGCAGGGCCGCAGTCGGAGGGTGCACAATGGAGATGAATGGCAAGACGGTCCTGATCACCGGGTCGACCGATGGCGTCGGTCGCTACGTCGCTCGCCGGCTGGCCGAAGACGGCGCAACGCTCCTGATCCACGGCCGCGACGCTGCGCGCGCGAAGACGCTGATCGACGAAATCGTGAAGGCCGGCCACGCCGCGCCGACCTTCTACCAGGCCGATTTGTCGTCGATGGCAGCTACGCGCGCGCTCGCCGCGGCCGTGAAGCGTGATCACCAGCGTCTCGACGTCTTCATCAGTAACGCCGGCATCGGCTCGCAGAACGACGGGCCGCAGCGGCAAGTCAGCGCCGACGGTCACGAGTTGCGTTTTGCGGTGAACTATCTCTCCGGCTTTCTGCTCGCTCATCTGTTGTTGCCGCTGCTGAAAACCGCGGCGCCGTCGCGCATCGTCAATGTCGCTTCGCTCGGCCAGCATCCGATCGATTTCGAAGATGTCATGATCACGAAGGGCTACAGCGGATCGCGCGCCTATGCGCAGAGCAAGCTCGCGCAGATCATGTTCACGGTCGATTTCGCCGAAGAGCTCCAGGGCGCCGCCATCACCGTGAACTCGCTGCATCCGGCGACCTACATGAACACGACGATGGTGCGTGCCGGCGGCATCGCGCCGATCTCGACAGTGGAGCAGGGCGGCGCGGCGATCCTGCACCTGGTCAAGGGCGACGACGTCGCAGGCCGAAGCGGCCTGTTCTTCAACGGCATGAACGAGGCGCGCGCCAATCCGCAGGCTTATGATGCCGACGCGCGCAGACGCCTGCGTGCGCTCAGCCTGGAATTGACTGGCCTGTCGCCCTAGCGCGCCCGTTATGGTTATCAAAGCGTTGAGATTCCTGCCGGAAGCCGGCAAGTCCGGCGGACTTTCGGCGCGTTGCGCCGGTCCGGCGCGACGGCTCAACTTAACCTTTACGCGGCTTTAAGGGCGGCGCTCTAGGGTTTCCGATGCGGTTCGGGGTTGGGCCGCGCCAGCGGCCAGGACGGTCGTTGTTGCGTACGCGTTGGAGTATCCCATGGATATTATGACGAGCGTTGGCCTCATTGCAGGCATCATCGTCATCACGATGATGATCTTCATGGGCGGCGACCTGCACATGTTCATCTCCGAACATGCCATGATCATCATCTTCGGCGGCTCGATCTCCGCCACCATGATCCGCTTTCCGCTCAGCGCGCTTCTGCATGGCCTTCCGCTCGGCGCCAAGTTCGCTTTCACCATGAGCCGGCTGTCGGCGCACGACCTCGTCGACGAGCTCGCCCGCATCGCCGAGATCGCCCGCAAGCAGGGACCGGTCGGCCTCGAAAAGGTCGAGACCGACGAGCCGTTCCTCGCCAAGGGCATCCGCTACGTCGCCGATGGCTACGACCTCGACTTCATCCGCGACAATCTCGAGCGCGACCGCGACAACTTCCTGATGCACCTCGACGAGGGCAGCAAGATCTACCGCGCGATCGGCGACTGCGCCCCGGCCTTCGGCATGATCGGCACCCTGATCGGCATGGTGCAGATGTTCGCGAACATGACCGACCCCTCCAAGCTCGGCCCGTTCATGGCGACCGCGCTGCTCGCGACGCTCTACGGTGCGCTGGTTGCGAACCTGTTCTGTCTGCCGATCGCCGACAAGCTGCACGGCAAGCTGCTGGATGAAGAAACCAACCGCACCCTGATCATCGACGGCATCTTGATGATCCGCGACTCCAAGAGCCCGACGCTGGTGCGCGAAATGCTGCTGGCCTATCTGCCGGAGAAGCATCGTCACGCCGAAGGCGAGCCGGTGCCGGCCTAACGCCGCCCGCCGGGATAATCAGAGATGGCCAAGAAGAAACGCGGCGATGCTCACGGAGGCGGTCACGGCTGGTTCGTGACCTTCGCCGATTTGATGGGGCTGATGATGAGCTTCTTCGTGATGCTCGTCGCATTCTCGACGCAGGACGCCAACAAGCTGAAGATCGTCGCCGGCTCGATGCGCGACGCCTTTGGCGTGCAGAGCGAAGCTCGCTACGCCGGCATCGTCGAATCCGACGGCCTGCCGACGCGCCCGCGGCTGAAGAACGTCGACCACATCCAGCCCGAGGATTCCTCCAACACGCCGACGCCGGACCAGGAGGATCGCGACCGCACGTCGGGCGCGAAGATCAAGGTCGACCGCAATTTCGCACTCGCCGCGGCCTCGCTGCGCCAGGCCTTGCAGGACATGCCGGAACTGACCGAGATGTCCAAGCACATCATGTTCGAGGAGACCAAGCAGGGTCTCAATCTCGAGATCGTCGACCAGGACGGCCGCTCGATGTTCGCCGACGGCTCCAAGGTGCCCTACGACCGCACCCGCCGCCTGGTCGAGAAGCTCGCGATTCCGCTCAAGGCCACGCCGCTGCGCGTCTCCATCGCCGGCCACACCGCGGCCGGCTTCGTGCCGACCCGCAGCGACTACGGCGCTTTCGATCTGTCGGCCGACCGCGCCAATGCGGTGCGCCAGATCCTCGAGCGCGAGGGCCTGCCGGCCTCGCACATCTTCGCCGTCTCCGGCAAGGCGGACACCCAGCCGCTGTTTCCGGACGATCCCTCGCTGGCCGCCAACCGGCGCGTGACCATCACCCTGATGCGCGAAGACCCGCCGCTGCCGCCGAATTTGAAGCCTTAGGGCATGATCCGGAGAAGTGGGTACCGGTTCTCCGACGCGACAAGCGCGAAACGCGCTCGCGCGGGGATCATGCCCAAACGATAGGCCTCTTGCGCTACCATCTTACCTGAGGCATGTCGTCGCGCTGGCGACGAGCGTGGCCGCGCCGTCACAGCATTCGGCTCCGCGCCTGCTAAGGTGGTGTGCCGATTGACACGCCCGCCGGAAGCGTCAAAAGGCGCCGGATCAAATTCAGGGACGAAGCGTTTTCCATCTTCATGACGGCGAGCATCACACAGGCCGAGACCCAGGAAGGGCCGGTCACCTCAGGCTTTTGGGCGCTTACGCTCGGGAGCATCGGTGTCGTTTTTGGCGACATCGGCACCTCGCCGCTCTACGCCTTCCACGAGGCGGTGCGGGGCGCGGCCCATGGCGAGCCGGTCACGCGGGTCATGGTGCTCGGCGTGCTCTCGCTGATCCTGTGGGCGCTGCTGATCGTCGTCACCGCCAAATACGTCCTGCTGCTGCTCCGCGCCGACAACAACGGGGAGGGCGGCACGCTCTCGCTGATGGCGCTCGGCCAGCGCGCGCTCGGGCGGCGAAGCTGGTTCCTGCTCGCGCTCGGCGTGGTCGGCGCCTCCATGTTCATCGGCGATTCCATGATCACGCCGGCGATCTCGGTGCTGTCGGCGGTCGAGGGTCTCAAGCTGGTGACGCCAGCGTTCGAGCACTATGTCGTGCCGCTCACCGTCTTCATCCTGGTGCTGCTGTTCGCGGTCCAGAGCAAGGGGACGGCGCTGGTGGCCTCGGCCTTCGGGCCGGTGATGGTGGTCTGGTTCACGGTTCTTGCGGTGATGGGCGCCGTCCACATCGCCGACGATCCGTCGGTGCTGGCGGCGATCAATCCCTATTACGCGCTGCAATTCCTGCTCTCGCATGGCACGATCGGCCTTGTGACGCTGGGCGCCGTGTTCCTCGCGGTCACCGGCGGCGAGGCGCTCTATGCCGATCTCGGCCATTTCGGCCGCAAGCCGATCCAGTCGGCCTGGATGTTCTTCGTGTTGCCCGCGCTCTTGATCAACTATTTCGGGCAGGGCGCGCTGGTCCTGTCAGATCCGAGCGCGATCGAGCATTCCTTCTATCGCATGGTGCCCGAAAGTCTGGTGCTGCCGCTGGTTGGACTTGCGACAGCGGCGACCGTGATCGCGAGCCAGGCGGTGATCACGGGCGCCTATTCGCTGGTCTATCAGGCGGTGCAGCTCGGCCTGCTGCCGCGCTTCGAGGTCCGCTACACCTCCGAAACCCATGCCGGCCAGATCTATTTGCCGCGCGTGAACCGGCTGTTGCTGATCGGCGTGATGCTGCTGGTGCTGCTGTTCCACACCCCCAGCAATCTGGCTTCGGCCTATGGCATTGCGGTCTCCACCACCATGGTCGCCGACGGCATCATGGGCTTCGTGGTGATCTGGAAATTGTGGAACTGGCGCGCCGCGACGGCTGCGGCCGTGATCCTGCCCTTCGTCGTCGTCGACCTGAGCTTCTTCAGCGCCAATCTCTTGAAACTGCTCGAGGGCGCCTGGGTACCGCTGCTGTTCGGCGCGGCCATGGCGGGAACGATCTGGACTTGGCGGAAAGGCTCGGGAATTCTGGTCCAGAAGACGCGCCGGATCGAGGTGCCGCTCGACGATCTGATCCGGAGCCTGGAGAAGCGGCCGCCACACATCGTCAAGGGCACGGCGGTGTTCCTGACCAGCGATCCCTCTTTCGTGCCGACCGCGCTGTTGCACAATCTCAAGCACAACAAGGTGCTGCACGAGCACAACGTGATCCTGACCATCGAGACCGCGCATACGCCGCGGGTCGATCTGTCGGAACGTTTCCGGATGGAGAAGATCAGCGACAAGTTCTTCAAGGTCCGCCTGCGCTTCGGCTACATGGAGCAGCCGAACGTGCCCAAGGCGCTCGCGATCGCGCGCAAGCAGGGCTGGCAGTTCGACATCATGTCGACCTCGTTCTTCGTGTCGCGGCGGTCACTGAAGGCTTCAGCACATTCGGGGATGCCGCTGTGGCAGGACCATCTCTTCATCGCGCTGAGCCGGTCCGCCAACGACGCCACCGATTATTTCCAGATTCCGACCGGACGGGTGGTTGAAGTTGGCACTCAGGTCATTATTTGAACGCGATTGGCGGACCCATGCAATATGCGCATGGCACGGGCCCAAAATCGGGCTAGGCTATGCCGGCAGCGCAGGGCTATAAGCCCGCGCTCTTCCGCCGTTGTGCAGTGAAGCATTTTTAGAGGCCATTGGGCTCTCCCCATGACAAGTGACGTAGCAGTTCCCGCCCCGGAAACGGCGGCGGCCAATGGGCATGGCGAGGCCCACACCACAGCCGGTTTCGGTGCGCTGACGCTCGGCAGCATCGGGGTGGTCTATGGAGACATCGGCACCAGCCCGCTCTATGCGTTCCGTGAGGCGGTGACGGCGGCGTCCTCCGGCACCGACGGGCTCGCCACGCCGGCGGCCGTGCTCGGCGTGCTCTCCCTGATCCTGTGGGCGCTCATCGTCGTGGTGACGCTGAAATACGTCGTGATCCTGCTCCGCGCCGACAACAACGGCGAGGGCGGCACCTTGGCGCTGATGGCGCTGGCCCAGCGTGCGGTCGGCACCGGCGGGGCGACCATCGTCCTGCTCGGCATCATCTCCGGCGCGCTGTTCTACGGCGACGCCGTCATCACCCCCGCACTTTCGGTGCTGTCGGCGATCGAGGGCATGAAGGACGTCACCCTGCGGTTCGAGCCTTACATCGTGCCGCTGACCGTGGTGATCCTGGTCTGCCTGTTCGCCGTGCAGTCGCGCGGGACCGCCCGCGTCGCCGCCTTCTTCGGTCCGATCATGTGTGTCTGGTTCGCGGTCATTGCGGTGGCGGCGATCCATCCGATCATCGAGCAGCCGCAGGTGCTGTTCGCGCTGAACCCGCTCTACGCCATATCCTTCATGCTCCATCACGGCATCATCGGCTTCGTGACGCTGGGCGCGGTGTTTCTGGCGGTCACCGGCGCCGAAGCGCTCTATGCCGACCTCGGCCATTTCGGCAAGCGACCGATCCAGACCGCCTGGCTGTTCATCGTGCTGCCCTCGCTGGCGCTGAACTATCTGGGGCAGGGGGCGCTCGTGCTCGGCGATCCCGGGGCGATCGAGAGCCCGTTCTTCCAATTGTTTCCGCAAGGCTGGATCCGCGGCGCCATGGTCGTGCTCGCCACCGCCGCCACCGTCATCGCAAGCCAGGCCGTCATCACCGGCGCCTATTCGCTGACGCGCCAGGCGATTCAGCTCGGGCTGCTGCCGCGCTTCGAAATTCGCCATACGTCTGAAGCCCATTCCGGCCAGATCTTCATCCCGCGCATCAATCAGCTCTTGCTGGTCGCAGTGGTGCTCCTGGTGCTGCTGTTCCGCTCTTCGAGCGCGCTGGCCTCGGCCTATGGGATCTCCGTCACCGGCACCATGGTGGTCACCGCGATGATGGGCTTTGTCGTGATCTGGAAGGTCTGGCGCTGGTCGCCGCTCGCGGCGGCCGCGCTGATCGCGCCGTTCCTGTTCCTCGACCTGACTTTCCTCGCCGCCAACCTGCTCAAGGTGTTCGAGGGCGGCTGGGTGCCGCTGGCGCTCGGCGCGCTCATGATCATCCTGATGTACACGTGGCGGCGCGGCAGCCGGCTGCTGTTCGAGAAGTCGCGCAAGCTCGAGTTCCCGCTCGCCGACCTCGTGGCGATGCTGGAGAAGCGGCCGCCGCAGCGCGTGCCCGGCACCGCCGTGTTCCTGACCTCGGACCCGCTCAGCGCGCCGACTGCGCTGATGCATAGTCTGAAGCACTACAAAGTGCTCCATGAGAAGAACGTTATTCTCACCATCGAGACTGCGCAGACCCCGCGCATCGATCCGGCCGAGCGCGTCCGGCTGGAGCAGATCTCACCGACCTTCTCCAAGGTGACGCTGAAGTTCGGCTTCATGGAATCGCCCAACGTGCCCAAGGCGCTGGCGATCGCCCGCAAGCTCGGCTGGCAGTTCGACATCATGTCGACCTCGTTCTTTCTGTCGCGCCGGGCGCTGAAGCCCGCCGCCCATTCCGGCATGCCGCGCTGGCAGGACCGGCTGTTCATCTCGCTCAGCCGCTCCGCCAACGACGCCACCGACTATTTCCAGATCCCCTCCGGCCGCGTGGTCGAGGTTGGAACGCAGGTGACGATCTGATCCTCCGTTTGAAGGTCGCGCTTCAAGTCGCTGCGATTTAGCTTTAACTTGCGCTGTGCGGCTCAAGCCTTTGTAGCGCTTGATTTTCGCCTGCCGAGAGGCGAGGTTGCGCCCCGTCGGGATCGCCCCGGCTCGAGGCTCGGACGTTGGAGGATGAAGTGGCAAACCAGGTGCAGGATCTGACCCCGGACGAGGTCTCCAAGGGTGTCGCGGAAGGGCGCTATCTGCTCGTCGACGTCCGTGAGCCGAACGAGGTCGAAGCCGAGGCCTATCCCTATGGCGTCGTGGTGCCGCTCTCGACCTTCGATCCCAAGGCGATCCCCGATCCACGAGGCAAGGAGGTCGTGTTCGCCTGCCGCTCCGGCAAGCGCTCGGTGACGGCCTCGCTGGCGGCGCAGGCGGCGGGCCTGCCTTACGACAAGCATCTGGCCGGCGGCATGCTCGGCTGGAAGGCGGCGGGTCTTCCCAGCAAGGTCGGTGGCTGATCGGGCCCAATGTCTAACACGATGACCAAGAGCTCGTCCCTGAACAAGGTCTTCGCCGACCTTCCCGTCACCATCTTCGAGGCGATGTCGCAGGCCGCGCGCGACAATGCCGCCATCAATCTCGGCCAGGGCTTTCCTGACGATCCCGGCCCCGAGGACATCCGCCGCGCCGCGGCCGAGGCCTCGCTGAACGGCTACAACCAGTACCCCTCGATGATGGGCCTGCCGGAGCTGCGCCAGGCGATTGCGACCCATTACGGCCACTGGCACGGCCTCGAGCTCGATCCGATGAGCGAGGTGATGGTGACATCAGGCGGCACCGAGGCCCTGACCTCGGCCATCCTTGCGGTGGTTCAGCCCGGCGACGAGGTGGTCTGCTTCCAGCCGGTCTACGATTCCTACTTGCCGATCATCCGCCAGGCCGGCGGCATTCCGCGGCTCGTCCGGCTCGAGCCGCCGCACTGGCGATTGAATGAGGACATGCTGAAAAGCGTCTTCAATTCAAAGACCAAGGCGGTGCTGTTCAACAACCCCTTGAATCCTTCCGCGGTGGTTTATCCGCGCGAGGATCTCGAGCTGCTGGCGCGCTACTGCCAGGAGTTCGACGTCATCGCGATCTGCGACGAGGTCTGGGAGCACGTCACCTTCGACGAGCACAAGCACATCCCGCTGATCACCATCCCCGGCATGCGGGAGCGCACCATCAAGGTCGGCTCCGCCGGCAAGATATTCTCGCTGACGGGGTGGAAGATCGGCTTCGTCTGCGCCGCGCCGCCGCTGCTGCGGGTGGCCGCCAAGGTGCACCAGTTCCTGACCTTCACGACCGCGCCGAACCTCCAGGCCGCCGTCGCCTACGGCCTCGGCAAGTCCGACGACTACTTCCTGTCGATGCGGAAAGACCTGACGCGGAGCAGGGACCGCCTGACCAGGGGGCTGGAGAGCCTCGGCTTCCCCGTGCTGAAGTCGCAGGGCACCTACTTCCTCACCGTCGACCTGTCGCCGCTCGGGCTGAACGAGAGCGATACCGAGTTCTGCTGGCGGATCGTGAAGGACTACAAGGTCGCGGCGATCCCGGTCTCGGCGTTCTACGAGCAGGACCCGGTGACGTCGGTGGTGCGCTTCTGCTTTGCCAAGAAGGACCAGACGCTCGACACCGCGCTGGAGCGGCTGTCGGACGCGGTGCGTGGACGCAAGAGGTAGATCTGAGATGACGAACGTCAGCCGCTCCAGGCTTTGCCTTGGTTTTGCAATCGCCGCCGCGCTGACGTTGCTCTCTGCTCCCGCGGGGGCCGAGGAGCGCGTCGTCAACTTCTACAACTGGTCGAACTACATGGCGCCTGACGTCCTCGAGGCCTTCACCAAGGAGACCGGCATTAAGGTGGTCTACGACACTTTTGATGCCAACGAGACGCTGGAGACACGCCTGATGGCCGGCAAGTCCGGCTACGACGTCGTGGTGCCCACGGCCTATTTCCTGCAGCGTCAGATCAAGGCGAACATCTTCCAGAAGCTCGACAAGGCGAAGCTGCCGAACCTCGCCAATGCCTGGCCGGTGGTGACGCAGCGCCTCGGCATCTACGACCCCGGCAACGTCTATGCCGCCAATTACATGTGGGGCACGACGGGCATCGGCTACAACATCGCCAAGGTGAAGCAGATCCTGGGCGCGGACGCCAGGATCGACAGCTGGGACATCGTCTTCAAGCCGGAGAACCTTGCCAAGTTCAAAGACTGCGGCGTCCACATGCTCGACTCCGCCGACGACATCTTCCCGGCGGCGCTGAGCTGGCTCGGGCTTGATCCGAACTCGACCAAGCAGGCCGATTTGGAGAAGGCCGCTGACATCGTGGCGAAGGTCCGCCCCGCCGTGCGCAAGTTCCATTCGTCCGAATACTTAAGCGCGCTTGCGACCGGCGAGATCTGCTTCGTGGTCGGCTGGTCCGGCGACATCATGCAGGCCCGTGCCCGCGCGGCGGAGGCCAAGAGTGGCATCGAGATCGGCTACACCATTCCGAAGGAGGGCGCGCAGATGTTCTTCGACAATCTGGCGATCCCCGCGGATGCCAAGAACGTCGCGGAAGCCTACGAGCTGATCAATTATCTCTACCGCCCGGACGTTGCGGCCAAGAACTCGGACTTCTTGTCCTACGCCAACGGCAACCTCGCCAGCCAGAAGCTGGTCGATCCAAAGATCCTTGGTGACAAGAACATCTATCCGGACGAGGCGACGCTTTCAAAATTGTTCGTCATCACGGCGCGCGAGCCGGCGACGCAGCGCGTCATCAACCGGCTGTGGACGAAGGTGAAGACGGGGCGCTGAGGCGCTGCGGTCGTCATTGCGAGCGACGCGCAGCAATTCAGAATCTTTCCGCGTTGAGAGTCTGAATTGGCTTCGTGGCTTCGCTCCTCGCAGTGACGGCGCGGCTACCGCCACCTGCGATGCAGCCACAGCCACTGCTCGGGATGCTCGCGCACCCAGTCTTCCACCACGTTCGTGATCGCCTGGGTCGTGCCCTGGATGTCGATCTTGCCATCGGCATCGCGCACCGGCTGGACCTCTTCGGTCAGCTCCGCGGCGAAGCGGCCGCCGGGCTTGCGGATGATGCGGACGCCGTGGATCGGGCATTCGACCTGGCGCAAGAGGCGCGCCAGCATCGGGTTGGCGCGGGTCTTGCGGCCGAAGAAGGTGACCTCGACGCCGCCGGTCAGATACTGATCGACCAGCATGGCGACGTGCTTGCCGTCCCTCAGCGCCTGCGCGAGCCGGAGCGGCGCGTCGCGGCCCGCCGGGATCAGCGTGCCCATATTGACCTGGCGCATCTCCTGGATGATGCGGTCGGCGGAGGCGATGTTCGGCCGGCGATAGAGGATCGCGGCATCAAGGCCGTGCGCGACGGCAGCGAGCGCCGGCAACTCCCAATTGGCCAGATGCGCGGCAAAGATCAGCGCCGGCTTGCCGTCGTCGCGGATGTGGTCGAACCGTTCGATGCTGGCTTGAGGCAATTCGATCCGGCTGTTCTCCGGATGGGCGCGGTCGTAATCCCAGACATGGTCCATGTGGGCGAATTCGGCGCCGACGCGGCCGAGATTGTCCCACACGCCCATCAGGATCGCTTCGATCTCCTCGGGCGATTTTTCCGGAAAGGCCGCGGTGAGGTTGGCGCGGCCGATGCGGTGCTCGCGCAGCCGCGGGCCGATCGTCTTGGTGACGCGCGCGAAGAAATCGGAGGTCTTGACCGGATCGAAATAGCGCGTGGTGCGCAGCATGCCGACGGTGGCCGCGCCGATCAGGCCGCCGCCGATCGACTTGGCGGCCTCCCGCGCGCGGGCCTTGATGCTCGCAGGAAGCAGCGCCATGCGTCCGGTCAGGCCGGTTCGCGGGTCAGGATCAGCGAGGCGTTCTGGCCGCCGAAGCCGAACGAGTTCGACATCACGGCGGTGACGCGGGCGTCGCGCGCCTTGTTGCCGACCACGTCGAACAGGATCGTGGGATCCGGGGTCTCGTAGTTGATCGTCGGCGGGATGCGCTGATGCTCGAGCGTGAGCAGCGAGAAGATCGCTTCCACCGCGCCGGCGGCCGAGATGGTGTGGCCGACCATCGACTTGTTGGAGGTGACCGGGATCTTCGAGACGAGCTCGCCGAACACGGCCGATGTCGTGTTGTACTCCATCTTGTCGTTTTCGGGCGTCGCGGTGCCGTGCGCGTTGATGTGGTCGATCTGGCCCGGCTCCATGCCGGCGTCGGCCAGCGTCTTGTTCATGCAGCCGATGATCGGCTTGCCGTCGGGCGAGGAGCGGGTGCGATGGAAGGAATCGGTCAGCTCGCCGCAGCCGGCGATCACGCCGAGGATTTTTGCGCCGCGGGCCGTGGCGGCTTCATAGCTTTCCAGCACGAGCGCGCCGGCGCCTTCGGCCATGACGAAGCCGTCACGGTTCTTGGAGAAGGGGCGGGAAGCCGCCTGCGGCGGATCGTTCTGGGTCGACAGCGCCGAGAGCAGCGAGAAGCGCACGAGGGCTTCCGGATTGACCGTGCCGTCGGTTGCCACGCACAGCGCAGCGTCGGTCTCGCCGCGGCGGATCGCCTCGACGCCGAGCTGGATCGAGGTCGCGCCCGAAGCGCAGGCCGTCGACAGCGAGATCGGCGAGCCCTTGGTGCCGAAGGTCTCGGCGAGATACGCGGCGACCGAGCCGAACATGAAGCGGTGATGATAGGCGCTGTACTTGCCGCCGCCGGAGATGCGCAGCAGATCGTCATAGGTGAAGTCGGGCTTGCCGACGGCGCGGCCAAGCTCGCGGCGCTGCGGCCACTCGACCTCGACCGGCGCGACCGCAAGGAACAGGGGACCGGGGAAGTCGCCCTTGGCGCCGATGCCGGCCTGGTCGAGCGCTTCCTCCGTGACCAGCTCTGCCATCCGCTCGGACAGGCCGGTGGAGGAGAACGGATCGACGCTGACGAAATCGACCGTGCCGGCCATCGTGGTTCTCAGGCCGTCGACCGGAAAGCGCGTGATGGTGCGGATGCCGGATTCACCGGCGACGAGCTTCGCCCAATTGTCGGCCTTGCCGGCGCCGAGCGAGGTCATGATTCCCATGCCGGTGACGACGACGACGGGACGCCCGAGTTTGTCGCGTGGTGCAGTCATGGATCCCCCGATAGAATTAGCTGACCGCCTCGACCAGCGCCATGCCTTCGCCGCGCCAGTGTCCAGCCCCCACCACGACAATCTGGGTGGGCGCGCCCTGCATTTCAATCTCGGTCCCCGTGGAATCGTTCGGCGGGAACAGGGCGCCGCGCGAGATCGAGAGCGCAGCGAGCGCAATCCCGAGCGGGAATTGCGTCTCCATGGTGTGGCCGAACATCGTGCCCGTCGAGCGCACCGGGAAGTCGGGGTGGCCCTTCAGGAAACCGCGTTCCTCGGATGTCGCGGGCTCCGCGCCGGTGGCGCCCGTGATGATCGCGCCCTTGCCCTCGCGCTTCGGCAGCTTGGCCCAGAGCTTCTCGAGCGTTGCGGCCATGTCGCCACCCTGCTTGCGCCGGGCGAGATCGGCAACGACGCTCGACAGTTTTGCGAACGGCTTTGCGCCGCGTGCTTCGGCGTGCGCGCGCGACTCCAGCACCAGGAAGGCGCCGGCCGAGCCGAGCGCGAAGCCGGCGTGGTCCTTGCGCGCCCACACCGGAGCGAACTTGTCCTTCAGGTTGAAGTCGCCGAATTCGTAGAGGACCATCAGGTCCTTGCGCTCGCCATTATGCGAGCCGCCGACGAGCGCAATGTCGCTCTCGCCCGAGGCGATGCGCGCCAGCGCGATGCGGGCGGCATCGGCGCCCGCGACCTCTTCGCCCATGAAGGTGCGCGAGGTGCCGCCGAGACCGTGAACGATGGCGATGTTGCCGGCGAGGAGATTGGAGAGCTGGGCCAGGAACAACGTCGGCCTGAGATCGCTCATCAGGCGCTCGTTGAGGAAGCCCGGCGCATTCGCACCCTTGGCCTCGGCCGTGAGCACACCGGTGTCGACGTTGAGATCGCGCTCGCCGCCGCCGGCGGCGACCACCATGTCGATCTTCGACAGGATGTCCTTGTTGCCCTTGATCCCGGCGGAGTCGAGCGCAAGGCCCGCGGCGTAGGTGCCGATGCGCTGCCAGGCTTCCATCTGGCGCTGGTCGCCCTTCTTCGGGATCTGGCTGTCGAAGGTAACAGGCATCAGCGGATGCACGATGTAGGGCGCAAAGCCCTTCTCGTCGACATTGATGCGCTTGTCCTGAAGCGCGGCCCAGTTGGCGTCGAGGCCCTCGCCGAGCGAGGTGGCGAGACCAATGCCGGTGATCCAGACTTCCGTCTGGCCGGGCTTCGCAGCGGTGTCGGTCATGGCGATACGGCCTGTAGCGGAAAGCCGACGCGCTCGGCGACCTTCGTCATGTACCCGCGCATGTCCGCATTGGGGAAGGGAATCAGCGTGAAGGTGAGCGCCGAATTCGCGCGCAGCTTGCCGCCGACCCGGATCTTGGCTTCGGTCATGGCGTAGCCCGAGCCCTCATAAGTGAGGCTCGCCTCAAGGGTCATGAGGTCGCCCGGAAACACCGAGCCGCGCACCTTGGCTTCCTTCACGGCGGCGAGAATCGGCATGCGCTCGAACTTCAAGACGCCAAGCAGGAGAAAGCCCGAGGCCTGCGCCATCGATTCGATCAGGAGCACGCCGGGCATCAGGGGATAGCCCGGGAAGTGCCCCTCGAAGATGGTGCTCTCCTTGGGGACCTGGGCCTCGACGACGATCGTCTTCTCGTCGACCCTGAGGTCGACGATGCGATCGATCATGTGGAAGTATTCGAGTTGCATGACCGCCCGATTAGGCGCTCGCGCCCTTGGCTGCAACCAGCTCGTCGATGCGCGCGCACAGGTTCTTCAGGACGAAATATTGTTCGGTGGTCGCCTTGCCGTCGTTGACCTCCTGGGTCCACTTTTCCAGCGGGAGCTTGATGCCGAACTGCTTGTCGATCGCAAAGGCGATATCGAGGAAATCGAGGCTGTCGATACCGAGGTCATCGATGGCGTGGCTATCCGGCGTGATCGTGTCGCGCGGGATGTCGCAGGTTTCAGCGATGATCGTAGCGACCTGATCGAATGTGGAGGACATCACTAAGCCTTTGATATATTGCGGGTATTTGTCAGATGTTCCAGAGTGGTATGGCGGGTGGGCATCGCGCCCCTGATGACGCCCTCAACCCCCCTCTGGCCGGGTCGAGAGCCCGTATATCGGAGCGCCGCCCTGAGTTCAATGGAGCCTAACAGGCCAAGGCAACGGCAAGGGATGAAGCCGGGGATACCGCCCGCAGGGCCTCCGGACGGCAGGCCGGGCCTAGAGGAGTGGCGTCGCGATCTTGGCGCAGTCCCGGCGGCCCATCAGCACGCAATCCTGGGTCCGGCGCAGGTCGGCGATGCTCACGGCGAGCCAGATTCCGATCGCGGTCAGCGCGATGGTGAAGGCGAGCGCGGCAATGTTGGCGAGCATGCGGTGGCGGAATTCGTCCGGTTCGGTGCGAGGCTGCTCGTAGCGCGACAGGTCGAGCGGCTTGGGCGCGACGCGCAGCGGCTGCACGGTACCGTTGCCCCGGGGGACCGTCGGGGAGGGCGAGGTGCGCGGCCTGAACTGGAGCACCCGGTGCTCCTCATCAGAGCTTATGGGCCGCTGGGTTTTCATGGTGCGAGGATCACTCCGAAGCAGCGAATTTTGATAGCACACGTGATGAACGCGTTGCAGAAAATCTTCTCAACGCGACCGTGCATTGCGCTTTTGCACGACCTCTCACGGGAGCCCGCGACGGATCGCGACGGCGGTCGTCACGCCGGCGTCAGGATGCAACGGGGTGCGTTGCAACAACGGCCATGGCGCCCGCATCGCCCCGGCCCCGTGAACATCGGCTTGTGATCTTCAGTCCGGGCCGAACACATTTTGCCGCCACAGGGCCCGTGGCATAGTCCATGGGAACCTGGACGGTTGCAACAATGTGAAGGGCCCTTCGACCATGACCACCAACGCGCGCGAGCCGAGAGTGCATCCGGTGCCGATCCTGTCGCTTCGGCCGACGCAGATGACGGTCGGCATGCGCGAGGTCAAGGAGAAGCGCAAGCGCTGGCGCGAGCACGACGGGGAGAAGCAGGCCGATCTGCTCGGCAAGCACATGATCCCCGTCGTCTACGGACCCGACGAACGCTATTACGTGATCGACCATCATCATCTCGGCCGCGCACTGCACGACGAGGGCGTCAAGAAGGTGCTGGTGACCGTGGTCGGCGACCTCCGGATGGTCGAGCGCGAGGCCTTCTGGGGCGTGATGGACAACAAGCGCTGGGTCTACCCCTACGATTCCAAGGGCGAGCGGCGGCCGTTCCGCGACCTGCCGAAATCGGTCGTCGATCTCAAGGACGATCCGTATCGCAGCCTTGCCGGCGAGCTCCGCCGCATGGGCGGGTTCGCCAAGGACACCACGCCGTTCTCCGAATTCCTGTGGGCCGACTATCTGCGCCGAAAACTGTCGCGCAAGGCGGTGGATGCCAATTTCGACAAGGCGCTCGAGAAGGCGATGTCGGCCGCCAAGAGCAAGGATGCGGTCTATCTACCTGGCTGGTGCGGGCCGGCGGACGACGACTAGGCGCGGTATTGGCTTCAGGACGGCACGCGGCCCAACGGTCCGGACCTCATCACAGCTGCTTGAGCGACATCATTTTCCGGACCCATGAAGCGGTCTTGAAACACGGCAGTCCCATCTCTTGGTGATCGAGCTTACACAGGAGGCAGGAATGCGCCGTTTGATTTTCGCCGTTGCCTTGCTTGCGGTCGCTTCAGCAGGGATCTCGGCCTCGTTTGCCGCAGTTCACCACGCCAAGACGTTGACATTTTCCGAGCGCTTTGCCCCGGCGCTCGAGTTGATGGCGAAACGCTAGCGGCATAGCGCTGCGCGGCCGCGGGCAACGCAAGTCACTTCGGGGCTTGCGGGCCGGGCGAGGACAGCAGGCGATCCATCTCGGCGGCGGCCTCGCCGTCGCGCACCTTCTGCAACAGCGCATGGCGCTCGGCGCCGGCCGGCAGCTTTCTGGCGGCGGCGCGCGCCTCTTGCGTGAACTTGTTCAGGCGCTCCTGGAGCGACAGGTCCGGTCGCGTACGGTTGCGTTTCTTGGTCATGGCTTGGCCTCTCCGGCGCGAAACCAACCATGCGAACGTGAGCGGCGTCCTTAACTTTTGTTGGAACCGGCGGCGCGGATCGCGGGTTTTCCATGACAGCGGCGCCCGGCGCGCCATGGTTCCAATTCATGCCAACGGAGCGACGTCGCGTGCCCAGCGATACGATCCGCGCTGCGCTCGTCAGGCGTTTGCGCATGTCTTCCGGTATTTCGGACGAGGACGCCGGAGAGATCGAGGCCATTCCGATTGCGGTCCGGCACTACCCGGCGGAGACGCCGGTGGTGCGCGATGGCGAGCGTGCGACCGATTGCTGCCTGATCGCCGATGGTTTCTGCGCGCGCTCCAAGACGATTGCGAGCGGCAAGCGGCAGATCCTCTCCATCCATATCCCCGGCGAAATCCCGGATCTGATGAGCCTGTTCCTGCACGTGATGGACCACGATCTGGCGACGCTGACGCCCTGTACGCTCGGCTTCATCAGCCACGACACGCTGCGAAAATTGCACCATCGCAGGCCGGTCGTCGCCGAGATGTTTTGGCGGGACACGCTGATCGATGCCGCGATGTTTCGCGAATGGATCGTCAATGTCGGACAGCGTCCGGCGCCTGCGCGCCTTGCCCATGTCATGATCGAATTGCGCGAACGCCTCAGGGTCATCGGGCGCGCCGACGGCAACAGTTTCGAGATGCCGCTGACCCAGGAGCAGATCGGCGAAGCGTTGGGCATCACCGCGGTCCACGCCAACCGGGTGATCAAGCAGTTGCGCCAGGACGGCATCGTCGAGTTTCAGCGCGGTCGCGTCACCGTGCTCGACGAAGCCCGATTTTTGGAACTTGCGGATTTCGACGGTCGTTACCTGCATCAGTCTCCAGGACTGTGAGGCGCCCGATGCCACGATTCCATTTCGACATCCACGAGAAGGGCCGTCTTGTTCGGGATGAGAACGGGCAGGAGCTCTTGAACGGCAGCGACGCGCGAAAGGAGGCGGTGCTGACCGGCGCCTCCATCGCCCGCGACGTCTTCGTCTCGGGCAGCGCGTAGCGTGTCATCGTCGACGTCCGCGCGGAGGGCGCGCCGTTCCTGAAAGTGTCGATCACGCTGGAGGTCGAGGAGGCGTAGGCGGCGGACCGGCGCGAACCTGCGGCCCGACGGCGCAGGCGAGTTTGACGTATCGCAAATCGACGCTGGTGCCGGTCGCTATGGTTCTCCGGCATGACTGCCGAACCTGCGTTGCATTCCCGCCTCGCCAAGTGGGCTCCGGATCATGCCGACCTGGAGACACCACGATGAGCCTGATCCTTCGCATTCTGTTTGTGATGGCCGGAGCCATCACCGCGCTGTTCGTTGCGCGTGATGCCCTGAACTTCACCATCATCCAGACCTTCGTCGCCATCCTGCTCGTGACGGCCGTCCTGCTCGCCGGAAGTCTCTGGAGCTTGCGGCGGAAGACGTGAGCGGCACGGAGGGCGCAAGACCTGCCGGGCTGAGCGAGGCCGAAGCACGGGCGCGGCTGGAAGAGGACGGCACCAACGAATTGCCCCGGCCCGAACGACGCAGCCCCATGCGTATCGTGATGGAAGTGCTGCGCGAGCCGATGCTCGTGCTGCTGCTTTGCGGCGGGCTGGTCTACCTCGTGCTCGGCGATCTCAGGGAAGCGCTGATCCTCCTGGCATTCGGTGCGATGTCCATCGTGATCACGGTGGTGCAGGAGACCCGGACCGAGCGCGTGCTGGAAGCCTTGCGCGACCTGAGCAGCCCGCGTGCGCTGGTGGTCCGGGACGGCACGCGTCGGCGCATCCCGGGCCGCGAGGTGGTGCGCGGCGATCTCCTCGTCCTTGGCGAAGGCGACCGGATTCCGGCTGACGCCGCACTCGTGGACGCGCGCGATCTGCAAATCGACGAGTCCCTGCTGACCGGCGAGTCGGTGCCCGTCCGCAAGCAGGTCGCCGACAAAAACGCACCGGTCGATCACCGGCCCGGCGGCGAGGACCAGCCCTTCGTGTATTCCGGCTCGCTCGTCGTGCGCGGCGAGGGACTGGCGCTGGTCGAGGCCACCGGGCCGCGCAGCGAGATCGGGAAGATCGGGCTGTCGCTGCGCGGCTTGCAGGCCGAGCCGCCCCGGCTTCAGCAACAGACTGCAAGACTGGTGCGGCTCTGTTTCCTCGGCGGCGCCGTGGTCAGCCTTGCCGCCGTCGCGCTCTACGGCGTCTTGCGCGGGGATTGGCTGCAAGCGCTGCTTGCGGGCATCGCGATCGGCATGTCGATGCTCCCGGAAGAATTTGGTGTCGTGCTTACCGTCTTCATGGCGATGGGGGCATGGCGGATTTCGCAAGCCCGCGTCCTGACGCGGCGAGCCGCGGCCATCGAGGTGCTCGGCTCAGCGACCGTCCTGTGCACCGACAAGACGGGAACATTGACGCAGAACCAGATGTCGGTTGCCGAACTGCGGCTGCTCGATGGGTCGCGCATGCGTCCGGCGGCGGCTGGACAGGATCATATCAGGCCCGAACTTGTCGAATTGGCGCGCTGCGGCGCCCTGGCGAGCTCGCCGGAACCGTTCGACCCGATGGAGAAGGCCTTGCACCTGTTCGCGCACGACGTCGCGCGTCACGGCGATGTGCTGGGTGGCGAGCGGACGCTGGTGCGCACTTATGGCCTGCGTCCAGAACTGCTGGCCATGTCCCAAGTCTGGCGGACATCCGGCCGGCCGGACCTCCTCGTATGCGCCAAGGGCGCGCCCGAAGCGATCGCGCGCCTGTGCAGGCTGAACGCTGCTGATCAAGGGGCGATGCAAGCAGCTGTCGGCGCGATGGCGAAGGATGGGCTTCGCGTGCTGGGGATGGCGGTTGCCGCCTGCGATGACGCTGCACTTCCGGCGTCCCAGGAGATTTTCGCGTTTAGATTTGTCGGCCTGGTCGGGCTTGCCGATCCGCTGCGGCCCCATGTTCCGGAGGCGGTTCGCGAATGCCGCGCCGCCGGGATCCGGGTCGTCATGATCACGGGCGACTATCCGGCAACGGCCGTTGCCATCGCGAACCAGGCCGGGCTCGATGTCGACGACGTCATGACCGGCGATCAGGTCAAGCAGGCGGACGATCAGGCGCTCGCGGAACGCGCCCAGCATGTCAACGTGTTCGCCCGGGTCTTGCCGGAACAGAAGCTGCGCATCGTCCAGGCGATGAAGCGTGACGGCGAGATCGTGGCGATGACCGGGGACGGCGTCAACGACGCGCCCTCGCTCAAGGCCGCCCACATCGGCATCGCGATGGGAGGGCGCGGGACCGACGTCGCGCGAGAGGCGTCGTCGATCGTCCTGCTCGATGACGATTTCGCCTCGATCGTGTCGGCCATTCGCCTCGGGCGCCGCATCTACGACAATCTGCGCAAGGCGATGGCCTTCATCTTCGCCGTTCATGTGCCGATCGCCGGGCTCGCGCTGTTGCCTCTGGTGTTCGGGCTGCCGCTGATTTTCAGTCCGGTGCACATCGCGTTTCTGGAGCTGATCATCGACCCCGTATGCTCGCTGGTGTTCGAGGCGGAGCGGGACGAGCGCGATGCGATGACGCGTCCGCCGAGGCGGCCTGATTCCGCGCTGTTCTCGTGGGCCCTGATCGGCTGGAGCGTGCTTCAGGGCGCCCTCGCATTCGCCCTGACCGCCGTCATATTCATCGGTGCGCTTCGTGCTGGCCTTGCAGCGGACGAGGCGAGGACGCTCGCCTTCGTGACACTGGTCGTCTGCATCGTCGCGCTCGTGCTGGTCAACCGGTCCTTCAGCGCGTCGTTCGCGTCCGCATTCTTTCGGCCAAATCGCGCCTTGGCCTGGATTTTCGGAGTGGTCGCCCTGGTTCTCGCCACCGCGCTGCTCTGGCCGCCGGCCTCCAGCCTGTTCCGCTTTGGGCCGCTGCATGCGGACGATCTGATGATCACGCTCGGCGCGGGGCTGCTGGTGCTCACGGTGCTCGAATTGCTGAAGCCGCTGTGGAGCCGGCGGCTTCGATTCTAGCCCCCATCCGGGGAGCCCGTCTTCGTTGGGTGCTGCTCCTCCTTGCCGCCGAGCATCCGGTGCAGCCGACGCTCGATGCGGCGGCCGACGGTGAGCAGTGCGAAGGCGAGCGTCAGCGCGACTGCGACGATCTTCCATTGGCCGACGCCGCAGGCGATGCCGAGGCAGGCGGCGAGGAAGGTGCAGGCGGCGCTGGTCAGTCCGCGGACGCGAAACCTTTCGCTCTCGTGGACGATGACGCCGGCACCGAGAAAGCCGATGCCGGTGAGAATACCCTGGATGACGCGGCTCGTTGCATCCGTGATCTTGCCGGCTTCGGCGAATTGCCCGGCCAGCAATACGACAGTTGCGGTGGACAGACCGACGATGCCGAGCGTTTTCAGCCCGATCGGCTTGCCGTGCAGGTCGCGGTTGAGCCCGATCGCGCCGCCGGCCAGCGTCGCGACGCCGAGGCGCAGCAGGATTTCGGGCCAGTCCAGCTCGGTCATGGCGCGTCGGTCACTTCTTCGGCAGCCGTCCCATCAAGTAAAACTCCTCGTTCGGCCGCATGCCGGTGAAGTTCGCCAGGCGGTTCGACAGCGCGAAGAAGGCGGAGATCGCGGCGATGTCCCAGATGTCGTCGTCGCTGAAGCCGTGCGGGCTGAGCGCGACGAAATCCTCTTCCGCGATGCGCTGCGCGTCGGCTGAGACCTTCATCGCGAAATCGAGCATCGCCTTCTGCCGCGGCGTGATGTCGGCCTTGCGGTAGTTCACCGCGACCTGGTCGGCGATCAGCGGATTCTTGGCGCGGATGCGCAGGATCGCGCCATGCGCGATCACGCAATATTGGCACTGGTTGGCCGCAGAGGTCGCCACCACGATCATCTCGCGCTCGGCCTTGGTGAGGCCGCCGTCCTTCTCCATCAGCGCGTCGTGATAGGCGAAGAACGCGCGGAACTCGTCGGGCCGGTAGGCCAGTGTCAGGAAGACGTTCGGCACGAAACCGCTCTTCTCCTGCACGGCAAGGAGACGTGTGCGGATGTCGTCGGGCAGCGCGTCGAGGGCGGGAGCGGGGAAGCGTTGCGCGGCGGTTCTTGTCATGAGCATGGATTCCGGCTTGGGGCCGGCAACCATAGTCGATGCGGGCTTGGGGCTCAATGTGCTGAAGTATGCAGGGGGCGCGTGCCACACACTCGCTGTCATCGCCCGATTTAATCGGTCGATCCAGTATTCCAGAGACGGCCGTGATTGAATCGAGAAGCCGCGGCGTACTGGATGCCCCGGTCAAGCCGGGGCATGACAGCGGAATTTGCGGAAGCGGTCTCTGCTATTATCGCAGCGGCTTCTTCAAGAGCGAGAAGCGGTCCGGGTCCAGCCCCATCGACGGTTGCAGCATCGGGGCTTCGGCGGTGCTGAGCGTCTTTGCGGGGGGCGTCGGGAATATCGGATCGTTCGGTGCAGCGTCGCGATTCGAGGTCGCGCCGCGCCAGCGTTCGAGCACTGCGCCGACGAAATGCATGTCGTGACCTGATGTGACCGACGGCACGCTCGAGATGGTGGCCTCGCCGCGCGGCAATTGGTGCGGCGGCACCTCCTTGAAGCGCAGGCGGGTCGGCAATGCGACGCCTTCGCCGAACGCCAGCACCTCGCGGGTGCCGAGCGACGGCACGAAGGAGAGCAGGTTCGCGGCCGCATCCGACACCGCGGCGCGCAGCAGCGCCTGATCGCGGTCGTTGGCAAGACGCATCGTGAACAGCGTGTTGCACTGGGAGATGATGGTGGCGTCGAGCTCGGCCGGACGCTGGGTGATGAGGCCGAGATAGACGCCGTATTTGCGGCCTTCCTTGGCGATGCGCGACACCGCCTTGCGGGTGGGACCAAAGCCGACATTGCGGTCGGCGGAGGCATAGCGATGCGCCTCCTCGCAGACGAACAGCATCGGCGAGACGCCGTCGCTCCACAGGCCGAAGTCGAACGCCATGCGGCACAGCACCGAGACGACGGAATCGATCACTTCGGCCGGGAAGCCGGCGAGCTGCATCACCGTCATCGGCTTGCCGTTGGCGGGCAGGCGGAACAGATGGCTGATCACTTCGGCCATGGTGTCGCCGCCGACATTGGCGTTGTCGAACATGAAGGCGTAGCGCGGGTCGTTGCGGACCGCCTCGATGCGCGAGATCAGCTTGTGATAGATGATGCGCGAGGAGCGGTTTTCCAGCTTGCCCATGCGCTCGTCGATCAGCGACATCAGATCGACGAGGCGATAGGGCACCGGCGTGTCGACGGTGAAGCCGATCTGCTTGGGATCGATGCGCTTGAGGCCGACGCGATCGGTGTTCTGGTACTGGGTGTAAATGCCCTTGGCGATCGGGATCACCTCGGCGAGGACGTCGAGCTCCTCGGGCACGCCGGCGCGGCCGCCGAACAGCACGTCGACGATTTCCTCGAAATTGAACAGCCAGAACGGCAGCTTCAGGTTTCGCGGGTTGAGCACCAGCGCGCGGTCGCCGAAGCAGCGGCCATATTCGTTGTGGACGTCGAGCAGGAAGATGCGCAGGTTCGGGCGCGCTTTCAGGATCTCGTTGAGCAGCAGCGATACGCCGGTGGATTTGCCGACGCCGGTCGATCCGAGTACGGCAAAATGCTTGGACAGCATTTCCTCGATATCGACATAGGCGATGACGGAGCGGTCTTGCTGGAGGAAGCCGACATTGATCTGGTCCGACCCGGTCGGCGCATAGATCGTGCGCAGCTCCTGGCTGGTGATCAGGTCGACGGAATCGCCGATGGTCGGATAATTGGTGACGCCGCGCTGGAATTTTGCCTTGTCGGCGGCGTTGAGGATCTCGCCGAGCAGGTCGACCGAGGCGATGGCGATGTAATTGTCGGCGCTCGACAGGTTCTCGCAGGAGACTTCGGTGATCATGGCGACGATGACCGAACTGGCGCAGCGAATGCTGACGAAGCGGCCGACGGTCGCCCGAACCTCCGAGATCGGCATCTGGCTGGCCGCCAGAAGCCCGACCCGGGCGAGCGATCCGCGAACCGAAATCACGCGTCCAAAGGATGTCACGATGAATGAACCTGGCATGAGCGAGAAATCTAACCCCGACTATGCGCGGCCGCGGCTGCATAAACGGTTAAACGGCGGGCGCGGCCGCTTCGTTAAATCCGCGACAATTCGGCTAAGAGGTTTGTCCCTAATGCATACTTGTGGGCGGAAACGGACGGAAAATGCTGCTTTTCTGGGCCGCCGGCCTCCGAATGGCATTAAGGAAGACTTTACCATCCGGGCAGTCCGTCGGCCGTTCGGGAGATCGGGTCTTCTCGAGGGCGGGCGCCATTCGGTCCGGCCGGCAAGGCCTAATTTGTTGACGGGACCTAATCATTTGTACATTAGTACAAATGAACCCGCGGCCTCGATGCCGCCCCCCGGGCGCCTCAGCCAATTGCGGCCCTGTGCCCGAATGCGCGATCCGGCCGGCGGATCGCTTGCTGTGCCAGGAGGAACCCATGCAGCCCGAACCGATCCTCGATCTTGCCCATCTCGGCCACATGGAGCTGCTGACGCCAAAACCCGATGAGAGCCTGAAATTCTTCGTCGACGTGATGGGCATGACCGTCAGCGGTCAGAAGGGCGAGTCGGTCTATTTGCGCGGCTGGGACGATTACGAGCGTTATTCGCTCAAGCTCACGGCCTCGAAGACCTCGGGCATGGAGCACATGGCGCTGCGCGCGCGCAGCCAGCAGGCGTTGGAGCGCCGCGTTGCCGCGCTGAAAGGCTCCGGCTTCGACATCGGCTGGATCGACGGCGACATGGGGCAGGGGCCGACCTTCCGCTGCCGCGATCCCGATGGCCACATCGTCGAGCTCTATTACGAGACCGAATGGTATCAGGCGCCGCCGGAGCTGAAGCCGGCGCTGAAGAACCAGGCGCAGCGTTTTCCCGCGCGCGGCGTCAATGTCCGCAGGCTCGACCACCTCAACTGCCTCGCCGTCGACATCAAGGCCAACCGCGAGTTCTTCGAGAATTATCTCGGCTGCCGGTTGACCGAGCAGATCGTGCTCAACGACGGCCGTGAAGCCGCGATGTGGCTGACCATGTCGAACAAGAGCTACGATTTTGCCTATTCGCTCGACCACTCAGGCACGCCGGGCCGCTTCCACCACGTCACCTACGCGCTCGACAGCCGCGAGGAGATTCTTCGCGCTGCAGATATTTTCCTGGAGAACGGAATCCACATCGAGACCGGCCCCCACAAGCATGCGATCCAGCAGACCTTCTTCCTCTATGTCTACGAGCCCGGCGGCAACCGCGTCGAGGTCGCTAACGCCGGCGCCCGCCTCATCCTCGCGCCCGACTGGAAGCCGATCGTGTGGACGGAGGAGGAGCGCAAGAAAGGCCAGGCCTGGGGATTGAAGACGATCGAATCCTTCCACACCCACGGCACGCCGCCGGTGGAGGTCAAGAAGCACGGTTGATCTAACGCATGATGAAATGAGGCACACGGCGAGGGCGGTGCGCTCCCTCTCCCGCTTGCGGGAGAGGGTTGGGGTGAGGGTGTCTCCGCGGTGGGATTCCCCAAGAGGATAGAGCCCTCACCCGGCGCGCGGGACGATGCTTCGCATCGCCCGGGGCGCACCGACCTCTCCCGCAAGCGGGAGAGGTGACCGAGCCAGCCTCCAGATCGAGTCCGTCAAAAGTCATCAGGCCTTTAGTGTGCCGACGATCGCACCCGCGCGATGGTCTCGCGCACGCCGGTCCATGCCGGCTTGCTAGGTGCGAACTGCTTGCGCAGGAAGCCGACGAGTTCCTCGACCTGCGCATCGCTCATGCTGGCCTTGAACGCGGGCATGTAGCCGAGATCGCTTGAAACGGGCTCAGCGATCCCGTGCAGGATCACCTGCGCGAGATTGTCCGGCGTCTTGCTGTGCAGATTGCTGTTGAGTGCGAGCGAGGGCCGGCTGCCGAACAGCGGCAGGCCGCCGACTTCGTGGCAGACGGCGCAGGCGCCCTGATAGAGCCGCGCGCCGGTTGAGGCGGCGATGGCGACCTGCGTTGCGCTTTCAAGACGGGCCGCAAGCGTGTCCTGCGCTTCGGTCGCGGCGTCGTTGAACGAGTTGAGATACACCGCCATCGCGCGAACGTCTTGGTCGGGCAGGGCCGTGAGATCCCTGACGACAGGCGCCATCGGGCCGGCGGCGACGCCGTGATAGCGCGAATGGCCGGTGCGCAAGTACGCGAAAAGCTCGTCCTCGCTCCACGGGATCGGCGCATGCGACAGCGACGTCAGCGGCGGCGCCTCCCAACCTTCCGCAAACCCGCCGGCGAGATAGGCGTTGCGCTGCTCGGCGCCGAGCGCATTGCGCGGCGAATGGCAGGCGCTGCAATGGCCGAGACTCTCGACGAGATAAGCGCCGCGATTCCATTGCTCCGACTTTGCGGGATCGGGTTTGAATTCGCGCGTCTGATGGAACAGCGCATTCCACCCCGCCAGCAATGGACGCAGATTGAACGGGAAGGCGAGCGAATTGGCGGGCGCCGTCGCGCGCACCGCGGGCTGTGCCATCAGATAGGCATAGAGCGCCTGGAGGTCGGCCTCGCTGGTCTTGGCAAAATGCGTGTAGGGGAAGGCGGGATAGAGCTGCCATCCGTCGCGATGCAGTCCGTCGCGCATCGCGCGTTCGAAGGCGGGATAGGACCAGCCGCCGATGCCGGTCTCGACATCGGGCGTGATGTTGGTTGAATAGATCGTGCCGAACGGCGTTTCCAACGCGCGGCCGCCGGCGTTGAGCGCGCCCGTGAGGCTGGTGTGGCACTCCGCGCAATTGCCGAGCGCGGCAAGCTGCTGGCCGCGGGCGATGGTTGCGGCAGAATAGACCGATGCATCGGGACGCGCGATCGGCGCGATCGCACGTCCGGGCAGCATCGCTGCGCCAATGCCGATTGCGGCGGTGCAGACAGCTGCAATCGTCGCGGCAATGCCGGCGCGCTTGGCGAAAGGATTGTCCCAGATGCGAGACGGAGGCGGCGTTGCGGGCGCGGGCAGGGCCTGCGGCGTCGCCGGTGCGTCACCGTGCAATCCCCTCAGGATACGCTCCGGCGTGAACGGCGGCTCGCGAAAGCGCACGCCGGTGGCGTCGAAGATCGCATTCGCGATCGCCGCCGCACTCGGGACCGAAGCGGACTCGCCGACCCCGAGCGGCGGCTGGTCCGGCCGCGGCAGTATCAGCACGTCGATCTTGGGCACGTCGGGGAACGGGATGATCGGATAGGCGCCCCATTCCCGTGCCGCCACCGCGCCGCGCTCGAACGAGACCTCCTCCATCAGCGCGCGGCTGGTGGACTGGATGACGTTGCCGTGGATCTGGTGACGCACGCCGTCCGGATTGATCATCAGGCCGGAATCCTGCCCGGCGACGACGCGGGTCACGCTGACGTCGCCGGTGGACTTGTTGACGGCGACGTCGGCGACCCAGGCCGACCACGCCGCGCCATAGCCGGGGAACTTGCTGTGGACATAGAGCGCATAGGCAAAGCCGCGCCCGTGCACGACCTCGCCGTCCTTCTCCTCGCGCACCGGTCGCGGCGTCCAGCCGGCGCGCTCGGCGACCGCATGGACGAGATCGACGGCGCGCTGGTCCTTGAGGTAGCGCAGCCGGTATTCGATCGGGTCGACGCCGGCTTCCGTTGCGGCCTCATCGATGTAGGATTCGTGCGCAAAGGTGTTCGGCAGCGCCGAGACGCCGCGAAACCAGGACGCACGCACGATCGGCGCCATGTCGTGGGCGACGACGCGCATGTGGTCGTAATCGTAGGGTGGGATCGCGGTGCGGTCGCCCATCTGGAGCACGGCCGGATCGGGCGAGATCCGCCCCGTCAGCAGCAGCGCCAGGGTCGGGGCGGCATTCGAGGGATAGCGCGTGGCGAGGTCGTATCCGGCGATGCCGCCGTCGGCGTTCAGGCCGCCATTGACGTCGATGAGCTGCGCGGTGCCCTTGGGCTCCCAGGCGTGCTCCTGCTCGCGCGTCAGCTGCACGCGCACGGGCCGGCCGACCGCGCGCGACAGCAGCAGCGCGTCCGCGGTGACGTCGTCGGCGCAGTTGCGGCCGTAGCAGCCGGCGGCCTCCAACCTGATGACTTCGATCTCGCTCTCGGGACGCTCGATCAGCAGTGCCAGATCGCCGCGCAGCAGATGCGGGTTCTGCGTAGCCGACCAGACGCGGATGTTGCCATCCTGGACGTCGGCGACGGCGCAGGAGGGGCCGATCGAGGCGTGCATCTGATACGGCCAGACGTAGGTGCGCTGCATCGGCCTGGCCGCGCCTGATATCGCCTTGTCGACGTCGCCCTTGTCGATCAGCGTCCGCGGCGTCGACGGATTGGCGCGCAGCGCGGTCTCGACATCGGCGAGGTCGGTGAGAACAGGCGTCGGCTTCCAACTTACTTTGAGCTGCTCGGCGGCGCGAATCGCATTCTCCTCGCGCTCGGCGACGACCCCGACGAAGTCGCCGATGCGCACGACAGCTATGATGCCGGGAACGTCGCGCACCGAGGATTCGTCGACCGCGATCAGGCTGGTGCCGACGAACGGGCCGGCATCGACGCCCGCATAGGGCGGGCGCACCACGCGGCCGTGCAGCATGCCGGGC
This sequence comes from Bradyrhizobium sp. GW821-FHT12B03, assembly GCF_058807535.1. NCBI lineage: Bacteria > Pseudomonadati > Pseudomonadota > Alphaproteobacteria > Hyphomicrobiales > Nitrobacteraceae > Bradyrhizobium > Bradyrhizobium sp. GW821-FHT12B03. Next base: position 470,881 of record NZ_JBXAQU010000003.1, read on the forward strand.
ACGCGGATGTCGTGCACGAAGGTTAATTCGCCCGTGGCCTTCGCCGGCAGATCGACGCGCGGCGTCGACTGGCCGACGATGGCGTATTCGCCGACGGGCTTGACCGTAACATCGTCGGCAAGCTCGAGACGGATCGTCTCGCCGCCGATCAACTCGCCATAGCTGACGCTGCGGTTGTCGTGCCCGCGCACGAGGCCGTCTTCGATACTGAGATCGGCTGCCGGCAGTTCCAGCCACGCGGCCGCACGCGCGATCAGGAAGTGTCGCGCCTGGGCGGCGGCCTTGCGCAGGGGAACGGCGGTAATCTGGATGGTTTCGCTGGCGATCGTGGCGCCCTGGTTCGGCACCAAGGCGGTGTCGCCGAGCACGATGACGACGCGCGCAAAGGAGACATCCAGCTCTTCGGCGACGATCTGGCCGAGCGCGGTGCGGATGCCGGTGCCGAGATCGACATGGCCGTTATAGGCGGTGACCGAGCCATCCGCGGTGATGCGGACAAAAGTCTCGGATGTGATCTCGTCCACGGTGCGGACGACGACGAGCGAACCCGACGGCCGCTCAGCTCCGTTCGAAACAGGGGAGGCCATCAATCAACGGCCCCGGCGAGCTGGCCTGACGCGCGCATCACCGCGCGCAGGATTTCGACATGCGTGCCGCAGCGGCAGAGATTGTAGCGCAGCGCAGCCAGCGCCTCCTGTTCGGTCGGCTGCGGGTTGATCGCAAGCAGCGCCTTGGTGGTCATGATCATGCCGTTGAGGCAGTAGCCGCATTGCGCGGCCTGCTCGTCGATGAAGGCCTGCTGCACCACATCGGGTTTGTCACGTGTGCCAAGCCCTTCGAGCGTCACGATGTCGCGTCCGGCACACCCGCCGATCGGAATCACGCAGGAGCGCGCCGCGGCGCCGTCGATCAGGACAGTACAGGTGCCGCATTCGCCGAGGCCGCAGCCGTATTTCGGGCCGTTGAGCGCGAGGTCGTTGCGCAGCACGTAGAGCAGCGGCGTCTGGCGCTCCGCGGTGATCTCGTGGATCCTGCCGTTCACGGTGAGGCGGATCGGTGTCTGCGTCATCCTCGTTTCCCAGCCGCTTGATCAAGTCCTGGCGACCACGCGATCGCGGAAATTCCAAGTCGCTCAAAATCTACGTCGCGACGATACCGTTTGTACACAAACGTGCAAGCGGCCATGCCGCAGTGCAGCGCGACTGCCCGCTTTGTGGACAAGGGCGGGAGGCAAATGAGGTTTTATTCGGCAGGGATGTCTTTTCACATGCGCCGCCGCTTGACAGCCCTAGGGGACCGCGCGCAACATCGTTCGTATACGAATGATAACCGCAGTGTCCGCCGGCTTGCACATGGTGACTGAAACGACGAGCGCCGCCACCGACAAGATCCGCTGCGATGCCTGCCCGGTGATGTGCTACATCAAGCCGGGTGCGGCGGGCGCCTGCGACCGCTATGCCAACCACGACGGCAAGCTGGTCCGCGTCGATCCTCACGTGATTCTGGAGCGCACCGTCTCGCATGGCGGCAAGCTGGTGCCGTTCAGCCGGACGGAAGACTGGGACGGCAAGATCGTCCACGAACCCTCGACGTTCGTCACCGCGATCGGCGCGGGCACGACCTATCCCGACTACAAGCCGGCACCGTTCATCGTCTCCGCGGAAGTCGATGGCGTCGACATGGTGACCGTCGTCACCGAGGGCATCTTCTCCTATTGCGGCATCAAGGTGAAGATCGACACCGACCGCTATCTCGGCCCGGAAACCGCGACCGTGCGTGCGCAGGGCGAGGCGGTTGGTCACGTCACGACCAGCGAATATGGCTCGCAGATGCTGTCGCTCGGCGGCGTGCATCATCTGACCGGCGGCTCCAAGAAGGAGGGCCGCGTCACCTGCGACATGCTGATGGATCTCGCCAACTGCAAGGCGGTCGAGCTCACCATCGACGGTGGCGCGACCGTGGTGGTGCAGGCCGGCCAGCCGCCGATCGTCAACGGGATGAAAGAAGAGCGCATGCGCGTCGGCTGCGGCTCGGCGACGATCGGCATGTTCGCCAAGCAATGGCACGGCAAGGTCGACGAGGTCGTCGTGGTCGACGACCACATCACCGGCGTGCTCAGCGAGCACCAGGCCGGAAAATTGCTCGACATCGCCGACACCGGCATCAAGATGAAGGGCCGGCGCTCGACGCCTGGTCGCTATTTCCAGGTCGCCGATCCCGGCACCGGGTGGGGCGGCACCAATATCTCCGATCCGCTCGCGATCCTCGGGCCGTTCGATGCGAAGGAGGCCAAGCCTGGCCTCTCCATGCTGATGGTTTCCACGACCGGCGAGCATTCGTCCTATTACGTGCTCGACCAGGCCCTGACGCCGGTCGAGACCGAGATGCCTGATGACCTGAAGTTCTCGGTCGAGCGCATCCAGGAAAATTGCGAGCCGGCGCTGTGCACCGTGCTGTTCATGGCCGGTGCCGGCGGATCGCTGCGCGCCGGCGTCACCGACAATCCGGTGCGGCTGACGCGCTCGGTGAAGGACGCGCTGACACGCGTCACCAGTGGTGGGGCGCCGGTTTATGTCTGGCCGGGCGGCGGCATCACCTACATGGTCGATGTGACGCAGATGCCGGCGGGTGCGTTCGGCTATGTGCCGACCCCTGCGCTGGTCGCGCCGATCGAGTTCACGATGAAGCTGTCCGACTATGCCGCACTCGGCGGGCACATGGATTACGTGAAGCCGCTCGCAGAGGTGCAGGGGGGCGACGATGTCAGGCAGTTGCCCTGGCAGAACCCGATTCCGGGGCCCCGGGCATGACACGGCTCCCGCAAATTGCATGGCTGTCTGATGGTCGGCGGCTGCATTTGCAGGATGGTCCGATTGATCTGATCGTCGAAGCGAGGGGAGACGTGAGCGAGGTGCGCGCGGCTTATGAAGCTGCGGCGCGCCGTTTCACCGGGCTGCTCGACGAGCTCTGCGTGGAGCTGACGGAGCTGCGCATGGCGGCGGAATCCGGAACGTGCGCACTGAAGGGCATCGTTGCCCGCCGCATGTATGCCGCCGTTGCGCCCTATGCCCCCGATTGCTTCATCACGCCGATGGCCGCGGTGGCCGGCAGTGTGGCCGAGGAGATTCTTGGCGCGATGTTGAACGCCGCATCGCTCGATCGGGCCTACGTCAACAATGGCGGCGACATCGCGCTGCATCTCGGCAAGGGTGAGCATTTTTCCGTTGGCCTGATGGACCGGCCCGATCGCGACGGCGTGATGCGAACGATGGAGGTCGATGCGGACGATCCCGTACGCGGCATCGCGACCAGCGGGCGCCACGGCCGCAGTTTTTCGCTTGGGATCGCGGATGCCGTGACGGTGCTGGCGGCAACGGCATCGCAAGCCGATGCGGCTGCGACGGTGATCGCCAATGCCGTCGATCTGCCCGGGCATCCCGCCATCGTCAGGCGGCCCGCGAACGAGCTTCAACCCGACAGCGATCTCGGTGCGCGTCTCGTCACCCGTGACGTTGGTGAATTGTCGCAAGTTGATGTCACGGCTGCGCTGGAATCTGGCGCGGAATGTGCACGGCAATTGTTCGATCGCGGATTGATCGAGGGGGCCGTGTTGCAGCTCAGTGGTGATATGCTTGTCGTCGGACCGAAGGATATTGAACGGCAACGATCGCGCCCGCCTGTGCTGGAGAACGCGGTTCATGCCTGAGCAGGGAAGAGCCCAAGGGAAACAATCATGAGCGCGATCATCCGCAAGATCGTCACCGTCGTCGAAGAGACGCAGATGGAGATGGGCCGCCAGGTCTCGCCGCCGACCCGGCGGGCCGCTGCGATCGCCGTGATCGAAAATCCATTCGCCGGAAAATATGTCGAGGATCTCTCACCGTTGATCGCGATCGGCGAGGAGCTCGGCGAGCTCCTGTCGAAGCGCGCGGTGGCGGCGCTCGGCATCGACGGCGCGAAGGCGCAGAGCTATGGCAAGGCCGCGGCCGTCGGCGAGAACGGCGAGCTGGAACATGCGGCCGCGATCCTTCACCCGAAGATGGGTGCGCCGGTGCGCAAGGTGCTGAGCAAGGGCGCGGCGCTGATCCCGTCGTCGAAGAAGCGCAGCGGTCCGGGCACGACGCTCGACATTCCCCTGGGGCACAAGGATGCAGCTTTCGTCCGCAGCCATTTCGACGGCATGGAGGTGCAGATCAGCGACGCGCCGCGCGCCAACGAGATCATGGTTGCGGTCGCCGTCACCGACAGCGGCCGTCCGCTGCCGCGTGTCGGCGGACTGACGGTTGCGGAAGTCAAGGGCGAAGACGGTCTGAGATAGAGCTTGAACCGGGGAGGCGGGCACGGCTTCTTCGATAAGATCACGCTGAAGACGCAAGAGAGTTCAAAACTGGAGGTTGGGATGCGAGCAAGAAACATTTTCGTCGGCGCGGCCTTCGCGCTTCTGGCGGGCGGCATGGCTCATTCGGCCATGGCGCAGGAGATCAAGATCGGCGAGATCAACAGCTATTCGCTGCTGCCGGCCTTCACCGAGCCCTATCGCAAGGGCTGGCAGCTCGCGGTCGAGGAGATCAACGCGGCCGGCGGCATCAACGGCAAGAAGCTCGTCGTCGTCTCCAAGGACGACGGCGGCAAGCCGGCGGACGCGCAGACCGCGGCCAACGAGCTCGTCTCGAGCGAGGGCGTTGCGATGCTCACGGGCACGTTCCTGTCGAACATCGGTCTCGCCGTCAGCGACTTCGCCAATCAGAAGAAGGTGTTCTTCCTCGCGGCCGAGCCGCTGACGGACGCCGTGACCTGGTCGAAGGGCAACAAGTACACCTTCCGTCTGCGGCCCTCGAACTACATGCAGGCCGCGATGCTGGTGGAAGCCGCCAGCAAGCTGCCGGCCAAGCGCTGGGCGACGATCGCGCCGAACTATGAATACGGCCAGTCGGCAGTTGCCGTGTTCAAGAAGCTGATGTCGGAGAAGCGCCCCGACATCCAGTGGGTGGACGAGCAGTGGCCGCCGCAAGGCAAGATCGACGCGGGTCCGGTGGTGCAGGCGGTTGCCGCGGCCAATCCCGAGGCGATCCTCAACGTCACCTTCGGCGCCGACCTCGTCAAGCTCGTGCGCGAAGGCAACACCCGCGGCCTGTTCAAGGGGCGCGAGGTCGTGTCGTTCCTGACCGGCGAGCCCGAATATCTCGACCCGCTCAAGGACGAGACGCCGGAGGGCTGGATCGTCACCGGCTATCCCTGGTACTCGATCAAGACGCCCGAGCATGATGCGTTCCTGAAGGCTTACCAGGCCAAGTACAACGACTATCCGCGTCTCGGCTCGATCGTCGGCTACCAGACCATCAAGGCGGCGGCTGCGATCCTTGCCAAGGCTGGCGCGACCGATCCGGAGAAGCTGATCGCTGCGGCGGAGGGGCTCTCGATGCCGTCGCCGTTCGGCGAGATCACCTTCCGCAAGATCGACCATCAGTCGACGCTCGGCGCTTATGTCGGCAAGACCGCGCTGAAGGACGGCAAGGGCGTGATGGTGGACTCCGTCTACAAGAAAGGCGCCGACTATCTGCCGAGCGATGCCGAAGTCGAGAAGCTGCGGCCGAAGGATTGATCTCCGCTGCCGTAGGGTGGGTTAGCCCTGCGGATGCGCAAAGCGCATCTGCGGGGCGTAACCCACCACTTTCGGTGCCACACGAGAAAGGTGGTGGGTTACGCTTCGCTAACCCACCCTACGATTTCAACCAACCGGACCGCCGATGGCCTTTTATGTCGTACAGTTTCTGACCGGTCTCGCCAGCGCAGCGTCGCTGTTTCTGGTGGCCTCGGGCCTGTCGATCATCTTCGGCGTGACGCGGATCGTGAACTTTGCGCACGGCGCCTTCTACATGATCGGCGCCTACATCGCCTTCACGCTGACGGAGCGGCTGTCGGGCGCATTCGGCTTCTGGGGCGCGATCGTGCTGGCGGCGCTGGCGGTGGCGCTGATCGGTGTCCTCGTCGAGATGGTGCTGCTCCGCCGCATCTATCATGCACCCGAACTGTTCCAGCTGCTCGCGACCTTCGGCCTGACCCTGATGGTCGAGGACCTCGTCGTGCTGATCTGGGGCCCCGACGATCTCGTCGGCCGCCGTGCGCCGGGCTTCAGGGGCGCGATCGATTTCTTCGGCCAGAACATCCCGAGCTACGATCTGTTCCTGATCGCGCTCGGCCCGGTCGTGCTCGGTATTCTCTGGTTGCTGTTCCAGCGCACGCGCTGGGGCGTGCTGGTACGCGCGGCAACGCAGGATCGCGACATGGTCGCGGCGCTCGGTGTCAATCAGAAATGGCTGTTCACATCGGTGTTCGCGGTCGGCGTTTTCCTCGCAGCCCTCGGCGGCGCGCTCCAGATCCCGCGCGACGCCGTGCATCACGCCATGGATCTGCGCATCATCGTCGAGGTCTTCGTCGTGGTCGTGATCGGCGGCCTCGGCAGCATCGTCGGCGCCTTCGTCGCGGCGGTGCTGGTCTCAGAGCTCAACGCCTTCGGCATCCTGATCTTCCCGAAGATTTCCATCATCCTCGTCTTCCTGGTGATGGCGGTGGTGCTGATCGTGCGTCCCTGGGGCCTGTTCGGCAAGCCGGAGGCAGCCGCGCGCAAGACGCCGGGTCTCACCGTCAATCCCTGGCGACCGCTGACGCCGAACGAGCGGCTCGCCTCGCTCGCAGCGTTGGTCGTTGCCGCGACGCTGCCGCTGTTCGCCGGCAACTACGCGCTGACGGTCGGCTCCGAGATCGCGATCTTCGTGATCTTCGCCGTCAGCCTGCATTTCCTGATGTCGGTCGGCGGCCTCGCGTCCTTCGGCCACGCCGCCTATTTCGGGCTCGGCGCCTATGGCGTCGCTTTCCTCGCCAAGATGGCGGGGCTGCCGATGATCGTGTGCCTCTTGCTCGGGCCGCTGCTCGGCTGCATGGGCGCCGCCGTGTTCGGCTTCTTCGCCGTGCAGCTCTCCGGCGTCTACTTTGCGATGCTGACGCTCGCCTTCGCGCAGATCGTCTGGTCGATCGCGTTCCAGTGGGTGAGCGTCACGGGCGGCGACAACGGCATTCTGGGCGTCTGGCCCGAGAAGTGGGCGGCGAGCCCGTCGCATTTCTACTGGCTCGCGCTCGGCGTCGCGGCGCTCGTCACGATCGCGCTGCGGGCCATGGTGTTCTCGCCGTTCGGCTATGCGCTCCGCGCCACGCGCGACTCGCTCCTGCGCAGCGAGGCGATCGGCATCAACGCCAAGCGCATCCAGTGGACGGCTTTCGTGATCGCGGGCACGACCGCCGGCATCGGCGGCGCGCTGTTCGCCTATCTCAAGGGCAGCGTCTTCCCTGACAATCTCGGCATCTCGCTGTCGGTCGATGCGCTGGTCATGGTGCTGCTCGGCGGCGTCGAGACGGTGTCGGGCGCGGTGATCGGCGCCATCGTCTACAAGGCGCTCAACATCTGGCTGGTCAGCCAGACCGACCTGTCGAAGCTCGTGCTCGGCGGCTTCATCGTGCTGATCGTCGTCGTCTTCCCCAAAGGCATCGTCGGCATGCTCGAGATGCTGGCGCAGCGTCGCAGGAAGGCATCGCCGCCGGGATCCCCCTTGCTTGCCAAGCCGATCGAGTCCGCCGAATGAGCGTCGCACCCCCACTTCTCGCGGTCGAAGGCCTGACCAAATCCTATGGCGGCATCCATGCCGTGCGCGGTGTCTCGTTCTCGCTCCGCGCCGGCGAGATCCTGGCGCTGATCGGCCCGAACGGTGCCGGCAAAAGCACCTGCTTCGACATGCTCAACGGCCAGAACAAACCTGACACCGGCCAGGTCCGCCTGCTTGGCGAAGAAACCACCGGCAAGAAGCCGCGCGAGATCTGGCGGCTCGGGGTCGGACGCACCTTCCAGATCACCGCGACGTTCGCGACCATGACGGTGCGCGAGAACGTGCAGGTCGCGTTGATCTCGCACGGCAGGCAGCTGTTCAATCTCTTCGGCTCGGCGCCGAAGTTCGATCGCGGCGAAGCCGGCCGCTTGCTCGAACTCGTCGGCATGGGCGGCTATGCGGATCGGCCCTGCGGCGAGCTCGCCTATGGCGACCTCAAGCGGCTCGAGCTTGCGGTCGCGCTCGCCAACCAGCCGAAACTCTTGCTGATGGACGAGCCGACCGCCGGCATGGCGCCGCGCGAGCGCGTCGATCTGATGCGCCTGACCGCGCAGATCGCGCGGGAGAAATCGATCGGCGTGCTCTTCACCGAGCACGACATGGACGTGGTGTTCGAGCATGCCGACCGCATCATCGTGCTCAACCGCGGCACGCTGATCGCCGAGGGCTCGCCGGCCGAGGTGCGCGGCAATCCGCAGGTGCAGGCGGTCTATCTCGGCGAGGGGCTCGTCTACGATGCCCGTCATCGCGAGGGAGCATCGGCATGAAGCTCACGGTCGAGGGTCTCAACAGTCATTATGGCCCGGCGCATATCCTGTTCGACATCGGCTTCGAAGTCGGTGAGGGCGAGGTCGTGGCGCTGCTGGGCCGCAACGGCGCCGGCAAGTCGACGACGTTCCGCTCGATCGTCGGCCTGGTGGCGCAGCGCACCGGCCGCATCATGTTCGAAGGCAAGGACGTGTCGGTGCGCCCGACGCACGAGATCGTGCGCGAGGGGCTCGGCTATGTGCCGGAGGAGCGGCGCATCTTCACCGATCTGACGGTGGAGGAGAATCTCGAAGTCGGCCGGCAGCCGAAGCGGCCGAACGCGCCCTATTGGACGCGCGACAAGCTGTTCACGCTGTTTCCGAACCTCGGCGAAATGAAGAACCGCCCGGGCGGCCGCATGAGCGGCGGCGAACAGCAGATGCTCACCATCGCGCGCACGTTGATGGGAAATCCGTCGCTGGTGCTGCTCGACGAGCCCTCCGAAGGCCTGTCGCCGAAGATCGTGGAGCAGATGGTCGATGCCATCCTGACCATGAAGAAGGAGGGCGTCAGCATCGTCGTCTCCGAGCAGAATCTGCATTTCGCGCGGTTGATCTCCGATCGCGCCTACATCATCGAGCGCGGCCGCGTCTGCTTCGGCGGCACGATGGCCGAGCTCGACGCACGTCCGGACATCCGCGACGCGCATCTGTCGTTGTGAGGGCAAAGGTAAGGGCGGCGAGCGGATGGCGAGAAGCGTTGCGGCAAAGAAGAGCGTCAAACCGGCAAAACCGCCTTACGTGCTCGACGAGCAGGTCGGCTTCATCCTGCGCCAGGTCTGGCAGCGCCACAGCTCGATCTTCTCCCGTGACATCGGCACCAATCTGACGCCGACCCAATGGGCGGCGCTGTCAAAGCTCGCCGAGACCGGGCCGTGCTCGCAGAACCAGCTGGGACGGCTGACCGCGATGGATGTCGCGACCATCAAGGGTGTGATCGACCGCCTGACGGCGCGCGGCCTGACCGAAACCAGCCAGGATCCCGAGGATGGACGACGCCTGCTGGTGAGCCTGACGCGCGCCGGCCAGCAGCTTGCCGAGAAGCTGGCGCCGAACGCGATCGCCATCACCCGCGAGACGCTCGCGCCGCTCGAGCCCAAGGAGCGCGAGACACTGATGGCGCTGTTGAACAAGCTGCGGTAACGACGGTGCCGTAGCGTGGGCAAAGCGGAGCGTGCCCACCATCTCTCTCAATCAGGAAAAGAGCGTGGGCACGGCGCTTCACGCCTTTGCCCACCTGTTGAACATGATGGAGGATCGGACGACTAACCTCGATGAAGGCTTGGTCGAGGTTTGGCAGCATGAGAGCGACGCGGTTTGCATTCGTCTTGGGTTTCGGCGTGGCGCTCGCCAGCCAATGCGCGCCGGCCTTTGCAGCCCAGCCTTACGAAGGCTTCTGGGCGTCGACCAGGAAGGACTGCCGCGACGATGACAGCCCCAACCGCATGAGCATCGAAGGCGGCAACCGGCTCTATTGGTACGAGACGCGGTGCCGCGCCAGCGAGATCACCGCGGATGGGAAGCTCGGTTGGAAGATGAAGCTCGCCTGCGAAGGCGAGGGCGAGAAGTTTCGCTCAAACCCCCGGGTGTCCATCGCCGCGGATGGCAGGCTGGTGATGGATAACGGCCCGGTGGGCCAGGCCAAGCGGCAAGTCTACGTGCGGTGTGAAATTCCGAGGCAGCGCTGAGGAAGGATGTCAGCCTTTTTCATGAATTCCGCTCTCTCACCGTCACCCTGAGGTGCTCGTCCTGCGGCTTGCCGCAGGGCGAGCCTCGAAGGGCGACGGCCCGGCTGCAGCTCGGCCGTTCGTCCTTCGAGGCTCCCCATGGGACGCGTTGCGTCCCATGCCTCGCACCTCAGGACGACGGGTCTGGCTTTCGTCCAATCCTACTTCGCCACCACCTCCGGCACCTTGCCGGCCGGCGGCGTATTCCGGCTGCGCTGGGTGCGCACGATGCCGTCGATGATGGTCATGCCGATGCCGGGGAGGTCGCCGAGTTGGACGCTCTCCAGGATGTTCTTGCCCGGTGAATGCTGCGCCTTGTCCATGATGACGAAATCGGCGGCGCGGCCGACCTCGATCAGGCCGCAATCGAGCTGCCGCATCCGTGCGGTGTTGCCGGTGGCAAGGCAGAACGCGATCTCGGCCGGCAGCTCGCCGAGCGAGGACAGCATCGAGACCATGCGCAGGATGCCGAGCGGCTGCACGCCGGAGCCGGCCGGCCCGTCGGTGCCGAGGATGACGCGGTGCAGGTCGCCCATTTCGCGCGCGATGCGCAGCGTGTAGAGCGCCGAGCGCTCGTTGCCGTTGTGAACGATCTCGAGCCCGCGCTTGCAGCCCTCGCAGATGCAGCGGATCTGGTCGTCGGGAAGCGCGGTGTGGCCGCCATTGATGTGGCCGACCACGTCGGTGTCGGCCTCCAGCACCACGTCCTTGTCGATCAGGCCGGAGCCGGGGATCGAAGGGCCGCCGGTGTGGATGGTGCTCTGGATGCCGTATTTGCGCGCCCAACCCACCATCTTGCGCGCAGTCGGTCCGTCTTTCACGCCGCCGAGGCCGACCTCGCCGAGCAGCTTGACGCCGGCGGCGGCCAATTCTTTGAAGTCCTCCTCGACCATTTCGCATTCGATCACGGGCGCGCCGGCATGCACCTTCACGCCGCCCGGACGCAAGGTCCAGAACGCGCGCTGCGCGAAGATCGCCATCGCCTTCAGTCCCACCACGTCGCGGGGACGGCCGGGCATGTGCACCTCGCCCGCCGAGATCATGGTGGTGATGCCGCCGTGGAGGGAGCTGTCGATCCAGTTGATCTGGTTCTGTCGCGGCGTCCAGTCGCCGGCGACGGGGTGGACGTGGCTGTCGATCAGGCCGGGGGTTACCGTGGTGCCGTTGGCGTCGACGATGGTGGTCGCGCCTTCCGTGTCGAGATCCCTAGAGCGGCCGATCGCGGTGATCTTGCCGTTCTCGGCGACGATGGTGTCGCCGTCCAGGATCGGCTTTTCCAGCGCGCCGGACAGGATCAGGCCGATATTGCGGATCACGAGCTTCGAGGGTCCGGTGGCCTGGGGTGCGTCATGCGCCATGGAAGGGGGTCCTTGTCCTTAACTGCAACGCTTCCGATCTTGGGCAGCCTTGACCGCGGGATCAAGCCGGATTATTCATTAGTATACGAATGATCGTGTACAAACGACGCATAGCTGACCGCCTCGAAAACCGCAAGCAAGCGACACGGAAGGGTGAGATGAGCAATTTCAACCAGGAAAGCGTTTTGAGCGTCCACCACTGGACCGACACGCTGTTCTCCTTCAAGACCACCCGCAGCCCGACCTTCCGCTTCCGCAACGGCGAATTCACCATGATCGGGCTCAAGGTCGGCGAGAAGCCGCTGCTGCGGGCCTACAGCGTCGCCAGCGCCAATTACGAGGACACGCTGGAGTTCTTCTCGATCAAGGTGCCGGACGGCCCGCTGACCTCGCGGCTCCAGCACCTGAAGGAAGGCGACGAGATCATCGTCAGCCGCAAGGCCACCGGCACGCTGGTGATCGACAATCTGGAGGACGGCCGCAACCTCTATTTGGTCGGCACCGGCACGGGCCTGGCGCCGTTCCTGAGCGTGATCAAGGACCCCGAGACCTACGAGCGGTTCGAGAAGGTGGTGCTGCTGCACGGTTGCCGCCACGTCAAGGAGCTCGCCTATGGCGAGATGATCACCGAGCATCTGCCGAAGGATGAGCTGCTCGGCGAGTACATCCGCAATCAGCTGATCTACTACCCGACCGTGACCCGCGATCCGTTCCGCAACCGCGGCCGCATCACCGACCTCATCACCTCGGGCAAGCTGTTCGCCGATATCGGCCTGCCGGCGCTGGAAGCGGCCCACGACCGCGTCATGATCTGCGGCAGCCCGGCGCTGGTCGCCGACACCCGCGTGCTCCTGGGCGAGCGCGGCCTCATTGAGGGCAATCATGGCGAGCCGGCCCAGTTCGTGGTCGAAAAGGCCTTCGCCGAGCGGTAAGTTCGGAATTCTTGCGCAAGAAGACCGCATTTTCGCCCTCGCATGGGCGTTGCGGCGCCGATTCGGCGCACGATACACTGTGGGTGCGAATCAGCGGAGTTCCCACATGGTTGCGGACAGCGACAGCAACATCGCCTGGCACCGGGTCCAGTTGAAGAAGAACCGTGCCGAGTTGAAGGCGCTCGAGACCGCACGCTTCACGATGGGCGAGATTGCCTCGTCGAAGCGGAACGGCCAGACCCAGAAGGCGATCGGGGAACTCAAGCGCAAGATCGCACAGTCGGAGCGTGCCATCGCCGACCACGACAAGCGCACGCGCCGTCCGCTCACGACGGACCTGCAGAGCCTCAGCAACGGCAGCTGGAGCCATTGGGACGCCTATACCAGTCAGCAGCAGCGCAAGACCGGCCAGCGCTCGCCAGGGGGATAGGCTCGCGTCTCCTCGCGCCGGTTCCAGCTCTTGCGCCTTGGCCCGCGCGTACCATCTGGTTGAGACGCCACCAACCAATCCGGTGATCCCATGGCACTGCGCCTGGATTTTACCAGCGAGGCCTTCTTCCGCGATCCGCCCAAGGCGATCGCGGCGCTACGCGCATCCGGCCCGGTGGTTGCGACGCGATTTCCCCTGGTCGGTGATGTCTGGGTCACCACCACGCATGACGCGACGGCAGAGGTGCTGAAGGACAGTACCACCTTCACGCTGCGCAAGGAGGACGGCGAGGTCGCCGGCCTGCGCTGGTGGATGCCGAAGCTCGTCACGACCATCGCCAACAACATGCTGACGATGGATGAGCCGGATCACACGAGGCTGCGCAGCATCGTGGACGAAGCCTTCCGACGCCGCGCGATCGTCGCGATGGAGCCGCGCATTCGCGCCATCGCCGACGGCTTGGCGGACGACCTGTTTGCCGATGGCAGCCCCGCCGACCTCGTCCAGCAATACGCCCGCATCCTGCCGGTGTCGGTGATCTGCGAATTGCTGGGCCTGCCTGCGGCCGATCGCCCGCGCTTCATCGCCTGGGCCAACAAGATGTCGTCGCTGACGAACGTCGTCAGCTTCTTCCGCCTGCTGTTTGCATTCCGCAAGATGCGCGCCTACCTCGGAGAGCAGTTGCAGGTCGCGCGCGAGCAGGGCGGCGAGGGCCTAATCGCCGAACTGGTCCAGGTCGAGCGCGAGGGCGGCCAGATCACGCCGGACGAAATGGTGTCGATGGTGTTCCTGCTGCTCGCGGCAGGCTCGGAGACCACGACGCATCTGATCAGCGGCTCGGTCTACGAGCTGCTCAGGAGACCGGGCCTGCGCGACTGGCTGGAGGAAGATTGGAGCCGCGTCTCGCTCGCCGTCGAGGAGTTTTTGCGCTTCGTCTCGCCGGTGCAGTTTTCCAAGCCGCGCTATCTGCGGCGGGACGTCGAGCTTGCGGGCGTACGGCTGAAGAAGGGCGACCGCGTCATGGTCATGCTTGCTGCGGCGAACATGGACCCGGCGGTGCACGATCAGCCCGAGCGGCTCGACCTCACGCGCAAGCCGAACCGCCACATGTCGTTCGGAACGGGAATTCATTTCTGTCTCGGCCACCAGCTCGCGCGGATCGAGGCGACTTGCGCATTGCAGGCGCTGTTTGCGCGATGGCCGAAGCTCGAGCTCGCCGTCGACCCCGCGCAAGTCCACTGGCGCAAGCGTCCGGGCATGCGTGCGATCGCGACATTGCCTGTGATCGCCGGCGGAAACCGCGAGCCGAACCCGGCTGCTGCCGCCGAACCGTTGCTGGCGGATTGACATCGCGCACGCCGTGCCGGGAACAATGGCCCGGATCATCTTGCGTGAGGTGCGAAACAATCTCCATCGCGCATGCGTTGCCCCGATGACGCAACAGCAAGGGAGCAGTCCATGCCCAACGGCGGCAAGACGCATATCGGATCGGGCGCGCACGGCAAGGGCGCGGGGACCGGCGCACTCACGGACATCCCAAAGGACAAGGTCGGCGACAACATGATCCTGTCGAACCGCGACAAGGCGCAACATTCCGACATTCGCGGCATGGACGGAAAGTTCATTCAGACCGAGCAGTATCAGGATCATGCGGCCAACCGGCTGCTCGACGACGAGGAGGCCGAAGACTAGGCGACAGCCTCAGGAGCCGGTCGACTTCTTCGAAGCGACGAGATCGCGCTCCCAGCCGAACACGGAGCGGCCGTCGAGATCGGGCGAGGCCGCACGCTCGCCGGCGATGTAAGCCTCGACCGACGGTCCATGCGCGGTCCGCTCCAGCCGCCGCGCCTGGTCGTCGAGGCGCCTGAGCGCCTGCATCTCTTCCTCGCGTCCGAGCTTTGCATTCTGGATCGCGCCCTTCAGCACGCGGATGGTCTCGTCGTAGACCTTGATCGGCACGGGGTAGGGGTGCCGGTCCTTGCCGCCATGAGCGAGCGAGAAGCGCGCGGGATCGTCGAAGCGATAGGGTGCGCCGTGCACGACCTCGGCCACCATCGCCAGCGAGCGCACCGTGCGCGCGCCGACGCCGGGCGTCAGCAACAGCTCCGGGAAGTCGACCGGGCCGCGCTCGGCTGCCGCAGCCAGCGTGCCGTGCAGGCGCCGCGCGAACACGTCCTTGGGACGGACATCGTGATGCGCGGGCATGATCAGGTGCGGCAGCATGCCCTGCGCCGGTTCGGGCGCCGTCCCGGTGAGCCGCTCGAATTCGGAGACGATGCGATCGGGGCCGAGATCGCCGAGGAGTTCGAGTTGCGCGCTGCGCGAGATGTCGGCGCGATGGTCGGTGAGATTGACGATCTCGCCCTGCTGTGGCCCGTCGATCGCGCTGTGCGGCGCGTCGACGAAACTCTTCAAGGCCTCGGAATGCCAGTGATAGCGGCGGGCCTGCCGTTTGTCGCCGTTCATGCCCTGCTGCACCACCGTCCACTTCCCGTCGGCGGTGACGAAGAAGCCGTGGAGATAGAGGTCGAATCCGTCCTGCACGGCCGCGCTGTCGACCTTGACCACCAGCCGGCTGGCGCGGGTGAGCTTCACGCCGTCGAAGCCGACGCGCTCGCCGAGCTGCAACAGCTCGTCCGGCGTCCTGCGCGAATGCTGGCCGCGGCCGCCGCAGACATAGATGCCGAGTTCGTCCTGGAGCGGTCCGAGCCCGCGCTTCAGCGCGCCGATCACGGAAGTGGTGATCCCGGAGGAGTGCCAGTCCATCCCCATCACGGCCCCGAACGACTGGAACCAGAACGGGTGCGACAGGCGCTGGAGGAAGGCATCGCGGCCGTAATGATGCACGATCGCCTGCGTGACGATCGCGCCCAGCGAGGCCATGCGGCTCGCGAGCCACGGCGGAACCCGTCCGGTGTGGAGAGGAAGATCGGCGCTGCCGGTACGTCGAGTCATGTGTGCCTCAAATTAGCGCAGTTTGGCAGCTGTTGCACCAGCGGAATGCTGCATTGCACTGGGCGGGCGGAGCCAAGCGCGCTGCAAGGCGTTGGCCAATAGCGAATGCAATTCCGGGGACGTGAATGGATCGGCAGGCCCTCATGGCCGACATCGACAGGATGTTCGGGTGGATACCGTCATGGTTCGTCGGGCTCAGCCTGGTCGCAGGTGCGATCCTGCTTGCGCTGGCGTTCTATCGGCTTGCGGTCTGGCTGCTCAACCGCGCCTTCGGGACCCGGGCTCCGCTCTTAAGTGTCTTCATCGAGCGCACCTCCGGCCCGGCCCAACTGGCGCTTTGTCTTGCCGCCGTGGCGCTGGTGCTGCCGCTTGCGCCGCTCGACAACGCGTTTCGCACGCCGCTGACGAGCCTGTTCGTCGTCGCCTTCATCTCGCTGATCGGATGGATCTCGATCCGGATCGTCGACATGAGCGCGGCGCGGTACTTGCAGAATTTTCGCGACGTCACCGAGAATTTCGTCGCGCGCAAGCACGTCACGCAAGTGCGCGTGTTCAAGCGCGTCGCCGACATCATCATCGTGATCATCACGGTCTCGACCGCGCTGATGACGTTCGACTCGGTCAGGCAATACGGCGTCAGCCTGTTCGCGTCCGCCGGCGCCGCCGGTATCATCGTCGGTCTCGCGGCGCGGCCGCTGCTCAGCAATCTGATCGCGGGCTTGCAGATCGCGATCACCCAGCCGATCCGGATCGAGGATGCGGTCATCATCGAGAACGAATGGGGCTGGGTCGAGGACATCGCGTCGACCTATGTCGTGATCCGGCTGTGGGACTGGCGCCGCATGGTGGTGCCGCTGTCCTACTTCATCGAAAAGCCGTTCCAGAACTGGACCCGCGACACCGCGTCCCTGATCGGCGTGATCGCGCTCCATGTCGATTATCGCGCCGACGTGCCGCGCATCCGGTGCTGGCTGGAGGGGGCGGTGAAGGAGTCCAAGCTCTGGGATGGGGCGGTGGTCAATCTCCAGGTGATCGATGCGGATTCGCGCACGATCGAGCTGCGTGCGCTGGTCAGCGCCAGGAACGCACCGCAATCCTGGGACCTGCGCTGCGAGATGAGGGAGAGGCTCATCGCCTTCATTCGCGACGAGATGCCCGAAGCGCTGCCACGCGAGCGCGCGATCCTGATCCCCTCAGCCGACGATGATGCCGATTTGCTCCGGCGTGTCACGCCGGAGCAGGTACGGGCGAGCGCACGCAATTGAATCTCGCCGCGACTAGCCGGCGCCGACCACGGCTGCGTCGGCCTGTCCGCCGACGCGCCGCCTTGGCTTGCGCAGCTTCCGCCGCGCCCAGATCAGGAGGCCCGTCGATAGCAGCGTCAGAAGGGCGATCGAGGTGATGATGTTGAGCGGCGAAGCGATCAGGGCCGACCAGTTTCCCTCATGGATCAGGCGCGGCCAGTTGCGCGGCAGCGCTGTGACGCCGGATGAATTGACGGCGTAGGCGCGCAGTTCACCGTCATCATAGATCCGCGCCATCACGCGACCGCCGCGCACGCCGATCGAGATCACATGCGACAGCTCGTGCGAATCCGCGACCATGCGAACCGCGTCGGGCAGGGCGACGGGGCGGCCGGCGCCGGCTGGAGCGGCTCCGCTCTGAAAGGTCAGGCCGAACGCCATGCACAGGCCGGTCAGCGGGCTCAGCAGGATCAGCGGCAACGCGAACCATGCGGTGCCCTTGTGCCATCCGGAGAGCGTGTTGCGCAGCCGCGGCAGTCCCATGAGGATGCCGAGCACCATCAGAGCCACCATGGCGACGGTCGAGCTCGTCACCAGCCAGGCCTGGCCGAGCAACCGTTCATGCGTGACACGGGCCCACCGGAAGAGATCGGGGAGGCCGGAGCCCGCAGCGGCGGGCGCGCCTGTTGCGAGGTCGATCGCGGGGGCGCCGGCGCCTTGCAGTGTCATGCGCTGACTGGCGGCATTGATCGAAAGCCCGCGCGCCTTGCCATCGGGATCATATCGCTTCACCAGCTCGACGATGCGCCCGGAGTCGACCGCCGGACCGTTGACGCCATTGACTTGCACCAGCGGCTCGAAGGACAGGATCAGTCCGGTGGCGATGATTGCGAGCAGGGGCAGGGCGAAGACCAGTGTGATCCAGCGATGCAGTGTCAACAGGACGGGCTTGCTCATTTTCGGTCTCCGGTGATGCGCCGCTTTGGTTGCCCAACACGGCGCCGAAGACAAATGACGCTTTCTCCATGTTGTTGCGTTGATGTGCAGCAAATGGAATCGACGCGCATCGCAACAATGGCAGCGAATGCTAATCGTTCGCAGGTTCGAGCGTCACCAGCAATTTGTGCAGCAGCCGCGTTGCACGCTCGACATCGGAGTCCGAGAGTCCGCCGAGGATCATCTTCTGGCCCGATTGCAGAACCTCCGCCATGACGCGTTCGGCAAGCGTTCGTCCCTTCGCCGTGAGCCGCACCGGCTTGCTGCGCTTGTCGGCCGCGCCTTCGGCCCGCGTGATGAGGCCGCGCTCCTGCAAGGAATTGAGCACCTTGGTCAGCCCGCCCGACGAGATCAGGATGGCGGGATAAAGCTCGGTCGGGATCATCTCGTAGGGCGGGGCGACGCCGCGCAGCGTGATCAGCACCTCGAACTCCATGAACGACAAACTATGCGTGGCGATCTGCTCGGCCACGTTGTCGCGCATCAGGCTGTTCAGGCGGTAGATGCGCACCATGAACTCGCCGACGGGGGTGACGGATTCGGGCCAATGCTTCTTCTTGATGGCGAGAAGCTTGTCCGCGGGATAGCGCGGTTCGGTCATGGACGGGCCTCCTTACGTAAAGTTCATCCCTGGATGTCTTGCCAGAAAGATAGTTGCGATATATCTTTCTAGGAAGATATCTGACCGGCAATCGCCGGCCGGCAAGTCTGTGAAACGGGCCCGACGCGCGCTGTGGACCAGCGCGCGAGCGGGAAGGCTTTTGCAAGAATGGAGACGATCGATGTTGAAGCGATATCTGACGCTGACCTTGACCGCGGCGGCAATCCTCGCCGTGCCAGCCGCTTTCGCAGAGGGCGGCCAGAGCAAGACGAGCGCCGCAGCCAAGACCACGACGAAGCAGGCGGCCGCGCGGCAGGCCTTCGGCGCCGTGCCGACCTATGGCGCGGCGAACTCCGCCGATGGCGTTGCGGTCGCCCGTCCGCCCGCCCAGCCGGGCGCGTGGTAAGGTCAACGGACGGCGGCATCATCGGCGGTCTCTCACGGCATCGTTGGCAGCGAATAGCTTGCTGGAAAGATACAAGCCGGCTACGTGGTCCGGCAAGTCGGGGCGCCGGACCAATCTGCCTGAAAGGCAAGGGAACATGAATCATTCAGTGGCAGAGATCACCACCGAGCGGGCCAGCATCTACCTGCAGCAGCTCTGCAAGCATTTTGCGCACAAGCTGGCGGTCGAGTTCACGCCGGAGCAGGGAACGATCCCGTTTTCGATGGGGACGTGCCGGCTGGAGGCGGCAGGCGGCAAGCTCACGTTGAGGGCGGAAGCCGAGAACGCGGACCTGCTCGTTCAGGTCGAAGGTGTCGTCGAACGGCATCTCGTTCGCTTCGCCTTCCGCGACCCGCCGGAAATCATCTGGCGGACCGCGGAGCAGGCGGCGAGCTGAGTTCTAGCTTCAACTCTCCCGTAGGGAGAGGTGAGCAACGGCGCCTCCGGCCTATTCGCGCGTCGCCTTGGTCGCGCCGCGCAAGCCGGCCTGCTGCTGGATCGTGTCCAGCGCGCCGGAGGATTGCTCGTCCGTCACGAAGCGGTTGAGCAGGGGGAGCGCGTCCTCGCGTCCTTTGGGGATCGCGATGGCCATGTGCTCCAGGCCCCAATTGCCGTCGAGGATTTTTGCGCCCGGCATCTGGTCGGACATCTCGAACAGCGTCGGCTTGTTGGTGGCGTAGAGATCGATCTCGCCGCGGCCGAACATGGCGATGGCGACCTTGACGCTTTCGGCGGGAACGATGGTTGCGGTCTTGAACTTCGCCGGCAGCGTGCGCTCCGAGGTCGAGCCCTTGGTGACGCCGATCTTCACACCGGGCTTGTCGATGTCCTCGACCTTGCCGATCGGCGAATTCGCGGGGACGAGAAAACCGAGCTCGATCGCCAGCACGGGCTGGCTGAAGCTGACTTCATTCGCACGGGCCGGTGTGGCGTTGGTCACGGTGAAATCGACCTGGCCGGCGTGAATCGCGCTGACGATGTCGGCGACGCGCTGAAACCTGACATAGTCGACGCCGATGCCGAGCCGTTTCGCAAGCTCGCCGCCGAGATCGTAGGCGAGCCCGTGCGGCTTGCCGGCCGCGTCCGTCACCATCGAGGTCGGGCTGCCCGGATAGATGCCGACACGCAAGGTGCCGCCCGGCGCCAGCAGCCTTGCTTCGCCATCGGCGCGCACCGGCGCGCCGAGCAGGCTGACGATTGCGACCGCGAGCAGGGCGGTGCGCGCGAAGCGTCCAGAGGTCCTCATGTGAAGCACCTCACTGCGCGCGGATGTTGGCGGCCTTCAGCACCGGCTCCCATTTGGCCGCCTCGGCGCGCATATAGGCGTCGAAATCCTTGGATGATGAGCCGACCGGCGCTGCGCCGATCTTGCCGAGGGTCGACAGCACGCTGGGGTCTTGCAGCGCCGCCTTCAGGTCGGTCTCGAGCTTGGCCACGATCTCCGGCGGCATCTTTGCCGGCCCAAGAACGCCCCACCAGACCGAGACGTCGTAGCCTGATACGCCGGCCTCGGCGATGGTCGGAACATCAGGCAGCGCCTTGGAGCGTTCGGCGGAGGTCACCGCGAGCGCCCGCACCGGGCCGCCTTCGAGCTGGCCGATGGCTTCCGCGAGCGGATTGATGCTGAGCGGGATCTCGCCGGCGATCACGGCGGTCAGCGCCGGCGCGCCGCCCTTGTAGGGGATCGCGACGATCTTGGTGCCGGACATGTATTTCAGGAGCTCGCCGGCGAGATGCGCGGATGTGCCATTGCCGGACATGCCGTAAGAGAGCTTGTCCGGGTCCTTTTTTGCGGCAGCGAGGAGATCGCCGAGCGTCTTGTAGGGGCTGTCCTTGGCCACCACGATCGCGAGCGGCGAGGAGGCGACTTCGGTGATCGCGGTGAAATCCTTGAAGGTGTCGTAGGGCACGCTCGGATAGATGAACTGGTTGAGCGGATGACCGCTCGCGACCAGGATCAGCGTGTAGCCGTCGGGCGCGGCCTGCGTCAGCGCTTGCGAGGCGACGATGCCGCCGGCGCCGGGACGATTGTCGATCACCGGCTGCTGGCCCCAGGTCTTGGCCAGCGCCTGGCCCAGCGTGCGCGCGAGCACGTCGACCGCACCGCCGGCCGCGTAGGGCACGAGGATGTGGACAGGCTTGCTCGGATAAGTGTCGGCGGCGTGCGCGGCGCTCGCCGCCAGCAACAAGCCTGCACCGACCGCGAGGCGGCCGATCGTCGTATTCAAACCCAGCATTTCCCAGCACTCCTTGAGGGCAATGGCGGCCTATCGGCGGGTCTCTCGGCCGTCCCGGACGTCGCCCATGGTTTTTGTTGACGAGACCTGATCTTTTGTACGATAGTACAAATCACATGGTACGCAAGCCCACCAGCAAGGAAACGGCCCGCAAGCCGAACATGCGCGAGGCGATCCTCGCGGCGGCCGAGGAGCTGTTCGCCACCAACGGCTTCAATGCCGTCTCCGTGCGCGACATCGCGCAAGCGGCCGGGGCCAATCCCGGCAGCGTGACCTATCATTTCAAGACCAAGGACGGCCTGCTGCTGGAGATCTACCGGCGCCATTGCGGGCCGATGAACCTGCGCCGTTCCGAGCTGCTCGCGGCAGCCAAGCGCGTCCGCGACCTCCAGGATCGGTTGGAAGCAATCGTGCGCGCCTACGTGGTGCCGGCCTTCACCTCGGGCAGCGATCTCGCCGGCGGTGGCGCGCGCTTCACGCGGCTGCGCGCCGTGATGTCGGCCGAGGGCAACGAGGTCGCGCGAAAAATCATCGCGCAGACCTTCGACGACACCAGCCACGCCTTCATCGATGCGGTCCACGAAAGCCTGCCGCACATTCCGCGCACCGATATCGTCTGGCGCAGCCACTTCCTGCTCGGCGCACTCTATTATTCGCTGGTGACGCCGGACCGCGTCTCGCGCCTGTCGCGCGGGGAAGCCGACGGCAGCGATGCGGCCAGTGCCATCGAGCAATTGGTGCAGGCGACCGTTGCCGCGTTCCAGGCGCCGGCGCTCGATCAGGCCGTGCCTGCAAAGCGGCGGCCGGTCGTCAGCAGCAAGACTTAAAGAAACCGCCCGAGAGGAGGCGCGTCACAGCGCTTTCGCTCGCAAGCGGACCGTGTGACAGGGTGTTGAGGAAATGAACAGGCGTGAGTGTTTGCATCTCCTGACCGGATTGGCCGGCGCCGCGCTCGCGAGCGAAGCGCGCGCGCAATCGGCCGACCCCAAGGCCGAATCAAAGGCGATTCCGACGATCGCGCCGCCGGATCCAGATCCGAAGGTGCCGTCGTTCAAGCTGCCGCCGAAGTCTTGCGATACCCATACCCACATCTTCGGACCGGCGGCCCGTTATCCCTTCGCGGAAAAACGGCCCTACAACACGGCCGATGCGCCGCTGGAGACGTTCCGCAGCGTGCACGAGAGGATCGGCGTCGAGCGCTGCGTCATCGTCAATGCCACCGTGCACGGCACCGACAATCGCGTCGTCACCGATGCCATCGCCCAGAGCGAAGGCGCCTACAAGGGGATTGCCAACGTCAATGACGAGATGAGCGAGAAGGAGCTGGCGGCGCTCGGCAAGGCCGGCATCTGCGGCTGCCGTTTCGCCTTCCTCAAGCGCCTCGGCGGCGTCGGCGACATGAACAAATTCCAGCGCATCGTGCATCGCGTCGCCGAGCTCGGCTGGCACATCGACGTCTATTTCGAGCCCGGCACGATCGCCGAATTCGCGCCCATCCTCACCGCGCTGCCGACGTCTTACGTGATCGATCACATGGGCACGGTGCAGGCGGGGAAGGGGCTGGATGATCCCGGCTTCACCGCGCTGCTCGACCTCCAGAAGAAGGACGAGAAATGCTGGGTCAAGATCACGGGCCTGGAGCGCGCTTCCAGCACCGGCAAGCCGTTCCACGACGCGGTGCCGTTCGCCAAGGCGCTGATCGATAACGCGCCAGATCGCGTCATCTGGGGCACCGACTGGCCGCACCCCAACGTCAAGATCATGCCGAACGACGGCGACCTCGTTGACCTGATCCCGCTCTACGCGCCAGATGCGAAGGTCCGGCAAAAGCTGCTGGTCGACAATCCCGCACGCCTGTTCAAGTTCACCTGATGACAATGATGTACACGCCGACCATTCCGCCGCCCGATCCGAACACGCGCACGCCAAAATTCAAGCTGCCGAAGTTGTCATGCGACGCGCATTGCCACATCTTCGGCCCCGGCGCGAAATACCCGTACGCGCCTGACCGTTCCTACACGCCGCCGGATGCGCCGCTGGAGGATTTCCGCATCCTGCATGCCAAGCTCGGCGTGGAGCGCGCGGTCATCGTCAATGCCAGCGTGCACGGCACCGACAACACGGTCGCGCTCGATGCCATTGCGCAAAGCAATGGCGCCTATCGCGCGGTCGCGAACATCGACGACGGCATCACCGAGCGTGAGTTGCGCGTGCTGCACGAGGGCGGCTTTCGCGGCTGCCGTTTCAATTTCGTCCGCCATCTCGGCGGCGTTCCCGACAAGCGCGTGTTCGACCGCATCGTCGCAATGGTCGCGCCGCTCGGCTGGCACATCGATCTGCATTTCGATGCGATCGACCTGCCCGAATATGCAGACATGCTGACGAGGCTGCCGCTGAGCTACACCATCGACCATATGGGCCGGGTGAAGGCCTCCGAGGGGCTCGATCAGCTGCCATTCAAGATCCTGATCGAGCTGATGCAGCGTGACGAGAAGTGCTGGGTCAAGATCTGCGGCTCGGAGCGGGTGTCCTCGGCCGGCCCGCCTTTCACCGACGCCGTGCCGTTCGCCCGAAAAATCGTCGAGACCGCGGTCGACCGCATCATCTGGGGCACCGACTGGCCGCATCCCAACGTCAAGGTGATGCCGAACGACGGCGACCTCGTCGACCTGATCCCGCAGTTCGCGCCGGAGCCGGAGTTCCAGCAAAAAATCCTCGTCGACAATCCCGCGCGCCTGTTCGAGTTCGAGCGATGACGGCGCTCGCGATCGACAAGCCGCGTGGGCGCGCCTGGTGGAAGGAGCTCTGGATCCAGGTGCTCATCGCCATGGCAGCCGGCATCGCGCTTGGGATCATAAGCCCGGAGGCGGGCGCCAAGATGCAGCCGCTCGGGGACGCCTTCATCAAGGCGATCCGGATGCTGATCGCGCCGATCATCTTCTGCACCGTCGTGCACGGCATCGCGCACATGGCCGACATGGCGCGCGTGGGGCGCGTCGCGGTGAAGGCGATCGTCTATTTCGAGATCATGACCACGATCGCGCTGATCATCGGTCTCATCGCGGTGAATGTGCTCAAGCCCGGCGTCGGCATGAACATCGATCCCGCCAGCATCAATGCCAGCGCGATCGAGCCCTATGTCAAGCAGACCAGCGTCATCGGCTTCGTGCCGTTCCTGATGAACATCGTGCCCGCGACCTTCATCGGCGCTTTCGCTGAAGGCAACATCCTCCAGGTGCTGTTCATTTCAGTGCTCTGCGGCTTTGCACTGGTGCAACTCGGCGAGCGCGCCGCGCCGCTGGTGCATCTGATCGACATCGCCGCAAAGATGGTGTTCGCCGTCGTCGGCTTCGTGATGTGGGCGGCGCCGATCGGCGCGTTCGGAGCCATCGCCTTCACGGTCGGCAAGTTCGGCGTCGGCTCGCTTGCCTCGCTCGGCAAGCTGCTCGGCGGCTTTTACCTGACCTGCGTGATCTTCATTATCGTGGCGCTCGGTCCCGTCGCGCGGATCTGCGGCTTCTCGCTGCTCAAGCTGATCCGCTACATCTGGGAAGAGCTGCTGATCTGCATCGCCACGACGTCGTCCGAGACGGTGCTGCCGCGGATGCTGACCAAGCTGGAGAAGGCAGGCTGCGAGAAGAGCGTGGTCGGGCTGGTGATCCCGACAGGCTATTCCTTCAATCTCGACGGCACCTGCCTTTATCTCGCTGCGGCCTCGGTCTTCCTGGCGCAGGCGACCAACACGCCGTTCGGGCTTGCCGAGCAGGTCGAGCTGCTGCTGATCCTGCTCGTGACCTCCAAAGGCGCCGCGGGCATCGCTGGCGCCGCCTTCGTCGTGCTGGCGGCGACGCTGTCGGCCACCGGCAGCATTCCGGTGACCAGCGTCGCGCTGGTGCTCGGCATCCACCGCCTGATGTCGCAGGGATTGACGCCAACCAATCTGATCGGGAACGCGGTGGCGACCATTGCGATTGCCAAATGGGAAGGCGCGCTCGACAGCGAGCGCTTGAAGCGCGTGCTCGACGGCGAGGAACAAGCGGCGACTGCCGCCTGATGAAATTGGCTTCCTGCATGAGGCAGGGAGCCTGTGCTGCTTACGAATGAGAGAGGGGAGTTGATCCCATGAAAACAGGTCTCGTGGTGACGGCCCATCCGGGCGATTTCGTCTGGCGCGCCGGCGGCGCCATCGCGCTGCATGCGAAGAAGGGCTACCGCATGAAGATCGTCTGCATGTCCTTCGGCGAGCGCGGCGAGAGCCAGTTCGCCTGGAAGGAAAAGGGCGCGACGCTGGAATCGGTCAAGGCCGGGCGCAAGGACGAGGCGGAGCGGGCGGCCAAGCTGCTCGGTGCCGAGATCGAGTTTTTCGATTGCGGCGATTATCCGCTGAAGCTGACCGAGGCGCATTTCGACCGCATGGTCGACATCTACCGCGAGCTCAATCCGAGCTTCGTGCTGACGCACGCGCTGGAAGACCCCTATAATTTCGACCATCCGAACGCCGCGCATTTCGTCCAGGAGACCCGCGTGGTCGCACAGGCCATGGGCCACAAGCCCGGCGCGCAGTACAAATATTCGGCCCCGCCCGTGTTCCTGTTCGAGCCGCACCAGCCCGAGCAGTGCAATTACAAGCCGGACCTGCTCCTCAAGATCGACGAGGTCTGGAAGGAGAAGTACGAGGCATTCCAGATCCTCGCCGCGCAAAAACATCTCTGGGGCTATTACGAGCGCGTCGCGCTGAACCGCGGCATCCAGGGCAGCCGCAACACCGGCGTGCCCATGACTTATGGCGAGGCCTATCAGCGGCTGTTCCCGACGGTTGCGGAGGAGCTGGCATGAAGCCCGTCGTCGTTCGCAACATCAGGCGTGCCGATCCCGCAGGGATGGCGGAGTACGGCGTCTCGACCGTGCACGAGGCCTACGGCCGCATCGGCCTGATGAAGCCGTATCTGCGCCCGGTCTGGGCCGGCGCGTCAATTGCCGGTCCGGCCGTCACCGTGCTGGCGCAGCCCGGCGACAACTGGATGATCCACGTCGCGGTCGAGCAGTGCAGGAAGGGCGACATCCTCGTCGTCGGTTGCACCACCGACAATACCGACGGCATGTTCGGCGAGCTGCTTGCGACCTCGCTCCAGGCGCGTGGCGTGCAGGGGCTGATCATCGACGCCGGCTGCCGCGACGTCAAAGCGCTGCACGAGATGAATTTTCCGGTGTGGTCGCGCGCGGTCTCGGCCAAGGGCACTGTCAAGGCCACGCTCGGCTCGGTCAACATCCCCGTGGTCTGCGCCGGTGTCAACGTCGATCCCGGCGACATCATCGTGGCCGATGACGACGGCGTCGTGGTGGTGCCGAAGCGCTATGCGGCCGAGGTCGCCGAGAAGGCGAAGAAGCGGAACGCGGATGAAGGCGGCAAGCGCAAGCGGCTGGCCTCGGGCGAACTCGGCCTCGACATGTACAGCATGCGCGAGGCGCTGGCGAAAGCCGGGCTCGTCTATGTCGACAATCCCGAGGACGTCTAGAAGCGGAGCGGGCGGATGGATCGTCTCAAGCTGAAGGCCGTGCTCGGCAGTCACCCCCATGTCGAGGCGGTGAAGAGCGGCGCACTCCGCTCCGATCTTTTCGACCTCGATTTCATCGCGTACACGCCGACCAACACGGCGTTCAAGCCGATGGTGCGCGAGCAGGCCTTCGACGTCTGCGAGATGGCGATCGTCACCTATCTGATGGCGAAGGCGCACGGCAAGCCGCTGGTGCTGCTGCCCGCGACGATGCTCGGTCGCTTCCAGCATTCCTATGCGCTGTACAATCCAGCGCACGGAATGCTCGGGCCGGGTGATCTCGAAGGCAAGCGCGTCGGCATCCGCTCCTTCACGACGACGACCGGCGCCTGGATCAGGGGCATCCTCGCCAACGACTATGGCGTCAATCTCGACAGGATCGAATGGGTGACGTTCGAGGACCCGCATGTCGCCGAATATGTCGACACCACCGAGCGGGCGCCGAAGGACAAGAAGGTTTTGCAGATGCTGATCGACGGCGAGCTCGATGCCGTTCTCGGCGAGGCCTCTGATAATCCCAAGCTCAAGCCGCTATTCCCCGATCCCGCGGCGGAAGCAGCAAAGTGGTACGCGCGTCGCGGCGTCGTGCCGGTCAATCATCTCGTGGTCGTGACCGAGACGCTTGCGAAAGCGCGCCCCGATGTGGTCGCGGGCGTTTATGATCTCCTCAAGCGGAACAAGGTGCAGGTGGGGCCGGCGGCGACGCCCGATCTCGTTCCGTTCGGGATCGAGGCCAACAGGAAGCCGCTCGAGCTGATCGTCGACTACGCGTTCCAGCAGGCGCTGATCCCGCGCCGCTATGCGGTCGAGGAGCTGTTCGACGCGACGACACGAGGATTGAACTGATGGCAGATCCCAGGCGCTGGCAGATCGGGCTGGTCGGCTATGGCGAGGTCGGCAGGATTTTGGCTGAGGATCTGCGCCAGCAGGACATCAAGGTCGCCGCTTACGACATCAAGCTCGGAGGCAAGCAGGGCGCGCCGCTGCAGGAGCATGCGACGAAATTCGGTGTTGGCCTTGCGGCCTCTCACGCCGCGCTGACCGCAAAATCCGATTTCATCATCTCCGCAGTCACGGCGAGCCAGGCCGTGCCGGTGGCAAAGGCGTGCGCCGCCGCGATCAATCAGGGCACCTGGTTCCTCGATTTCAATTCGGCTTCTCCAGGGGCCAAGCAGCGCGCGGCCGCGCTGATCGACGGCGCTGCCGGGCGCTATGTCGAGGGCGCGGTCATGACCTCGGTGCCGCCGTATCGCATCAAGGTGCCGTTGCTGCTCGGCGGTCCCGGCGCGAGGGAGCTGGAGCCGCTGCTGAATGCGATCGGTTTTGCAGCGAAGGTCGCCAGCGACAAGCTCGGTGTGTCCTCGGCGGTGAAGATGTGCCGCAGCATCATGATCAAGGGCCTCGAGGCCATGGTCATCGAAAGCTTCACCACCGCACGCGCCTATGGCGTCGAGGACGCGGTGCTGGCGTCGCTCGCAGAAACCTTCCCGTCCATCGACTGGGAGAAGCAGGGCGCCTATTTCTTCCAGCGCGTGATCGAGCACGGCCGCCGCCGTGCGGAAGAAGTGCGCGAGGTTGCCGAGACGGTTCGCGAGGCGGGACTGACGCCATGGTCGGCGCAGGGCACGGCCGAGCGGCAGGCCTGGGTGGCCGATCTCGCGGATGAAGGGCTGTTCGGCGTCAGGGGTACCAAGGAGTTTGCCCGCAACGCCGACTGGCGCACCGAGGCGGATCGGATCCTGGCGAAGATCAGTCGCGCGAAGTAGGCGTCGCCGGTTCAGGACCTTGCGGTGCGACTGCCCGTGAGTTCATCGCGGGCGCGTTCAATCAATGTCATCAGGTTCTCGGCCTTGCGGACCAGCCGATCGCTGGCGATCTCGGTGCGGAATTCCGCCCGGATCGCCCGGATGCATTTGTCGGCGGTATCGAGCGTGAGAAGCGCGCGCGTGAGATCATCCTGCGTCTTGATATCAGCAAGATCGAGGTCCGAGAGCACATGCCCGATGCCGTCGAGCCGTTTTACGGCGGCTTCGCTGGGCGTTCCCGCTCGAATGGAATGATAGTCGATGCTGTTGAATGCGCTGAACATGTCCATGCTTCCCCGTTGACTGCAGACATCAGTGCGGGTCTCACTATGACCGGCACCGCGGGACTTGCAATGCGCGCAGCTATCGGGAATCGGAGCGAATCTACTATCCGGGATAGTACCGGATTCGGATTTTTGGAACGTTGAGCGGTAACATCGAACGGATGTGGCCGATATCAGCCGGACTTTCCCACAACCCTGCCGTTCACTGCGACAAGCCGCCCGTCTTTGTAGACGGAACGTCCCTGCGGCACCGCGACGACGGCCTCGGGCACGTGTTCCGCATTCAGCGTCACGAGGTCGGCCTTCGCCCCGACGCGCAGGCCGTAGTCTTCGAGCCGGAGTGCCTGTGCGCCTGATGCGGTGACGACGTCGAATGCGGCGCGCAGTTCGTCGTCGATGTTGAAGCCGGAGCGATAGCCGAGCGTCGTGGCCCGGCGCAGCATGTCGCCGTCGCCATAGGGCCACCAGGAATCGCGGATGTTGTCGTTGCCGCTGAACACGGTGACGCCGGCGTTGCGCAGGGCGAGGATCGGCGGAAACGGCCGGGCGCCGGGTGCGTTGGTCATGATCGCGACACCGGAGCGGGCCAGGATGTCGGCGAGCTTCTTGAGATATTCCGCCGGGATGTCGCCGAGCCCGTAGGCATGGCTGACCGCAACGCGCCCTTCCATGCCGAGCGCGCGCGTGCGCCCCGCGATCTGCTCGATCTCGAACGCGCCCAATGTGCCCATGTCGTGCAGATGAATGTCGACATCGACGCCGCGCTTGTCGGCGACACCGAACACGACGTCGAGATGCCTTTCGACGTCGCGATCGAAACTCGCAGGATCGAGCCCGCCGACGAGGTTGGCACCGAGCCCGATGGCCTCGTCGAGCAGTTGCGGCGTACCGGGGCTCGACAGGATGCCGCTCTGGGGAAAGGCGACGAACTGGATGTCGATCAGGCCGCTGTATTCCTCGCGCACGCGCAGGATCGTCTCGAGCGATTTCAGGCCGACCGAGCCGTCCACCATGATATGGCTGCGCATCTGTGTGGTGCCGTGGGCGATGCAGAGATCGAGCTGGCTGCGCGCCCGCACGTCCATCGGCGCTGATACGGCCATGTTCTGGGCCTGGAAGGCCACGCGCTCATGCACGTTGAAACCGTTGGTGCACGGCTTGTGCGGGCGCCAGGCGTCGCCATAGAAGCTGGTGTCGAGATGGATATGGCCTTCGACGAAACCGGGAACGACGAGGGCATTGTCGAGATCGATTGTCTCTGTGCCGGCTGGTGGCTGGTCAACGGACGTGATCGCGGCGATACGGCCGTCCCTGACAGCGATGTGATGCCGAGCCCCGCCGTCGAACCGTGCATTCAGGAAGATCTTGTCGAAGGCCATCCGGTTCCTCCGTTGGACGATTGGCGCCGCTCAGCTCCGTGGCGGAAACAGCATGGGCCGTTGCCGCTCAAACGTCTTCCGGCCGCTCTTGAAGCCCATCATAATGTCAGGCAGCTCGGCGATCGCGAAGCGGCTGTCCTTGGTATCGAGCACGATGAGATCGGCGGGATTGCCGACCTTGAGGCCGTAATCGCCGAGGTTCATCAGCCGCGCCGGAAGCTCGGTGACGAGATCGAGGCAGGTGTCGAAGTCGCTGACCGAGGCGTGCGCGACATTGGCATAGAAATTCGCCATCCGCAGCAGCGAGGCGTCGCCAAAGGGCGTGAAGGGATTGAGCACGTTGTTGGTCGCGACCGAGCACAGCACGCCGTCGCCAGCGAGCTTATGGGCGAGCGTCAGCCCGCGCGGTGCGTTGTGGGTGGCCTCGCGCCCCATGAGGTAAAGATCGGTCGCGGGCAGCACGGTGACGGCAACGCCTGATTTTGCCAGTTGCGCGGTGGCAGCTTTCAGCCGTTCCGGCGGCAGGGCCGACAGTTTCGTGGCATGGCCGACCGCCACGCGTCCCCCGTAGTTGCGCCG
Source organism: Bradyrhizobium sp. GW821-FHT12B03 (assembly GCF_058807535.1). Lineage (NCBI taxonomy): Bacteria > Pseudomonadati > Pseudomonadota > Alphaproteobacteria > Hyphomicrobiales > Nitrobacteraceae > Bradyrhizobium > Bradyrhizobium sp. GW821-FHT12B03. The sequence goes on from NZ_JBXAQU010000003.1 coordinate 501,872, forward strand.
CTCGGTCTGCCGGCAGACCTCGTCGAGGTGCCACCAGGAGGGATCGAGATCGAAGTCGAGATGGAGGTCGACGTCGACGTCGAATTCCTGGGCGAGATCGAAGACGCGTTCGAGATGGGCGTTCGGGTCGGTGTCCATATAGGGACAGCCGCCGATCGCCTCGCCGCCGTCGCGCAGCGCCTGCACCAGCAGCTCGTCGCTGCCGGGATCGTTGGTCAGGCCTTCCTGCGGGAATACGCAGAGTGACAGGTCGATCGCCCAGGCGTAGTCGCGCTTCAGCGACTTGACCGCCTCGTAACCGCGCAGGCCGATGCGCGGGTCGATCTCGACATGCGTGCGCATCCGCGTCGTGCCGTGCACGATGGCGCGTTCGAGCACGCGGGCGCCGCGCGCATAGACGTCCTCGACCGTAAAATCCTTCTTCATTCCGGCAACCGCGCGGATGGCTTCCGAGACGCTGCCGTGATTGTGCCCGCAGCGGCTGAGCAGGCAGGCCTTGTCGAGATGGATGTGGGTGTCGACGAAGCCGGGCAGGGCCAGATGTCCGCCGAGGTCGATCTCGACGGCCTCGCAGGCGAGCTGCGGCGCGATCGCGGCGATGCGGCCGCCCTTCACGCCGATATCGACGGGTGCGGCGGATGATCGCAACAGCGCGTTGCGGAAGATCAGGTCGAGGGCGCTCTGAGTAGTCATGGCATCGAATTCAGCTGTGATAGCCTAGCGGAAGCTTCGGGAGCGGGCAGCTCCAGATTGTGTGCAGTTCTGGCGTCAATTGTCCAAAAAATATGCATGCACTTTGGGTCGCGAATTGTAGTATGCCGGGGCTTCCGGAGAACCCGCCAAGAGATCCCAGCATGTCCGCTCCCGCCAAAGCCGAAGGCCCCATGACCGACGCCGAGATCGTGGAGGCCTACCTGACGGCCTCGATGATACCCGATCCGGATGCTGCTGCGGCCTACATGAAGCCGAGCACCGTGATCACGTTCACGGGCGGACGCGAGTTCGATCATCCGCGCGGGCCGACCGGCTTCAACGCCAAGCGCTATCGTTGGGTCAAGAAGAGGATGGACCGGTTCGACGTCTGCCCCGGTGCGGACGAGACCGTGGTCTACAGCGTCGGTACGCTCTATGGCGAGTGGATGGACGGCACGCCGTTCGAAGGCAACCGCTATGTCGATCGCTTCGTCGTCAGGGGCGGGCAGATCGTGAAGATGGACGTCTGGAACGACAGCGCCGAGCGCATTCTGGTTCAGCGCGGCATTGAGGCCTAACCTCTGCGGGCCACTTTCGGCAGCTTGACGACGCGATCGCTCGTCACCTCGTCGGCATAGGGCGCGAGAATATCGAGCAGGTCGCGGCCGCGCTGCGGGGTGGGGGCCACCAACGCGCGATTGGCCACGGAATCGAGGTGATGATGCATCAAGTCCATCACCTTGGCTTCGTCGCCTTTGGCGAGCGCGGCAATGATGGCGCGGTGCTCGTTGATGGCGCATTCGGTCGAGTGCGGCCGGCTGTAGAGCGACAGCGTCAGGCAGCAGCGATAGGCGACCTCGCTGACATAGCGCACCAGGATCGGGCTGTTGGTCATGTGCGCGAGCAGGATGTGAAATTCGGTGGCGAGCCGGATCGAGACCGCATCCGTGCCGCCGCGCGCGCGGTCCTCGGCATCGACATGGGCGTTCAGCTCGGCGATCTGGCTCTTGCTCAGCTTGCCCGCGAGCTGGCGGACCACGAGCCGTTCGAGCTCGATGCGGATATCGAAGGCATCGCGCGCCTCCTGCCAGCTCGGCGTCGCCACCACCGCGATCCGGTTGCGGCGGAGCTCGACCAGGCCTTCGGCGGCGAGCTGCCCCAGCGCGTGGCGGGCAATGGTGCGGCTGACGCCGAAGCGCTCGCCGAGCGCGTCCTCGGGCAGCTTTGCGCCGGGCTCGAGCGCCTGCTCGATGATCGCGCGCCGGAGCGCGCGGCAGATCACGCTGACCTTGTCCGACGATTCTGAAGTCTTGCTGCTTGCACGCGCCGCCATCGGCGAATCCTTGGAGTGGGATCGTCACCCTCCTTTAGCACAGGGTTCCGACAATCCAGCGCTCCAATTGCATGCAGTTTGGCGCTCAAGTTGCCTAAATGGAATCCCGCGATCCGACCCGGTGTTCGGCCAGCCCCCTGATTTTGCAGAGGTTGGCGGCTGGCACTCAGCTTGCATGCACTTTTGCTGTGATGCGCATGCAGCCCCACGACCAGTTTGACGGCCAACCCGTTCCGGAAGCGGCCGCCCCGACCGCCATCGAGTTGTCGGAGGCGTCCGTGACCTTCGGGCGCGGCGATCGGGCCGTGCCGGCTCTGTCGAAGACGACGCTGAAGATCGCCGACGGCGAGTTTGTCGCGCTGGTCGGCCCGTCCGGATGCGGCAAGTCGACCATTTTGCGTCTGGTCAGCGGCCTGGTGCAGCCGACCAGCGGCGTCGTCATCGTCGGCGGCCGCGAGGTCGCGGCGCGGGCGCTGCGCGTCGGCATGGCGTTCCAGAACCCGACCATGCTGCCGTGGATGACGATCGAGCGGAACATCATGCTGCCGCTCAAGATCGTCGAGCCGTTCCGCTCGAATTTTCGCAGGCTGCGCAAGACCGAATACCGCGACAAGGCCAACGCGCTGCTGGAGCAGGTCGGGCTCAAGGGCTTCGGCAACCGTTACCCCTGGCAGCTTTCCGGCGGCATGCTCCAGCGCGCCAATCTCTGCCGCGCGCTGATCCACGAGCCGCGCATGCTCCTGCTCGACGAGCCGTTCGGCGCGCTCGACCAGTTCACCCGCGAGGAGCTGTGGGCGATCCTCCAGAACCTCTGGATCACGCACAAGCCGACCGTGCTGCTGGTGACGCACGATCTGCGCGAGGCCGGTTTTCTGGCGAGCCGCATCTGCGTGATGAGCGCGCGTCCCGGCCGCATCCTCGACGACAGCCGCGTCGAATTCACCCGGCCACGCACCGTCGCCATGACCTTCGAGCCGGATTTCGTCGCGCTGAACCAGAAGCTGCGCGCCTTCATCGAGGATGCGCGCAGCGGAGCCCAGCAGGGGACAGGCCCATGATGTTCGGGATCGATATCAGGCAGAAGGCGTGGTCGGCCGGACTGATCGTGCTGTTCTTCGTCGCCTGGGAATTGTTCTGCCTGATGACGGGTATGTCCGACCTGGTGCTGCCGCGGCCCTCGCAGGTGTTCGTGACCTTGTTTCAGCGCTTCCCCGTGCTGTGGCCGCATATCGTGCAGACGCTCAGCACCACCATGCTCGGCTTCGTCCTCGGCGTCGCACTCGGCGTTGCCCTCGGCGCGATCATCGGCGTCTCGAAGACGGCCTATGACACCTGCTATCCGCTGCTGATCGGCTTCTCCTCGATCCCCAAGGTCGCGGTGGTGCCGATCTTCGTGCTGTGGTTCGGCTCCGGCACCGTGCCGGCGGTGCTGACGGCGCTCTCGATCTGCTTCTTCCCGATCGTCGTCAACATCGCCACGGGACTTGCGACCACCGAACCCGAGCTCGAAGACGTGCTGAAGGCACTCGGCGCCAGCAAGTTCGACATTCTTTGGAACGTCGGTCTGCCCCGGACGATGCCGTTCTTCTTCGCATCGCTGAAGGTCGCGATTTCCTACGCCTTCGTCGGTGCGGTGCTGTCGGAAACCGTCGCTTCCAATCGGGGTATCGGCAACGTCATGATGACAGCGTCCTCCAATTTCAACGTGCCGCTGGTGTTCGCCGGCCTGTTCGTGCTCGCCGGTCTCGGCGTCGCGCTCTACGTCGTGTTCTCGCTGATCGAGGGGCGGGTCACCGGCTGGGCCACGCGCAAGAACGACGTGATCGCCACCTGATTTTTCAACCGTCACGCAACGAAGCTTGAGGAGGTCTCGATGTTGAGAAAAGTAACTGCCGCGCTGCTGGGATTGGCCCTGTCTGCGGGCGCCGCCATGGCCGAAGAAACCACGATCAAGTTCACGCTGGGCTGGAAGACGCAAGGCAGCGATGCCGCGTTCTTCTATGCCAAGGACAACGGCTTCTTCAAGGAAGAGGGCCTCAACGTCGTGATCGACCAGGGTGAGGGCTCCGGCGCCACCGTGACGCGCGTGATGTCGGGGGCCTATGACGCCGGCTTCGGCGACGTCAACGCCATCATCCAGAACGCCTCGACCAAGCCTCAGGACGCGCCCGTCATGGTCTACATGATGTGGAACCAGCCGCCGTTCGCGATCGTCGCCAAGAAGACCAGCGGCATCAACACCATCAAGGATTTCGAGGGCCACACGCTCGGCGGCGCGCAGGGCACGCCGACGACGCGCCTGTTGCCGGTGTTCACCCGCAAGAACGGGCTCGACGGCGAGAAGATCAAGATCTCCAACATGGCGCCGAACCTCCAGGAGCCGATGCTGATCAAGGGCGACATCGACGCCGCGCTCGTCTTCAACATCACCAGCTATTTCAACCTGGTGCTCAACCGCCAGGACCCGGACAAGGATTTCAAATGGTTCTCGTTCGGGGAGTACGGCCTCGATCTCTATTCCAACGGCGTGATGGTCTCCAAGAAGCTGCTCGCCTCCAACCCGAAGGCGGTCGCCGGCCTCGTGCGCGCCATCAACAAGGGTGCGATCGCGGTCGCCAAGGACCAGAACGCCGGCATGAAGGCCGCGCTGAACTACGACAATCTGATCGATGCCGCCGTCGAGAAACGCCGGCTGCAATATTCCTTCGAGAAGCTGATCGTCTCGCCGGAGATGAAGGAGATCGGCATCGGCGACATCAAGGACGACCGCATGACGCGTGCCATCGGCATCGTGGTCGAGGGCTATCAGCTCGCCCGCGCGCCGACGCCGGCCGAAGTGTTCTCGCGCGAATTCCTGCCGCCGCGCGCGGAGCGGGAGCTGGTGTATACCGCCAACTGATTGTGGAGCGACGGTCATGGCCACGGAGATTTCGGCAGCCAGCCTGTTCCGTGGCCCTGACCGCGGCGTCAGCGACAATGTCGTGCTGCGGCACGATGGCGGCGTCATCACCGACATCTCGGAAGGAGTGGGACCCGGTCCTCGCTCCTTCGTCATTCCGGCCTTCGTCAACGCTCATGACCACGCCCGCGCGACCGCATCCTCCTTCGGTGCGGTCGGCATGCCGCTGGAAAGCTGGATCCTGCGGACTGCGCTCGGCACGCCGGTCGATCCCTATCTGACCGCGGCCTCCGCACTGGCGCGGTCGGCCAAGGCCGGCTGCGCCGCCATGATGGTGCATTACACCCGCCCGAGCGGAACGATGCCTTTGCTCGATGAAGCCAAGGCCATTGCGAGGGCTGCATCCGACGTCGGCATCCGCATCGCCTTTGCGCTTGCCGTGCGTGACCAGAATCCGATCGTCTATGGCGATGCCGAGCCGGTGTTTTCCGGTCTTTCGCGTGGCGACCGCAAGACCATCGAGGATCTCTTCGTTCGCGCACCGATGTCGCCGAAGGCCTATGTCGAACTGACCGATGCGATTGCCGCCGCCATCGCCGGCCCGATGGTCGATGTGCAGCTCGGGCCTGCGGGTGTGCAATGGTGCTCGAAGCCGCTGCTGGAGGCGGTGGCCGAGAATTCGGCGCTGACCGGCCGCCGCATCCACATGCATCTGCTGGAGACCGTGTACCAGCGTGCCTGGGCCGACCAGCACTTTCCGGACATGGTGCGCTGGCTCCGCGATATCGGTTTCCTCTCGGAGCGGCTGACGCTGGCGCATTGCATCCACGCCCGACCCGATGAGCTGGAAATGATCGCGGCCTCGGGCGCGCGCATCGTCACCAATTTCAGCTCGAACATGCATCTGCGCTCGGGCCTTGCTCCGATTGCGGCCGCGCACAAATGCGGCTGCGCCATCGCCGTCGGTGTCGATGGTCTGGCGTTGGACGAGGACGACGACATCCTGCGCGAGATGCGGCTGGTGCAGATGGCCCACGGCGGCCTCGGCTTCAAGGCGACATGGACACCGGCCGAGGTGTTCGCTCTCGCCATCCGCAACGGGCGCCGCGCCACCGGCGCGCCGGGGAGTGGTGAGCTCGTCACAGGCAATCCCGCCGACTATGTCGTGATCGATCTCGATCGTCTCGACCGCGACCAGATCATGCCGATCGATCCCATGGCACTGCTGTTCGCGCGCGGCAATGCATCCCTGGTGAAGGAGGTGGTCGTCGACGGCAAGACGGTCGCGAGAGACGGGGCTTGTGTTGGCGTTGACTTGCCGGCGATCGAACAGGAATTGCGGGCGATGTACCGCGCCAATGTCGGCAAGCTCGGAAGTTTTCAGCGGGTGTGGCCACCGCTGTCGGAGCGACTATCCGGCTGGTTCGAGCAGCAGCTCACCTGCGAATAGGGTGCGACGCCGCCTTTGGTCCGGCCGATATAAAACCGCGATAGCTGATAGGCGGAACCTCGTCTGGCGATTGGTTCTGCCGTGGGCTACACCGTGCGCGGCTGCGCGCCGGCGCCGCCGGTAACCCCTCAAGGAGCCCCCGATGCGTCTTCCCACCGTTCTCCTGGCCCTGACATGTCTTGCGGGCGCAGCTTCAGCCCAAGACCTGTCGGGCACGCTCCAGAAGGTCAAGGAGACCAAGAAGATCACGCTGGGCTACCAGGAAGCCTCGGTCCCGTTCAGCTATCTCGACGGCAATCAAAAGCCGATCGGCTTTGCCATGGATATCTGCCTCAAGATCGTCGATGCCGTGAAGAAGCAGCTCGGCATGCCCGACATTGCCGTCGATTACCTCGCCGTGACGTCGTCGAACCGGATCCCGCTGATGGTCAACGGCACGCTCGACCTGCATTGCTCGGCGACCACCAACAACGCGGACCGCCAGAAGCAGGTCGCGTTCACCAACACGCACTTCCTCAGCGCGACGCGCTTTGCGGCCAAGAAAGCCGCCAAGATCAACACCATCGACGATCTCAAAGGCAAGGCGGTCACGGCAGTGGCCGGCTCGGTCAACCTGAATCAGCTCGCCAAGGTCAATACCGAGCGCAATCTCGGCATCAGAATCATGCCGGCCGTGGATCAGGCCGAGGCATTCCTGCTGCTGGAAACCGATCGCGCCCAGGCCTATGCGCTCGACGACGTCCAGCTCGCGGTGGCGATTGCCCGCTCGAAGGAGCCGGCGCTGTTCATGATCAGCGACGAGACGTTCTCGAAGGCCGAGCCCTTCGGGATCATGTTGCGGCGGGAGGACGCGCCGTTCAAGGCGCTGGCCGATCGCGCCACCGCGGAGCTTTACGCAAGCCCGGAGATCGAGGTCCTCTACAAGAGGTGGCTGGAGTCGCCGACGCCGCCGAACGGCCTCAACTACAACGTCCCGATGTCGCCGGCCCTGCGCAGCGCCTTCAAGAAGCCGAGCTCCAGCTTCGATCCTGACGTCTACGTGGTGAACTGAGGCGAGGGCGGTTTTTCCACCTCTCCCGAAGGTATCGCGGGCTATCTGAGCAAGCGCCTCGTCCTTCGAGACGACCGCTCTGCGGTCTCCTCAGGATGAGGCTAAGCGGCAGTTTGCCTGTCGAAAGTGCTGCGCATTTCGTCCTCATCCTGAGGGCCCGCCGAAGACGGGTATCTCGAAGGATGCGCCGCGAGCTCGGTTCGATCAGCCTTAGCGCGTCCGAGGCATATCCAGCAACTGGCCTGCCAGCGCCGCGCCGATCGCCGCAATCACGGCCATCGCCAGTGCCCAGGTCGCGAACAGCCGATGACCGATCAGCGCGCCGCTTAAAAGCGGTGCGCTGATATTCGCGCCCGACATCAGCGACTGGTTGAGGCCCATGATCATGCCCTGGCGGTTGATCGCGGTCGCGCGCGACAATTCCGCCGTCAGCGTGCTGCGGGCGAACATGGTGCCGACGATGATCAGCGTCAGCTCAAGCGCGAGCAGGCTGATGGTGTTGCCGGCCGCCAGTCCCGCAAAGCCAAGGCCCATGCAGGCAAACGCCGCCATCACGATGCTGCGGTCGGAGGCGATCAGGTTTGCGCGTGCGATCAAGAGGCCCTGGACCACCATGTTGATGAAGCCGGCATAGGCGAACATCCAGCCGAGCTCGCGCGCACCGAAGGGATGCCCGTCCCAGGAGAACCGCGCGGCCAGGAACAGGCCGATCTGCGACAGGAACATCGAGTTGACGAAGAAGAACACGATGAGCAGGCCAAGCAGGCGCCAGGCGTAGCGCATGTCGAGCAGGCTGCGGGTCAGCGTCGGCTCCGGCACGCGGTGCTGGTACAGCGGCTCGGAGGCCGGGTGATCGGGTGGGAGCAGGGCGATCGTCGCGAAAATGCTGATCAGCGAGAGCGCGGCCGCGGCCCACACCGGCGCGGTCTGGCCGTAGTGGACGAGAAAGCTTGAGAGCGCCGGGCCGAGCAAGAGCCCGGTCCCGATCGCGCCGCTGGTCATGCCGAGCGCCTGCTTGCGAGTCGCGGGCGCGCTGTGCTCGGCGGCATAGGCGTGCGCGACCGAGATGTTGCCCGATGTCAGGCCGTCGATGATGCGCGCCAGAAAGACCAGCGTCAGGTTGCCTGCCAAGGCGAGCAGGACGAAGCCGATGAAGGTGCCGATCTGGCTGACGACCAAAACCTTCCTTCGACCGTAGCGATCCGAGAGCATGCCGACCACGGGGCCGGCGATGAGCTGGCAGACCGCATAGGCGGAGATCAGCGCGCCGATCAGGAACGGTGTGGCGCCGAGCCGCTGCGAATAGAACGGCAGCAGCGGCAGGATGATTCCCATGCCCGTGGCATCCACGGCCACGACGACGAAGGTCGGGACGAGCGTCAGCGCGCTCTCGCGCGCGATCGTCTCCGGTGCCTCGGTCGTGGAACCCGGTCCCATCCAGCGTTGTCCTCGTTCGCATTTGCGTGATCTATCGCAATATGCCGGATTATATAGTTGTAGGCTAATAGTTCGTGTCCTATCTAATTTGCATGGCTCCGTCCCAGGCTCATATCCACGGCGAAATCGGCCGGCTCATCGCGCGCCTGGCCCGGATCTGGCGGCGCGAGGCGGATCAGGCGCTGTCCGATCATGGCCTGTCCTATGCGACCGCAATTCCGCTGCTGCTGCTGTCGCGTCAGGGCGAGAATTTGCGCCAGGGCGTGCTCGCCGACGAGCTCGGCATCGAGGGGCCATCGCTGGTGCGGCTGGTCGACCTGCTTCAGGCCGAGGGCCTGGTGGAGCGCCGCGAGGACCCGACCGACCGGCGTGCCAAAACGCTACATCTCACCAAGGCGGGCGAGGCCAAGGTCGAGGAGACCAACCGCGTGCTGCGGCGGGTGCGGGCGAGCCTGCTCAGGGATATCGGCGCCGATGAACTTGCGATAACCTTCGAGACGCTCCAGCGCATCGAGCAGCGGGCCAATCGCCTGCATGAAGCCAAGACGCCAGAGGCGAAATAGTCATGCGCCAAGGTGAGCCGTTCCTGGTCCGCCACGCGGACCTCATTTTTGCGTTGAAGACGTTCGCCGCGTCGATGTTAGCACTCGTCATCGCGCTCGCCATGGACCTGCCGCGGCCCTATTGGGCGATGGCGACCGTCTACATCACCTCGCAACCGCTGGCCGGCGCGACCAGCTCGAAGGCGTTCTTCCGCGTGATGGGCACGCTGGTTGGCGCGACCATGACTGTCGCGCTGGTGCCGAACCTGATCGACGCGCCGGAGCTCCTGTGCCTCGCGATTGCGCTCTGGGTCGGGCTTTGTCTTTATCTCTCGCTGCTGGACGGCACGCCGCGCAGCTATGTCTTCATGCTGGCGGGATACACGGTGGCGCTGATCGGCTTTCCCTCGGTGTCCGAGCCCGGCGCCATCTTCGACACCGCGGTGGCAAGGCTCGAGGAAATCTCGCTCGGCATCATCTGCGCCAGCCTGGTCTCGACCATCGTGCTTCCGCGCAGCGTCGCGCCTGCGGTGGCCCACCGCGTCGACACCTGGCTGGCAGATGCGCGCCGCCTCAGCCAGGTGGTGCTGCTGCGGGAGGGCACCGGCGACACCCGCCGCGGCAAACGCCTCAAGCTTGCGACCGACATCGTCGAGATCGACACCCTCTCTACCCATCTTGCCTATGACCGCCTGACCGACCGCAATGTCGTCAATGGCCTCGGCGAAATCCGGCTGCGCATGCTGATGCTGCTGCCGGTGATCGCCTCGCTCGAGGATCGGCTGGCGGCGCTCGGGGAGGATGCCCTGCGCCGGCAACCCGAGCTGAAACGTCTTTTGGAAAACCTCGCGCAATGGATCGCGAGCGACGTCAGCGCACGGCAGCCGGCCGAGCGAATCCGCGCCATGATCGCGGAGCAGCAGGCGGTGCTCGACGGCAGCGCCGACTGGGAGCGGGTCATCACCACCAGCCTGTTGTCGCGTCTGCGTGAGCTGATCAACCTCTCGCGCGACTGCCGTGAGCTGACCGAGGCGATCGCCGAGAGCCGCAACGTTGCGACCCTCGACCTGGCTTTTCACTCCGAAGCCGGCGCCGCGCCCGTGCGCCACAGGGATCGCGGCCTTGCGCTGTGGTCTGCGGCCGGCGCCGCCACGGCCATCCTGATCTGCTGCGCATTCTGGATCGGCACCGGCTGGCCGGACGGTGCATCGGCGCCGATGATGGCGGCGGTCGCCTGCTCGTTCTTCGCCGCCCAGGACGAGCCCGCGCGCTTCATCCGCAGCTTTGGCCTGTGGTCGCTGGTCGCCATCGTCGTCGTCGCAATCTACCTGTTTGCGCTGGTGCCGGCGATCTCCCATCTCGAGGTCCTGATCGTCGCGCTGGCGCCGACCTTTTTGCTCTACGGTTTCCTGATCGGCCGTCCCGCCACGGCGGGCACCGGCATGGCGCTTGCGGCGAACACCGCGACCTTGCTCGCGATCCAGTCGACCTACAGCGCGGACTTTGCGTCCTACGCCAATTCCGCCGTCGCCTTCTTCGTCGGCGTCGTCATCGCCGAGATCGTGACGCGGATCGCGCGTGGTGTCGGTGCCGAGTGGATCGCCAATCGCCTGGTGCTGTCGAGCTGGAAGACGATCGCGATCGCCGCCGAGCGCCGCGGCAAGGGCGACCGGGCGGAGTTCGCAGGCCTGATGCTGCACCGGCTCGGACTTCTGGTGCAGCGCATCGCCTTCCTCTCGGAGAGCGACCGCCGCGACGCTGACAGCCTGGTGCAGCTCCGTATCGGCATCAACATCATCGATCTGCGCCGCGCGCGCTATGGGCTCGCGGCATCCACCATTGCTGTCATCGACGACATGCTCGACCGGCTCGCCATCGCCTGCCGCAACTATGCGGGTGACGGCATGCCGACCGAGCTGCTCACAAGCGTTGACAAGGCTTTGGCCCAGGCAGTGAAAGATCCAAATGACAGCGCGCGCGAGGACGCCCTGATCGGCCTCGTCGGCATAAGGCGCGGCCTGTTCCCGGACGCGCCGGCCTATCGGCCGCGTGCAGAGAGTGTTGCGGCATGAGATATGTGATCGACATCTACGGCGTGCTGGTGCCGGCGCTGCTGCTCTGGATCATTATCGCCTACATCCTCAGCGCGATCCTGCGCCGGCTGATGCAGCGCTTCGACCTCTACAGGCTGGTCTGGCACCGCGCGCTGTTCGATTTTGCCATTTTCGTCTGCCTGCTCGGCGGCGTCGTCTATCTCTCGGAGTATCTCTCATGAAGGGGAATTTTGCCTGGCTTGCCCGCATCGCGCTGACCGTCCTTGCCGTCGTCGCGGCGCTCGGCGTTGGCCGTGAGCTCTGGGTCTATTACATGGAGTCGCCCTGGACACGTGACGGCCGTGTGCGGGCCGACGTGGTTCAGGTCGCGCCTGACGTCTCTGGCTTCGTCACCGAGGTGCTGGTCAAGGACAACCAGAAGGTCCGTCGCGGCGACGTGCTGTTCCGGATCGATCGCGAGCGCTTTGCGCTGGCGCTGCGGCAGGCCGATGCGTCGGTGGCCGGCCATCAGGCCACGCTCGATCAGGCCAATGCCGATCTGAAGCGCTACAGCGCGCTGACCACCGATGCGGTGTCGCAGCAGAAGCAGGAGCAGGTGCTGGCGACCCAGCTCCAGGCCAAGGCGTCATTCGATGCAGCTGTCGCCGACCGCGCCGTCGCACAGCTCAATCTCGACCGCAGCGAGGTTCATGCCTCCGTGAACGGCGTGATCACCAACATGGATCTGCGCCCCGGCGCCTATGTCACGGCCGGGAAGGGCGTGATGGCGCTGGTCGACACCGACACGCTGCATGTGGAAGGCTATTTCGAGGAAACGAAGCTCGCGCGCATCCGCGTCGGCGACAAGGTGCAGGTCCGCCTGATGGGCGAGAAGGTCACGCTGTCAGGCCGTGTCGAGAGCATCGCCGCCGGTATCGAGGACCGCGACCGCGCCGAAGGTGCCAGCATGTTGGCGAACGTCAACCCGACCTTCAGCTGGGTGCGGCTGGCGCAGCGTGTCCCGGTGCGGATTGCGCTGGATCCGGTGCCTGACGCGCTGTCGCTGGTTGCGGGACGCTCGGCGACGGTGGAAGTGTTGAACTAGGCTGCAGCGACGACGCTGCGCATTATTGTGCCCTCTCCGCTTGCGGGAGAGGGCAGCCCCGCTGGTCGACAAATACTCGCATGGGTGAGGGGTATGCCTCCGCGCTTACCGTGCGGATAGATACCCCTCATCCGGCGCTTCGCGCCACCTTCTCCCGCAAGGGGAGAAGGGAAGAGGGTACTGCGTACTCGGCGAACACTCGCTCTACGCGTTCGAATATTTCTTCAGCTCGAACCGTGCGATCTGGTTCCGGTGCACCTCGTCCGGTCCGTCCGCAAGCCGCAGCAAGCGCGCCGTCGCATAGGCCTGGGTCAAACCAAAATCGTTCGAGGTGCCGCCGCCGCCATGGGCCTGGATCGCCCAGTCGATGATCTGGCAGGCCATATTGGGCACGGCGACCTTGATCATCGCGATCTCGGCTTTCGCGACCTTGTTGCCGACCGTGTCCATCGCGTAGGCGGCGTTGAGCGTCAGCAGCCGGGCCTGCTCGATCATGATGCGAGACTCGGCGATTCGCTCCTGCGTCACCGTCTGCTCGGAGACCGGCCTGCCGAAAGCGACGCGGCTGCGCACGCGGCGGCACATCTTTTCCAGCGTGCGTTCGGAGAGCCCGATCAGGCGCATGCAGTGGTGGATGCGGCCGGGGCCGAGCCGCCCCTGCGCGATCTCGAAGCCGCGGCCTTCGCCGAGCAGCATGTTTTCCTTCGGCACCCGCACATTGGTGAAGACGACTTCGGAGGCGCGGTCCGGCACGCCGTAGAATCCGAACACGGGCAGGGGACGCTTCACCTCGATGCCCGGCGTGTCCATCGGCACCAGGATCATGGATTGCTGCTTGTGGCGGTCGGCATTGTCAGGATCGGTCTTGCCCATGAAGATGCAGATCTTGCAGCGCGGATCGGTCGCGTTCGTCGTGTACCATTTGCGCCCGTTGATGACGTAATGGTCGCCATCGCGCACGATCGAGCTCTCGATGTTGGTCGCATCCGACGAGGCGACCGCGGGCTCGGTCATGGCGAAGCAGGATCGGATTTCACCTGCTAGCAGCGGCTTCAGCCAGCGCTCCTTGTCCTCTTTGGTGCCGTAACGCTCCAGGACCTCCATGTTGCCGGTGTCGGGCGCCGAGCAGTTGAAGATTTCGGGCGCCAGATGCGAGCGGCCCATGACTTCGCAGAGCGGGGCATATTCGAGGTTGGTCAGCCCCGCGCCGTGGCCGGACTCCGGCAGGAACAGATTCCACAGGCCCTCGGCGCGGGCGAGCGGTTTCAATTCCTCGACGACGGGATAGACTTTCCACGGCCCGAGCTCTTCCGCCTCGCGATAGAACCGCTCCTCGTTCGGATAGATGTGCCGGTCCATGAAGTTTTCGAGCTTGCGCTTGAGCTCGACGACCTTGGGTGACATCGGGTAGAGCATCTTGCGTCTCCTTGATCGACGAGTAGCGGCCGGGCTTATGCGATTTCGAGATAATCCGGCCCGGGCAGCTCCGGGAAGGGCGCCGTCGGTAGCGTCTGGTACCAGAACGCGACGGAGGCGATGTCGTCCTGCAATGGAAGATATTTCCCGTCCTTCGCGCCGGGCAGCCAGCCCAGCGCCTGGATCGTCACGCGCAGATCGGATCGGAAGCGAACGGGATCGGGGATGTGCCAGCGATACAGGCCGAAGCGCTGCTGCGATCTGTAGACGCCGTCGGGGCGGATCACCTGCGGCAGGCCGGCATAGGGCGTGGTGAATTCCTGGTAGCGCGATTGCTGGAAAGGCGCCTGGCCGGAATGGGCGACGTAGGGATCGAAATTATAGGCACCGCAGAAATAATCCTCGGTGCCGGTGCCGCAGATCGTCGGGAATGCGCCGTCGCCGTCGATGAAGAACTTGATCTCGCCTTCGCCCCACCAGCCATTGTTGTGGACGCCCCAGGCCATGTAGGTGCCGACATAGTGGCCCGCGCCCTTCACGCCATCGAGGATGGTGTAGACCTCCTTGTAGGGCAGCGGGTTGGTTCGCCGGAACTGCGCATGGAAATAGGCGCAGTCCTCGGGCACGTCGGTCAGCGCGTAGTTGATCTGGTAGTAGATGGTGATCTGCTCGTCGCTGCGGTTCTCCAGCGTGAAGCGCGCGCGCTTGCGGAACGGCATTTCCCAGTAGCAGTTGAAGGCGCGTCCGGGGTTGACGCAGACCGCGAGCGAGGACACCTGCGCAAACTCCTCCCATCCGCAGGCGAAGAAATCTCCGGCCGGACATTCCACGCTCGGCAGCGTTTGGTCGTCCCAGTAGACGCGCAGGATCGAATGGCGCAGACGTCCGCGCGCCAGCGTCATCCAGATCTGCTGGATCGCACCCTGGCCCTGGATGTCGGCAAGCGTGAAGGTCGCGCCGGGTTCGATCACGACATAGGGCGAGACCTTCCAGCTTTGTCCGAGATCGCGGGCCTGGCGCGCAGCAGGACCGTCGACGGACATCCCGCCCTTACCCTTCTCGCCGGTGAAATTCTCGGGGCTGATCGAGCGCGTCAGCGCGTTCGACAGGCGCGACAGATTGCCGAGATGCAGGCCCAATCCGGAAAACGCCATGGTGTCCTCGATAAGGGGTTAGCGATACCGAGATATATCGCTCCTGCATCTACCAAAAGATGAAGACGATCGCGTACGGAAAGGCCCTTGCGCAGTCGCGCGCCGGCTTATGCGACGCGGTACTCCCTGAACTTCTCGCGCAGCGCCGATTTGAGCACCTTGCCGGTGCCGGTCATCGGGAACTCGTCCAGGAATTCGACGGCGTCAGGCATCCACCAGCTCGCGATCTTCGGGCGCATGTGGTCGAGCAGCGCCTTGCCGTCGACGGTCGCACCCTTCTTGCGGACGACGAGGAGCAGGGGGCGCTCCTGCCATTTCTCGTGGTTGATGGCGACCACCGCGGCCTGAAGCACATCGGGATGAGACAGAGCGACGTCTTCGAGCTGGATCGAGGAGATCCATTCGCCGCCGGATTTGATGACGTCCTTGGAGCGGTCGGTGAGCGTGACATGACCCTGAGCATCGATCACGGCCATGTCGCCGGTGATCAGCCAGCCGTCGCGGTCGAGACCTTCCTCCAACTTCATGTAGCCGGAGGCGACCCAGGGACCCCTGGCGCGCAAATGGCCGACGGTCTTGCCATCGCGCGGCAGCTCAACGCCGCCGTCGTCGACGATGCGCAAGGCGGTGCCGAAACAGGCGCGGCCCGACACCTGGCGCCGGTCGAACTTCTCGGTGTCGCTGAGGTGCTCGGAGCCCGGCCGCAGACTCGGCATCGAGCAACCCAGGGCCTCGGTCATGCCCCAGGCCTGGATGTAGTCGACATCATACTCGCGCTTCAGCTTCTCGACCATCGCGCGCGGCGGGGCCGACCCGGACGACAGCGTCGCGCGCAGCGTCGAGAATTTGCTGTCCGTGCGTCCCAGCCAGTCGAGCAGGATCAGCCAGAAGCTCGGCACGCCCGCCGACAGCGTGACCTTTTCGCCTTCGAGCAGCTCATAGAGCTTGTCGGGCTCGTAGTTGCGGCCGGGCAGCACCAGCTTCGAGCCGGTATAGGGTGCGGTGAACGGCATGTTCCAGCCATTGCCATGGAATAGCGGCGCCATCGGCATCATCACCTCGCGCACGCCTTCGGCATGTCCGGGCAGGAAGTCGAAACTGCTGCAGGTCATGGTCTGCAGGATCGCGGCGCGGTGCGAATAGATCACGCCCTTCGGATTGCCCGTCGTGCCGGACGTATAGCAGATCGTGGAAGCCGACCTTTCGTCGAACGCCGGCCAGGCGAAACCGGCATCGTTCTCCTGCGCCACAAGCTCCTCGTAGCAATGGACATTCGCAAGCTTGGTTTCCGGCATCCGCTCGTGCGAGGACATCACCACGTAAGCCTCGATGGTCTTGAGCTGCGGCGCGATCGCCTCGACGATCGGCAGCGTGGCGCGGTCGACGAACAGCAGACGGTCTTCGGCGTGATTGATGATGTAGACGAGCTGCTCGGGAAACAGCCGCGGATTGACGGTATGCAGCACATAGCCCATGCCCGGCGCGGCATAGAACATCTCGAAATGGCGGTGCGTATTCCAGGCCAGCGTGCCGACGCGGTCGCCTTGCTTCATGCCGAGCCGCTTCAAGGCCAGCGCCATGCGCTTGATGCGCGGATGGGCGTCGGCATAGGTATAGCGATGGATGTCGCCTTCGATCTCGCGCGCGACGATCTCGGCTTCGCCATGATAGTCGGCGGCGTACTGGATCAGGCCGCTGATCAGCAGCGGCATGTCCATCATCAATCCCTGCATCGTGTCCTCCGGATTGCCATGTCGTTGCATGGCGCGCTGGTGATTTGCGCGCGAGGTTAGCGGAACGTCATGCGGCGTTCACGCAAAAAGCGAGGGATGTGATTGCATGCGTCACTTTTTCAGGGCTAATTTGCGCTGAGCTGCCGGCGAAGCAGCGTCCGCCGTGGAGGAAATGCATGTCAGCGGAAAGACACAAGACCGGTGCTGAAGGCGAAGCTACGGTCGACATTGCGGCAATCCGCGCGCGCTATCGCGACGAGCGCGATCGCCGTCTGCGCGCCGAGGGCAAGGCGCAATACGTCGAGGTAGCCGGCGATTTCGGCCGTTACCTCGACGATCCCTGGGCCGATCCCGGATTTGCGCGCGCACCTGTCAGCGAACAGACCGAAGTGCTCATCGTCGGCGGCGGCTTTGGTGGCCTGCTCTGCGGCGCGCGCCTGCGCGAAGCCGGCATCGCGGATTTTCGTATCGTGGAAAAGGCCGCCGATTTCGGCGGCACCTGGTACTGGAATCGCTACCCTGGAGCTGCCTGCGATACCGAGAGCTACATCTACCTGCCGCTGCTGGAGGAGACCGGCTACATGCCGGTGCGCAAATATGCGCGGGCGCCGGAGATTTACGAACACTCCCGCCGCATCGGCCGTCACTTCGGTCTCTACGAGCGCGCGCTGTTTCAGACCGTCATCTCGCGCATGGAATGGCAGGAGCGGGAGGCACGCTGGCTGGTCGAGACCGATCGCGGCGATCGCATTCGCGCGCGCTTCGTCATTCTCGCCGGAGGCCCGCTGAGCCGGCCGAAGCTGCCGGGCATTCCCGGCATCGAGAGCTTCAAAGGACACAGCTTCCACACCAGCCGCTGGGACTACGGCTACACAGGCGGCACCGCCGAGGGCGATCTCACGGGTCTCGCCGACAAGCGCGTCGGCATCATCGGCACCGGCGCCACCGCCGTTCAATGCGTGCCGCATCTCGGCCGGTCCGCAAAGGAGCTCTATGTCTTCCAGCGCACGCCGTCGGCGATCGGCGTGCGCGACGACCGGCCGACGGATCAGAGCTGGGCGCAGAGCCTCAAGCCCGGCTGGCAGCGCGAGCGCATGGACAATTTCACCGCCGTGATCTCGGGCGAGCCGTTCGAGCGGGATCTGGTGCAGGACGGCTGGACCGGCCTGCTTGGCGAGATCCTGCTGGCGCCGCGCCGCCAGCCACAGCCGGTGACCTCGCTGGAGGAGGCGCTGAAGGTCATCGAGCAGGCCGACTATCGCAAGATGGAGGAGATCCGCGCGCGCGTCGATGCCGTGGTGAAGGACGTGGCGGCCGCGGCGGCGCTCAAGCCCTGGTACAAGGCGTTCTGCAAGCGGCCCTGCTTCCATGACGAATATCTCGACACCTTCAATCGCCCCAACGTGCATCTCGTCGACACCAAGGGGCAGGGCGTGGAGCGCATCACCGGGAATGCCGTTGTCGTCGACGGCAAGGCCTACGAGCTCGACTGCCTGATCTATGCCAGCGGCTTCGAGGTCGGCACCGATTACGCTCGCCGCATGGGCTTCGAGATCCATGGCCGCGACGGCATCAGCCTGTCCGAGCGCTGGCGCGACGGCGTCAAGACGATGCACGGCTTCTACAGCCGCGGCTTTCCGAACTGCTTCCTGATCGTCACGGTGCAGGCCGGCCAGAGCGCCAACTTTCCGCACATCATCGACGAGCAGTCGCAGCACATTGCCTATGTGATTGCGGAGGCGCGCAAGCGCGGGGCCAGGACGCTCGAGCCGACGCTTGCGGCCGAGAACGCCTGGGTCGACGAGGTCGTCAAGGCCGCGATCGGCCGCCAGACCTATCTCGCCGAATGCACGCCCGGCTATTACAACAATGAAGGCGTGTTCGATCCGGTCGCAGCGCGAAACAGCCAGTACTGGCGCGGGCCGGTGGCGTTCCTGCGGATGCTCGACAGATGGCGCAAGGACGGCAATCTGGACGGACTGGAATTGACTTACGGGGCCGCCGCGGAGGCGGGCGGCGCCCCGGTCCCGGCTTGAGCGGCATGATCCCGGCGCCAACAGGGGCGACGCGACTCTACGTCATCGTCGGCGATCCCATTGCACAGGTGCGCTCGCCCGCGGGCGTGTCCGCCGCCTTCGCCGCCCGGGGGCACGACGGCATTCTCGTGCCTGCTCAAGTCGCCCCGGGGGATTTGTCCGACTTCCTCTCCGTGGCGGGGCGGCTGAAGAACCTCGACGGCATCGTCGTGACCATCCCGCACAAATTTGCCTGTTACCAGGCCTGCGCCAGCGCGACCGAGCGCGCGCATGTCCTGCGCACCGTGAACCTGATGCGCCGGCGCGCCGATGGCGCATGGCATGGCGACATGGTGGATGGCCTCGGCTTCGTCGGTGCGGCGCGGGCGAAGGGGATTGATCCCCGAGGCATGCGGGCACTCCTTGTCGGTGCAGGTGGTGCGGGCTCGGCGATTGCACTTGCGCTGGTCGAGGGCGGCGTTCGCGAGCTTGCCATTCACGACAGCGCGGCCGAGCGCCGCGATGCGCTGATCGGCCAGCTCAACGGGCTCGGCAAAGCGCCGGTGCGGGTCGGCACCATGGACCCCGCCGGCTTCGATTTCGTCGCCAATGCGACGCCCGCCGGGATGAAGGACGGCGACCCGCTGCCGGTCGAGGTCGCGCGGCTTGCGCCGTCGGCCTATTGCGGCTGCGTGATCACCAAGCCGGACATCTCGCCCTTTATCGCAGCGGCCCGCAAGCTCGGCTGTGTCACAGGGACCGGCACCGACATGTACCAGCAGCACCAGAGCATCATGGTGGATTTCCTGCTCGGAACGGACGGCGAAGGGTAGGCGATCGCCCCTGTGTCAAGCCACCCAGAGCGGCTTGTGGGGCTTGAGCCATCAGGGCCGACGTAGGATCATGCGCCCGCGCGAGCCGGTCGCGCACGTCAAGCGAGAGGTACGAGGAATGACCAAGGGCAGGACCGTTGCGACGGCCATGATTGGCGCTGCTGCGCTGCTTCTCTCGCTGGCACCCGCCGCCCACGCTGCCACATGCGGCAGCTCGCCGGCGGGCTTTGAGACCTGGAAGCGCGAGTTCAGCACGGAGGCGCAGGGCAAGGGCATTGGCCAGACCGCGATCTCGGCCCTGATGCAGACCAATTACGCCAGCGCCACCATCGCGGCCGACCGCGGCCAGCGCAGCTTCTCGCTCTCGCTCGACCAATTCCTCGCCAAGCGCGGGGCCACCACCATCGTCGCCAAGGGGCGGCAGCTCAAGCAATCGCAGGCTGCCCTGTTCGCCTCGATCCAGCAGCGCTACGGAGTCCCGCCCGGGCCGCTGATCGCGATCTGGGGCATGGAGACCGGCTTCGGCAGCCAGCGCGGCAACCAGAACATGCTGTCGTCGATCGCGACCCTTGCCTATGATTGCCGCCGCCCCGAGTTCTTCACCGACCAGCTCTATGCCGCGCTGAAGCTGATCGACCGCGGCACCCTGTCGGGGGCGACCCGCGGCTCTATGCATGGCGAGGTCGGCCAGACCCAGTTCATGCCCAAGAACATCCTGGCCTATGGCACCGGCAATCTCGAGGTTGCCGCCAATGCGTTGAACTCGACCGCGAATTTCCTGAAGGCCCATGGCTGGCGTGCGGGAGCCGGTTACCAGCCGGGCGAGCCGAATTTCGTCGCGATCGAGGCCTGGAATGCGGCCGGCGTCTATCAGAAGGCAATTGCCTTGATGGGACGGCAGATCGACGAGGGCGGGGCCGCTGCCTCGCGCTGAAGTGCTCAGCAAGGCGTGATGCGCTCGCGCGAGAAAGTTGTTGCTATCAGGAACTGACGGCATGAGGTTTGCTTTGATCAGATTCAGGGCTGGGCATGAGGAGACTCAATATGGCAACCCAGATCGTGATGGACCAGACGGGCGACACACGCCACGAGTTTGATCCCGACAATGCCGAAGCGCTGGCGCGGGCCGAACAGCGCTTTCGGGAGCTGACCGGAGCCGGCTTCACCGCCGCCTTCCGCACCGGGCCCGGCGAAGTGACCCGTATCAAGTCGTTCGACCCGACCGCGCAGGAAACGCTGTTCTATCCCCGCCTGGTCGGCGGTTGATCTGAGCTGCCCATGTTCGCGGCACTCTGGTTCCGCGCGCCGGCGCGTGCGCGCTTGCATGCGCTGCGCGAACTCTACCGTCGCTTCTTCGGCGAGAATACGCCGGATGCGCGCGGCCGCCGGCTTCTGGCCGAGTGGCTGTCACCGGCGCAGCGCGTCCAGTTCGAGCAGCACAGGTATTTCGACGTGATCGGCTGCGATAGCGGCAAGAGGTATCGCATTCACTACGGCACGGCCGCCAACGTCCACGAGATCGACGACGCCGGGATCGCGACGATGGGCTGGTGCTTCGTCCCGTCAGGCTTCCTGGTCCCTGGCGACGTGATGCTCGCGCAGAAGATCGCGCTCGAGACCGACGAAAAGTCCGCGCTGTCGCTGGCCAACAGGTTTCCGCCGGCAACGCATTCGGAGCATTTTTACCGGCGGCCGTTCTGACGCGAGCAGCGCAGGGCGCTCAGGAATGCATGGTGCGATAGGCATCCAGCGCATGCGCGGCAAAGACGCCGATGCTGCAAAGGGCGAGGAGCGCGCAGATCAGCTCGATCATAGCTCATCCTCCCGTGGCGGCTGGGCGACGAGACTTTGGCAGCAGGAATAGTCCAGGATCAGGTCGAGAAGGAATTGCATGGTGGCCGTCCCTGTATAATTTTGACAACCAGATAACCGGCCATTCGTTTCAGGCGTGTTTCGTCGCACCGGGAAAGAGGTTTCGCGGGGAACCCCTGGGCTGGTTTGTGCGCCGCCGGCCCGCTACATCCCGCTTTCAGCTCAAATCCCTTTGGCCCGGCGTCTGCGCGGGCGGTCCTACATTGCGAGGCAAAAACATGGCGCCGGTCGAGTGGTTCGACGATCTCAGCATCGGAATGCGGTTCAAATCCCCCGAGGTTCGGGTCACCGAAGCCGACATCAAGCGCTTCGCGGCCGAGTTCGATCCCCAGCCGATGCACCTCGACCACGAGGCCGCCAAGGACACGCTGTTCAAGGGGCTCGCCGCGTCAGGATGGCACACCGCCGCGATTGCCATGAACCTCGCGATCCAGACCCGGCCCTTCGGCCCGCATCCGCTGATCGGCGCGGGCGTCGACGGCCTGCGCTGGACCATTCCAGTGCGGCCCGATGACCGCCTGCATCTGGTCGGCGAGGTCATGAGCCTGACGCCGTCGAAGTCGAAGCCACAGGGCATCGCATTGGTGAAATGGACGATGTTCAACCAGAACGGCGAAGAGGTCTACACCTTCACCCCGATCGCGATCGTGCCGCGGCGGGGATAGGACGCGAGCCGCTCGCCGTTGGCCTTGCCCGCGGCCTGAGGCTCTTGCGGGCCGCAGGGAGAGGTGGTCATCTCGGCCCCGGGGAACACGCTGGAGGCTGACATGAGACGATTCGTTCTGGCCGCCGGAATGCTCGCAGGCGCCTTGAGCACCACGCCCGCGCTCGCGCAACAGTCCAAGGTCGGTGACTGGACCATCGAGAAGCGTACGCAGGACACCCATTGCAACGCGAGCCGCGGCTACAAGGACAAGGAGGACGAGAACCGCGACTACGTCATCGTGATCACCTATTCCGAGAAGGCGATCGTGATCGTGATGATCTACGACGGCTGGGAATGGGAAACGGTCGGCGAGGTCCTCCGCGCCGATGTCGGCACCGACGACGCCGACATCATGAAGAAGGCGAAGTGGGAGGTCATGGACAAGACCACCGTGCGGGGCATCTTCGAGTACGACCAGTCGATCATGGACCGGCTCTCGAAGGCCAAGCGCCTCACGCTCGATTTCGAGGACGATGACGACGACAGCATCGAGATGCAGATCCCGCGTGCCGGCGAGGCGCTCGCTGCGCTGAAGTTCTGCGAGGAGAACCGGAAGTAAATTGTAGGAAGCCCGCGCCGGGCGTAGCTCTCGTAGGGTGGGCAAAGCGCAAGCGTGCCCACCAACTTTCGCGTTCGGCATGAGATGGTGGGCACGGCGCTTTCGCGCCTTTGCCCACCCTATGAGAGTTGATGGTAACGCAAATCGCGCCGGCGCCTGACCGTTGGCCTCGGCGGAATATGGTGGCGACGGAGCCTGCGCGCAGCGAGCGCCTGTGACCCACGGCATGCAGCCCGGCCGCTGTTCGCATTAATCCTAGTCTTTGGCGAAAACGTCCAAGCCGCATCCACCGGTTGACGTTACGCAAGGACGATGTTCGATATTCCAGCATTGCGCTGTTGTGCTTTTTTCCCGTCCAAGGTGGCGATTGGCCGGTCTGTCAACGTCGCCAGTTCCCGATGCGCTCGCCCCTCTCTCCACCCGGGCAACACGCAGATCGCGCCGTCCGGCCGATGACGATCCTGCAGGCAAACCGGTTGTCGTCGCTCGTCGGCGAGATTTACGATGCGGCGGCCAATCCCGCGCTGCGCAGCGCGGTGCTGGAGCAGGTCTCGAGTTTTGTCGGCGGATGTGCTGCGACCATCCTGTCGAGAGATTCAGCGCGGCTTTCGATCGAGATCCATCAGCATTTCGGCACGGACCCTCGCTTCCGCCAGCTCTATCGCGACAGATATGTGGAACTCGATCCGTTGCTCGACCGCCAGCTCCAGCTCGCCCCGCAACAGACGGTCGGCGTGACCGACATCATGTCCCACTCGGACTTCGTGGCGACCAGTTTCTATCGAGAGTGGGTGGAGCCACAGGGGGCGATAGACCTCGCGACCGTTACGCTCGAGAGGTCGGACGCGCGTACCACGGTCTTGCAGGTGTTGCGTCACCGGTCCCGCGGAACCGTCGACGAGGCGATGCGCGAGCGGATGCGCCTGCTCGCGCCTCACATCCAGCGGTCGCGAGTCATGGGGCGGCAGATCAGGGCGCGCTCGCATACCGTGAACGATCTTGCCGATGTCCTGGACGTACTGAGCACGGCAATTTGCCTGCTCGACGCAGAGGGGAGAGTCGTGCATGCCAACGTCGCGTGCCGTCAGCTCTTCGCCGATGCCAATCTCCTCGCGATGGTCGGCGACAGAATCGTCGCCCGCAACACCCAGGCCGACAAGATATTCCGCGGCCTGTTCGAAAATATTGCGGACGCCGGAACTCATTCAACCGCTCGCCGTCAAATCGAACTCGTGACATCGTCTGACGGGCATCATTATCTGCTCCATGCCTTTGCGCTGAAGCGGGAGCGCCATCTGCCGCGCGATATGGCCGCCACCGTTCTGTTCGTGCAAAGGGCTGCGATCGCATCGTCGCTCGTGCCGGATGCGATCGCCGCAGCGTTCAGGCTGACGCCGTCGGAATTGCGCGTGCTGATGGCCATTGTCGAGATTGGCGGCGTTCCAGACATCGCGGCCAAGCTCGGAATCGCCGAGACGACGGTGAAGACGCATCTCGGACGCCTGTTCGAGAAGACCGGCGCCGGCAGGCAGGCCGATCTGGTGAAGATCGCCGCCGGCTTTGCCGTGCCGTTCGCGCGGCGAACGAGCGACGACGCGGATGCCGTGTGATCCATTTCACCTGGTTCGCTGAACCGCACCGCGATCTCAATCCATTGTGATGAGCTTGGCTCCCGGGTCCTCCGAACGCAGGACGCGAGTCGTTTGAGACTTTCGTATACGGCGGTTCTGAAAGAGCAGCCCGCGCCGCGAAGACATGCCCGCAGACGGCGTCGAACGCGCATGTGCGGAAACGACGGCGCATGACCGGTCCTGCTCGTCGGCTGGAGATATTGCATTGAGCAGCATGATTGATTTTTCCGTTCTCAACGTTTCAACGAACGAGATTCCCGAAGGCGAGCGCATTTCGTTGCTTCGCGATTTCTATTGCCGCGGGGTCTTGAAGGCGGAGGTCGAGCCGAGGGAGGGAAAGCCGGCCGCGGCGAGCTTCACGTCGCACGTCTTGCCGGAAGCCCAGTTGCTGATCGGGGGATTGTGCGGCGCGCGAGTGATCCGCACCAAGCAACTGGTCGCCGATGGCGACGACAGCCTCGCGCTGATCGTGAACAGGTCCGGCGTTCTCGGGATATCCGAGCGCGGACACGATCTGGGGCTTCAGACAGGAGAGGCGATCCTGACGAGCGCGGAGGATGTCACGACGTTCGAGCGATTGTCGCTGGGCAGCTGCTTCTCGCTGCGCGTGCCGAGACGCGTGCTGGCGCCGATGATCGTGGATGTCGACGATGCCGTGATGCGCGTCATCCCGGAGAATGCCACCGGGCTTCGGTTGCTCGTCGACTATGCGACGGCACTGGTCCGCGAAAAGGCATTGGAGGTACCCGCCTTGCGCCAGTTCGGCGTCGCGCATCTGCACGATTTGCTGGCGCTCGTTCTCGGTGCAACCGATCATGCCCGGGAAGTGACCGGACGACGCGGCGTCAAGGCGGCGCGACTCCAGAAGGCGAAATTCCTCATCGTCAATAATTGCTGGCGGCAGGATCTGTCGGTGACAAGCGTCGCTCACGAGCTCGGCGTGACCCCGCGCTATCTCCAGCGGCTGTTCGAGGCCGACGGCAAGACCTTTTCGTCCTTCCTGACCGAGCAGCGCCTCAAGCGTGCCCATCGCATGTTGCGCGAGCCCGATTTCGCCGAGCGGCCGGTGAGCTCGATCGCCTACGATGTCGGCTTCGGCGATCTCTCCTATTTCAACCGCTGCTTCCGGCGGGCCTATGGCGCGACACCAAGCGACGTCAGGAGCGGCGGGCTGCTGTAGCGGACCTCGGTTGAATTCAACCAATTGCCATCTCATCTACGCGAGTTGGGAATGCACCGTTTCTTCTTCGACCTCCTGGTCGGCAATATCGTGAAGATCGATCCGGGCGGCATGGTGTTCGAGCATGCCAGGGCGACGATCGTGGTGGCCGACGAGATGGCGCGGCATCTGTTCGTCTGGCGCGACGATCTGCGCGACCGTGATGCCTGGATCCGCGTCAGGGACGCCGGCGGGAACGAGATCTATCGTGCTGCGGTCTGGTCCGAGTCCGTGGACAAGGAAGGCTGGGATCAGGCGTAGCTGCGGCCGTGGTGTCGCAACTCTGCATCAGTGCTCCACGAAACGGCATCGGTTCGTTCTGAGCCGAAACCCGGTCGCTGCCGTCCAAGTCGGAAGCGACGATCCTTTCTACCTTGGCGTTCAGCGAATCCAATTCGCGCGAGCCGGCCTCCTCCGATCAGAGGAGGCCGGTGGCAACGTGCCTGTCGCCGGTGGGGCGAGGCGTCGGCGATCAAGGAACTAAAAATGAATGTGAAGGCTCTGAGCGGTATCGCACGATGGCATCTGGCGCGGCGGTCGACGCGCCTCTTGGTGCCGGCCGTGCTGGCTATGCCGTTGTTCATGGTCGAGCGGGCTGTGGCGGCTTGCACGCCGGTGGCGCCTGTCAGCAACGCGACGATTGTCTGCTCGGGCGACGTCGACACGCAGCAGGGCGGCCAAGCCGGCTATGGTACGTTTACTGACGACAACAATACTTACAAGATCGAAACTGGTGCCAACGTTCACGGTTTTTCGTTTGGCATCAAGTCGCGCGACGGCGGCGTGTTTATCAACGCCGGTACGATCGACGGAGCTACTTCGGCCGGGATCGCGTCGGGGAGCGGTGTGACCGTCACCAATCTTGCCGGTGCCACGATCGTGGGTTTCCACGGCATCACGGGGTTCTCCGGGATCATCGACAATGCAGGCACGATCAAGAGCGAGGCGGGCGGGCGCGGGAGCGGGATCGATGTCAGGAACGTCACCGTGACCAATTCCGGCACGATCGCCGGAGTCGGCCCCGACACCATCGGAATCGAAGCAACCACGCTGAACCTGATCTCGAATACCGGGACGATCTCGGGAGATGCGAGCGGCATTACCGGTGGTACCCTCAACATCACCAATAATGGCTCCGGTGTCATCTCGCAGATAGCCGCAAGCGGAGGTGCCATCCAGGCCACCGGTCTGGCGACTGTGGTAAACGCGGGCAACATCGCCGGTCACGCGTTTGGCGTATCCGGCCAGAGCGTCAACCTGTCGAATCTGGCCTCCGGCACCGTCAGCGGCGATAATGCCGTGATCGCGGATGAAGCCGCGACCGTCAGCAATGCAGGACTGATCCAGTCGAGCGGCAACGCCATCGTGTCGCGGACTGGCGACATCAATCTGACCAATGCGGCGTCCGGCACGATTTCCGCTTCCGCCGACACCATCACGACAAATGCCAACCGGGCGACCGGGAAGGGCAACATCACGATCAACAATGCTGGCCTGATCCGGACGACCACGTCGCTAGCGAGCGTGATCTCCGCCAGCAACCTTGCCGACGTCACGAACTCCGGAACCATTCAAGGCGGTTCAGCCGGTATCTCCGGCTACAACGTCAAGTTGACGAACCTCGCCGGCGGCACCGTGATCGCACACAATAGCGCAGTCTTCGGTGCGTCCGCAGTCGTCGACAATGCCGGGATCATCGCCGCCGACGGAAGTACTGGCGTTGGCATCGATGCCGATTCCGGCAACGCGACCGTTCGCAACAGCGGCACGATCTCCGGAGCTGATGCCGGCATCCGTGCAAACCTCACCGCAAACGTGGTCAACAGCGGCACGATCTCCAGCACGCGAGTCGCGATCTTTGCGGGTACGGTCAACGTCACCAATACGGGACTGATTTCGTCGCCGATCGGTTTCGCCCTGAGTGGCGCCACCGTCAACCTCGACAACGCCGGGACCGTTAGCGGCGGCCGCGGGGTCAACGCGAGCCTTGGGAACGTCAATAATTCAGGCACGATCATCGGGACTAGCGCTGCAATCAACGCGAACACAGCCAACGTGACCAATACGGGCCTTGTCCAAGCCACGGCGAGCAACGGCGCGGGCATTCTGGCATTCAATGCCAACGTCAACAATTCCGGAACAATCACTGGCAACTTCGGCATTACGTCAGTGGACGCGGCGGCGATCACGAACTCCGGCACGATTACCGGCACGGGCGGTACCGCGATCAAGCTGTCGAGTGCGGCTGACACGCTGACGCTGCGGCCGGGTTCGAAGATCAGCGGCGTGGTCGATTTCGGGTTCGGCGCCGACGTCGTCAACGTCAACCTGTCGCCGATCAGCAGCAGGGTGTCGTCGCTGACGACGGTCAATCTGCCGACCTTCATCAACTTCAACGGCACCATCAACACCAACGTCTCCGGCGGCAGCTTCAACGGTCCGTCGGTCGTGTCCGGCACCACGCTCGCAACGCTCGATTCCACCGCGCTGGCGCAGACCGATCGCACGCTGATGGATTTTACCGGCGGCGTGTCCTCGCTGGTGCAGGGCCGGTTGAGCGGTGGTGCGGGTCCGGCCGGCAGCAACATGATGGCGATGGCCTATGCGCCGGAGACCGCGCAGGCGGGTCCCTTCACCAAGGCGCCGCGCAGCCTGTGGACCGATCCGGCGCCGATCACGGTCTGGGCCAACAGCTTCGGCGGCCAGCGCATCCAGGACGAGACGGCGTCAACGCTGCGCGCGACCTCGACGGCGTGGGGCGGGGCGATCGGCCTCGATCGCAAGGTGCGGCCGGACTGGCTGGTCGGCGCCTTCCTCGGCGGCGGGCAGGGCGGGCTCTCGGTCGATCTCAACTCGCAGTCGGTCGACACCAACTACGTGTTTGCCGGCGCCTATAGTCGGTTCGAATGGGCCGCACAGTTCTTCGATTTCACGATCCAGGGCGGCAACGCCGACAACAAATCGCGCCGCCTGGTGCTGAACAATGCCGCGGTCGGCGGCATGGAGACAGCGACTGCCAGTTACAGCGGTTGGTATGTCAGTCCCGAGATTGCCTACGGCTATCGTCTGAGCGTTGGCAACGGCTACGTGCTGACGCCGACTGCGCGGCTGCGGTACGTCGCCGGCCGGTTCGATGGCTATAGCGAGACGGGGTCAGCGCAAGGACTGTCCGTCGGCGGCCGCACGCTGCAGGATTTTGAGGAGCGCGGCGAGGTGGATCTGTCGCGCGTCACCAGTCTGGCCGGCGGTGAGCTCAAGGCCAACATCCATGGCGGCGTGATCGCGCTCCAGCGCGTCGGCGACACCAGCATCAGCTCCGTGCTGCTCGGCCAGAACCTGTCCTTCGTGACGCCCGGCAGCCGCAGCACCGTCGGCGCGGTCGCGGGCTTTGGGTTCGACTACCGCACGATCAGGAACGTGTCCGTGTTCGGCGCGGTCGAGGGCATGATGATGTTCGACCAGAGCCGCACCGGCACCGCAAAGGGTGGCGTTCGCGTCGCGTTCTGAGCCGGCACCCAGCCCTGACGGCTGAACGCGACGCCCGCCGGCCGGGCTCCATCCGCCCGGCCGGCGCCTCCTCCGATCGGAGGATGCCGCGTGCGGCGGTTATGGTACGCTTGGTGACATTGATCACTCAGGCCATTTACAGCCATGCATGGACCGCCGAAGCTGCCCGACCCGGTCGAATCCATCTCCGAGCGGATATGCACGACATGCAGCTCTATTCCAGGACCGACGCGAAGTTCGATCCGCTCTTGCAACACGGCCAGGTTGCAAGTTCTCCAGCTCTTGCATCTGTGTCGCATCGTCGCCGGCACCGGCGTGTCCCGGCAGGCCGACCTCGTCGGGCTCGCTGCGGGATTCTCGAATCCGCGCGTCAGCTGACCGGGAAATCACCGCCGGCGTTGAACCTTTTGCTGCCGCAATGGACTCACAGAAGCCGCCGGGCATGAAGACCATTTCGCAATCTGCATGTTTGACAATCGACTCTTCCAATGCCCCGACCTCCCAAACATTCCGAGTTGATCGAGAGCATATACGACGCGGGTCTCCACCCTGAGTTGTGGGGCGATGTAGTCGTCATGCTCAATGCGTTCATCGGCAGCCAGGCCTGCGGCCTGATCTCGAAGGATCCGGTCAGCAAGTCCGGTGCGACGCATTTCTATTGCGGGGTCGATCCGCACTACATCCAGCTCTATTCCGAGACCTACGCCCGCTACGATCCTCTCGCCCGGCTCCCCCGGTATGGCGAGGTGCGCAACATCCCCGATCTGGTGAATTTCGAGGAATATCGCCGCGGCCGCTTCTATCAGGAATGGCTGCGTCCCCAGGGCTATGTCGACGTGGCGAACGTGGTGCTGGAGCAGTCGAAGTCGTCGTGTCCGATGTTGCTGACCGTGATCCCGGGCAGGGAGATGCTCGATGCGGGGCAGCGGGCGCGAATGCAGTCGCTGGTCGCGCACGCCAGCCGGGCGTTGCTGATCAACCGGGCGATCGAACGAAAGCAGCAGCGGGCGATCGCGCTGGCCGACGTCGTGGACCGGCTCAATGCCGGCGTCATCCTGCTCGATGCCGCCTGCAACATCGTCCACAGCAATCCTGCTGCGGAGGCCCTCCTGGCCGCGGCCGACGTCCTGCGGTCGGTCTCGGGCCGGCTCGTGGCACGATCCTCCGAGGCCAATCTTGCCCTGCGGGATATCTTCCGCGGCGCAGGCGAGGTTGCAGTCGCCGCGGCTGCCGGCCGGAAGATCCCCCTGATATCGGATGGCGGGTCCTACTACGTCGCCAACGTCATCGCGCTGCCGTCGCTGCTGCGCGAAGGAGCGACGGAGCGCACGTCGGCGGTCGGAGCCCTGTTCATCTGGAAGGCGGAACTCGACGGCCGCTCGTGCGCCGACCTCATCGACCGCACGTTCGATCTCACTCCGGCGGAGCTGAGGGTCGTGCAGTCGATTGTCGATGTCGGCGGCGTACCGGAGACGGCGGTTGCGCTCGGCATCGCGGAGACGACGGTGAAGACGCACCTGCATCGGGTGTTCGCCAAGACCGGCGTTTCCCGGCAGGCGGATCTCGTCAAGCTTGCGGCGGGATTTTCCAATCCGCTCGTGCACTGACGCGCATTCGAGGCGCGGGACGAGTCGCTGCAGGCGGCAATAGGTTCAATCAGAGACATCATTAGAAAGTTATCGCGGGTCATTCGTTCGGGTGACGCGGCTTGCCGCGATCTCTTCTAGGAGATGTCACACGTTCCGTTGTTCGACGCGTTCGTATTTTTTGTGAAGCAACTCACAGCTCGCGGAAGTGAATTCCGTCAATCTCTGGTGCAGGTCGAGAGGGGATTGTCATGCGAACGACGTCACCGGTTCTGGCTCGCAAATTCCGCGACATCGTCGCGCGCATCGGCGCGGCGCTCCGCGCCCAGCGCGCGATCGACGCGCAGCGCGCGTTGCAGCGCTATCGCCATCTGCTGGCGCAGCCGCACGACACATCGACTTTGAATGAAATCATTCCGGTCAGCAGCAAAGAGGATATTTCAGGAAATGCCCACGGATCTGATGCGTGCGAGCGCGCCGCCGGCCACCCCACGTTCGAACGTGCGTAACGTCAACATCGTTGCGATCGCCGCGACCGCGGCACTCGTCACTCTCCAACTGGTCGGCCTCGCGATGCTGGAACGCTCTCACGCGCACGCGATGCATGTGTCGTTTCCGCGCGAACCGCAGGTTTGCTCCGAGAACGTCGACGCTGCCGTCTCGCAAATTCCCTACGATTGACCGGAGGAGGGTCCGTGCCCGATGTCATGACACTGGTTCTGCTCAGCGTCGCCGTGTTCGCCGGAGCCTTCGTCTCGGGGCTGTCGGGCTTTGCGTTTTCGGCGGTGGCGGGCGCCATTCTGCTCCGGGTGTTTCAGCCGCTGGAGGCGGTGCCGCTGATGATGGCGTGCAGCATCGGCGTGCAGGCGACCAATCTGTGGGCGCTTCGGCGCAGCATCCGCTGGGAAGGCAGCCTGCTGCTGATCGTCGGCGGATTGATCGGCGTTCCCATCGCGGTGTCGTTGTTGCAGTCCACCGACACGCATCTGCTCAGGCGCGGCTTTGGCATCATCGTCGCGCTCTATGCCGCCTACATGCTGCTGCGGCCGACGCTGGTCACGGCCGGCGAGGCCGTCGGCCGGCACTGGGTCGCGCTGATCGGATTCGGAGGAGGGCTGGTCGGCGGTCTGACGGCCATGCCGGGCGCGATCCCGACGATCTGGTGCGACATGCGCGGCATGCCCAAGAGCGAGCAGCGCGGGCTGGTGCAGCCGTTCATTGCCGCGATGCAGCTCTTTGCCATCGCGCTGCTGGTCGGGCATCAGGACCTGTCGTCAAAGGTTTTCGTCGACCTCGCGGTCAGCCTGCCGGCGCTGTTCGCGGGCTCCGCGCTTGGCGTGATCGCCTTTCACCGCGTCAACGAGACGGTCTTTCGCAAGACCGTGCTCGTTCTGCTGCTGGTCTCGGGGATTTCCCTGATCTAGAGCATGATCCGGAAAAGTGTGAAGCGGTTTTCCGACAAGATCATGCTCCAGCGTTAATGCCCAGCCTCATGGCCTAGCCCCTGGACCGGTGCCACACTGGAGCCGCTGCCGTGATGCACCAGCGGCTTCATGCCGGTGACGGTCCGCAGCAGCACGTAGAACACCGGCGTCAGGAACAGGCCGAACACGGTGACGCCGATCATGCCGGAGAACACGGCCACGCCCATCGCCCGCCGCATCTCCGAGCCGGCACCGGTCGAGAGCACCAGCGGCAACACGCCCATGATGAACGCCATCGACGTCATCAGGATCGGACGCAGTCGCAACCGGCTTGCCTCGATCGCGGCCCGGATCGGCGTGCGTCCCGCGAATTCGAGCTCGCGCGCGAATTCGACGATCAGGATCGCGTTTTTGGCGGAGAGGCCGACCAGCACGATCAAGCCGATCTGGGTGAAGACGTTGTTGTCGCCCTTCGAGATCCAGACGCCAAACATCGCCGCCAGCAGGCCCATCGGCACGATCATGATGATCGAGAGCGGCAGGGTCAGGCTCTCATAGAGCGCGGCGAGCACCAGAAACACCAGCAGGATCGCCAGCGGGAACACCCAGAGGCCGGAATTGCCGGCGATGAACTCCTGATAGGTCAGGTCGGTCCATTCGAAGGCAAAGCCGGGCGGCAGCGTCTCCGCCGCAATCCGCGTCGCGACCTCCTGCGCCTGACCGGAAGAATAGCCGGGCGCAGCCGCCGCGTTGATGTCGGAGGACAGAAAACCGTTGTAGCGGATCGCGCGCTCCGGCCCCGCGCTCTGGCGGATCGTGAGCAGCGCCGACAGCGGCACCATGTCGCCCGAGGACGAACGCACCTTCAACTGCCTGATGTCGTCGGCGCGGGCGCGGAACGGCGCGTCGGCCTGGACGTAGACGGAGTAGGTGCGGCCAAACTTGTTGAAGTCGTTGACGTAGTAGGACCCCAGGTAGATCTGCAGCGTGTTGAAGACTTCAGTCACGGGCACGCCAAGCTGGAGCGCCTTGGTGCGGTCGATGTCGGCGAACAGCTGGGGCACGTTGACCTGGAAGCTCGAGAACACGCCGGCAATCTCCGGCGCCTTCTGCATCGCGGCCATGAACGCCTTCGTCGCCTCGTTCAGCGCTTCATAGCCGAGACCGGCGCGGTCCTCGATCTGGAGTTTGAAGCCGCCGATGGTGCCGAGGCCGTTGACCGGCGGTGGCGGGAACATGGCGATGAAAGCTTCCTGGATCCCGGCATACTTCTTGTTGAGATCGGCCGCGATGGCGTTTCCGCTCAGGGCCGCCCCCTTGCGCTCGTCGAACGGCTTCAGCGTCGAGAACACGATGCCGGCGTTGGATGAGTTGGTAAAGCCCGAGATCGACAGGCCCGGGAAGGCGACCGAACTCTCGACACCAGGCTGGGTCAGCGCGATGTCGCTCATCTTGCGGATCACCTCTTCGGTGCGGTCGAGCGTTGCACCGTCGGGCAGCCGCGAGAAGCCGACCAGATATTGCTTGTCCTGGCCGGGCACGAATCCATCGGGCACCTGCTGGAACAGCAGGGCGGTGAGGCCGACCAGCACCACGTAAAGGCCCATCACCGCAGCCTTGCCCGATATCACCTTGGTGACGGTGCCGCTGTAATTCTCCGAGGAGCGCGTGAACGCCTTGTTGAAGCCGCGGAAGAACCAGCCAAGGCTCTTTTCCATGATGATCGTGAGCCGGTCCTTCGGCTCATTGTGTCCCTTGAGCAGCAGCGCCGACAGCGCCGGCGACAGCGTCAGCGAGTTGACCGCGGAGATCACGGTCGAAATCGCGATCGTCAGCGCGAACTGCTTGTAGAACTGCCCGGTGAGGCCGGAGATGAAGGCGAGGGGCACGAACACGGCGATCAGCACCATGGCGATCGCGATGATCGGACCTGACACCTCGCGCATGGCCTGATAGGTGGCATCGCGCGGCGACAGCCCGGCCTCGATGTTGCG
Source organism: Bradyrhizobium sp. GW821-FHT12B03 (assembly GCF_058807535.1). Taxonomy (NCBI): domain Bacteria; kingdom Pseudomonadati; phylum Pseudomonadota; class Alphaproteobacteria; order Hyphomicrobiales; family Nitrobacteraceae; genus Bradyrhizobium; species Bradyrhizobium sp. GW821-FHT12B03. The sequence goes on from NZ_JBXAQU010000003.1 coordinate 536,064, forward strand.
CTCGACGTTCTCGACCACGACGATGGCGTCGTCGACCACGATGCCGATCGCGAGCACGAGGCCGAACAAGCTGAGCGCGTTGATGGAGAAGCCGAACACATGCATCACCGCGAAGGTGCCGACGATCGACACCGGCACCGCCAGCAGCGGAATGATCGAGGCGCGCCAGGTCTGCAGGAACAGGATCACCACCAGCACCACCAGCGCGATCGCCTCCAGCAGCGTGTGGATGACAGCCTCGATCGAGGAGCGCACGAACTGGGTGGGGTCGTAGACGATCTGGTAGGACACGCCCTCGGGCATGTTCTTCTTGATCTCGGCCATGGTGGCGCGAACGTGGTCGGAGATCTGGAGCGCGTTGGAGCCGGGCGCCTGGAAGATCGGGATCGCCACCGCCTGCTTGTTGTCGAGCAGCGAGCGCAGGCCGTATTCGGACGCGCCGAGCTCGATGCGCGCGACGTCGCGCAAGCGCACCACTTCGCCGCGCGTGCCGGTCTTGACCACGATGTCGCCGAACTGCTCCTCGTTCGCCAGCCGTCCCTCGGCGTTGACCGAGAGCTGGAGATCGATGCCCTTCACGTTCGGGGAGGAGCCGACCACGCCGGCGGCGGCCTCGACGTTTTGCGCCTGGATCGACTTGACGATGTCGCTCGCGGTCAGCCCGTGCTCGGCGGCCTTCTGTGGATCGACCCAGACCCGCATCGAATAGTCGCCGGCGCCATAGAGCTGGACGTCGCCGACGCCGTCGATCCGCGCGAGGCGATCCTTGACGTTGAGCACCGCGTAGTTGCGCAAATACGTCATGTCGTAGCGGCCGTTCGGCGACAAGAGATGCACCACCATGGTGAGGTCGGGCGAGGACTTCTTGGTGATGATGCCGAGCTGGCGCACCACCGCCGGCAGGCGGGGCTCGGCCTGCTGCACGCGGTTCTGCACCAGCTGCGTCGCCTTGTCCGGATCGGTGCCGAGGCGGAACGTCACCGTCAGCGTCATGGCGCCGTCGGTGGTGGCCTGGCTCGACATGTAGAGCATGCCTTCGACGCCGTTGATCTGCTCTTCGATCGGGGTCGCCACCGTCTCCGCGATCACCTTGGGATTGGCGCCGGGATAGGTCGCGCGCACCAGCACCGAGGGCGGCACGACATCGGGATACTCCGAGATCGGCATCGCGAACAGCGAGATCAGGCCCGCGAGGAAGATCAGGACCGACAGCACGCCGGCGAAAATCGGACGATCGATGAAGAATTTCGAGAGATTCATGGCTTTGCCCCTGGGCAATATTTTGCGGCTCTCCGACCGATCCGCCGTCTTTCCGGGTCGCGGGCGACGTCCGCGACCCCGGAATCCAGAGGTGAAGTGATCGGAGTTTCCATCCTTCGAGATTCCGGGCTTGCGCGTAGCGCTGCCCGGAATGACGTAACTAGCGTTGCAGCACGTCCTGGTTGCTGTGGTTGGAGGCTGCTTGCTGCCCGCGCGCACCCATTGCTGCGATCTCGGTCTTGAGGAGGGCGCCGGGACGCACGCGCTGCAGGCCGTTGACGACGATGCGGTCGCCGGGCTTCAGCCCCGCCGTGACGATGCGAAGACCATCGACCGAGCCGCCGAGCGTGATCGGCCGGTAGACCGCGCGGCTGTCGTCGCCGACCCCCATCACGAACTTCTTGTCCTGGTCGGTGCCGATCGCGCGCTCGTCGATCATCACCAGCGTCTGCTGCTTCGGTTGGCCCATGCGCACCCGGGCGAACTGGCCGGGGATCAGACGACCGTCCTCGTTGGGGAATACCGCACGGACCCGGATGGTGCCGCTCTGGCCGTTGACCTGGTTGTCGATGAGCTGGATGTGACCCTTCGCCGAAAGGCCACCGGAGGTCGCCATCTCCACCGGGATCTGGTCCAGATTGCCGCGCTTGCCGGTGCTATCTGCGATCGAGTTCAGCGCGCGCAGCACGACCTCTTCATCCGCATCGAACGAGGCGTAGATCGGATTGACCGAGACCAGCGAGGTCAGCACCGGGGAGGCGGTGCCGGCGGCGACGAGATTGCCGACGGTGATTTCGATCTTGCCGACGCGGCCGTCCACGGGCGCGCGCACCTCGGTGTAGCCGAGATTGAGCTTTGCGGTCTGGAGCGTCGCCTCGGCCGCCTTGACATTGGCGATGGCCTCGCGACTGGCATTGTCGCGCTGGTCGTAGTCGCGCCGCGTGACGACCGCGTTGCCGACCAGCTGCGCGCCGCGCTCGAGCTCGCTCTGGGTGAACACGACGCGCGCCTTCGCCGCTTCGAGCTGCGCGTTGGCCTTGTCGACCTCGGCCGCATAGGGCGCCGGGTCGATCTTGAAGAGCAGATCGCCGGCTTTCACCAGCGCGCCTTCGGTGAAGTTGGTGCTGAGGATCGCACCGGCCACGCGCGGGCGGAGCTCGACACGTTGGATGGCCTCGAGCCGGCCGGAGAAATCGTCCCACAGCACGGTCTGCCGCGGCTCGATCATCGCGACCGTGACGGAGACGGCTTGCTCGGCGCTGGCTGCGGTTGCGGTCGCCTGCGCGGCACGAAAGTAATGGCCGGTTGCGATCAAACCGGCCACGGCAAGGGCGCCCACGATGGCGACGCCGCCGAGAAGGCGGCGGAAACGGCCGGTGTGGGGGGAGTTTTGCGAGGGATGCATTTGCGCGCTCCAGATATGTAGTGTTCACTACAGATGTGGAGCTGGATGCCGCAGTGCAAGATACTTATGTACCATTCACTAAGAAAATTGTAGCTGCTTACCGCAAGAATTGGCAAGCGGAAGAGAAAATAAAGCGAGAACAAGTAGATAGGATCAGGCGTTAGGTTGAGGGACGACGCCGATTTCGAGGAGAACAGGCACATGGGCATGGGACGCCCCCGCGAGTTCGACGCCGATGTGGCGTTGGATCAGGCGATGGAAGTGTTTTGGCGCCATGGCTATGAGGGCGCCACCATTGCCCAGCTGACCGAGGCCATGGGCATCAATCCGCCCAGCCTCTACGCCTGTTTCGGCAACAAGGAAGGCCTGCTGAAGGCCGCGCTCGACCGTTACACCAAGCTGCGCGGCGTCTGGATGGACGAGGTGGTGGCGGCGCCGACCGCTCGCGAGGTTGCCGAGCGGATGCTGATGGGCATCGCCGACAAGCAGACCGATCCGGCCAATCCGCCCGGCTGCCTGCTGGTGCAGGGCGGCATCGCCTGCGGCACCGGCTCCGAAAACGTCCCCTTCGAGCTCGCAGCCCGCAGAGCCCAGAACGAAGACCAGCTCCGCGAACGTTTTGTCCGCGCCAAGGCGGAAGGTGATCTCAAGGAAAGCGCCGATCCCGCCGCGCTGGCGCGCTACGTCTCGGCGGTTGCGGTCGGCATGGGCGTGATGGCGTCCTCGGGCTCGGATCGCAAGGCGCTGCGGCAAGTGGCTGATGTGGCCGTGCAGGCGGTCGAGGCGCAGTCGGCCGAGAGGACCTAGAGGGTGGCTCATAAGAACAATGTCGGCGCCTGAGGGACGAATCAATCTTCTGGTGGGCCAGCGCATTGCCGATTGTGACCGATTTCGTTGAAAAAGGCTGCAGTAGTCCGATGTATTGGCGCCAGCTCCGAAGCGGCCTAGCGGCTGGGTTCTCCGT
>NZ_JBXAQU010000004.1:0-426303 GCF_058807535.1 Bradyrhizobium sp. GW821-FHT12B03
ACGGATTCCCGATTCTGGAACCCCTTACCCTCGACCCGAGTCAATCCGTCGCACCAGATATGTGCATGCCCTAGGGCGGAGGCCGGGACGACGACCGAGACTGAGGCGCCGGCTCACCCACCAACGGCGGCAGCATGCTGCGCCGCCATCTCGGCGTCGGCCGCCGTGATCCGCTGGAACGCAGGCCGTGACGTCATCCGCTCGGCATAGCGGACGAAGACGTCCTTTTTCGGCACGATGCCGAACATCATCGTCCAGCTGAACGCAACGCCCCAGAGAACATCGGCGGCCGTCATGCGCTCGCCGAGCAGATAAGGCCCCTTTGACAATTGCGTCTCCAGCGCAGCCAACATGGTATCGTAATCGGCATAGGGCGATTGCGTGATCGGCGCCGGCTCGCGCTGCATGAACTTGTCGATCAGCGCCGGCTCGAACGAGGCGCCGTAATAGGCGATCCAGCGCAAGTACGGGCCGCGCAGCGGATCGTTCAGCGCGGGCGTCAATCCCGCCTGCGGAAACAGGTCGGCGAGATAGATGGTGATCGCGACCTGCTCGGTGACCAGCGCATCGCGATGGCGGATCGCCGGGACCTTGCCGAGCGGGTTGATGGCGAGATAGGCGCCCTGCCGCTGCTCGCCGGCCTTCATGTTGAGGACATGGAGATCGTAAGGAGCCCCCAGCTCCTCCAGCAGCACCCGCGTGCCGGTGGCGCGGCTTTGCGGCGAATAATACAGCGTGATGCGATTTGGATCGGTCATGGCGGGGCTCCTCGGGCGTGGGCTGGCGGTGCGCACCTTGTAGCGGCCCATACCTGACATCCTGTGTCAGGTATGGTTTAAGGGATCATGCGCGCGAGCCGGATGCTGTCGATCCTCACCACCCTCCAGGCCAGGGGGCAGGTCACCGCGCCCGAACTTGCGGAAGCCTGCGAGGTGTCGGTGCGTACGATCTATCGCGACATCGACGCGCTCGCCGCCGCCGGCGTCCCCGTCTATGCCGACCGCGGCGCGGAGGGCGGCTATCGCCTGCTCGATGGCTATCGCGTGCGGCTGAACGGCCTGTCGCAGAACGAGGCCGAAGCGCTGTTCCTGACCGGGTTGCCGGGACCGGCGGCAGCGCTCGGGCTCGATGCAGCGATGATCGCCGCGCAGAACAAGCTGATGGCCGCGCTGCCCGCGAATCTGCGCGAGGACGCGGGGAGGATGCAGGAGCGTTTTCACCTGGATGCCCCCGGCTGGTTCGGCGAGGCGGAAGAACCAAAGCACCTGCGCAGCATTGCCGGTGCGGCGCTGCGCGGGACGCTGATCAAGATCCGCTATCAGAGCTGGCGTGCCGAAAAGCAGCGACGCGTCGCGCCGCTCGGGCTCGTGCTGAAGGGCGGCAGCTGGTATCTCGCGGGGCAGGTCGACGGCAGCGTACGCACCTATCGCGTCGCGCGCGTGCTCGATTGCACGGCGCTCGACGACCCTTTCGATCGTCCCGCCGATTTCGACCTCGCCGCCTATTGGCAGGCCGCGACGCAGCGCCTCGAGGCGGAGATGCATCCGAATGTCGCGGTCGTGCGACTGTCGCCGTTCGGCGTGAAAATGCTCGGTGCGCTGAGCCAGCCTTACGTCAAGGCGCGCACGCAGATCGAAGACGCCGCCGACGCGGACGGCTGGCGTATCGCCAGGGTGCCGACCGGGAAGACGTCGTGGCACGCGGCCGCGGAATTGCTGCGGCTCGGTCCCGAGGCCGAGGTGCTGGAGCCCGCCGATCTCCGCGAGAAGATCGCCGAGATGACGCAAGCCATGGCCGCGCGGTATCGCGCGACACGGAAAGCATGATGGCGGCGCAGCTCGCCGCAGCCGACGAAACAATCCTGAAACACGATTCTCGGCCCGCTGCGTGAACGCATTCGCATTTCGACCCGACCGAGATGCAGGGACACAACAACGGCCTCGCGCCATATTGGAGAATGAAGATGTTTCGTAAGCTTGCCCTCGGTCTGATCGCTGCCGGTTCGCTCGGCGTTGCCGCTCTCGCGCCCACGGCCGCCTCGGCCCACGGCTTCCACCATCACTGGGGTCCCGGCTGGGGTTTTGGCGGAATCTACGTCAACACCGGCGTCAACAACTGCTACCAGGAGCGCCTCGTCCGGACCCGCCACGGCCTGCGCGTCCGCGTCGTGAATGTCTGCGCCTACGGGGTCTACTGAGCCCACCTGCATCGGCTGGCGCAACCCCGGTCGCTTCGCGACCGGGGTTCGTCGTCTCAGCTCGCGAGAGCCGTCACCTCTGGCACGGAGCCGGCCTGCTCGTCCGCGAGAGAATTGCGCTGCGATATCCATCGTTCGGCGCGCGAGCGCCGCAGCGAAGGAGCGAAGAAATAGCCCTGGGCAACGTCGCAGCCGATCCGGCGTATGATCTCGAGCGCCTCCGGGCTTTCGACGCCCTCGGCCACGACCTTCATGTTGAACGCCTTCGCAAGTGCGACGGAGGCATCGACGATCTTCATCATATCGTCGTCGGTTTCGCAGCCCTTAATGAAGGACTGGTCGATCTTCAGCTCGCTGAACGGCAACCGTGCCAGCGCCGCAAGCGACGAATAGCCGGTGCCGAAATCGTCGATGGCGGTGCCGATCTTCTTGATCCGCAGCCGCACCAGAATGTCGTTGGCGCGGTCGACGTCGGCCATCGCCGTGGTCTCGGTGATCTCGACCGTCAGCGACGACGGCGAGATGTTTTCGCGGCGCAGTATCTCCTCGATCCGCTCGGGCAAGGTCAGGTCCGACATCAGCGAACCCGACATGTTGACGGCGATGGTGAAGCCGGGATTTCGCTCGATCAGCTTGCGGCCCTGCGACATCGCTGACGACAGGATGCAGTCGGTTGCTTCGCGCATGAGGCCGGCCTGCTCGGCGACCGGGATGAAGACCAGCGGCGAGACCATGCCGAACTCGGCGGTACGCCAGCGCGCGAGCGCCTCGGCGCCGACGACCCTTCCGGTCTGAAGCCCGATCTTCGGCTGGAATTCGACGTAGAACTCGCCATCGGCGAGCCCCCGCACGATTCTCTCCGGCGTGATCAGGAGCGACGGCGAGGCGGACGTCGCGGCCAGCGGCGACCGCTGCGGCAATTCGAGCGCGTTGCGCAACCGATTCAGATCGAGCGGCTTGGTCAGGCAACCACCGATCGGCAGCTTCAATCCGCTCGCGAGCCGTCGCGTTGCCTTCATGATGCGGTCGTCGCAGCCGCTGATGATCACGATCGACATCGCGTGGAGGTTTCGCTCGGCGACAAAGCGCAGCAGCTCCACCCCGTCCCGCTCGCCGAGCGACAGGTCGAGCGCCATGATCTCGAAGGTTTCTCGCGCCAGAAGCTCGGTCGCGGCCTCGAAGGATGGGGCGACGACGGTATCGTAGCCGAGCTTCGCGCCGATCTTGCCGATCAGAACCCTCTGCACCAGATCGTCATCGACCACCAGAAGACGGCTTCTCGTCGCGCTCATTGCCCATCTCTCCCGACGTCTGCGGCGTTGATTCCGTCGACGCTAGAACAGCGGGCTCACCCCGTCGTGAATACAAGGCCGCTAAAACTTTCCCGATCCGGAACGCCTTGTTAGCCACGTTTCGGTGGCTGCCAAACGATTGATTTCGATCGGCGTTTCTGTGTCTCCCGGCGCGGCATGACGGGACGGTATCGGAATGATCCGCCCAAGCTAAGCGTGCGGTGAACACGCGGTAAAGCTCCCTATCGGAAGCCGGCAAGTCGAGGGGCGAACTTCGAGATGCGCGTTCGGTTAGCCGGTCTGCCGATGCCGGCGAAACCAGGCCCAGGTCTCGCGCGTGGTCGCGATGTAGCCAGGCCCGCGATAGACGATCTCGCCGTCGACGATCTCGTTCAACTTCGGCAGGGCGTGAAAGGGTATCGAGGGATAGGCGTGATGCTCGACGTGGTACGGCATGTTCCACGCGATCCATTTGACCATCGCGCCGGTGTAGGTGGTGCGCGTGTTCTGGAAAGCACTGCGCGTGCGGTCGCAACCGGTGTGCTCGGCATAGAGATAGGGCCGCAGGAAGAACTGCCCGATGATCAGCGGGACGATCCAGACCCAGAGCAGCAACGCCGACGACGACCACAGGGAGAGCGCAAGCAGCAGCGCATAGAGCGCGACATAGGCCCGTGCCTCGGTCACGATGGTGGCGCGCTTGGTCTCTGGAATCCAGGGCACGACGACCTTGCCGGAGGCGGCATGGTAGAGCATCAGCCGGAGACGGCCGGCGACCTGGAGCAAGCCGCTATAGGCGATCGCGAGCTGCGTGTCGGATGTCGGCTTCACGCCGACGATCAGCTCCGGGTCCTTCTCCGGATCCTGGGTGTAGCGGTGATGGTCCCAGTGAAACAGGCAGTAATATTCGTACGGCAATCCGATGATGAAGGCCGAGAGATAGCCGATTGCGAGATTGAGGCTGCGGCTCCTGAACGCGGTCTTGTGCGCGGTCTCGTGCACGGCCATGAACAGGAAGGCGACGACATACCCCTGCAGCACCATCAGCGGCAGCGCCCAGAGCACGCCAAGGCTGGAGGTGACCTTCCAGATCAGCGCGCCGATCAGCACGATCGCGCCATAATGACCGAGGCTTTGCGCAGCGCCCCTCAGATTCGAGCGAACCGACAATTCGCGCAGCATCGCAGGTGTGAGCGGCTTGAGGCGATGGCCGGGCTCTGAAGCGGTCGCGTCAGTCATGGTCGGATACCTGTCTTACTTACCGAGGAGCTCCGCGATCTCGGCCTTGAGGAAGGCCTGGTCGCGCGGATTGTTGACGGGATTGCCGGCGCGATGACCGTGCAGCGACGGAATCGGATGCAGCACCGCCGATTTTGCGTTGACCAGCCGGCCGAGCTCGTCCTCGTTGTCGCGAACGTCGAAATAGCGATCGGTCGCGCCGGGCATCAGCAGCATATGCGCCTTGATCGCGGCGAGCGCGCGATCGAAATCGCCGCCGAATGCGGCGCACCGGCTGATATCGCCGCTCTGCCAGATGCCGATCTGCGCCAGCAGGTCGTTGGCATCGCGACGCGCGAACGTCGCGTCCCACCCACGGACAAGGTAATCCTCCAGGGACGTAAATCCGGCCTCGCGCCAGAGCTCGTCGCGATAGAAGCCGTGCGACATCGCCCAGCCGGCATAGACGCGTCCCATGGCCCGATAGCCCGCAACGGGCTTCTCGACGAACCGGCCGTCGCGGAAGGCGGGATCGCCTGATAGCGCCGCCTTCACGCTTTCGAGGAAGACATAATTATAAGGCGCGCAACGCGCGCTGCCGCAGACCACCGCGGCGCGCTCGACCATATCGGGATGGCAGGCGGCCCAGTGATAGGCCTGCATGCCGCCCATCGACCAGCCATAGACCAGCGCGAGCTTCCAGATGCCGAAGCGCTCGGTGAGCAGCCGGTGCTGGACTGCGATGGCGTCGTGATAGGTGACCGTCGGAAACGACCCTGCGAAGTTCGACGGCGAGGAGGACAGGCCGTTGCCGAACAGATTCGGGATGATGACGAAGTAACGTTCGGGATCGAGTACGCCGCCGGGCCCGATCAGCCATTCGGTGTCGGCATGCTGCGCGCTGAACGACGTCGGATAAAGGATCACATTGTCCTTGGCCGGGCTCATCGCACCGTAGGTCTTGTAGGCGAGCTTCAGCGAAGGGACCACGGCCCCGGACTGGAGCGTGACGTCGCCGGCCTCGAAGATCTCGTAGTCGCGCTGCGCAGCCATGCGCTCAACTCCGCTCACGCGGCCGCAGAACGCGCCGCTGAAATGGCGATGCATCGATCATGCCGGGCCGTCGACGCATCGTCGCCCCACGCTCAATAACTGTACAAATAGTACATATATTGACGGGCAGCAAGATAAATCCGGTCGGTTCGCCGGCTCAGGCGATGGCCGCCAGATAGCGTGCGACAGATGCCGCGAATGCGGCCTTGGCCCCGGTGGCGATGTTGCGCCCCCACCAGGCTCCATAGATGCGATCGAAGCCGAACGGCTCGACAACGCCAGCGATCCGCCGCACCGCGGCGGCATTGAGCGGCATGTAGTTCGGATAGGAGTACATGAAGCTGACGAAGCGGCGGTCCATCGTCACCTGCGCGATGTCGCCGGTGAGCAGCGCCCCCTTGCCGTCCGCGCCCTGCCGCCAGTGCAACATGGTCGCACCGGCGAAATGGCCGCCGCTGCGCAGCAGCACCACCTCATCGGAGATGCGATGGCTGTCGCCGGTCCAATGCACGATCGACGGGTGCGGTCGCGTCACCCATTCGCGGTCATCCGCGTGCAGATAAACCGGAATACCGCCGAACGCGTCACTCCAGTCGGCGAGCGCGCCATAGTAATGCGGATGCGAGATCGCGATCGCCTTCAGCCCGCCGAGAGAACGCACCTGCGCGATCGCCTCCGGCGTTGCCAGCGGCACGCAGTCCCACATCACGCAGCCGTCCTTGAGCGGCACGAGCAAGGCGCGCTGGCCGATGGCGAAGCTCGGCTCGAGTGCAAGGCCGGTCAGGCCGAGATCGTCGCGCCAGACAACGCGGTTACGCTCCGCCAATGTTTCCCGCGTGAGGAAGGTTTGGCCCGACCAGTTCACGAACTGGCGCTCGTCGTCGCAGATCGGACATGATGCAGGAGGTTTTTCGCTGGCCGGGAATTGCGCGCCGCAGGTTTCGCAGGTCCAGAGGGGCATCGCCAGGATCCGAAAGAGGCCGGCACGGAGTGAAGTGACATCACTCCGCGGACGCAAATGTGGAGGAACCAACGCTGTCAACGCAGGTTACGTTCTGGTCCACGCCGGCGCAATTGGCCAGTCATCACGATCAGTTTTGCGCGAACCCCACCGATCGGCAGAAACACGTTCAGCGTCTCGATGACATCGCGCCCCTCCCCACCACGCATCTGGCCACTGTTTGCACTCAACTTCTTCATGGCCGACATGCAGTCGGGCATTGGGCCGTTCGTCGGCGTATTCCTCCAGGAACGCGGTTGGGCGAGCGGATTGATCGGCACCGCCATGACGATCGGCAATGTCGCGGGCATGCTGATCACGACGCCGATCGGCGGGTTCATCGATGCCAGCCGCAACAAGCGCCTGTGGGTCGTCATTCCCGGCATCTGCGTCGTTCTCGCATCCGCGATCATCCTGATCTCGCAGAATTTCTGAGCGGTGACCTTCTCACAAGTCGCGCAGTCGATCGCGAGCGCCGCCATCGTGCCGCTCTACGGGCTTGCGGCGGTGGCCGAAGGCCAGGCCAACGGCCCGAGCTTCGTCGCGACCACCGTCGTGATCGCGCAGGGCGTGATGGTCGTGACGTCGTTGATCGCGATGCAGGCGGCGAGCAGGCGCAATTATTGGCCGGTTATTCTCGTCTCCTTCATGTTCCTGCCGGTCCGCGGCGTGCTCGCCTTCTTCGTCACGGGATGGTGGGGCGTGGTGCCGATGCAGGTGCTCGACGGCATCGGCACCGGGCTCCAGACGGTTGCCGTCCCCGGCATGGTCGCGCGCTCGCTCAACGGCACCGGTCGCATCAATCTCGGCCAGGGCGCCGTGATCACCGTGCAGGGCATCGGTGCAAGCCTGAGCCCCGCACTCGGCAGCTGGATCGCCGAGTGGATCGGCTACGGCCCGACCTTCCTGCTGCTCGGCGGCTTCGGCCTCGCCTCGATGGCGCTGTGGCTCGCGTTCGGGGCTGCGGTGAAGAAGTATTAGACCGTCATTGCGTGCTCTTAGGAGAACTCCACCACGATCTTGCCGAAGTGTCCGCCCCGCTGCATCAGCCGCAGTGCGTCGGGCACGGCATCGAAGCCGAACACGCGGTCGATCACCGGCTTCATCCCGTTGCGCCCGATCGCAGCGGTCATGCCCTCGAACATGCGGCGGCTTCCGACGGAGAGGCCGATGACGTGCAAATTCTTGGAGAACAGGCTCGGAATCGCGATCTGCTGCGAGAAGCCGGAGAGCACGCCGATCACGAGAATGGTCCCGCCGACCCTGATAGCCTCAAGCGACTGCGCAAAGGTGTCCTTGCCGCCGACCTCGACAACGTGGTCGACGCCGCCGCCGGTCCAGTCCGAGGCCGCCTTGCCCCATTCCGGAACCGAGCGGTAGTTGATGGTGTGGTCAGCCCCGAGCGCGCGGGCGCGTTCGAGCTTCTCGTCGCTCGACGAGGTCACGATCACAATTGCGCCGGCGAGCTTTGCGAATTGCAGCGCGAAGATCGATACGCCGCCGGTGCCCTGCACCAGCACGATGTCGCCGGGCTTCACATTGGCTTCCTCGAACAGCGCGCGCCATGCCGTAAGCCCCGCGCAAGGAAGCGTCGCAGCCTCCTGGAATGAAAGATGCGAAGGGATGCGGCTGACACCTTCGGCGTCGAACAGCATGACCTCCTGCAACGCACCCGGCCGCGTGCCGCCGAGCGCGTGGCGGCGACTGGTCGCCGAGACCTTCCCGTCGATCCAGGACTGGAAGAACATCGGACAGACGCGATCACCGACCACGATGCGGGCAACGCCCTCGCCGACCGCGATCACCTCGCCGGCACCATCCGAGAACGGGATCAGCGGTAATCTGGTGACACCACCCTTGCCCTGCACCGTGAGCAGGTCGCGATAGTTCAGCGATGCCGCCTTCATCCGCACCGCGACCTGGCCGGGGCCGGGCGCGGGCTCGGGCAGATCGGCCAACTCCATCCCCTCGATCGACCATTCGCGCGCGACCTGCCAGGCTTTCATGGCAAATGCTCCGTCTCAGGTGCCGAAGTTCTTCTGAATCGCCCTGTCCAGCGTCTCGCCGCCGACGAAGCGCTGGCGCAGCTCGCGCTTGAGCAGCTTGCCGCTCGGGTTCTTCGGCAGGGCATCGACGAAGATGACGCGCTTGGGCACCTTGAAATGAGCCATCTGGCCGGCGCAGTGCTTGATGACGGACTCCTCGTCGAGTTTCTCGCCGCTCTTGACCACGACGATCGCCGTCACCGCCTCGATCCAGCGCGGATCGGGCAGGCCGACCACGGCGACCTCGGAGACGGCGGGGATGCGATAGACCATCTCCTCGACCTCACGGCTCGCGACATTCTCGCCGCCGGTCTTGATCATGTCCTTGACGCGGTCGACCACGGTGATGTGGCCCTCGTCGTCGACGGTGGCGAGATCGCCGGAGTGAAACCAGCCGCCGGTAAACGCCGCCGCTGTCTTGACGGGATCGTTGTAATAGCCGGACAACAGGTGCGGCGAGCGATGCACGATCTCGCCGACCTCACCGACTTTCACGTCTTCCATGGACGTGTTGACCACGCGGGTCTCGACATTGAGCACGGGCTTGCCGGCCGAGCCGGCCTTGCGCAGCTGGTCCTCGGGCCGCAGCACGGTCGCGAGCGGCGCGATCTCGGTCTGACCGTAGAAATTCCAGAACTTTACGGCGGGCAACCGGCGCTGCAGTTCGAGCAGGACTTCCACCGGCATGATCGAAGCGCCGTAATAGCCCTTCTGCAGCGTCGACAGATCGGTCGTGTCGAAATTCGGCGAGCGCAGCATCGCGATCCAGATCGTCGGTGGCGCGAAGAAGGAGGTGATCTTGTGCGCCTGGATCAGCGCCAGAATGTTGTCGGCGGTCGGCTTGCCGGTGATCACGCCGGAGGCGCCGAGATAGATCTGCGGCCCGAGGAACACGTCGAGCTGCGCGCAGTGATAGAGCGGCAACGCATGCAGGAACTTGTCGTCCACGCTCATGCCGCCGTCGATGATGCAGCTGACATATTGCCACATCACCGCTTCATGGGTCAGCATCGCTCCCTTGGGCAGCGACTCCGTGCCGCTGGTGTAGACGATCTGCGCGAGGTCGCGGCTGTCGACGGACGCCTCCAGGAACGAGCCGTCGGGGCTGAGGAGGTCGTCGAAGGTGGTGAGGCCCGCGGGCGCGGATGCCGGATCCTCGCCCGGCAGCCAGATCATCTTCTCGACCGCGCACTCCTTGGCGCTGGCCGCCCGCGCCGACTCGACGAAATCCGGCCCCGCCGCGAGCAGCTTTGCGCCGGAGCTCTTCAGGATGAAATTGATCTCGTCCGGATTGAGCATGAAATTGATCGGCACCAGCACTGCGCCGATCCGCGCCAGCGCGAAGCGGAGCACGGCAAAGGCATGCGAGTTGCGCGAGAGCACGGCGAGGCGATCGCCCTTCTTGACGCCGAGACCGAGCAGGCCGCGGCCGAGCCGGTTGCAGATCGCGTCCATCTCGGCGAAGGTCCAGCTCACACCGCCGCAGCTCACCGCGAGCTTGCCCGGATCGCGGCCCGCCGACCGGCGCAGGAGATCGCCGATGGAATGCTCGCGTGCTTTCGCGATGGTGGCTGCAGTATCGCTCGACATTTCCACTCCCCAGGATCTGTAATTTGCGCGAAGCGTAGTCGGCGCTGCCGGCCGCGTCAAATTGCCTGCATGGTGGCGTCATGACGCAAGAATTGCCGTTTCGCCGGGGCAAGTTTGGACTGGTGCACCAACAATAAATATCGGGGGACATGCCATGCATCGGATCGCGCGCGCCGCTTTTGCGGCCGGGCTGCTGTCTGCGTCTTTCATCGATCCATCGTCCGCCCAGCAGACCCCGCTCAAGATCGGCGTGCTCTCCGATTTCTCCTCGGTCTATTCCGACATCGGCGGCATGGGGAACGTCGAGGCTACCAAGATGGCCATCGAGGATTTTGGCGGACAGATGTTCGGCAAGCCGATCGACATGGTCTCGGCGGATGTCCTCAACAAGCCCGACGTCGCCTCCACCATCGCCCGCAAATGGTGGGAGACCGAGGGCGTCGACATGATCATCGACCTGCCGACCTCGGCCACTGCGCTCGCGGTGATGGAGCTGTCGAAGCAGTCCGAGAAGATCATGATCGTGACGGATGCGGCGAGCTCCGACATCACCGGGAAGTCCTGCTCGCCCTACACGGCGCACTGGACCTACGACACCTATGCCAACGCCCACACCGTCGGCAGCGCCATCGTCAAGAACGGCGGCGATACATGGTTCTTCTCACCGCCGACTACGTGTTCGGCCATTCGGTCGAGCGCGACACCGGCGACGTCGTGAAGGCAGCAGGCGGCGAGGTGCTCGGCAGCGTCAAGCATCCGCTCAACACCGCCGACTTCTCGTCCTTCCTGCTCCAGGCCCAGGCCTCCAAGGCCAAGATCATCGGGCTTGCCAACGGCGGCGGCGACACCATCAACGCGATCAAGCAGGCCGGCGAGTTCGGCATCGTCGCCGGCGGCCAGAACCTGGCGGCGATCGTGATGTTCATCTCCGACGTACACAGCCTGGGGCTGAGCTCGCGCAGGGGCTGATCATCACCGAGGCCTATTACTGGGATCTCAACGACAAGACCCGCGCTTTCGGCAAGCGCTTCCTGGATCGCGTCAAACGCATGCCGACGATGAACCAGGCCGCGACCTACAGCGCGACGCTGCATTACCTCAAGGCCGTGCAGGCCGCCGGCACCAAGGACACCAAGACCGTGATGGCCAAGATGCGCGAGCTGCCGGTGAAGGATGCCTTCACCGACAACGGCGTCCTGCGCGAGGACGGCCGCATGGTCCACAGCATGTACCTGTTCCAGGTGAAGAAGCCCGAGGAATCGAAGGGCCCGTGGGATTACTACAAGTTGCTCGCCGAGGTGCCTGCCGACCAGGCGTTTCGTCCGCTGAAGGACGGCGGCTGCCCGCTGGTGAAGTGAGGCTTGCCCACGAGCGCCGGGGCCTCCACGGACTCGCGGTGGCCTCGGTCGGGGGCGATAACCTTCCATACCCCGGAATGATACGGAGTTCCGAGTTCGGAACCTGATAACGTTACGGCTCTAGGTATGAGCTGCGCACGCGTGTCTCCGACATCCGGATGCGCAGCTTTGTTTCATACCTTTGAGAGTTTCCGCCTTGGGTTTCAGAGTTCTCAGCACCTTCGGCCGCGACAATCGCGCCAACATCGCCATCCTCTTTGCGCTGGCGCTGGTCCCGATCATGGGATTCGTCGGCGTCGCGATCGACTACACCATCGCCAACAAGCAACGCACCAAGCTCCAGCAGGCGCTGGACCTGGCGCTGCTCGCGGGCGCGGCCGCCGGCAAGCAGGCGCTCGATTCCGGCGCGAGCCAGAGCACGGCGATCAGCGCGGCAAACACAGCGGCGAGCAATTTGTTCACCGGCAACACGTCCGGCATCGTCTCCCAACTCGTCACGAACTTCACCGTGAATGGACTGACGCTGTCGGGGACCGGCAACGCGAGCACGACCTTCACCACGAACTTCCTCGGGATGATGGGGCAACCGAATTTGCTGCTGTCGGTGGCATCGAACACCTCGTCGACGACGCAGCCCTATCAGAACGTGTATCTCCTGGTCGACATCTCCTCGTCGATGCTGCTGCCCTCGACCCAGGCCGGCATCACGCAGATGATCAACGGCACCGGCTGCGCGCTCGCCTGCCACGATCAGACCAACGGCACGGATTCCTATGCCTGGGCGCTGAACAAGGGCATCCAGCTACGCTACCAGGTCGTGAACCAGGGCGTGCAGAACCTGCTGACCTATCTGAACAGCAAGACGACCTTCAAGAACTATGTGCGGGTCGGCCTGTGGTCATTCGACAGCTCGCTGACGCAGATGTCCGCCCTGACCTCGAACTTCACGTCGGTCTCCTACAATTTCCCGGCGCCGGGACTGGCGAGCAGCGACGCGGCCGCCGCGACACCGTTCGACAGCCTGATCAGCAATTTCGTCTCGATCGTCGGCAATGGTGGCGACGGAAGCTCGCTCACCAGTCCGCAGAAGCTGGTGATCCTGGCAACCGACGGCGTCAACGATCCCACCCGCGCATGGGTCAGCCAGACCTCGCTGCGCTCGCAGGTGAAAGTGTTCGACACCAGCTTCTGCACGACCCTCAAGAACAAGGGCGTCACCGTCGCGATCCTCAACACGCCCTACTACCCGATGACCTGGGACTGGGGCTACAACGCGACGCTCGGCCAGCCGGGCAGCCTCGGCGGCGCGACCCGGGTCGACGACATTCCGATCGCGCTGTCGGCCTGTGCCGGCACCTATTTCATCCGCACCTCGGATCCGACGGCCATCCAGTCGGCGTTCACCACGCTGTTCACCAAAGCCTCACCCGTTCGTCTGACCAATTAGGTCGACGGGTGGCGGCCGCCTCAGAACTTGTGCCCCTTCTGGCGCAGCGCCTCGATCAGGCGCTGCTTCAACTCGTCGGCCGCCTTCTGGCTGACATCCTGGCCGATCTGTGCGCTCGCCTGCGCCAGCGCGTCCGACTTCTCTAGGAATTTTCGTCCCACGGGCTGGGCGTAGAACGCCTCGATCTGGCGCAGCTCGTCCACGGTAAAACTGGTGGCATAGACAGCCGCGATCTGGTCGATCATCGCAGCGACGAACGGAGCATAGATCTGGGAGCCGGGCGCCGTCAGCGCGTCGTAATCGCGCTCGATCTCCGGCCTGTCCTGGGCGACCACGGGCCGGAGCTTGAGCAGGAGCTGCGGCAGCAGCGCACGATACTGGTCCGCAATCTTCAGCGTGACGACGAGCTTGCGCGCCGCGTTCATCGCCTCCGGCGATGGCGCTTGTGCGGAGGCACCGCAGACCAGGAACAGGAGAGTGCCGGCGATCGTCAACAAGCGTCTGGACATGGACCTCTCCGTTGGAGCTCTGCGTGACATGCAGGCGACGCGATACTTCAGCGGCTCGCAGGGGCTGCGGCGCCGGCCGCGGCGCTCTCGGCCGGAGCCTCCGGCTCCTCGACCTCCGTCACCTTCACGAACAGGCTGGGCACGCGTTCGGCACGATCGAGCAGCCAGGCGGCGCCGATCATGATGACGATGCCGACGATGGAGACGGCGAGCTGCTCCCAGAAGCCCTTGGTGTATTGCGTCAGGATCCAGTGCGCCGAGAACGACAGGAACACGCCCAAGCAGAAGATCGGCAGCGAATGCTGGCCGCAGAGGATGACGGGGCGCAGCCAAGGCGTGTGCAGCGCCCGCCATTTGCGCGAGATGAAATGGGTGACCCAGACCGCCAGCGCCAGGAAATGCGTGAAGCGCAGCATGTCCAGATCGGTCTTGTCGATCGGGTAGATCGCCTTGATCATCCATTTCGGGATCAGGGCCTCGAGCGCGGGAATGTGCCAGGTCATCACGATCAGGAGCGCGAAGACGAGCCAGGCCGCAGCCAGTCCCATCACCGCCTTCGACCACACCCATGTCGCGATCTTCCCGATCTGGCCGATGCCGCACCAGGCCGCGAACACGAACATCAGCTGCCAGCAGAACGGATTGAAGTACCAGGTCGTGCCGGGCGGATAGGAGGCGATGTTCCAGTTGAACCAGCGCGACAGCACATAGAGCACGACGGAGGCGGCGAGCGTCAGGTTCGGCCGCCGCACCAGGCCCCAGACGATGAAGGGCGCGGCGAACACCAGCGTGATGTAGAGCGGCAGCACGTCGAGATTGACCGGCTTGTATTTCAAGAGGATCGCCTGCCCGATCAACTCGTCCGGATGCGACAGGAAATTGAACACGTTGAACTCGTGCTCGTACATCGGATTGTCGAAGCGGCGCGCGGTGCGGGCGATCTGCGCCGTGAACAAGAGGAACAGCATGATGTGGGCGACGTACATCTCGGCCGCGCGCCGCCACAGCCGCTTCAGCGCGGCGAGAAACCAGCCGCCCGCGATGATCGGCCCGTAGATCCAGCCGACCAGATAGCCGGAGATGAAGACGAAGAACTCGGCGGCGTCGCTGAAGCCGTAATTGCGCAGCGTCAGCCAGGCCACGACGTCGTGCGGGATGTGGTCGAGGAAGATCATCCACAGGCCGATGCCGCGGAAGAGATCGAGCCGCAGGTCGCGCTCGACCGGCGCCAGGAGTGCCGACTGGTCCCGTGTGATCATGGCCCCGCCTCGTCCGGTGGGCGTCGCGCCATGGCGGCGCCGGCAAAATGCAATGCTAAAAAATGCGAATCAGAAAATCACCTGGCCCTGCGGCTAGCTGACCGCCAACGGTAGCCGACCTTGGTGCCCGCGCAAAGCGGCGAGCTTCGCACAACAACATCGAAAACAACCCCATGCACAGTAGAGGCAGCGCTCTAAGCCATTGTTTTAGCTAAGAAATAAAAATGACGCGTCGGGCAAGACGCGTGCTGCGACGGTACGATCGCACGACAGGCGGATTGGACGGCCAAGTCAGGTGAGCTCGCCCCGGGCGAGCATCCCGTTCAGCATCGCCTCGGCCTTCTGCTTGAGCGGCAGCGCGCCGCTCTCGGAAGCGATGGCGACGGCCGCGCGCAGGGCGACGATGATCGCGGCCTTGTTCGCCGCATCCTTCGGCGGCGTCACCACGGCTTCGCCGAACAGGGCCTCGGCCTCGAGGCCCGAAAACCCCTGCTGCCGCGCGGTGTTGCGCGCCTCACGCAGCATGTTCTGCGCGGCCTGGACGTCGCCGAGCCGGGAGGTGGCCAGCGCCAGGTAGATCGAGCTGCGCAGCACCGCCGAGGTATAGCCGACCGCCTTCGCCTCCTCGCGCGCTTCGCCGAGCATGCCGCGCGCCCGGTCGAACAGGCCCTGCTCGAGATAGGCGATGCCGAGATGGCACGCGAGCACCGGCACGAACAGGCGGATGCCGTGCTTCTGCGCCAGCACGAAGCCTTCCTCGAGAATGGCGGCAGCGGCCGCCGGCTCGTTGCGGCCGAGCTTCAGCCAGCCCCCGCTATAGGCGGCGGCGACGCGGTCGTAGGGACGGCCGGTCTCCTCCGCGATCGCGGCGGCTTGTTGCTGGAGCTGCTCGGCGGCATCGAGCTCACCCATGACGGCGTTGTTGATGCTGTTCATCATGCAGCAGAGCAGTAACGCATATTTCGGGGTCGAACCGAAAGGAGCACTGGCCTCCGGCCCCGTCAGTTGGGCACAGCTCCGCGCAAAAAACCGATCGGCGTCACGATAGCGTCCGGCAAGAAAATACACCTGGCCGAGACCGTATTGCGCAGCATTGAGCCACCCCGGATTGCCCCACTCCTGCGCAAGGCGCACCACCTCCTCACCGGCGGTGACCGCTTCGATTGGTGTCCCATAAAAGTTCTGTGCAGCTGCCATGACGGTCATGGCAGCGACCTTCCGCCCGATGTCGTTGATCGCATCGGCGCGCCGCGCGGCCTCCTTGCCGAGGTTCAACCATTCGGCGAGCTGGCCCGACGCGATGAACGCCGCACGCGCCTCGATGCGAACATCCACGGCACTCGCTTCCCTCGAGGGATTTTCCGGCGTCATATCCAACGATCGCATCGCGGTCTCGAAATAGTCGGCCGCGTCGGTAAATGCCGACCGCGCCAGACATCTTCTCGCCGAAGCCCTGCCGTAGTTGAACGACTTGTCCCAATCCTTCGCCCGCGTGGCGTGATAGCATAGCTTGTCGGGATCGTCGGCGCCGCCTTCGCTGCTTTCAAGGGTCGAAAGAACGCGCGCATGGATGTCTTCGCGCACCTTTTCGACCATCGAGTCGTAGGTGACCTGCCGGACCATCTCGTGTCGGAACTCCAGCGAATTTTCCAATTCGCTATCGATCCTGACCAGCAACTCGGCGCGATCAAGTGCTGCGAGGCAACCTTGTAGAACCTCGTCAGGCAGGGCTGCAATCTTCCCCAGCATGGCTTCGTTCGATCTCGAGCCCAGCGTGGCGGCGATCTGCAGGACAGATCGTTCTTGCTTCGACACCCGATCGAGACGCGCTGCAATAACGCCCTGGATGCTGGTCGGAATGCCGAGTTCGTCAATTGGGCGCACGAGCGCAAGATCGCCCCATTGGCCGCGCAGGGTGCCGCTATCCTTCAATCCGCGGCAAACCTCTTCGATGAACAGAGGAACGTTGGCGGTGTGAGAAATGATCCGGCTCTTCAGATCGGCGTTCGTTTCGGAGGAGCCAAGCATGTCTGCCAGCATGGCCAATCCCGAATCGTCGTCGAGGGGCCGCATCGCGACGATCTCTGCGTGGCAGCGCGCAATCCAGACCGGCATACCATTGGGTCGCGAGGTAAAGAGCACGAGAAGACCGGCCGCCTGTAGCGAGGCAATGGCGGCTACGACGACATCGCTGGCCCGGTCAATCCAATGCAGATCTTCGAGCAGAACCACCGTTCGCTGGCGATTGGCCAGGCGTCCGACGATCGCACAGCTCGCATCGGAGATCGCTCGTCCCCGTGCATGAGGCTCCAGCTCGTCCCAGTGCGGATTCGATATCGGCAGATCGAGCACAGCATCGAGCGCGGTTTGCTGGATCGCCGACAGATCTTTCCGAAGATCCGCCCAATTGCCGGGGTCCTTTGCTGCCACATCCATTGCCGACAGCAAGATCCGCTTGAGCGTGCTGAAAGGCGCACCCTGGAGGTTCGGGCTGGACTCGGCGTCGATCAACCGCCAGCCATCGGCCTTCAGTTCCTGGGCAAACTCATGCGCGAGCCGCGATTTGCCAATACCCGCATCGCCAAGCAGCAGAACCGTCTGCCGGCTTGCCCGGGCGTTTCCGGCGGTGCGCTCCAGCAAGGCCCGCTCGGCGGTGCGATCGACGAAGCGAGAGACGCTGCGCGCCCGCCGCACCCGCCAACTCGACAGGTCGCTCGCGCCTACGATCCGGTAGACCGGCACGGGCTGGTTAAAGCCGCGCAGGGACTTGCCGCCCAGCGATTCGAACCGGACATGTCCTTCGGCGAGCTTTTGACAGGCTTCCGAGGCGTAGATCTGGTTCGCCTCGGCCGAGGCCTCCAGCCGCGCAGCCAGATGCTGGGCGGCACCACCGATCTCGTAGACCTTGGAGAACTCGCTGGCGACCATGTAGGCGACGACATGGCCCGAATGGAGACCGACCCGCACCTGAAGTCCGGGGTCACCCAGACCTACAACGCGCCTGACAAGCTCGATCGCCGCGTGACAGGCCATGGGTGCATGGTTGTCGTCCGCAATCGGGGCTCCAAACACCGCCGCAAGCCCATCGCCCAGCTCCTTGCTGACGATGCCGCCAAACTGCCGAACTGCTCCCCTCATGGCCGCCAAGGCCGGCTCCAGGCGCGAGACCGCCTCCTCCGGATCAAGCTCTGCAACGAGCCCGGTGGAATCGATGACATCGGCCCGGAGAATTGTGACGAACCGTCGTTCGCTGTCGGGATCGGAGCGGCGCACGCCGGCACCGCAATTGGGGCATCGGCTGTCGCCTGGGTCGATTGTCGACTGACACGCCGTGCAAAGCATTCCCGTGCTCTCAAGACCTTGCAGCGGCATGGTCGGCTGGCCACTGCGAACGATGCCGATAAGATCGCTTATGGAAACCTGGTTAGCAACGGGGCATGCGATTCATCCTGGGCAAAGCAGCCCCCTAGACGGTTGCTGATCTGGACGTTTCACAGTCCCAGGTGGTAGTTTGCCAAGAGTTGCGCGAGAAAGTGGTTACGAACGATGGGTCGCCAGGCTCTTGTTCTCGCCGTCAAGTTTTGCGGAGCTGCATATTTCCCGGGGAAGCCAGGCACTGATTGAGGGGCAAAATACATGGGCATGCTAGTCTATAATGGTAAGCCGTTTAAAGACCTGATGAACAGCAATTACTATCCGCTGGCGAACATGAAAAAGAGCGTGGCCAAGCTCAAGGCCTCGGAAGACATCGACCTCGCGACTTTGGAATACGGCCAATACCACCTGATCCTGAACCCGCCGTCGACATGGCCGCAAGGCAGCGCCAAGTTCTGGCACAAGGAGAAGGGCCGAGCTCGCGTCGACCTCAGTACCCAACCTAACACCGTCCCCCTGTCCAGGGACGAGCCCGGCGTCATCCCGCTGACGCGATGCGATCTGCTCGATGCATGCGTCCGGAAATGTTTCAATTCCGAACCGCCGATCCCGATGAAGACCAACATCATCACCCACGCACCAAGCGATGCCTACGCCCACCGGCACGAGATCCGGCTGGAATGGGAATACAAGAAGGGCTCGGACAAACCGACGCTGCTCTATCTGACGATGGTCTGCCCGCATAGGCCTTCCAAATCCTGATCTCGGGTCGGACCTGACGGGTCGACGGAGGGAGGTCCGATGTCAACGCCGCCTCGCCCAGCCGCGAATGCGTTGCTCGACGGACCGATCATTCCCCGCCCGCTCCGCTCGAAGGCCGCGTTGCACTGTCTCGCGGCCGCACCCCGTCATGGGCCTGTCGCACGAAAATGATCCGCTCCCGTCGTGTGCGCGAGCCGCCTGCTTGAGGCGATCGACGCGCTCGTTTGACAGGAGCGGCCGATGCCGGTTGGACTGCTGGAGGTCGAAGGCACCATCGAGGTCAAGCAGTTCTGGCCGGAAGGGCGGTCGGATGCCGACACCACCAAGGTCGTGGTAACAGTCGCGCCCGATGCGATCCGCTTTCGCAAGAACGACGCCTCGCCGTTCCAGCCGACCCACGTCTTCGACAACGCCAAGGTCAAGGGCCGGACCAACACGGCGCCGATCAAGAACGGCAAGCTGACCGTTCGCCTTTAGGGCATCGACGCGCCGGAGCTGCACTACCAGCCATCGCCGCTCTCGCCCGCCGAGAAGAAGGGCCTGAGCGACACCAAGCGGCAGGCCTACCACGAGGTCACGCATCCCTACCGGCAGTTTCTCGGCGCGACGGCGAGCAAGGCGCTACATGATTTTCTCAGCGGCGCCGGCGGACCGACGCTGGCCTGCCGGGTGTTCACCCATGTCGATGCGCCGAACGAGGTGTTCGACACCTATGGCAGGCTGGTCGGCGACATCGAGGTGACGGTCGGCGGCCAGACGGTCGACATCAACCACTGGCTGGTCGAGCAGGGCTTTGCCTATCCGACCTTCTATTCCTCGATGAACGACGACGAGATCAAGGCCTTCCTCGCACTCGCCAAGGCCGCGCGGACGAAGAAGCTGCCGGTCTGGAAGCACCTCGCCAGGACCGTTCCCGCCTTCGACTTCGGTCTGCGCGAGCCCAAGACGAACGAGACCGGCGTGCTCGCGACCGACAAGGGCCCGGTGATCCTGCCAAAACTCTACCGCCGCTACACCAACTGGTCGGCGCGCAAGAAGGCCAAGGTGACCAGCCAGACCTTCCAGACGTATTTGGCCGAAGGCTCCGGCGGCAAGCCCGACACCTGTTACGAGATCGACGACTTCCTGACCAACGGCGTGCACTCGGCGACGCCGCGGAATCTTGCCGAGTTCGTCGCGGGCGGCAAGACGATCAAGTTTCAGCCGGAGGGACTAGTGTTCGGCGAGGCGCCGTCGATGCTGGTCGGAGCGGACGGGAAACCGATTGCGGGGTTTTGAGGGGCCGCGCCAGGCTTGATCAGAAGCGAAAATGGCCCGTGCGATGCGTGCCGCTTCGTCGGGTTGTCCCTGATCGCCAAAGCGCGATGTGATTTGGTTGAATCGATGCCAACCGAGAGCTCCGATCACCTCTCCCGTAGGGAGAGGCATAGGCCGCCCTTGGCGGCCGTTCCTAAGAACGCCAAAGCGAAGCTTCGGCTACGTCGCATCGAAGATGCGGTCCGGGTGAGGGGTTTTGGCCTCACTGGGTGCCGCGGCCCCTCACCCGGATTGCACCGGACGATGCTTCGCATCGCCGGGAGC
Organism: Bradyrhizobium sp. GW821-FHT12B03; assembly: GCF_058807535.1. Classification (NCBI taxonomy): domain Bacteria; kingdom Pseudomonadati; phylum Pseudomonadota; class Alphaproteobacteria; order Hyphomicrobiales; family Nitrobacteraceae; genus Bradyrhizobium; species Bradyrhizobium sp. GW821-FHT12B03. The sequence continues at coordinate 20,687 of NZ_JBXAQU010000004.1, forward strand.
AATCCGACCTCTCCCCGTCGGGGAGAGGTGACCCCGGACGTCGATCGAACCTGATCCCGTCGCGCTCTAGCCCAGAATCGCCCACCCGTGGGGCGGCAATGTGATTTCGGTGCTCTCTCCCTTTCGACACGCAGCAACGCCGCCGAGGATGTCGGCCGGACCGTCGATTGCGCGCAGGACGGGCGCGTCGGCCAGATTCAACGCGACCCACACCCTGTTGTCCTCATGAGAGGATTCGAATGTCAGCGCGGTATTGCTGAGTTCGACGATGCGGCTGCGGGCCTGGCGCAGCCAGGGACGGCGTTGCCGCAAGCCGATCAGCTCCTGATGGAGCCGGTAGATCGGCCAGCCGAACGGCGCAAGCTCCAACGGCGTCGCGGGAAATGCGGGACGGATCGCATCGTCACCCCCAGCGCGGTGCTCCTTGATCCCCCGAAAGGCCTGCTCGTCGCCGGCATAGATCGATGGCGTGCCGCCAATGGTCATCAGGACGACCAGCGCGTGGGCCAGATGCCGTTCATCGCGAAGCTGGCTCGCGAGGCGCGTGACATCGTGATTTCCGACAAAGGTCTGCGGCACGAAACTGTCGAGCATGACGTCGTGCCGGCCGAGTGCCCAGGCGAGCTCGAAGAGATTGCGGTCGTTGAGTGAACTCCAGATCGCCTTCCACAACTCGTATTGCGTCACCGCATCGACGCCGGTCTCGCGAACAAAGCCGGCATAATCGCCGTGGATCACCTCACCGAAAATGTAGGCGCCCGGATGCCGGGTGCGAACCGCCGGGAGGACATTCTTCCAGAACGGTCTTGGAACCGCATAGGCAGCATCGAGCCGCCAGCCATGCGCACCGCGGTCGAGCCAATGGGTCATCACGCGCGTCACATAGTCAACCACGGCAGGCTCGTCATGGTTGAGGACGACAAGCTGACGATGACCTTCGAACATCGCGTAGTCGGGCTCTTGCCGCGAAGCGGTACCCGCCGGCCATGTCAGATGAAACCACGACGGCTCCGCTGAATTCGGACCGCCCGCGATCGCACGCTGGAAAGCCGGAAAATCACGGCCGACATGGTTGAACACGCCGTCGAGCACGACACGCAGGCGACGGCGACGCGCGGCTTCGATGAAGGCGTCGAAATCAGCGTCGTCGCCCAGACGCTGATCGACCGCAAAATGATCGACAGTGTCGTAGCCGTGGGTCGACGAGGCAAAGATCGGCCCGAGCATGATACCGGACACGCCGAGGTCCGCGGCATAATCGAGCCACGCGGTCAGCCGGCTGAGGCGATGGGTGACACCACTGCACGCCGCGGCCTCAGGTTCGGCGCCGACAAAGCCAAGCGGGTAGACGTGCCACCAGATTGCCGCACTTGATTCAGTCACGTCGTTCAAGCCGATCACCGTCTCTTGCGAACCACACGACAATCGCGCCCGCCGCCAGCAGGACGTCAATGAAAATATGGCGGATCGATGGGGAATGATCGCGTGAGACTCGTGGCTGCCTTTCCCCAAAGACAAGAATGGCCCGCTCAATGCGGGCCATTTCGTATCGGAACCGGCGAAGTCCGAGGGGTAACCACCGACAATGCCGGGACGACGACCTTCAGCACCGTCGGCCCGCCGGAGTACGCGCCTCGTCAGCGCAGGCCGCCAGTGACGTGGAGCGTCTCACCCGTGACGTAGGACGCATCGTCCGACGCGAAGAAGGCCACTGCGGCGGCGATCTCCTCGACCTTGCCGATGCGGCCGAGCGGGGTGGTGGATTCGATCCAGTTGCGCATGTCGCCTTCGTGCAGGCCGGCGGACACCACACCCTCGGTGGCGATCATGCCGGGATTGACGGCGTTGACGCGGATCTTGCGCGGCGCCAGCTCCTTCGACAGCACGGAGGAGATCGCATCCACCGATGCCTTCGTCGCGGTGTAGACGGCCGTGTTGGCCGGCGCGATGGTCGATACGCCGGAGGAGATGTTGATGATGCTGCCGCCCTTGGCGTTGAAGTGCCGAACCGCTTCCCCCGAGATCAGGAGCAGGCCGAGCACGTTGAGGTCGAAATGCCTGTGGAAATGCTCGGGCGTGATGTCCTCGAGCGGCGCGAAATCGTAGACGCCCGCGTTGTTGACGAGGATGTCGATCGGACCGAACGCCTTGACGGTCTCCGCGACCACGCTCTTCACGTTCTTGGGATCGGCCAGATTGCCGTGAGCGGAGACGGCCTTGCCGCCCTTGGCGACGATGGCGGCGACGACGCGGTCGGCGGCCTCCTTGCTGCTGCTGTAGTTGACGGCGACCGCCGCCCCCTCGGCCGCGAGCCGGATGGCAATCTCGGCACCGATGCCTTTGGATGCGCCGGTCACGAGCGCTACTTTTCCTTCGAGTCTTTTCGTCATCGCCTATCTCCAGGAACCGGCAGGGCGCCGATATTCAATAGTTCAATACTAATGAACTATTGAAACAGTTCAAGAGACGGGCTATATTTTGGGCATGGTGCAGTTCGTTCACCCGCCGCGGAACGAGATCACGCTGGCCGGAGTGCTTGGAGCGCTCGCGGATCCCATGCGGCTGCGCATCGTCAAGAGCCTCGCCGCGCAGAACGATTGCATGTCCTGCACCGAGGCCGCGCCCTGCCCCGAGATGGCGAAGTCGACCCTGTCGAACCATTTCCGGATCCTGCGGGAGGCCGGCCTGATCCGGACGTCGAAGCAAGGTGTGCAGCACCGTAACGTGCTGCGCGAGGAGGACATCAATGCGCGGTTTCCGAAACTGTTGAAAATGATCCTGAGCTTTCCCGACTGAGAGCGTTCGCTCCCGAGCGGATTTGCGGGATGTGCAAGGTCGCGGTGATGTTTCCATCCGGAGTGGTCGTCCAACAAGAATGGCCCGCGCAAGGCGGGCCACATGCGATGACATTCAGGTTTTTGGAGGAGCCTCAACGTCAGAGAAGGCCTGAACAGCGGGCGGAAGACGCGCCCCGCCTATCTCGATTGACGAGACAGCTTTGCTCAATTCTGCGAGATCGCTCGACGTCAGCTGAACGGCGGTCGCTCCGATATTCTCAAGCATATGCGGCATCTGCGTTGTGCCTGGAATGGGAACGATCCACGGCTTCTGAGCCAGCAACCAAGCCAAGGCGATCTGAGAAGGCCTTGCCTGCTTGCGTTCGGCCCAACTGTTGATCAGCGCGACGAGTTTCAGGTTGTTGGGAAGATTTTCGGGCGAGAACCTGGTCTCAATCTTACGAATGTCACCGTCGGCAAACCGTGTCCTGGCATCGATAGCACCCGTCAAGAAACCTACACCCAGTGGGCTCCATGGGACAAACCCGATGCCCAATTCCTCGCACACAGGAAGCACGGCTTTCTCCGGCCCGCGCCAGAGCATTGAGTATTCGCTCTGCACCGCAGTAACGGGCAGCGTTGCATGCGCGCGCCTCAGCGTATTCAGACCCATCTCAGACAGGCCCCAATGCCGCACCTTACCCGCCGCAATCAGGTCTTTGACCGCACCAGCCACCTCCTCAATCGGCACCTGCGGATCAACGCGGTGCTGATACAGCAAATCGATCCGGTCCGTGCGCAGCCGCTTCAGCATACCTTCGACGGCGAGCTTGATGTGTTCAGGACGGCTATTGAGACCCAGCCGCCGCTCGCCCGTTTCGAGATCGATATCCCAGCCGAACTTCGAGGTCATGACGACCTTGTCACGAAACGGAGCTACTCCTTCGCCAAGGATTCGCTCCACCTCATGCGGCCCATAGGCCTCGGCCGCATCAAAAAACGTCACGCCGCGATCAAACGCAGCATGGATGATGTTCAACATTTCTGCGCGCGAGGGAATGGTCGTCTGGTAGGTTCGGCTCATGTTCTGGACGCCGAGGCCGACGCTGGAAACCTCGAGTGACCCGAGCTTCCGACGTCCGATTGCCCTGACCTCTGGGGCCCCTGCCTGCGCTGATGCCCGCTGGTCAAATCCACCAAGCAGCGGAGTGGCGGCAAGGCCACCCGCAGCTCCCAGGAAAGCCCGCCGCGCGATCCCCAATATACGATCTGTCGCCATATCTCGCTGTCCCCTTTATCGGTTGATGCGGTGGAGACGGGATGGCATCCAAGCTGCCTCCATGGTCATAGGCCCAGCTTGCGATTGCCGAGCCATTTGACCATTTCAGGATCTCGATGGTCGAAGAAGCTGCTGGCTTTCCGATCCAGCGTGGCAATCTGCGCCATCTCCCCATCCCCCAGCTCGAAATCAAAGATGGCGATATTTTCGGCCATTCGTTCCTTGCGGACCGACTTGGGAATGGCAATCACGCCGCGCTGGGTGAGCCAGCGCAAAATGACCTGGGCGATGCTCTTGCCATGCTTCCTGGCAATGCCCGCAAGGATTTCATTCTTGAAGATATCGTTCTTGCCCTCGGAAAACGGCCCCCAGGATTCGATTTGCACGTTGAGTTCCTGGAGGATCTTCTGGGCGTCGGCCTGCTGATGGAAGGGATGGGTCTCGATCTGGTTCACGGCCGGCGTGATCTTGTTGTGAATGACGAAATCCGTAATCCGGTCGGGATAGAAATTGCTGACGCCGATCGCGCGGATCTTGCCGGCAGCATACAGCTCTTCCATCGCACGCCAGGCGCCGTAGACATCGCCGTAAGGCTGATGGATGAGATAGAGGTCGAGATAGTCGAGCTGCAGCTTGTTGAGCGACCGCTCGAATGCCTTCTTGGCGCCTTCATAGCTGGCGTCTTCCAACCACAATTTGGTCGTGACGAACAACTCCTTGCGGTCGATACCATGCTCGCGCATTGCTTTGCCCACGGCCTGTTCGTTTCCGTAAGAGGCGGCGGTATCAAGCAAACGATACCCTGTGTCTATCGCGTCCCGTACGCTGCGCTCGCATTCGGCGAGGTCTGTAACCTGGAATACCCCAAAGCCCAGAACGGGCATTTCGACACCATTGTTGAGAACGATGTTTTTCACGTCCTGATCCTTCTCGTTGATTGATGTTTGTCTCAGGGTCACGTTCCAGCCTGCTATCAAGCCGTATGGCGACAGCGATGAGGACGATGACCTCCCGGGCGGCCAGGGGGCGCTCAGCCAATCCTGCAGGCGACGTGCATGATGGACCCCGTGGTTGCTCCGCATAATACGGCACGGAGGATCAAGCGATTAGACGCTAAAATCGGCATGTACTTATTCGTTTGACTCATGAAAAGCCGGTGTCGACCTCCGTGAGATCGCCAGCTCTCATGGAGAGCTCTCGAGCGCGGCAGTTCACCGAGGCTGGGCCAAGGCTGACGTGTCGCTGGCCGCAAAACAAAAATGGCCCGCATCAAGCGGGCCATTTTCGTATCGGAACCGGTGAAGTCCGAATTTGGTTGCGGGGATAGGATTTGAACCTATGACCTTCAGGTTATGAGCCTGACGAGCTACCGGGCTGCTCCACCCCGCGTTAAACCGTTGCTTGGCCTTCGCCAGAAGGCCGGGGACGGGGGATGAGGGCCGGCGCTGTTCGCGTGGCTTTTCTCTTCCGTCCCAAAGACTTCCTTGGAAGGCAACCCCGGGGCAAAGCCCGTCGGGTGCGGGGGGTATGTACCAACCCGGGCTGCCTTTGGAAAGGGCTGTGGGGACGTTTTTTTCGACTTTATGACAGGCAGATGGACCGGATTCCGGCCTATTCGCCGCGCTCTTGCCAGAAGTTCCGCAAAGGACCAGCTTGCGGCAACAAAACACGGGCGAAACGCCGCTTTGGGGAGGAACGCCATGGACCGGATCAGGGACCAGATCTTCGAGCGATCTTTGGACCGATCCTTGGCGAGCGCCCCGCGTGACGCCCTTGAAGGAGCCTTCCATGCCATGGTCGCGCGGTCGCGGGCGGAGCCCGCGGCTGATCTCGCCGAACGGCTCGACCGACTGGCGCGGCTTCGCGCCGTGATCGCCGACAATGAGGAGCGCTTCCGGCGGGCGATCTCGGCCGATTTCGGCCACCGCTCGGCGGTCGAGACCACCATCGCCGAGGCCATGATGGTCTATGGCGAGATCCGGCACGCGACAAAGCACCTGAAGGGCTGGATGGCGCCACAGCGCATCGCCACCGCGCTGCAATTCCTGCCCGCGCGCAACCGGCTGATCCCGCAGCCGCTCGGCGTCGTCGGCATCATCGCGCCCTGGAATTATCCGCTCCAGCTCACGCTGGCGCCCGCGATCGGCGCGCTCGCCGCCGGCAACCGCGTCATCATCAAGCCGAGCGAGCTCGTCCCCCACTTCGCAGGCCTGCTGAAGGAGACGGTCGCCGAAAGGTTCGATGTCACGGAAGTGCTCGTGACCGGCATCGAGGACGAAGTGGCAAAAGCCTTTGCGTCGCTGCCGTTCGATCATCTGGTGTTCACGGGCTCGACCCGGGTCGGCCGGCTGGTCGCAGAGGCGGCGGGACGCAATCTCACGCCTGTCACGCTCGAGCTCGGCGGCAAGTCGCCCGCAATCATCGACGCCTCGGCCGATCTCGACGAGGCGGCCGAGCGCATCGCCTATGGCAAGCTGCTCAACGCCGGGCAGACCTGCATCGCGCCGGATTACGTGCTGGTGCCGGAGCGCGCGTTGCAGGCCTTCGCCGAGAAGGTGCGCGCGCAGATGCGGCGCATGTTCGGAACCGATCCCGCCAACAAGGACTACACCTCCGTCATTTCCGACCGGCACTATGCGCGGCTCGAAGGTCTCGTCGCGGATGCCGCGAGCCGCGGCGCAAGGATCCTGCAACCGGCAAAGGCCGACGATCCCAACTGGAAGGCGCACCGCAAATTCCCGCCGACGCTGATCCTCAGCGCGACCGAAGACATGGCGGCGATGCAGGAGGAGATCTTCGGGCCGGTGCTGCCGCTGCTGGGCTATCGCGAATTGTCCGACGCGATCGCCTTCGTCAACCGCCGCGACCGGCCGCTCGCGCTGTACTGGTTCGGCAGGGACCGCGTTGCGCGCGACGACGTGCTGGCGCGCACCATCTCCGGCGGCGTCACCGTCAACGACTGCCTGTTCCACTTCGCGCAAATCAACCAGCCGATGGGCGGCGTCGGCGCCTCCGGCACCGGCGCCTATCACGGCGAATGGGGTTTCAGGACATTCAGCAAGCTGAAGCCGGTGTTCTACCGCTCCAGGTTCAACCGCCTCGCCGACCTCTATCCGCCCTATGGCGGCAAGATCGCGCGGCTGGAGAAGTTGATGCGGTTCATGTCGTAGGTCTCAACACCCGTCGTTGCGAGCGAGCCGAAACAATCCGGAATCCCTTCGCGGAGGCAGCCTGGATCGCGTCGCGTCGCGCGCAATGACGAAAGGAAAATGCAGGGGGAAACAACATTGACTGACACATTCGATTTCGTCGTCGTGGGCGCGGGCTCGGGCGGCTGCACCGTTGCGGGGCGGCTGTCGGAGGATGCGGCGACATCCGTGGCGCTGCTCGATGCGGGCGGACGGAACGACACTTGGCGGATCACCACGCCATTCGGGCTCGCTTTGCCATACCGCACGGCCAACTGGGCGTTCGATACCGTGCCGCAGAAGGGATTGAACGGCCGCATCGGCTATCAACCGCGCGGCAAGGGCCTCGGCGGCTCCTCGGCGATCAACGCGATGGTCTATATCCGCGGCCATCGCGCCGACTACGACCACTGGGCCGCGCTCGGCAATTCCGGCTGGTCGTATGCGGATGTGCTGCCCTATTTCAAGGCTTCCGAGAACAACGCCGATTTCGACGGCGAATTTCACGGCAAGGGCGGCCCGCTGCATGTCAACAAGCTGCGCTCGGACAATCCGATCCATGACGTCTTCCATCAGGCTGCGCGCGAGGCGCAGTTCCGCATCCGCGAGGACTTCAATGAAGAGGACCATGAAGGGCTCGGCAGCTACCAGGTGACGCAGCGCAATGGCGAGCGCTGGAGCGCGGCGCGCGCCTATGTGGATCCCCATTTGGGCAAGCGCGCGAATCTGCGCGTCGAGACGCAGGCGCATGCCACGCGCATCCTGTTCGAAGGCAGGCGCGCAGTGGGCGTCGAATACCGGCAGGGCAAGGAGCTGAAACAGCTCCGCGCCCGCCGCGAGGTGATCCTCGCCTCCGGCGCCTTCCAGTCGCCGCAACTGCTGATGCTGTCGGGCGTCGGCGACGGCGATGCGCTTGCCGCGCACGGCATCGGCGTCGTGCATCATCTGCCGGGCGTCGGGCGCAATCTGCAGGACCATCCGGATTTCGTGTTCGTCTACGCCTCCGACTATCCGCACTTCGTTCACGCCTCACTCGGCCGGCTGCCATCCCTGCTGCGCGCGATCCAGCGGTACCGCCGCGAGCGCCGCGGCCTGATGACCACCAATTTCGCCGAGTGCGGCGGCTTCCTGAAAACCCGCCCCGATCTCGACGTGCCGGACATTCAGCTCCACTTCGTCATCGCGATGCTCGACGACCACGGCCGCAAGAAGCACAAGGAGGCGGGCTTCTCATGCCATGTCTGCCTGCTCAGACCGAAGAGCCGCGGCAGCGTGTGGCTGAAAAGCGCCGATCCGCTCGCAGCTCCCATGATCGATCCGAACTTTCTGGGCGAGGCGGAGGATCTCGAGGCGATGGTCGCGGGCTTCAAGACCACGCGACGCCTGATGGAGACGCCGGCGCTGCGCGCGTTGCAGAAAAAGGACATGTTCACGTCCGATGTGAGAACGGACGACGACATCCGCGCCATCCTGCGGGGTCGCGTCGACACCGTCTATCACCCCGTCGGCACCTGCAAGATGGGCGCGGACGCGATGGCGGTGGTCGACCCGAAGCTGAAGGTGCACGACGTCGAGGGCTTGCGCGTCGTCGACGCCTCGATCATGCCGACGCTGATCGGCGGCAACACCAATGCGCCGACCATCATGATCGGTGAGAAGGCGGCGGATATGATCCGCGGGGAGATGGGGGCGAGCTAAATCGACCGGTCGTCCCGGCGAAGGCCGGGACGACCGCCTTGCTCAATTCAACAAGAATCCGCCATCCACGGTCACCACGCTTCCCGTCATGTAGCGCGAGGCCTGCGAGGCCAGCAGCAGGATTGCGCCGTCGAGATCGGACTCGGCGCCGACGCGGCGCTGGGGGATGCGTTTGGCCAATCGCTCACCGGCCGGCGTCGACCAGAAGGCGTGGTTCATCTCGGTGTCGATATAGCCGGGCGCCAGCGCGTTGATGCGGATGTTCTGCCCCGCGAGTTCCAGCGCCATCGCTTTCGTCGCCTGGATGATGCCGGCCTTGGAGATCGCGTAGGGCGAGACCGCCTTCAAGACGCCGGTGCCGAGGACGGAAGCGATGTTGACGATGTTGCCGTCCTGCTTGCGCGCGATCATGCGCCGCGCAATTTCGGTCGCGAGAAAATAGGCGCCCTTGAGATTAGCGCCGATCACGGCGTCCCAATCGGCCTCAGTCTGCTCGGTCGCAAGCTTCTCGATGGCGATGCCGGCATTGTTGATCAGCACCGTCACGGGACCGAGCGCGGCTTCCGCCGCATCGACGGCCTTCGCGATCGATGCGGTGTCGGTGACGTCGAGCGCGACGGCGGCGGCGCGGCCGCCATTGTCGCGAATCTCCTGTTCCAGATTCTTCAACTTGTCCGTTTGCCGCGCCGCAAGCGCGACGGCCGCGCCATGGGCGGCCAGCACCCGGGCGAACTGCCGTCCCAGTCCCTGGCTCGCGCCGGTGACGAGAATGGTTTCTTTACTGACGTCGAATAGGCCTGACATGACGATTTCCTTGGGCGCGACGCTTGAGCTTTTGGGGCCATCAATACAGACGATTTTAGCGATCTGAAACCGGAATGATCGGTCCGGCGTTCATTCGTTCCATGACAGGCTCGCACGCATGAACAGTTTCGATCTCGCGGTCTATGCGGCACTCGCAATCGCGGTCGGCTTCGGATTCCGGACCGGCCTGCTGCGCAGCGCCATGACCATCCTCGCCTACCTGCTCGCCGCCCCCATCGCGGTCGCGCTGATGCCGCTGATTGCGCCGCAGCTCGCCGCAAATCCGAATTCGCCGCTGCTCCAGAACTGGATCTGGTTCTTCGGCATCTTCGTGGTGGTCGGCATGCTGTTCGGGCACATCGGCAACATCGCGCTGAACGACGCCATCGGCGAGGCCGGCATCGGCGACCGGCTCGGCGGCGCCGCGCTCGGCGCCGTCAGGGTCGGCCTCGTCGCCACCACTTTGGTGCTGGTGTTCGACCAGATCGTACCGGCGAACCGCCAGCCGCCTTTCCTGGCCGGCTCGCATCTGCGGCCGCTGTTCTCGGCGGCGGGGCAGATGGGCTTCAAGTCGCTGCCGCCGGAGGCCGCCTCCGCCATCGACCGCCTCAAGCAGGAGCGCCACATCTGATCAGGCGCATTTGCATCGCCGCGCGGATGCGCATGCATTTTGGTGCGAGCCCCTCTCTTACCAGCGGCGTCACTCTTGGCTAGAGTGCCGCCCATCCAAAACCTGCCTGACATTACGGAGTGAAACAGTGGATCTTGGGATCAAAGGTCGCCGCGCCATCGTCTGCGCATCCAGCAAGGGATTAGGGCGTGCCTGCGCCATCTCGCTGGCAGAAGCCGGCGTCGACGTCACGCTGACCGCACGCGGCGCCGAGGCCTTGAAGAAAACGGCGGACGAGATTCGAAAGGCCTATCCCGGCGTGAAGGTCACCGAGATCGTCGGCGACATCACGACGCCGGCCGGCCGCGAGGCCGTGCTGAAGGCCTGCCCGGAGCCGGATATCCTGATCAACAATGCCGGCGGCCCGCCGCCCGGCGATTTCCGCAACTGGACCCGCGACGACTGGATCAAGGCGATCGACGCCAACATGCTCACCCCGATCGAGCTGATCAAGTCGACGGTGGACGGCATGATGGCGCGCAAGTTCGGCCGCATCGTCAACATCACCTCGGCCGCGGTGAAGGCGCCGATCGACATCCTCGGCCTCTCCAACGGCGCGCGCGCCGGCCTCACCGGCTTCATCGCCGGCCTGTCGCGCAAGACCGTGATCAACAACGTCACCATCAACGGCCTGTTGCCGGGCCCGTTCGAGACGGATCGCCTGACCAGCACCGCGAAAGGCGAAGCCGACAAGCGCGGCACGACGCCGGAACAGGTTTTGGCCGAGCGCGCCAAGCTCAACCCGGCCGGCCGCTTCGGCCAGCCCGACGAGTTCGGTTATGCCTGCGCGTTCCTGTGCGGCGCCAAGGCCGGCTTCATCACCGGGCAGAACATCCTGCTCGACGGCGGCGCCTTCCCCGGCACGCTGTAACGCCCTTGCCGGAGCGCTCCCTCGCCCCGTTCTTACGAGGAGAGGGTTGGGGTGAGGGGCTCTCTCCGCAAGCACGGTGAGAGTTGGATTCGCGGAGACTCCCCTCACCCGGCGCTTCGCGCCGATCTCTCCCCGCAAGCGGGGCGAGGTAAGATCCTCACCGCTGCCTGGTCGGCTCGTCCTCGTCCCGTTCGCTGGGACCGGAGGAATCGGCGGTGAGCTGCTCGTCGGTCCAGTCGATGCCGAGTTCGTCGAGACCGTCGGCCAACAGATCGCCCAGCATCGGCTCGCCCAGCAGATATTGCACGGCTTCGCGCCGGGGCGCCTTGTATTCGGCGCGGGCCTCGGCGGCGCGGGCGCGCAGATCGTCCCACTCGTCGATGGAGCCGTCGCCGCGGCCAAGCCACATCAGCGTCACGAGGTCGAGCTGCTCGTCCTCGTTCAGCGCCCCGATGAAGCCGATCAACTCGCTTGCGACCGGATCGGACGCCGTGTCCTCCAGAACGTCGATCTCGTCGTCGTCGGAGGGGTTCGAGCCCGAGTCCGGATCGGATGCGGCTTCCTTGACGTCGAATTCGCGGGCCTTCTCAATGATGAAGGCGACCTTCTCGGCGGAAATTGCAAGCTCTGGCATCGTCTTTCCCTCCGGCTCGTCCGAGGCTTTTCCTGGGTTCCAGCGATAACGCGGCGCGCCACCAGATGATCCATTGCGCTTCCCGGCGGAAACCCGCATGTTTCGGCGCAAAGCAAGAACATGGGGACACGCCGGATGTCGTGGAAGGTGGGCAAGGTCACGATCACGAAACTCGTCGAGATGGAGACAGTCGGCTCGACCCGCTTCATCCTGCCGGCCGCGACCAATGATGAAATCCGGAAGCTGCCCTGGCTGATCCCGCATTTCGCCACCGACGAGGGCCGCCTGAAAATGTCGATCCACTCGCTGGTGGTCGAGACGCCGACGCGCCGCATCGTGGTCGACACCGGCCTCGGCAACGACAAGCAGGGCCGTGGCGTCCCGATCTGGAATAACCGCAGTACGCCGTTTCTGGAGACCATGACGGCGGCGGGCTTCGCCCCTGACAGCATCGACACCGTGCTGTGCACGCATCTTCATGTCGACCATGTCGGCTGGAATACGAAACTGGTCGACGGCAAATGGGTGCCGACATTTCCCAGGGCGCGCTATCTGTTCGGCAAGACCGAATACGAGTATTGGCGCGATGATACGGCCGAAGCGGACAAGGTCGCGGTGTTCAACGATTCCGTGAAGCCGGTCGTCGATGCCGGTCAGGTCGAGCTGATCCCAGGCGACCACCGGCTCTGCGAGGAGATCAGCGCGATCCCGACCCACGGCCACAGCCCCGGGCATATCAGCGTCCTGATCCAGTCCGGCGGCGAACAAGCGCTGCTCACCGGCGACGTTGCTCATCACCCCTGCCAGATGGCGCATCTCGACTGGTGCTCGGTCGTCGATACCGATCCCGCCCAATCGGCGGCAACCCGGCACAAGGTGTTCTCGCGCTTTGCCGACACTCCGACGCTGGTGATCGGCGGGCATTACTCGGCCGGGCACATCAAGCGGGACGGCGACGCGTTCAGGTTTGTGGCGCTGACCTAGGTCTCGTGCCCCGGACGCTGCGCAGCACGAAGTGATGCGCTGCAGAGCCGGGGCCCATGCTGCGCCAAACGGGGTCCCGGCTCTGCGGAGCAGCGTTGCACGCTGCACCGCGTCCGGGACACGGAGTCACCTCCCGAATCCGGAAGCCTGCAATGCGCCTCACTTTGAGCGGTTGAATTTCCCGCCGCCCTGTTCCATGAAGCTGTTCAACCGATCGGTCCATCCCAAGGGAGAAACGAGAATGAAGCTTGTTCGTTATGGCGAAAAGGGTGCGGAAAAGCCCGGCCTGATCGACAAATCCGGCCAGTTGCGCGACCTGTCGGCGCATGTGAAGGACCTGACCGGCGAGGCCTATTCGCCGGAAAGCCTGAAGAAGCTGGCCGCGCTCGACCCCGCCTCGCTCCCCGCCGTCTCCGGCAAGCCGCGCTTCGGCGCGCCGGTCACCGGCATCTCGAAATTCGTCGCCATCGGCCTCAATTACAGCGACCACGCCAAGGAAACCGGCGCCGCGATCCCGACCGAGCCGATCATCTTCATGAAGGCCAACACCTCGCTGTCCGGCCCGAACGATGCTGTCGAGAAGCCGCGCGGCTCGACCAAGCTCGACTGGGAGGTCGAGATCGCCGCGATCATTGGCACCCGCGCCAAGTACGTCTCGGAGGCCGATGCGCTCAACCACGTCGCCGGCTATTGCGTCTGCAACGACGTCTCCGAGCGCAACTTCCAGACCGAGCGCCTGGGACAGTGGACCAAGGGCAAGTCGCACGACACGTTCGGCCCGGTCGGCCCCTGGCTCGCCACCAAGGACGAGATCAAGGACGTGCAGAACCTGGCGATGTGGCTCGACGTCAACGGCCAGCGTCGCCAGACCGGCTCGACCAAGACCATGATCTTCTCCATGGCCAAGTGCATCTCCTATGTCTCGCAGTTCATGACGCTGCTGCCGGGCGACATCATCACCACGGGCACCCCGCCCGGCGTCGGCCTCGGTATGAAGCCGCCGACCTTCCTCAATGTCGGCGACGTCGTGACGCTCGGCATCGAGGGCCTTGGCGAGCAGCGCCAGGAGATTATTGCGGCGTAGGACGCGCGCATTACACTCCATCGTCATGCCCGGGCTTGTCCCGGGCATCCACGTCTCACAGTCTCACCACGCCGCGACGCGTGGATGGCCGGGTCAAGCCCGGCCATGACGGAGGAGACACCGTTCGCATCAGATCGATTGCAGGGAATAGGCCCCATGAAACTCTCCTTCTCCGCCGCCTCGCCCTTCGCCCGCAAGGTGCGCATCGCCGCGATCGAGCTTGGGCTGATCGACAAGATCGAGTTCACGCCGGCAACCGTCGCCCCCGGGCAGGCCAATGAGGACTATTCGCGCATCACGCCGCTGAAGAAGCTGCCGGTGTTGATCACCAACGACGGCGACGTCATCCTCGATTCCTACGTCATCGTCGAATATCTCAACGAGATGGCCGGCGGCAGCCTGATCCCCGATTACGGCCCGCGGCGCTGGAAGGCCAAGACCAATCACTCGCTGATCAACGGCATGCTCGATTCCATGCTGCTGTGCCGCTACGAAAGAATGGTGCGGCCGCAGGGCCTGCAATGGCAGGCGTGGTCGGACGACCACTGGAACCGGGCCTGGACCGGCATGGCGCGCTTCGAGAACATGCCCGATGTCCTGAACGGTCCGTTCGACATTTCGCAGATCGGCCTTGTCTGTGTGCTCGGCTATGCCGATTTCCGCTTCGCCGATTGCGGCTGGCGCAAGGCCTATCCGAAGCTCGACGCTTTCCATCAGAAGATGCTGGAGCGGCCTTCCGTGAAGATCTCGGTACCACCGGCGGCGTAACGCGCGGGAGTTCTCATGAGCCTCAAGTTCTCGGTCGGCGATCTCACCATCCATCGAATCATCGAGCAGGAAACCTCGTTCGTGCCGGCGCTGGAAATGCTGCCCGGACTTACGGCCGAGTTGCTGGCCGAGAACCGGGCATGGATGCGGCAGGCCAAGGCGCTCGACGACGACGATGTGCTGCTGCTGTGCTTCCAGTCCTATGTGGTGAAGACGCCGCACCACACCATCCTGATCGACAGCTGCATCGGCAACGACAAGCCGCGGCCGCAGCGGCCGAAATGGAACATGAAGACCGACGACACTTACTTGCGTGGGCTCGCAAGCGCCGGCTTCTCCGTCGACGACATCGACTTCGTGATGTGCACGCATCTGCATGTCGATCACGTCGGCTGGAACACGCGACTGGAAAACGGCCGCTGGGTGCCGACCTTCCCCAAGGCGCACTATTTGTTCGCCAAGCAGGAATTCGACCACTGGTCGGCTCAGAACGCGAAGACGGAGATCCCGCCTTTCGTGGACAGCGTGCTGCCGGTGGTCGAGGCCAAGCGCCACGAGCTCGTCGGCAACGACCACCAGATCGGCGATCACGTCCGCATCCTGCCGACGCCCGGCCACACGCCGGGCCATATCGCCGTGACGATGGGCCGCGGCAAGGACGATGCCGTATTCTCGGGCGATCTCATGCACTCGCCGTTGCAGACACTCTATCCGGAACTGTCGATCAAGTTCGACGTCGATCAGGCCAAGGCGGCAACCACGCGCCGCAGTTTCCTGGAGCGTTATTGCGACACCGACACGCTGTGCTGCACAGCGCATTTCCCCTCGCCGTCGGTCGGAAGGATCAGGCGCAAGGGCAACGGATTCGTCTGCGCGGCGGTTTGATGTAAGGCGGCTGCACCGCGAACTCCCATCTTCCCCTGGAGGGGGAGGATCGGTTCGCATGCAGCGCAGCGGAATGCGAACCGAGGTGGGGTGATGGTCTCTCCACAACGGACGCTGCCCGTGTTGAGAGATCACCCCACCCCGCTCGCGCTTCGCGCGATCGACCCTCCCCCTCCAGGGGAGGGTAAGGAGGAAGCACCGATGACCGCGCTCCCCGACGTCCCGCTGCCTGCCGGCATCCGCTCGCGCTATGTCGACGGCATCAACGGCTTGCGCATGCATGTGCTGGAGGCCGGCTTCGAAACCAAGGGCCGGCCCTGCATCCTGCTGCTGCACGGCTTTCCCGAGCTCGCCTTCTCCTGGCGCAAGGTGATGCCGGCGCTGGCTGCGGCCGGCTATCACGTCATCGCACCGGACCAGCGCGGCTATGGCCGCACCACGGGATGGACCGCCGACTATGACGGCGATCTCGCGCCGTTCTCGCTCCTCAACCTGGTGCGCGACGCGCTTGGACTGGTCTCGGCCTTCGGCTACAGGCAGGTCGATCTCGCCGGGCACGATTTCGGCAGCCCGGTCGCGGCGTGGTGCGCGCTGATCCGGCCCGATGTGTTTCGCTCGGTGACGCTGATGAGCGCGCCGTTCGGCGGAGCGCCGCCGCTGCCGTTTGGCACGGTCGATGCGGCGGCGAAGCCACCCGTGGAAGACCCCGTGCATCGCGAACTCGCCGCGCTGCCGCGCCCGCGCAAACACTATCAATGGTATTACGCGACGCGCACCGCGAACGCCGACATGCAGCACGCGCCGCAGGGCATGCATGATTTCCTGCGCGCCTATTATCACCACAAGAGTGCGGACTGGACAGACAACAAGCCTTATCCGCTGAAGTCGTGGTCGGCGAATGAGCTCGCAAAGCTGCCGACCTACTACGTGATGGACGCCGGCGAGACCATGGCTGAGACGGTGGCAAAAGAGATGCCGTCGCCCGCCGCGATTGCAGCCAACCAATGGCTGCCGGACAGCGACCTCGCCTGTTACAGCGCCGAATATGGCCGCACCGGATTCCAGGGGGGCCTGCAATGGTACCGCTACGGCACATCGGGCCTCCTCAATAGCGAGATGCAACTGTTCTCCGGACGCCGCATCGACGTGCCCTCCTGCTTCATCTCCGGCAAGCAGGATTGGGGCACATATCAGCGCCCCGGCGCGTTCGAGGCGATGCAGAAGAGCGCATGCACCAGGATGCTCGGCTGCCATCTCGTCGACGGCGCAGGCCATTGGGTGCAGCAGGAGCAGCCGGCGGAGGTCAGCCGCCTGCTGCTCGACTTCCTGGCGAAGGCCCGCGCCGGCTGATTTGACCCGGGAACCACGGCGGTCTATACAGTTTAGAATTATTCTAAACTACTGAGACAGGGCCGTCGTGAAGAATTTTGCCGATCTGACCGAGCGCGAGGTGCTTGCGGTCGCGATCTCCTCCGAGGAGGAGGACAGCCGCATCTACATGACCTTCGCCGAGGATCTGCGGGAGCGATATCCGGACTCCGCCAAGATCTTCGAGCAGATGGCCGAGGAAGAGCGCGGGCATCGTCACATGCTGCTGGAAACATACGAGCAGCGCTTCGGTCCGCACCTGCCCCCCATCCGCCGCGAGGACGTCAAGGGCTTCCTGCGTCGCCGCCCGGTCTGGCTCACCAAGAACCTGTCGCTCGACACCATCCGCAGGGAGGTCGAGACCATGGAAATGCAGGCCGAGCGCTTTTACGTCAAGGCCGCCGAACAGGCGCAGGATGTCGGCGTGCGCCGGTTGCTCGGCGATCTCGCCGAAGCCGAGAAAGGCCACGAAGAGATGGCCGCCAAGCTGTCGGGCCAGATCCTCAGCCCGGATGTGCGCGCGGAGGAAGATCGCACCAACCGCCGCATGTTCGTGCTGCAATATGTGCAGCCGGGCCTTGCCGGCCTGATGGACGGATCGGTCTCGACGCTGGCGCCGCTGTTTGCCGCTGCGTTTGCCACCCACCAGAACTGGCAGACATTTCTTGTCGGCCTCGCCGCCTCGATCGGCGCCGGCATCAGCATGGGATTTGCCGAGGCGCTGTCCGACGACGGCTCGCTCACGGGGCGCGGCTCGCCCTGGCTGCGCGGTCTCACCTGCGGGGCGATGACGACGCTCGGCGGGCTCGGCCATACCATGCCCTATCTGGTGCCGGACAACTGGGCCAATGCGTTCTGGATCGCGACCGCGATCGCCGGCATCGTCGTGTTCTTCGAATTGTGGGCGATCGCCTTCATCCGCGCGCGCTACATGGACACGCCGTTCCTCCAGGCCGTGTTCCAGATCGTGCTCGGCGGCGCCATCGTGCTGGCGGTGGGGATCTTGATCGGGGCGGCGTAGCCTCGCCCTCCATACCACTGCCGTCGTCCCGGCCTAGTGCGCAATTGCGCACGGGGGGCCGGGGACCCATAGCCGCAAGACGTAGTTTGGCGAAGACTCGGAGTTACCGGCTCGACCCATAACCACTCCCTGTGGTTATGGGTCCCGGCCTTCGCCGGGACGACGACGGAATGTGTGGCGCAGCTATAGCGCCCCTTCGCCCCCTTCTCGCTCGGACCTACCCGCACATCAATCGCGATCAAACGGCGGTTGCAGGGTTCGGCCAAACTGCGCATCATCGTTCGACAACAAGAACAGGAGGCGCGTCGTGGCCAAATCGGAATGGAGCTTCAAGAGCGCGACCGAGCTGTCGGCCGCATTGAGCGCGAAGAAGGTCTCCGCGATCGAACTCACACGGGACGCGATCGGCCGCATCGAACGGCATGACGGCAAGATCAACGCGGTTTGCGTGCGCGATTTCGATCGCGCACTCGTTGCGGCGCGCGAGGCAGACGCCGCACTGGCCCGCGGCGAGCGCAAGCCGCTGCTCGGCCTGCCTCTGACGATCAAGGAATCCTTCAACATCGCCGGCCTGCCGACGACCTGGGGCTTCGTCCCTCAGAAGGATTTCAAGCCTGTCGAAGACGCGCTGGCGGTGGCGCGCATCAAGCGGGCCGGCGGCGTGATCCTCGGCAAGACCAACGTACCCGTAGGCCTCGGCGACTGGCAGAGCTACAACGACATCTACGGCACCACGAACAACCCCTATGATCTCGGCCGCACGCCGGGTGGATCGTCGGGGGGATCTTCGGCAGCCCTCGCCGCAGGCTATTGCGCGCTCGCCACCGGCTCGGACATCGGCGGCTCCCTGCGTGTGCCGGCATTTCATTGCGGCATCTTCGCTCACAAGCCGACCCTCAATCTCTGCGCGGCGCGCGGCGAGACTCCGCCGCCGTTTCCGGCCATTCCGCGCGAAGGCGACCTCGCCGTCATCGGTCCGATGGCGCGCACGGCGGCGGATCTTTCCTTGCTGCTCGACGTCATGGCCGGACCGGATCCGCTCGATGCCGGCGTCGCCTACAAGCTCGATTTGCCAGTTGCGCGGCATCAGTCGCTGCGGGATTTCCGCGTGCTGCTGATCGAGAGCCATCCGCTGCTGCCAACCGACCGGGACGTCCGCGGCGCGATCGACAAGCTCGCCACCGACCTCACGAAGGCCGGCGTGACGGTCGCGCGCGAGAGCGCGCTGCTTCCGGACTTCGCGCAGACGTCGCGGCTCTACATGCGCATGCTGCTGAGCTTCCTCGGTGCGTTCTTCCCGCCCGACGAGCTGGCGGATTCGCAGGCACGTGCGAGTCAACTGTCGGCGGAGGACCGGAGCCTCGGGGCGGAGCGACTGCGCGGCATTGCTGCAAGTCACCGTAGCTGGATCCTCGACGCCGGCGCCCGCGCCGGCCTGCGTGCGCAATGGCGCGCGCTATTCGAGAGTTTCGATGCGGTGATCTGCCCGATCATGCCGACGCCGGCCTTTCCGCATGATCATTCGCCGGAGCAGCGCCTGCGAGGCATCAGCATCGACGGCACGGACTACCCCTATTCCGACCAGCTCGCCTGGCCGGGCATTGCGACGCTTCCGGGCCTGCCGGCAACGGCCGTTCCGCTCGGTCTGTCGAAGGACGGCCTGCCGGTCGGCGTCCAGATCGTCGGCCCCTTCCTCGAGGACCGCACGCCGCTCAAGCTGGCCGAGCTGATCGAGCGCGAGTTCGGCGGCTTCACACCGCCGCCATTGTTCGATGATTAGTCCTGTCGTCAACGACCACAGGGAAGAGAACGTCATGAGCCAGGACATGGAAGAGCTCACCGCACTCAACCGCGACTACGTCGCCTCCGTTCAGAACTGCGACGTCAAGCGGTTCGACCAGATCCTGGCGCCGGAATTCTATTGCTCCAATCCCGACAAGACGCTGGTCGACCGCGCCGCCTTCCTCGAGCAGACCGCACGGCCGATCGCGATCCGGAACCTCAGGGAGCACGACGTCATCATCCGCATCATGGGCGACTTCGCCATCATCCATGCCGCGACCAGCTACACCACGGGAGACGGCCAGCCAGCGACCGGGCGGTACACCGATTGCTGGACCAAGAAGAACGGGAAGTGGCTCGCGGTCTCGGCGCACGTGTCGCGGTGAGGTAGGTAAGCAACCTCACGCTCCACTGTCATGCCCCGGCTTGACCGGGGCATCCAGTATGCCGCGGCCTTTCGATTCAATCACGACCGCCTCTGGAATACTGGATCGCCCGCCTTCGCGGGCGATGACACCTGCGTTGGATCAGCTATCAAACACGATCACGCTGCGCAGCGTCTTGCCGGCCTTCATGTTGGCAAAGCCCTCGTTGATCTCGGAGAGCTTCAGCTTGGCCGAGATCCAGTCCTCCAGGTGCAGCCGGCCGCGCAGATAGAAATCGACCAGGCGCGGCATGTCGACGCGGAAGTGGTTCGAGCCCATCGAGGAGCCCTGGATCTTGCGTTCGCGCAGGAAGTCGAAGCCGTGCAGCTCGATCTTCTGGCCGAACGGGATCATGCCGACGATGGTGGCGGTGCCGCCGGAGGCGAGCATCGCGAAGGCCTGCTCCGCAGTCTCCTTGCGGCCGAGCACCTCGAAGGAGTGATGCACGCCGCCATTGGTGAGGTCGCGCACCTGCTTCACGACGTCGCCGTCGGCCGGGTTGATGATGTCGGTGGCGCCCAGCTTGGTCGCGAGCTGCAGTTTTGCCGGATTGGTGTCGATGGCGATGATGCGGCCGGCACCGGCGATCTGCGCGCCGTTGATGGCGGCCATGCCGACGCCGCCGCAGCCGATCACCGCCACGGTCTCGCCGGCCGTCACCTTCGCGGTGTTCACCACCGCGCCGTAGCCGGTGATGACGCCGCAGCCGATCAGCGCCGCGAGATCGAGCGGCATCTCCTTGCGGATTTTGACGATCGCGTTCTCGTGCACCAGCATCTGCTCGGCAAAAGACGAGAGATTGAGGAACTGGTGCAGCTTCTCAGGTTTCGACCATTGCATCCGGTTGGAGACGCCCGGCAGCAGCTTCACCGTGGTGTCAGTGCAGAGCACGGTACGGCCGGTGGTGCAATTGTCGCAGGTACCGCAGAACACGGACAGGCAGGTGACGACGTGATCGCCCGGCTTCACGTAGGTGACGTCGGAGCCGACCTGCTCGACGACGCCGGCGGATTCATGCCCGAGCACCGCGGGCAGTGGATGCGGATAAAGGCCCTCCATGAAATGCAGGTCGGAGTGGCAGAGACCGGCAACCGATGTGCGGATCAGGACCTCGCGCGGGCCGGGCTTCGGCAGGCTGACATCCTCGATGACCAGCGGCTTGTTGACTTCATAGAGGACGGCGGCCTTCATCGAGCACTCCCTATCGCTTCTTTTGGTTTGAGCGTGGAGCGCAGCCTACGCTGCCAGAACCAGTTCGCCAACCTCGCTCATGCCGGCATCGCGTTCGCCGAGCAGCAGTGCGGCGATCTTCGCCTGCGCGGCATTTTCCGTCAGCCGGAACGGATCGCTCGGCATCACGCGGTGGTCGATGACGAGACGCGACAGCAGCAGCCGCCGCGCGTCGCCGCGCATGGCGTGGATGCGATGCGCTTCCCAGGCGAGCGCGACGGCGCTTGCGACATGATAGAGCAGGCTGGTGGCACGGCGCGCGTCGGCCTCGTTCTCCGACTTGCCCGCGACCTCGCGCGCAAAGCCGACCGCGCGATCGACGAAACCGCGCAGATTGTCGCGCCAGGCCTGTGGCACCGACGCGCTGTCATCGAGCCGCGCATGCAGATCGGCGGACAGCGCGGATTCGGCGCCGTGGCGACCGACGGCGCGCCGGAGCGCATCGATCGCGACGATGTTGCCGGTGCCCTCCCAGACCGAGCCGAGATGCGCATCGCGCAGCAGGCGAGGCGTGGCGAATTCCTCGATATAGCCGATGCCGCCGCGCATCTCGAGCGCATCGCCGCAGACCTTTCGCGCATCGCGCGTGGCACGGAATTTCAACGTCGGTGTCAGGATGCGCAGCAGCGCCGCCGCATCCTGGCTGCCTGCCTCGGCGCGGTCGAGCGCGTCCGCCGTGAGGAAGCTCATCGACAGCGCCTGCTCGACCGGCAGCATGATCTTCAGCATCTGCCGCCGGCCGAGCGGCAGGTCGATGATGCGGTTGCCGAACACCACGCGGTTCTTCGCCACCGTCATGGCGTCATGATAGGCGCGGCGCATCAGCGCGGTCGATTTGACGCCGTTGGAGAGCCGCGAGGAATTCACCATCTCCGCCATCTGCACGAAGCCGCGGTCGAGCTTGCCGACGGCATAGGCGATCGCGCCTTCAAGCTTGATCTCCCCCGACGCCATCGAGCGGGTGCCGAGCTTGTCCTTGAGCCGCACGATCCGGTAGTGGTTCTGCGAGCCATCGTCGAGGAAGCGCGGCATCAGGAACAGGCCGACGCCGCGCGTGCCGGGGCCAGCGCCTTCGGGACGCGCCAAAAGCATCACGACCTTTGCATCGGCATTCGAGCAGAACCATTTTTCGCCGTGGAGACGCCAATGGTCGCCCTCCTGCACCGCGCGCGTGGTCAGCGTGCCGACGTCGGAGCCGCCCTCCTTCTCGGTCATGAACTGGCCACCTTGCGTCAGCTTGCCCATGTCGGTCTGGGTCAGGCCGTCGAGATATTTCGCCTTCAGCGCCTCGCTGCCGAAATTCGCCAGCAGTTTTGCGCAGCCGTCGGTGACGTTGATCGGGCAGCCCATGCCGAATTCGGTCTGGTTGAACAGGAAGGTGAAGGCGTGCTTGGCCACCACGGGATATTTGTCCGGCCAGCCCATGATGCCCTTGCGGATCGAGAGCGCGTGGATGCCGAACTCGCCGAAGGCGGCCTTTTCCAGTTCGCGATAGGCCGGGTGATATTCGATCCACTGCACGTCACGGCCGAACTTGTCGCGCTGGTGCAGCACCGGCGTGTGGCGGTCGGCGAGGCGCGCGCAGTCGTCGAGTGGACCGCCGGCGAGTTCGCCGAGGCGATCGAGATGCGGCTCGATGTGACGGAACAGCGTCTCCGGCAGGTGAATGCGCAGCAAATCGGTCAGCGCCGGATCGGCGCGGTAGAAGTTCATGCCTGATGTATCGGGCGCCAGCAGGCCGGATGGAGCGGCCGCGACGTCTTTTGCCTGTGCTGTGACCGGCTTGTGCATGATCGTCCTCTTCGTTCCCGCCCGACGGCAATTCTTAGCGCTTGCTGCTTGGGATGATGTCGATCATGCTCCAGCCAGGAAGCCGGATAAAGCCGCAAATTGTCAGGGAGGCATGATCGCCGTGAGGGAGCAATTCGCTCTGCGGAATTGTGATTGACCCGGCTGGTTGTCCGCACGGCGGATGCATAGATCAGCGGCGTCCCGTCCCCGAGAGATCACGCCATGGAACACCCGAAATACAAGATCGCCCTCATTGTCGGCGCCGGCGAAGGCCTGAGCGCCTCGCTGGCACGCCTGCTCTCCGCACAGGGCATTCGCGTTGCACTTGCCGCGCGCAAGATCGAGAAGCTCGGCGCACTCTGCACCGAGACCGGCGCAAAAGCCTATGCCTGCAACGCCACCGAGCCGGAGGAGGTCGAGCGCCTGTTTGGCCTGGTCGAGCGCGAGATCGGCACGCCCGACCTCGTCGTCTACAACGCCAGCGGCCGCACACGCGGGCCGTTCGTCGATCTTGTACCTGCCGACGTCGCGAATGCGATCGCGGTCAGCGCCTATGGCGGCTTCCTGGTGGCGCAGCAGGCGGCCAAGCGCATGCTGCCGAACAAGCACGGCGCGATCCTGTTCACCGGCGCTTCCGCCAGCGTCAAGGGCTATGCCCAGTCCGCCTCGTTCGCGATGGGCAAGTTTGCGCTGCGCGGGCTCGCGCAGAGCCTGGCGCGCGAATTGTCGCCGCAGGGCATCCACATCGCGCATTTCGTCATCGACGGCGGTATCCGCAGCGCGGCGCGGATAGAGCCGGAAGACAAGCCGGATTCGATGCTCGATCCCGATGCGATCGCGCAGAGCTATTGGAACGTTTTGCAACAGCCGCGCAGCGCCTGGAGCTGGGAGCTCGAGCTGCGGCCGTGGGTGGAGAAGTTTTGAGGCGATAAATTCACAGCTGTCGTAGGGTGGGCAAAGGCGCGTTAGCGCCGTGCCCACCATCTCGGAGACGGCAAGAATTGGTGGGCACGCTTCGCTTTGCCCACCCTACAAGAGTAGGGAGCGACAATGACCATGGAAACCACCGTCGATACCGGCACCAGTGAACTCCTCTGCGTCATCCGCGACCGCGTCGCGGTGATCACGCTGAACCGGCCGGAGGCGCGCAACGCGCTGTCGGACGCGTTGACGCCGGCGCTGCGCACGATGATCCGCACCTGCGCCGAAGATCCCAACGTCGGCGCGCTGCTGCTCACCGGCGCGGGCGAAGCGTTCTGCGCGGGCGGCAACGTCAAGGGCATGGGCGCCCATCGCGAGCCGAAGAAGCTCGAAATGTCCTTTGACGATAGGGTCGCCGATCTCCAGGAGCGGCAGCGGCTGCTCACCGGTGCGCTGGTGTCACTGCGCAAGCCGACCATCGCCGCCCTGCCAGGCCCAGCGGTCGGCGCCGGGCTTGCCATCGCCATGGCCTGCGATATCCGCATCGCCGCGCAATCGGCCTTCGTCACCACCGGCTATGCCCGCATCGCGCTGTCAGGCGATTACGGCATCGCCTGGCTGCTGACGCGCCTCGTCGGCACCGCACGGGCGCGCGAGCTGCTGTTCACCGGCGATCGCGTGGATGCCGCACGCGCCGAGGCCATCGGCCTCGTCAACCGCGTCGTCCCCGACGACAAATTGCAAGTCGAAGCCTTCGCCCTGGCAAAGTCGCTCGCCGAAGGTCCTCGCCTCGCGCTGCGCTACATGAAGGACAATCTCGACGAAGCGCTGCTGTTCGACTTCGAAACCGCCCGCGACCACGAAGCCGAACGGCTGGTCCGCCTGACGACGACCGCCGATCACAAGGAGGCGGTGCAGGCGTTCATCGAGAAGCGCAAGGCGGTGTTCACGGGGAAGTAGGCGTTATTCGAGAATCTTCGACCGTCACCCTGAGGTGCGCGCTCAGTGGCGCATCGCGCCGCTGAGCGCGCCTCGAAGGGCGACGGCCCGGCTGCATCCTTGGCCGTTCATCCTTCGAGGCTCGCACTGCGGTGCAAATGCACCGCAGTGGTCGCACCTCAGGATGACGGAATGTGAGGAAAAAAAGGCCCGGCTCTGGATGACCAGGCCGGGCTCGCAGTGGTGTCAGGCCGAGGCTGAGGGGCTTTCGGCCTGACGGGAAAGGGCGGCCAAGCGCCAGCTCGCACAGGGAATGTCCTTCGGCGCGACCGTGATTTCCTTGTCGAAGCGCACCAGCTTCCAATCATCGGGATGATTGACGAACGCGAAGCCGGACTTCCGCGCGAGCGAGATCATGGTCTCGTTGGCGCGCAGCGTGTCGCCGAACATGTGCTCGGCGCCGAGCGCCGCTGCGCGGCATTCGAGATTCTTCATGAGCGCGGTGGCGATGCCGTGGCCCTGCCACCGGTCGTCGACCGACAGGCCGAATTCGAGCGTCGACGTCTCGGCGTGGAAGGCATAGCGCGCCTCGGCGACGATGGTCTCGAAACCATCGACCATCTTGGTCGCGACCACGGAGAAACGCTCGCGCTCGCCGACCTGGAGGAAGTCGTCCAGCAGGCCCTTCGGCAGCTCGCTGATCGCGCCGAAGAAGCGGTTGTAGCGGGAGCGGGTCGAGAGCGAGCGGAAATAGTGCTGAAGCTCCTCGGTGTCGCGCGGCTCGACGAAGCGAACGTTGAGCGCCTCGCCGTGCCGCGTGCGCAGCACGTCCGAATATTGCTTCAGGTCTTCGAGGCGAAGGATGCTCATGACACATGCCTTGGGAAAGGGGACCGCCGGCGCCCCTGTGAACAGGCGGCGCCGGCCAGGCGGCCAATCAGGCCCGCCAGAAGGGTTTGTCGGCCTCATAGGCAATGTCGGACCAGGACAGGCCGACGTCGTGGAGATCGCGGGCCGTCCAGTTGGTCAGCTCGCGCCTGGTGCGATAGCGCTCGTGCCAGACATGGAGCGTCTCGCCGATCTGCTGGATCAGGCCGGGCACATGATGATTTGTCATCGAATTTTGGGTCAAGGTAGACATTTTCAGCTCCTGGAGCTAAGTTGACCGCTAATATCTGCTTGCCAGTGCGATGCGACAAACGACAATTTGTACCTCTTCGCATGAAATAACGTCATGTATTCTGCTGCCAGATGACTGCCAGATTGCCCTCCCTGAACGGATTGCGGGCGTTCGAGGCCGCCGCGCGCCATCTCAGCTTCACGCTGGCCGCGTCCGAACTGAACGTGACGCAGACCGCGATCAGCCATCAGATCCGGCGATTGGAGGAGGAGCTCGGCATCCGCCTGTTCATCCGGCAGAACCGCGCACTGGCGTTGACGCCGGAGGCGCGCGACTACCTTCCGGGGGTCCGCGCCGCCTTCAACGACCTCCGGCTCGCCACCGACCGCCTGCTGCGCAGGGACGACGACAAGGTGCTGACCCTCTCGACGCTGGCTTCGCTTGCCGCAAAATGGCTGCTGCCGCGGCTGACCGATTTCCAGGAGCAGCATCCCGGCATCGACGTCCGCATCACAACGTCGACCAGTCTCGTCGACTTCCAGCGCGACGATGTCGATGCTGCAATTCGCTACGGCCGCGGCCAATGGCCGGGCCTGCGCGCCGACTGGCTGATGGCGGACGAGCTGTTTCCGGTGTGCAGCCCCTCGCTGCTGCGCGGCGACAGGCCGCTTCAGCGTCCGGAGGATCTGCGAAATCATCCGCTGCTGCACACCTCCAATGCCAACAGCGACGACTGGCGGCTGTGGCTGACGGCGGCGGGCCTGCCGGCCGACATCGCCAAGCAGCCCGGCATCACCTTCGACATGATCTTCATGACCATCCAGGCTGCAATCGACGGCATCGGCGTGGCGATGGGGCGGACCTCCTACGTGCAGGACGACATCGCCAAGGGCCGGCTCGTCGTCCCCTTCAAGATCGCGCTGCCGGCCGATGCCGGCTTCTACCTGGTCGCGCCGGAGGGCCGCCGCGAGGCGCCAAAGCTCGCCGCGTTCCGTCAATGGATCGTCGCTGCAACGCAAAATAAAGCCTGAAAAATCATCAGCTTCCCCTGGAAAATCGATTGACTCGCCGCGCCCTGCGCGGGAAGGGGTAAGACAGATTGTCGCAGCTTCAATCTGTCGCCTTGCCGTGAAATGAATTCCGGTCCGGCCACGTCTTCAGGGAGTCACGTCATGGCTGGACCAGCAACCAATCCGCCCGAGATCAAGTCGCGCATCGGCGCGATCCTGCGCGCCACGTCAGGCAATTTCCTCGAGCAGTTCGACTTCTTCCTGTTCGGCTTCTATGCCGCCGCGATCGGCAAGGCGTTCTTTCCCTCCGCCGACGAGACGGCCTCGCTGCTCAACACCTTCGGCGTGTTCTGGCTCGGCGCCTTGATGCGGCCCGTGGGCGCGATCGTGCTCGGCGCCTACATCGACCGCATCGGCCGCCGCCAGGGCCTGATCGTCACGCTCGGCATCATGGCCATCGGCACCGTCGTCATCGCGTTCTGCCCGAGCTACGCGACCATCGGCATCGCGGCCCCGGTCATCGTGCTGATCGGCCGCCTGCTGCAAGGCTTCTCCGCCGGCGTCGAGCTCGGCGGCGTGTCGGTCTACCTCTCCGAAATCTCCACGCCCGGCAATCGCGGCTTCTACACCTCGTTCCAGTCGTCGAGCCAGCAGGTCGCGATTTTCGTGGCCTCGATCCTCGGCTATCTCCTGTCCGAGGTGATGCCGGCCGACACGGTGGCCGCCTGGGGCTGGCGCATTCCCTTCTTCGTCGGCTGCCTGATCATTCCGCTGATCTTCTTCCTGCGGCGCACGCTGGAGGAAACGCCGGCCTTCCTCGCCATGAAGAAGCACCCGACCGCAAGCGAGGTGTTCGCCTCCGCGCTCGCCAACTGGCGCATCGTGCTGCTCGGCATGATGATCGCGATCCTGACCACGACGACGTTCTACTTCGTCACGGTGTACACGCCGACCTTCGGCAAGACCGTGCTGAAACTGTCGACGCAGGACGCGCTGCTGGTGACGCTGCTGGTCGCCGTGACCAACTTCTTCTGGAATCCGGTCGGCGGCGCGCTGTCCGACCGCATCGGCCGCAAGCCGGTGCTGCTCGCCATCGCCGGACTCGCGCTCGTCACCGCCTATCCGGCCCTGTCCTGGCTGGTGGCGGCACCGAGCTTCGGCAAGCTGCTCGCGGTCGAGATGATGTTCTCGTTCTATTTCGGCGTCTACAGCGGCACCATGCTCGGCGCCCTCGTCGAGATCGTGCCGGCGCATGTCCGCACCACCTGCTTCTCGCTCGCCTTCGCGCTCGCGGCCGCATTGTTCGGCACCTTCACGCCGTTCGCCTCGACCTGGCTGATCGACTATACCGGCAACAAGGCCGCGCCCGGTGCCTGGCTGATGTTCGCAGCACTGCTCGGCATCATAGCCGCCTCGATCGTCTACCGCGGCGGCGGCAAGGCCGTGCCGACATATGATACGGCGGCGGAACCGGTCGCAGGGCACTGATGGCTCTTCGATCATCGCCGACTCTTACCCTCCCCTGGAGGGGGAGGGTCGGCTCACATTGAGCGCAGCGAAAATGTGAGACGGGTGGGGTGAAGGTCTCTCCGCGTCGAACGCTGCCCGAGTGGAGAGATCACCCCACCCCGCTCGCGCTGCGCGCGATCGACCCTCCCCCTCCAGGGGAGGGTGAAGGGCAGAGCTACAGCTCCACCACCACGTAGTCGCTCTCGACCCTCACTGGGACGGTCTCGGCAACATACGGCCCCTTCACGACAGTCGCGCCTGGCTCAACATGCGCGGGATAGGCCTTCACCCGGAAGCGGCGGGGATCGCAATAGGATTGGCCGGTGCGGATGTCGAACTCCCAGCCGTGCCAGGGGCAGCGGATGATCTCCCCCAACTTGGTGTATTCGATCTCACCGGGATCATTGGATTGCGCGAGCCCGATCAGCGGGCCCTCGCACAGCGCCGCGCCCTGATGCGGGCAACGGTTCATCAGGCCGAAATATTCGCCCTTGATGTTGAAGACCGCA
Organism: Bradyrhizobium sp. GW821-FHT12B03; assembly: GCF_058807535.1. NCBI lineage: Bacteria > Pseudomonadati > Pseudomonadota > Alphaproteobacteria > Hyphomicrobiales > Nitrobacteraceae > Bradyrhizobium > Bradyrhizobium sp. GW821-FHT12B03. The sequence continues at coordinate 49,954 of NZ_JBXAQU010000004.1, forward strand.
ATCGGCCGTCCCTCGATCTCCAGAAATTTTCGCGTGCCCGGCGGAAGCTCGTTGACCGGCGCAATCACATGACGCGCCATCAACAAGTTCCGTACAGTTTCTGCGCATTGCCGAGATAGAACGCCTCGCGATTGGCCTCGCTCACGCCCGCCGGCAGCACCCGCGACGGCTCGTCATAATCCCAATGCGGATAATCGGTCGCGAACAGCAGGCGGTCCCAGCCGATCCATTTGATGACGTCGAACAGATCCTCACGCCTTTCAGGATCCTCCATCGGCTGCGTGGTCCACCACACCTGCTCGCGGATATATTCCGACGGGGGCCGCTTCACATGCGGCACCTCGCTGCGAAGCCGCTGCCAGGCCTTATCCAATCGCCAGGCCAGCGACGGCGCCCAGCCGAAGCCGGCCTCGATCATCACCATCTTCAATTTAGGGAAGCGCTCGAACACGCCTTCCAGCACGAGGCTCGCCAGCGCCGATTGCTGGCACTGCGAGTGACCGACCATCTCCTCGATGTAATAGGACGGCCAGCCCGACGGCGTGATCGGATTGCCGCCGAAGCCGAAGGCGTGGACGCCGACGGGAAGGCCAGCCTCTTCCGCGGCCTGATAGATCGGCCAATAACGGCGCTGGCCGAGCGGCTCGACATTGCGGCTGAGCAGCAGCACCTGCACGAAATTCTTGTCGCCGGCGCGTTCGCGGATCTCGGCGGCGGCCGACAGGCCGTCCTCATTGCCGACGACGATCGACGCTTTCAGCCGCTTGTCCTTGCTGGTCCATTTGTCGATCTGCCAGTCGTTGATCGCCGAGCACAACGCGGCCGACAGCTCGTGATTGCGGATGCCCTGCCCGGTGTTGAGCGGATTGAGCACGCCGAGCTGCACGTTGTTGGGATCGAGCAGCTGCTTCTGCATGAAGGAGAGCGAGGAGCCCTGCGGGCCGCCTTCCGGCGGATAGGCATCGCGGCGCGAGGCGTTGGGCTGGGCCTTGGGATAGGGCGGGCCTTCCATCATGCCCTGATAGGCGTGCAAGCCGTAGATTTCGAGATGATGCTGCCAGCGTTTGGCGAGATAGGGGTAAAGCTCGGTGCGGGTCGCGCGGGCCGGATGGATGTCGCAATCCGCGATCGCGGTCTTTGTCGTCAGGGGTGAAGCGGCTTCGGTGCTTTCGCGGAATTGAATATTCATCGCCTTGCCTCCTCTGGCAGCGGGCTAAGTCAGGCGGGGATAGGTCGCATGCGGATTGTCGATCATGATCTTGCGCACGAGATCGGGGGTGAGGCCCTCGGGCAGTGCATCCTGGCCGTCGAACTGCCAGTGCGGATAGTCCGTGGAGAATAGGACCAATTCGTCCGACTGCATATGATCAAACAGGCGAATTAATGTCTCGGCCTCCGGCGGCGCATCAAATGGCTGTAACGAGAAGCGGATGTTGCTGCGCACAAGTTCCAGCGGCGCGCGATCGACCCAGGGCGTCTCCATCCGCACCCCGCGCCAGAATTTGTGCAGGCGCCAGAGATAGGGCGAAATCCAGGAGACGCCGGATTCCAACATCACCATTTTCAGACGCGGATATTTGGCAAACACGCCCTCGACGATCAGGCTGGTGAGCTGGGTCTGGAACGCCTGGGCCTGACCGACATAATCCTCGATATGGTAGGAACCCCAGCCGACCGCAGTCGGCGGATTATGGTAGGCGGAACCGGCGTGGATGCCGACCGTGAGGTCCAGCCGTTCCGCCGCCTCGTAGATCGGCCACAGCGCGCGCTTGCCGAGCGGCGTGTCGCCCATGACCAGCATCAAGACCTGCACGAAGCGCCGGTCCTGCGCGCAGCGCTCGATCTCGGCGACGGCCTTCTCGACACTTTGCGTGGGGATCACGATCGAGCCGCGCAGCCGCGTGTCGCGATCGAGCCATTCCTTCACGAGCCAGTCGTTCAGCGCGCGGCAGAAGGCGGCTTGCATGTCCTCGGAAAACACCATCTGAACGCCGTAGAGCGGATTGCAGATGGCATGCTTGAGCTGAAAAGGATCGAGCACATGGCGCTGCATGGCCTCGAGGCTCTCGCCCGGCTTGCCGCTTTCGGGACGCCAGTCGGGGCGCGCCGTGATCGGCGAATTCTCGGGATAGGATTGCGAGACGAGATCGACCATGCCGCGCGTCGTCACCTGATCGCGCCAATAGTCGTTCAGATACGGCAGCAAGCTGGTCAGATGCGGCACGGCCGGATGCACATCGCAGTCGACGGCGCCGGCGATCAGGGACGCCATCACGTCTCCCTCTCGGTTCCTCTTCGCGTTTCCATATGCGCAGCGCTTCGCCGCGCCGCCTTGCACCTACCATTGAAGCAGGCCTGACGGTCGCCTGCAACTCGGCGAAGGCTTCTGTCATATGGTAGGAAGGCTGAGCTCGGTTGCGAAGGCATAGGGGTTTTAGGGATGAAAGAGCTCGTCGGTATTGCGGAACAGGTCGCGGCCCAACTGATCGCGCGCAAACAGACCATCGCGGTGGCGGAATCCTCCACCGGCGGCCTGATCTCGGCGAGCCTGCTCGCGGTGCCCGGTGCGTCCGCCTATTTCCTCGGTGGCGCCGTGGTCTACACCCGCGATGCCAGGCGCGTGCTGATGGATATTTCGGATGACGGCATGAAGGGCTTTCGCTCCTCGTCGGAGCCTTATGCAAAGCTCCTCGCCGAGCAGATGCGCAGCCGCTTCAATTGCGACTGGGGCCTGTCCGAGACCGGCGCAGCCGGCCCCACCGGCAACCGCTACGGCGATGCCGCCGGCCATAGCTGCATGGCGGTCGCGGGCCCCGCGGCGGAGGTGATGACACTGGAGACGGGCGACAACAACCGGTTGGCGAATATGCAGGTGTTCGCGGCGACGGCGCTGAAGCTTTTGCTGAGGAAGCTATCGGAGTAGCCGCATCACCGTTTGCGGACGAGAGAGCGGCGCCACCTCACATTCGGTGTCGTCCTGGCGAAAGCCAGGACCCATAACCCCGAATGCCAATTGTTGCGGTCGGCGGAGCCACAGCTTCTTTCAACAACATTCGACGGTGGTAATGGGTCCTGGCTTTCGCCAGGACGACGTTGCGGAGGCACGGTGCCTACCGCCCCAAATGCCGCATGAAGATCCGCACCACATACCCCCTGAAGCGCGGCGCCTCGTCGTAAATATCCGACGCGATCCGCTCGATGGTCTCGCGCAGGGACAAGAACTGCGCCTGCCGCGCGCTGCTTTCCGTGCCCTGCATGCCCGCGAGCTCGTCCATGGCAGCGTCGCTGATCTGGCACTGCACCACCTCGTCGTCACGCGTCATGGTGAAGCGGAAGGCCAGCCGTTCGAGGTCATGGCCGATGATCCGGTCGCGCAGCAGCGGCATTGAAAACAGTCCGGTCGGCCCCGCGCCGACAATGCTGAAGATTTCGCGGCTTGTCAGCCGCCAAGAGGTGCTTCGTCCTACTGGAACGCGACTTCGGCAAAACTGCGGAGTTTTCGCGAATGCAGCCGCTCCGATTCCTGCTGCTTGAGCCGCTCCAGCGCCTTCAGGCCGATCTCGAGATGCTGGCCGACGCGGCGGCGGTAGAATTCGCTGGCCATGCCGGCGAGCTTGATCTCGCCGTGCAGCGGCTTGTCGGAGACGCAGAGCAGCGTGCCGTAGGGGACGCGGAAGCGGTAGCCATTGGCGGCGATCGCGGCCGATTCCATGTCGAGCGCCACCGCGCGCGATTGCGACAGGCGGCGGATCACCTCGGGGCCCGAGATCTCCCAGTTGCGGTTGTCGACGCTCGCCACCGTGCCCGTGCGCATCAGGCGCTTGAGCTCGAATCCTTCGAGGCCCGTGACGTCCTCGACCGCCTCTTCGAGCGCGACCTGCATCTCCGCCAGTGCCGGGATCGGCACCCAGAGCGGCAGCTCGCGGTCGAGCACGTGGTCCTCGCGCACGTAACCATGCGCCAGAACGTAGTCGCCGAGCCGCTGCGTGTTGCGCAGGCCCGCGCAATGGCCGAGCATCAGCCAGGCGTGCGGGCGCAGCACGGCGACGTGGTCGGTGACGTTACGTGCGTTGGACGGGCCGGTGCCGATATTGATCAGCGTGATGCCGCGATAGCCTGATGCGACCAGATGGAAGGCCGGCATCTGCGGCGTGCGTGCCGGCGCGTCCCCACTCGTCGCGCCGCCGCTCCGCGTGATCACATTGCCGGGCGCGACGAAGGCTTCGAGGCCGGCCTCGCCGGACTGAAGCCGCTGCTGGCACGCTTGCGCGAAGGCGTCGACATAGAACTGGTAGTTGGTGAAGATGATGAAGTTCTGGAAGTGCTCGGGATCGGTGCCGGTGTAGTGATAGAGCCGGCGCAGCGAGTAATCGACGCGAGCGGCCCGAAACAGGGAGAGCGGCTCGGGTGCGCCGCTCTGGAGCTCGAAGGTGCCGTCCGCAATCGAATCGTCCATGGTGGCGAGATCAGGCACGTCGAATGCGTCGCGCAGCGATCGCGTGACCGGCGAGTTCTCGCTGGTGGTGATGGCGGCTTCGATGTTGATGTCGCGGCGATAGGCGAAGTGGATCGGGATCGGCTCGGCCGACTCGCCGATCTCCACGGGCACGCCGTGGTTCTGGACCAACAGGCCGATCTGCTCGGTGAGATAGCTGCGAAACAGATCCGGCCGCGTCACGCTGGTCTCGTGCACGCCGGGGCCGGCGACGAAGCCATAGGAGAGGCGCGAATCCAGCCGCGCATGCGTCGCGGTGGTGAGGCGGACGAAGGGGTAGTAGGCCCGCGCCCGCGTCGTGATCGCTTCGCCGCCGACATAGGCCTCGAACCGGTCGCGCAGGAACTTCGTATTGCGCTCGTAGATCTCTTCGAGCCGCGCAACGGCAAGGCTGGCGTCGGTGAAGGATTGGGTGGCGATGGGGGGTGGGGATTGCATGGTTCGAACGCCGGGTTATTGGGGCTTGAATCGAACTATAGCAAAGAACGAAGCTCCGTAGGGTGGGTTAGCGCAGCGTAACCCACCACTTCTGCTTCCACGGATAGAGAAGTGGTGGGTTACGGCTTCGCCTAACCCACCACTACGAGGGTATCGCGCATCACTTCTCGCGGAACGCCCGCATGAACTGGTCGTGCAGGGGCTTCATCAGATAGGACAGCATGGTGCGGTCGCCGGTCTGGACGAAGGCTTCCACGGGCATGCCGGGGATCATCCTGGAGTCGCCGAGGCGGGCGATCTCGTCCGCCGGCAACGAGACGCGGATGGTGTAGTAGCTCTGGCCGGTGCGCTGGTCGGTGGTGACGTCGGGCGAGACGCGGCTGACGACACCGTTGAGCTCGGGCGTCGTGCGCTGGTTGAAGGCGGACAGCCGCAGCAGCGTCTTCTGGCCGATCTGGAGCTTGTCGATGTCGACCGGGTTGACCTTGGCCTCGACCTGGAGATCGTCGGCCTGCGGCACGATCAGCATCAACGCGTCGCCGGCGGTGACGACGCCGCCGACGGTGTGCACGGTCGATTGCAGCACCATGCCGTCCTGCGGCGCGCGGATGTCGACGCGGCGCAGCTGGTCTTCGGCGGCGACCTTGCGCTCGATCAGCTCGCCGATCTTGTCATTGGTCTCGCGCAGATCCTTGGAGACCTCGCTGACCATGTCCTTGTCGACCTGGATGATCTGAAGTTCTGTCTCGGTGATCTTGCCCTTGGCCTGCGCCCGCGAGGCGATGTACTGCGCGCGCTCGCCGTTGAGGCGGGCGCTGTCGCGCTCAAGCGTTGTCAGGCGCGAGATCTGCACCAGGTGCTTCTCGTAGAGATCGCGGACACCGACGAGCTCCTGCTGCACCAGCGCGATTTCCTTGTCCTTGGCCTTTTCCTGCGCGGACAGACCCGCAATCTCCTCGTTGAGCTGCTGGATGCGCTCGCGTAGCTGCGCCTTCTGGCCGGCACGGCCGTTGACGCGGACGTCGAACAGCTTGGTTTCGGCGGAGAGCAGCGCCTTGACGTCGGGATCGTTGCCGCGGTCGAGCAGCGATTGCGGGAAATCGATCGTGTCGATCCCGCGCTGCTCGGCCTGGAGTCGTGCTGCGCGCACCTGCGCGGCGTCGAGATTCTTGGTGACGATGGCCAGATTCGCCTTGGTGACGGTGTCGTCGAGCCGCACCACGATGTCGCCGGCCTTGACCACGTCGCCGTCGCGGGCACGCACCTCGCCAACCACGCCGCCGGTCGGGTGCTGCACCTTCTTGACGTTGGATTCGACCACGATCTGGCCCGGCGCGATCAGCGCGCCGGAGATCAGCACCGTCGACCCCCAGCCGCCGAGACCGACGATCAGGACCAGCACGATGCCGAGCCCGAGCATCAGGTGAAACTGGATCGACTGGCGCACGGTCTTCTTGGCGGCGGGCTTGGCGCCGCCGATCGTCATCGTGCTCATGCCTTGGCTCCGCCTTCGCTGACGATCTTGATCGGTGCCGGCGGGGTCACGCGCGGCTGGAGCACCTGGGCAAGCACCTGCTCCTTCGGGCCGAAGGCCTGCATGCGGCCGTCGCGCAGCACCAGGACCTGGTCGACCGCCTCGACGCCGATCGGGCGGTGCGCCACCACGATGACGATGGCGCCGCGCTCGCGGGAGGCGCGGATGGCGCGGGTCAGCGCCTCGTCACCCTCGGTGTCGAGATTGGAATTGGGCTCGTCGAGCACGATCAGGAACGGATTGCCGTAGAGCGCGCGCGCCAGCGCGACGCGCTGCGCCTGGCCTGCTGAGAGCGAAGTGCCCTGCTCGCCGACCTGCGTGTTGTAGCCCTCGCGCATCTTGATGATCATCTCGTGCACGCCGGCCTCCTTGGCCGCCGCGATGATGCCGTCGGAGGTGGCTTCGGGATCGAACCGGCTGATGTTCTGCGCGATGGTGCCGCCGAACAGTTCGACGTCCTGCGGCAGATAGCCGATGTGGCGGCCGAGCATGTCGGACGACCATTGGTCGAGCGCCGCGCCGTCGAGCCGCACCTTGCCGCGCACCGGCTGCCAGACGCCGACCAGCGCGCGGATCAGCGACGACTTGCCGGAGCCGCTCGGCCCGATCACGCCGAGGCCGTTGCCGGCGGCGAGCGCGAAGGTGACGTCCTGCACGATGAGGCGCTGGTCGCCCGGCGCCACCATGGCGATGCCTTCGACCGAGAGGCGGCTGGTGGGCGCCTGCAACTGGGTCGGCATCGTCTGCGCCGGCATCTGCTCCAACAGGCGGGTGAGGCGCTGCCAGCTCTGGCGGGCGGCGACGAAGGATTTCCAGTGCGCGATGGCGAGATCGACCGGCGCCAGCGCGCGGGCCGACAGGATCGAGCCGGCGATGATGATGCCGGCGGTCGCCTCCTGGTGGATGACGAGATAGGCGCCGACCGCGAGCACGGCGGACTGCAGCATCATGCGCAGCACCTTTGCCACCGCGCCGAGGCCGCCGGCGACGTCGCTCGCACGCTGATTGCCGGCGAGGTATTTTTCGTTGGCCTCGCTCCAGCGCTGGTTCATCCGGCCGGTCATGCCCATCGACACCATCACTTCGGCGTTGCGGCGGCTGGAGGCGGCGAGATCGTTGCGCTGGGCCGCGAGCCCCATCGCCTCGCGCGCCGGCTGGCGGGACAGGAATTCGGTGACCACCGTCAGCCCGACCAGGATGATGGCGCCGACCAGTGCGGTCACGCCGATCACGACGTGGAAGGCGAAGCAGATGGCGAGATAGAGCGGTAGCCAGGGCAGGTCGAAGAACGCGCTCGGTCCCATGCCGCCGAGGAAGGAGCGGACATTGTCGAGGTCGCGCAGCGGCTGGAGGCCCTCGTTGCGGCTGCCGACCAGCAGCGGCAGGCGCACGATGGTGTCGAACACGCGCTTGTTCAGGGCTTCGTCGAGCGCGGTACCGATCCGCCCCAGGATCCGGTTGCGGATCATGTCGAGCAGGCCCTGCGCCATATAGAGGAAGCTGGCGAGGACGATCAGGCCGACCAGCGTCGGAATGCTGCGGCTCGGCAGCACCCGGTCGTAGACCTCCAGCATGAAGATCGACCCGGTCAGATAGAGCAGGTTGATCATGCAGCTCATCAGGCCGACGCCAACGAACGCCGTGCGACAAGCGCGCAGCGCGTCGGCGAGCTCTGAACGGCGAACGCCAGGGACGGCTGCCATCAGTCGGATCACTTTCGGGTAAGGGGCAAGGCCCCTGATTTCAAAGGCAATTTCAGGAGTAATTGACCCGGATTAACATCGCGTTTGTGCCCCTTGTCCAACGCGGCTGAATAATCCGAACTCCTGTGGGCCACATCTACCCCGGCCGGCCTCGCGCGCAAATCCGGAATTTCACAGACTTGCGGCCTTTTCTTGCGCCCCTGACGCCTCTCCCGGAAGGAGAGACGTCAGGTTCCAACGGCGTCGACGCTAGAGCCGCCCGCCGCCGCGCACCAGGCGGACCACCAGCAGCAGGATGATGGCGCCGATCGCCGAATAGACGATCTCGGATATCAGCCCGGTGCCGATGCGAATGCCGAGCTTCGGGAACAGGAAGCTCGCGACAAATGCGCCGGCGATGCCGACCACGATGTCGCCGATGATGCCGAACCCGGTTCCGCGCACCACCTTGCCGGCGAGCCAGCCGGCGACCAGGCCGACGAACAGGATGACAAGCAGGCCTTCATTGGAAATGTACATAAGTGAGGTCCCTCTCCGTGAACGGTCCCATGGAACCGGAAACGGGATGAATGGGGTCTGAATGCTGCGGGCCCGCTCCCCGGTCGCCCCGCTCCAACAAAAAGGTCGAAAACAACCCCATGCACAGTAGAACGGCGCTGGCCGAAAGAATGCCGGTGAATGCCGATAACCCCATCCTGCCGCAGCGGATTTTTGAATTGAGGAGCGCGCCGGCCTACGACGCGACCTCAGGCTCCGCAAGCACGCACCGCGCCGCCCGGCCCGGTCCCACCTCCACATTCGCGGGCAGTTGCTCGACACAGCGCGGCTGGGCCACAGCACAACGCGGGGCGAAGGAGCAATTGCTCGGCTTTTCGGCCAAGGACGGCGGGGTGCCGGGGATGGTTTCGAGCCGCTGCCCGCGTTTGGCGCCGTGGATGGTGGAGGCGAGCAGGCCCTTGGCGTAGGGGTGCACGGGGGTGCGAACGATGTCGCGAAGCGTCCCCTGCTCCACGATCTGGCCAGCATACATTACCGCGACGCGGTCGCAGATCTCGATGGCGACGCCGATGTCGTGGGTGACGAAGATCACGGACATGCCGAACTCGCGCTGGAGTTCTCGCAAGAGCAACAATATCTGGATCTGTACGGTGGCATCGAGCGCGGTGGTCGGCTCGTCAGCGAGCAGTATCTTGGGCCGGCAGGCGAGCGCCAGCGCGATCATCGCGCGCTGGCGCATGCCGCCGGACATCTCGTGCGGATAGGCATCGAGCCGACGCCTGGCCGAGGGGATGCGCACGACCTCGAGCATCTCCAACGCCCTCGCCCTGCCTTCCGCATAAGACTTGCCTTCGTGACGCACCACGCTTTCGGCGATCTGAGCGCCGATGGTGTAGACCGGATCGAGCGCCAGCGCGGGCTCCTGAAAGATCATCGAGACGGTCTGGCCGCGAAACGAGGACAGCTGCTCGTCGTTCATGGCGAGCACGTCCTGGCCCATCACATTGACCTTGCCGGTGATCTGCGTGCGCTTCTTCGGCAGCAGCCGCATCAGCGCGCGCAGGGTCACGCTCTTGCCCGAACCGGATTCGCCGAGCAGGCCCAGCACCTCACCGTCGCCGAGCGAGAGACTGAGATCGTTCACGGCATAGACCGTGCGCTCGCCGGTGAAGCGGATGTTGAGGCCTGAGATGTCGACGAGCTTTGTCATGACGGCAGTTTGGGTACCCGGTCGTGGTAGTCGGTGACGCGCTGGAAGGCGGCGCCGATGGTGAGCAGGGTCGCTTCATCGAAGGAGCGGCCGATCAGCTGCATGCCGACAGGCAGGCCGCTCTTGGTGAATCCGGACGGCACGGTCAGCGACGGCAGGCCGAGGAAATTCACCGGGCGGGTGAACAGCGTCAGGCGCTGCACCATGGCCGGCGCGTTCGGCCCGCCGCCGACATCGCTCTCCTCGATGGTCGGCGCCGGCACCGGCGAGGCCGGAGCGATGATCACGTCGACGCCCGCAGTCGCGGCGTTGTGCGCGGCGAGGGCCGGACCACGCCAGCGCATCGCTTCGAGATAGGTGATGGCGGGAACGGCCAGACCGTTCTGGAGGCGCATCAATGTCTGCGCGCCGTAATCCTGCGAACGCTCGATCATCCAGCGCTTGTGAAAGGCGGCGGCTTCGGCGGCAAGCACGAGCTGGCTTGCCGCCTGCAATTGCCGCTGGTCCGGCAGCTCGACCTTGACGATGTCGGCGCCCTCGCGCTTGAGCACCGCGATGGTCTCGTCCAGCACGCGCGCAACCTCGCTGTCGAGGTCGTCGACATAGAAGGACGCGGGCACGCCAATCTTGAGGCCCTTCAGTGAGCCCTTGGTCGCGGCGACGTAGTCCGACAGCGGCTCGTGGCTCGCGGTCGGATCTTCCGGATCCGGACCCGCCATCAAGGCGAGCAGCAGCGCACAATCCTCGGCCGTCCGCGCGAGCGGGCCGACCGTGTCGAGCGATTGCGACAGCGGCATCGCGCCGGCGCGGCTGACGCGGCTCCAGGTGGTCTTGAGCCCGGTGACGCCGCAGAAATGCGCGGGCATGCGGATCGAGCCGCCGGTGTCCGAGCCGAGCGCCGCATAGGTCAGCCGCGCGGCGACCGCCGAGCCGGAGCCCGAGGACGAGCCGCCGGTGATGTGCGCGACGTTCCAGGGATTGCGCACCGGGCCGTAATGGGCGTTGTGGCCGGTCGGGCCGTAGGCAAACTCGGCGAGGTGCAGCGTGCCGAGCCGGACCTGGCCGGCATCCTTCAGCCGCTGCAAGGCGGTGGAGGTCGTCGTCGCGACGAAATCGCGGCGGATCAGCGAGCCGCAGGTCGCGATCTTGCCGGCGTCGTAATACATGTCCTTGTGCGCGAGCGGCACGCCATGCAGCGGCCCGCGCACTTCGCCCTTGGCGAGCTCGGCATCGGCCGCCTCGGCTGCTTTCAGCGCCGCCTCCGCTTCGATCGACATGAAGGCGTTGAGATGCGGCTGCCACTGCGCGATGCGGTGCAGCAGCGCGCGCGTCACCTCATGCGAGGACAGCTGCTTCATCGCGATCGCACGCGCGACCTCGGTGAGCGTCATCAAGGCAGGTTCGGTGCTCATTTCGACACCTTCTGCGTCTGCGCGATCACGTAGGAAGCGGGCTCGAGATCGAACGGCAGCGTGCCGGCGATGGCCGCAAAGCCTTCGAAGGCCGGCCCGATGGAGCTGGAGATACGCGTCGCAATCTCGTCGTCGACGGGAACGCCGGCAACTTGCGCGATGGGCTTGATCTCTTTTGGTGTCGGTCTCGTCATGCGATTTCCTTTTCCGGCGCACGGCTATGGCCTGAACCCGGAATTGCCATGTAGCACGCGGCCTCGTGACCCATTGTATCGACGGCCGTGAGCTTTGGTGCGGCATTTGCGCAGAGCGGCTCCGCAAACGCGCAGCGGGTGTGGAAGCGGCAGCCGGGGGGAGGATCGATCGGATTGGGCGGATCGCCCGTGATCGGCGGCTTTTCGGTGCGGCGATCGGGATCGGAGGACGGCATCGCGGCAAGCAGCGCGCGCGTATAGGGATGCGCAGGGCTATCCCAGACCTGGTCGACCGGACCAAGCTCGACGACCTCGCCGAGATACATCACCAGCACGCGATCGCTGATGTAGCGGACGACATTGAGGTCGTGGCTGATGAAGAGATAGGTCAGGCCGAACTCGCGCTTGAGATCGGCGAGCAGGTTGAGCACCTGCGCCTCGACGGATTTGTCGAGCGCGGAGACGGCTTCGTCCAAAATCACCAGCCGCGGCGAGAGCGCGAGCGCGCGCGCGATGTTGACGCGCTGGCGCTGGCCGCCGGAAATCTCGTGCGGATAGCGGTTGGCGAAGTTTTCGGGGCGCAAGCCGACCTTGCCGAGCAGCTCGCGCGCGAGCGCGCGCGCCGTGCCGTCCGCCATGCCGTGGACCTTCGGGCCGAACGCGATCGATTCCTCGATGGTCAGGCGCGGATTGAGCGAGGCGTAGGAATCCTGGAACACCATCTGCATGCCACGGCGCAGCTCGCGCAGCGAGAGCGATTGCCCGACGGCCATGCCGTCATAGATGATGTCGCCGTCATCGCGCGGCATCAGATGCATCAGGAGGCGCGCGGTGGTCGACTTGCCGCAGCCGGACTCGCCGACGATGCCGACGGTCTCGCCCTTGGCGACGGAGAAGGAGACGTTGTCCACCGCGCGCACGGTGCGTTTCGCGGCGAACAATCCGCCGCGAACCGGGAAGTGCTTGGTCAGGCCGTTGACCTGGAGCAGCGGCTGCGCGGCCCCGCCAAGGTCTTCGATCGGCTCCAGCATGGCGACGGAAGTCTTGCTCTCGCTCATGGCCTCCGTCCTTCACCGTCATGGCCGGGCTTGTCCCGGCCATCCACGCCTTGCCACGCGATACAAAGAACGTGGATGCCCGGGACAGGCCCGGGCATGACGACCTTCTGTGCCGCGCCAGTGTGCATGTGCATCATCATCTCAGTTCCTGATGTCCATGGCGCTGCGCAGGCCGTCCGAGAGCAGATTGAAACAGATCGAGACTGCGAAGATCATCGCGCCGGGGAGCGCGGCAACCCACGGGTTGACGTAGATCGCGGTGCGCAGCGTGTTCAGCATCAGGCCCCATTCCGGCTCCGGCGGTTTGGTGCCGAGGCCGAGGAAGGAGAGGCCGGCGGCCAGGATCATCGAGACCGAGATCAGGCTGGTGGCATAGACGAAGATCGCGCCCAGCACGTTGCCGAGGATGTGCACCCGCATGATGGTGAAGGGCCCCGCGCCGGAGGCGCGCGCGGCCTCGACAAAGTCCATGTTGCGCACACCGGTCGTGACGCTTTCGGCGACGCGGGTGATCTGCGGCACGAACACGACGGTCAACGACACGATGGAGTTGAGAATGCCGGCCCCGAGCGCGCCGGAGATCGCGATCGCCAGCAGCACGGAGGGGAAAGCGTAGAACACGTCGATCGTGCGCATGATCGCGGTATTGAGCTTGCCTCCGACATAGCCGGCGATCAGGCCGAGCGAGGTGCCAATGCAGAAGGCCAGGATGACAGGTAGGATGCCGATGACCAGCGACAGCCGCCCGCCATAGATCAAGCGTGCCAGCATGTCGCGGCCGAGCTCGTCGGTGCCGAGCGGATAGCCTGCCGTGCCGATGTGGCGCAGGCGGCGGATCATCGAGCCCTTGTAGGGATCCTCAAGCCCAAGCCATGGTGCAAGGATCGCGGAGAGGAAGATCAGCAGCAGCACCAGTGCGCAGGCCATGCTGACCTTGTCGCGCATGATGCGGCGGCCGACGGTCGCCCAATAGCCGCGCGCCTTGGTGGCCGGCGCGGCCTGGAGCGCGGCATCGCTGGTGGCGGAGAGGGGGACCTCGGTCATGGCAACAATTTCCGGCGTCGTCCCGGCGCAGGCCGGGACCCATAACCACGAGAGGTGGTTTGGCGAAGACCCGTAGTAACCATCGCGTCCGACAACTGGCTATTGGGGTTATGGGTCCCGGCCTGCGCCGGGACGACACTGAATGTGTGGCAAATCATCCCCCTAGCCCCGCTTGATGCGCGGGTCGATCGCGGCTTGCGCGATGTCGACCAGCAGGTTGAGGAAGACGAAGAACAGCGCCAGGATCAGGATCGTGCCCTGAAGCAGCGGCAGGTCGCGCTGGAAGATCGCCGAATTGAGCAGGAATCCCGAGCCCGGCCAGGAGAACACGGTCTCGATCAGGATCGAGCCGCCGAGCATGTAGCCGAGCTGAAGTCCCATCACCGCGAGCGCGGTGGGCGCGGCGTTCTTGATGACGTGACGGAATACGCCCGTCTCGTGCAGGCCTTTGGCGCGCAATGCCTCGACGAAATCCTGGCTGAGGATGTCGCCGGTGAGCGCGCGCACGGTACGGGTGACGATGCCCATCGGGATCACCGAGGTCGTGATCGCCGGCAGCACCAGATATTGCAGATGCGCCCAGTCCCAGGCCCAGGCGCCGGAGCCGCCGGGACCTGCGCCAACCGCAGGCAGCCAGTTCAGCTGCACCGAGAAGATGATGACCAGGACCATGCCGAGCCAGTAATGCGGCACGGAGACGCCGGCGATGGCGAAGGAGGTCGCGACCTTGTCGATCCAGGTCTCGCGGAAATAACCCGCGATCAGGCCGAGCAGGATGCCCATGGTGAAGCCGATGATGGCGGCCGCAATCGCCAGCGTGACGGTGTTGCCGACCGCGCGCATGACTTCCGCGAGCACCGGGCGCCCGGTCGCGATGGAATTGCCGAGATCGCCATGAAGGGCACGCAGCAGCCAAAGCCCGAACTGCACCGGCAGCGGGCGGTCGAAGCCGTAGGCGGCGCGAAGCTGCGCGGCGAGCTCCTGCGAGGCGTCGGCCGGGAGCACCGCGACGAGCGGATCGCCCGGCGTGATGTGCACGAGCAGAAAGCACACCAGCGCCACGCTGATGACGATCGGGACGACATAGACGATGCGTCTGGCGATATAGGCGAGCACGTCGGATTCTTTCTTCCCTTCTCCCCTTGTGGGAGAAGGTGGCGCGCAAGCGCCGGATGAGGGGTTCTATCCGCGGACAACATTGCGTCGGTCGAGGGGCCCGCATTCGCGGAGAGAGACCCCTCACCCGGCTCCGCTTCGCGAAGCCACCCTCTCCCACAAGGGGAGAGGGTGCACTGAGCGTGTCGCGCGAGCGAACTACTGCATCGACACCGGCGAGAAGTCGATGAACCAGCTTTTCGGCTGCACGACGCCGGTCACCTTCGGGCTCATGGCGCGGGGGCCGACGTCGTGGGCGACGTAGAGGAAGGCGGCGTCGTCGACCGAGGCCGCGTGCAGCTCGGCGAGCGCAGCGTCACGCGCGGCGGGATCGAAGGTCTGCCGCGCCTTCTTCACCAGCTCGTCGAACTTGGGATCGTTGATGAAACCCCAATTGTTCGAGACCGGCGGCGCCATGCTCGATTGCAGGAAGCGCACCAGCGCGAAGAACGGGTCCATCGCCGCATAGGTGACGTTGGTCGCGTTCGCGCCGTTGGCGCTGGGGTCCTTGGCGCCGCGGCGCCAGTTGGTGAACAGCGTATTCCACTCGATGACGTCAAGCTTTACGTCGAAATAACATTCGGCGAGCGCCTGCTGGAGATATTCGTTCATCGGCAGCGGCTGCATCTGGCCCGAGCCCGACGCAGAGGTCTGGATCTTCACCGTCAGCTTCTTGGCTGGACCGAAGCCGGCCTCCTGCATCAGCTTTTGCGCGGCCGCCTTGTCGTACTTGATCTCGAAGCTCGGCTTGCCGCGCCAGGGATGGCCGGGCTCGAAGGTGCCGGTCGCGGGCACCATCAGGCCGGCGAGCAGGCCGTCCTTGAGGCCCTCGCGGTCGACGCAGAGATTGGCCGCCTTGCGGACGCGGATGTCGTTCCAGGGCGAGCCCTCGACACGCGAGAATTGCCACGGCCAGACATGCGGCTGCTCGTTGGCGTAGAGCTTGAAGCCGCGCTGCTTCAGCTCGGGCAGCGCATCCGGCGCCGGCGCCTCGACCCAATCGACCTGCCCGGAGAGCAGCGCCGCGGTGCGCGCGTTGGCTTCCGGCATCGGCAACAGCACCATCTTGTCGACCTTGGGCACGCGATCCTTGTTCCAGTAGCTCGCGTTCTTCACCAGCTCGAGCCGTTCGCGCGGGGTGAAGCTTGCCATCTTCCACGGACCGGTGCCCGCAGCGTCCTTGGCAAACGCGGTCCATGCGGCCTGCGACTTCGCCTTGGCGTCGGCGCCTTCGGCCTTGTCATAGAAATGCTGCCACTTCGCCGGGCTCGCCATGAACAAATTGGTGAGGTTGATCGGCAGGAAGCTGTCGGGCTCCTTGGTGGTGAGCTCGACCGTCATGTCGTCGATCTTCTTCGCGGACGCCAGCGTCGGCATGCGCGAGGCGGTGACGCCGACCTGGCTGGCGTCGAATTGCGGCGCGTCCTGCTTCAAGACCTTGTCGACGTTCCACACCACGGCATCGGCATTGAACGGCGAGCCGTCATGGAAGGTGACGCCGGGGCGCAGCTTGAAGGTCCACTTGGTCTTGTCGGCATCGTCGACCTTCCATTCGGTGGCAAGGCCGGGGATCACCACGCTCGGCTTGTCGGCGGAGGACAGGTCCCAGCCGGTCAGCGCATCGTACATGGTAAGGCCGGTGAAGCGGTTGCCTTCAAAGCCCTGATCGGGCTGGCCCAGCGTGCGCGGAATATCGGCAGCAGTCATGCCGATGCGCAGCACGGTCTCTGCACTCGCGACACGTGGCCATGCGGCCGCGCTGCCGAGCGCCAAGAGCGCAATCAGCGCCGCGCGGGTCTTGTTGTTCTTGATAAGCATCGCCTCAGTCCTTTTCCGGCTTTCGATGATTAATTTTGATGCAATCGTATGCAATGGCTATGCCAAGGAGAAACTTTTTCCGCAAATTGCCCCTGCGGCGACAAGTCCTTGTGATCACACCAAGGCAAAGTCGTCGTGCTGCCTATTCTGGCATCAAGATTGCAAGTTTGGCCTCGAAATCTCCTGGGAGCTTTGGGCCATGCGTATTCGTCTGTCGACCTGTCTTGCCGTGCTTGCGCTGGCAGTTTCCGCAATCTCGGCGCGCGCCGAAACGGTGGTGCGCTACGGCATCTCGATGGCGGATATTCCGCTGACGACCGGCCAGCCCGATCGCGGCGCCGGCGCCTATCAGTTCACGGCCTACACGATCTACGATCCGCTGGTCGCCTGGGAGATGGACGTCGCCGATCGCCCGGGCAAGCTGGTGCCGGGCCTCGCGACCGAATGGAAAGTGGACGACACCGACAAGACCAAATGGCGCTTCACCTTGCGCAAGGGCGTGAAGTTTCACGACGGCAGCGAGTTCAACGCCGACGCGGTAATCTGGAATCTCGACAAGGTGCTCAACGACAAGGCGCCGCAATTCGACAAGCGCCAGAGCGCGCAGGTGAAGACCCGCCTGCCGTCGGTCGCAAGCTACGCCAAGATCGACGATTCCACCGTGGAGATCACCACCAAGACGGTCGATTCCTTCTTCCCCTATCAGATGCTGTGGTTCCTGGTCTCGAGCCCCGCACAGTATGAAAAGCTCGGCAAGGACTGGGACAAGTTCGCCAGCCAGCCCTCCGGCACCGGCCCGTTCAAATTGACGAAGCTGGTGCCGCGCGAGCTCGCGGAGCTCAGCAAGAATCCGGACTACTGGAACAAGAAGCGCATTCCCAAGGTCGACAAGCTGGTGCTGGTGCCGATGCCGGAGGCGCTGACGCGCACCAACGCGTTGCTCGCGGGCCAAGTCGACCTGATCGAGACGCCGGCGCCGGACGCCGTGCCGCAGCTCAAGGCGGCCGGCATGAAGCTCGTCGACAACGTCACGCCGCATGTCTGGAATTATCATCTCAGCGTGCTGCCGGGCTCGCCCTGGACCGACATCCGCCTGCGCAAGGCGCTGAACCTCGCGATCGATCGCGAGGCGGTGGTGGGCCTGATGAACGGGCTCGCAAAGCCCGCCAAGGGCCAGGTCGACCCGTCGAGCCCCTGGTTCGGCAAGCCGACCTTCGAGCTGAAATATGATCTGGCTGCCGCGAAGAAGCTGGTGGAGGAAGCCGGCTACTCCAAAGCGAAGCCGCTGAAGACCACCTTCATCATCGCCCAGGGCGGCACCGGGCAGATGCTGTCGCTGCCGATGAACGAATTCCTGCAGCAGAGCTTCAAGGAGATCGGCATCGACATCGACTTCAAGGTGGTCGAGCTCGAGACGCTCTACACGCATTGGCGCAAGGGCGCGGCCGACGAGATGAACGCCGGCATCACCGCCAACAACATCGCCTATGTCACCTCGGATCCGCTCTACGCCATCGTGCGCTTCTTCCACTCCGGCCAGATCGCGCCGGTCGGCGTCAACTGGGGCGGCTACAAGAACCCGAAGGTCGACGCGCTGATCGACGAGGCCAAGCAGACCTTCGATGCCGCCAAGCAGGACGCGCTGCTGGCCCAGGCGCACGCACTGATCGTGGACGATGCCGCGCTGGTCTGGGTCGTCCACGACACCAACCCGCATGCGCTGTCGCCGAAGATCAAGCAGTTCGTGCAGGCCCAGCACTGGTTCCAGGACCTGACCACGATCGGGGTGGAGTGAGGCGGCCTGCGGCGTCGAACACCGCTGTCGTCCCGGCGCAGGCCGGGACCCATAACCACAGGATCGGGTTTGGCGAAGATTGCCAACTCCGATCTCACGCAACAACCTCTCCCTTGGGGGTATGGGTCCCGGCCTACGCCGGGACGACGCCTTGTATAAGGCTCGCGCGGAGCCCCCTCACCCGCCACACTACTTCGTCAGCAGCGCATAGGCCCCGTTCCAGTCTTCCGCCGGCGGATTGAGCTGGAAGTCCCTGATGCGGGCTTCGTAAAGCTTGAACAGCTTTTCCAGCGTATCGGCATCCTCGCTCTTGCGGCCGCGCTCGATCGCGTCCAGCGCGCCCTGCCAGTCGCGGCTGCGGTAACATCCGAGCATTTCGATGGTGATGTTGCGCAGGCGCTGGAAGGCGCCGGAATGCATCACGTCCTCACGGCCGGCGATGGCATAGATCACCTCCGGCTCGCTCTTGCCCTTGACCATGATGAAGTCGAGCTCGAGGATCGCGAACTTGTCCTTGGCGGCGAGCGCCGTGCTGGAGCCGACGATGATCGGGAAACCGTACTCCTTGGTCTGCCCTTCCAGGCGCGAGGCGAGGTTCACGCAGTCGCCGAGCGCCGTATAGTTCTTGCGCAGATCGGAGCCCATGTTGCCGACCACGCCGATGCCGGTGTTGAGGCCGATGCCGACATTGAGCGGGATGTAGACGTGGCCGCCGTCGGCGGCCTCCTGCTCGCGCTCCCTGTTGACGGCGTCGATCCGCTCGAGCATCTGGATCGCGGCCTCGCAGGCGTTGATCTCGTGCTCGGCATCGTCGAGCGGCGCATTCCAGAACGCCATGATGGCGTCGCCCATGTACTTGTCGACGTAGCCCTTCCGCTCGGTGATCACGTTGGTCAGCGGGGTCAGGAAGCGGTTCATCAGCGCGATGAGCCCTTGCGGATCGTGCTTGTAGCTCTCCGAGATCGACGTGAAACCGCGCACGTCGGAGAACATCACCGTCATGCCGCGCTCCTCGCCGCCGAGCACGAGCTTCTCCGGCGTGAGCTGCTCGACCAGGACCGGCGACAGATATTGCGCGAACATGCCGCGGATCTCCTTGCGCTGGCGCTGCTCGCGCACGAAGCTCGCGAAAATCAGCGTCAGATAGACCGCGGTGGTCGACAGCAGCGGATAGGTGAAGTCGATCAGGTAACGGTGCTGCGCATAGAAGAACCAGGATACGCCGATCAGGATGGCCGCGAAGGCCGCGCCGGCGAGCACCAGGCGCACGGGGCCGAGATTCGGCGTCAGAATGATGACAAGCAGGCCGATGACGAGCGCGGCCAGCAGCTCGACGCCGAGCGCGTAGTTCGGCTGCGAGATCACCGCACCGCTCAAGACGCTCTCCAACACCTGGGCATGGATCTCGACACCCGGCATGGTCGACGACACCGGCGTGGTCTTGATGTCGTTCAGCCCGACCGCGGAGGTGCCGACCAGCACCAGCTTGCCGGCGATCTTTGCGGGCGGCACGGTGTTGTCGAGCACATCGGCCGCGGAGACGTAGATGGAGGGATCCTGACGCGCGTAATGCACCCAGAGCTGGCCGTTCCTGTCGGTCGGAATCTCCACACCCTTGAGGCGCACGGCCCTGATGCCGGTCTTGTCGGTCCGAATTAGCAGCGTCGGCGTGCCCGTGACGACGCGCAGGATCTCGAGGCTGAGCGAGGGCATGATGTTGCCCTGCGCGCGCATGACCAGCGGAACCCGGCGGATCAGGCCGTCACGCTCGGTCTTGATCGAGAACAGGCCGCGCCCCGCCGCGACCTTCTCGATCACGGGCACGTTGCGAAGCAGGCCGGGGAATTCGAACAGGAAGCGCTCGGCGCCCTCCTCCCCGACCGT
Source organism: Bradyrhizobium sp. GW821-FHT12B03 (assembly GCF_058807535.1). Lineage (NCBI taxonomy): Bacteria > Pseudomonadati > Pseudomonadota > Alphaproteobacteria > Hyphomicrobiales > Nitrobacteraceae > Bradyrhizobium > Bradyrhizobium sp. GW821-FHT12B03. The sequence continues at coordinate 70,192 of NZ_JBXAQU010000004.1, forward strand.
GGCAACGCCGGTGAACGGCAGCGACTTGTCGATCTCGGACGAGATCGCCCGCTGTCCGGTCTCGCCCAGCACCACGCGCGAGCGCCTGATCGCTTCGGAGAGGATCTGGTCGTTGGTCGGCAGCTCGCGCAGCTTGGCGCGGGTGGCATCGTCCAGATAGCGCATCTGGCTCGCGACCAGATCCGGATTGAGCCGGTCGGCCTCGGAAAACACCACGTCGAAACCGATCGCGACCGCGCCGTTGGCGGTGAGATTGAGGATCAGGTCGGCGATCCGCGTGCGCGGCCACGGCCACTGGCCGAGCTTGGCCAGGCTCTTGTCGTCGATGTCGACGATGGTGACCGGGCGCGCCGTCTTGTGGCGCGGGTCGATCAGCTGGAACATGTCGAAGGTGCGCAGCCGCAATTCCTGGACCGGCGGCGGATCCCACAGGCGCGCGCCGGCGGCCACGACCAGCAGCGCAAGGCACATCAGCCGCGCAAAGCCGAACTTCCACGCAAACCACCGCCGCAGGATCTTGAGACGTTTCATGGTGGGTTGGACTTCCTGCCGTGCATCACGCCTTGGGCGCCGATCATGCAGCGCCGGCGCACAATTGGCTATTCCCTGGCGGTGGAGGATTGTGGATTTTTTGCCGCGGTCAAAGCTGAGCGGAATTCAGCCTTCGGGGCGGGACCCGTTCACTAGGTGACGTGAAGGATGAAGTCGCTCGCCTGGACGCTGCTGACGCCCTTGAGAAGGATCGTGTCTGCCGGATCGATCGTGATCAGGGTGTCTGTTCCTGACGCGGCCACATGGTGAGCCATCCAGTCGGAAACGTCGGAGGCTCCGACGAACGACAGGTCGATATGGTCCGTGCCGGAGGCGAAGTTCACGATCGTGTCGTGGTTCGAGTTGGCCGCGAACACGAACTGGTCCTGGTATCCGGTGCCGAAGAACACGTCCTTGCCGGTCGTGCCGGTGAGCGTCACCGTGCCTTCCTCGGTCAGGTTGAAGATCAAATTGACCGTGTCGCTCGCGTTGTGGCCGTCGGTCACGGTGACCGCGACCTTGTCCGCCGCGGGCCCGCCACTGCTTGCCTCGGTGTAGGTCACCGCCAAAGCACCGGATTGCAACGAGGCGCTCGCAGCAGCCCCGGACTCGGCCACAGCAGCGGTGGTCAACGTGTCAGTGGCATCGGCGTCGGTGACGGACAGGCCGTTGACGGTCACGAGACCGCCGTCTTGCATGACGGTCATCGCGCCGACGTCAATCGCGGGCGCGTCGTTGGCGCCGGTGATGTTGACGGTGACCTCTGCCGTGTCGGTCTTATGGCCGTCGTCGAGCGTGATGGTGGAGACGATCTGTGCGGTCTGGCCTGCACCGAGGAAATCCAGCGCCTTGTCGGCAATCGAATAGGTCCAGGTGACGGTGCCGTTGTTGTTGCCGGCCTGCTGAAGGGTCAGGGCGTGTTGGAGAGCGGTGATCTGGTCCGACGTCAGCGTCATCGCCGTGGTGTGATCGAGCGCGGTCACCAACTGACCGGTGATGGTCGCGATCGGCCGGTCGGTCAGGTCGAAATCCTTGAAGACGATCGAGCCTGTCCCGCCGGACGCCGGGTCGAGCGCGGAGGAGCCGGTGGTGTTTTCAAGCTCGGGCACGGCTGCGGTCAGCGTCGCCCCGGCCGTCTGGAACGCCGGCGCATCGTCGGCCGCGTTGAACGTGATCAGCGTGCCGCCATGGCCGTCGCTGCTGCCGGCGAAATTGGCGTCGCTGTAGTCGGCGCCGGTGAGCTTCAACGTAATCGAATGGCTGTGGGCGTCGCTCACCACGAGCTCGCCGGTCACGGCGTTGTAGGTCGCCGACGTGCCGTCGTCATAAACGATGCTCGACAGGTCGATCTTGTCGCCCGCGGACAGCTCCGCGATCGAGCCGCCGAAGGTCGACGTGTCGATCTGAAGCTTGGCGCCGTCGCCGGCCAGCGTGATCGTTTGCGAGACCGTGTCCTCGAGCTTCAGCGTCGCGCCGGCATCGACGGTGACCGAGCCCGAGCCCGACAGCGTGCCGAACAGCGTCAGCGTCCCGGTGTGGACCTCGATGGTGCCGGTGTTGGCGATGACGCCGGTGATCGACGTCGTCCCCCAGCTGTCGATCTCGTGGGAATTGGTGATGTTCAGGCCGGAGCCGGAAACCGAGGCGCCATTGAGCAAATCGATGGCGCCCTCGTTGACGATCGAGGACACGTTGCCGAAGACGCTGGTGCCGGCGACGGTCCAGATGCCGGTCGCTTCGTTGTTGAACGTCGCGCTGGCAACGTTGATGTTGCCGTTGATATGACCGAAATTGTTGATCGTGACGGCGCCGCCGGTTTCGACGATCGCATAGGTCGTCGACGTCACGGTGCCGGACCCGATCGTTCCGGTGGCGGAATTGTCGATCGTCGCCGATCCGGTGGTATTTTCCTGGATGTAGATCGCCGCATGGGCGCTCGGCGCCACGATCGATCCGGTGTTGGTGATATGCGTCGAGCCGGTCGCGCCGGTCTCGTTCTGGGTGACGCTGATGCCGGCCAGGCTCGTGCTGGTGATGTGGCCGTCATTGACGATGGTGATGTCGCCGCTGCCGGTCGCGAGCGCGGCCAGACCGACCGTGCCGGTGGCGGAACCGCCGTTGGTGACGCTGACGTCGCCGCCGCCGTGGTCGAAGGCGCCGATCGCGATGCCTGTGGTCGCGGTGATCGAGGATGTCGCGCCGGTCGTGACCGTGACGTCGCCGGCAGCGTAAGTGAACGCCTCGATGCCATAGCCCGCATCCGCGATGATCGTCGCGTCGCTGGTGACGATGACGTCGCCCACGACTGCGTTCGAGAAGGAGGCAACGCCGCCCGGCTTGTAGCCCGCGATGATAGCGCCCGGCGTGGTGCCATCGTTGTTCAGCGTCGAGCCCGAATGGATCGTACCGTGCGCCTCGATCGAAATCGTGCTGTCCACGCCGGCGGCGATCGCGATCGCGTAGTTGACGGCCACGATGCCCGAACTGCCCGAATTGATGCTGTCGCCGTTCGCCAGGGTGACGCTGATGTCGCCCGCGTCGATGCTGTAGGCGAGAATGCCGTAGCCGGACGTGCCCGTCACCGATGCGTTGGCACCCAGCGCGACGTTGACGTCGCCGGTGCCGCCGCTCAGTGCCTGGGCAAGGATGCCCATCTCGGCACCGACAATCGTGGTGCCGGCGCCGTCGTTCACCGTGACGTCGCCATTGCCGTAATTGTAGGCGTGAATGCCGTAGCCAGCCGCGGCGGTGATGTTGGCATGGTTGTTGACGACTACCGAGCCGTTGACACCGGTATTGGCGACGGCGCCATTCGTGGCGCCGGTGTAGCCGACCTCGATGCCGCCCGGCAGATTGTTACCCACGTTCAGGCTGCTGCCGGAATTGATCGTGCCGTAGGCATTGACGGTGATGGTGCTGCCGGATGCCGCGCCGAGCGAAATCGCCCGGTTGACGGCGACGATGCCGGAGCTGCCCGAGGTGATGACGCTGCCGACCCCGGTCGTGACGGTCTGGTCACCGGCGCCATAACTGCGCGACCGGATGCCGTAGATCGAGCTGCCCGTGATGGTGCCGCCGGCGTCGATGGTGATGTCGCCGCCGCCCCTGGTCTGCGCATCGATGCCGTAGTCGCCGCCCACGGCGCCGCCGCGCTGGGTGATCGAGATGTCACCGCTATTGGCGCCGTTCAGGTTCTCGACGAGGACGCCGATCGAACTCGCCCCCGTGCCGGTCGCCTTGCCGGTGAGGTTGTTGACCGTGATATCGCCGGAGCCGGTCGCACTGTCGCGCAGCGTGATGCCATTGCCGTTCTGGCCCACGATATCCTTCGTCGCGGTCAGCGAGATGTCGCCGGTGCCGTTCTGGGTGACGACGATGCCGTTGGCCGCGCCGGTCAGTACGCCGGCGGGCGCAAGGACGATGTCGGCTGGCGTGGCCAGCGTGCCGCCCGACGCGGTGAAATCGAGCGCATCGCCGCTTCCGCTGGTGATGTCGGCGGCGCCCTTGATCGTAAACGTCCCGCCGCTCGTCGACTGGCCGGCGATGGTACCGGTAAAGCCATGGCTCGTGTTGTCGAGCTGGAGCGTATCGGCGCCGCCGGCGAAGGTCACGGTCTGCGCGTCCGCGCCGCCGAGCTCGAGCGTCGCGCCGTTGTCGATGATCAGAGTGCCGACGCCGGTGAGGCCGCCGGCGAGGTTCAGCGTGCCGCTCTGGACCTCGATGGTGCCGGTGTTGGTGACAGCGCCTGTGACCGTGTCGATGCCGACGCTGTAGAGATTGCCGGCGTTGGTCAGGCTGCCGTCGTTGATCGTAACGTTGGTCAGGTAGAGTTTCGACGCGGCGTCGACCGTGATCGTTCCGCCGGTGTTGGTGACGATGGCGGTCGTCAGCTTCAGCGTGCCGCCGGTCACCGCCTCGATCAGGCCGTGATTGGTGATGGCGTGGAGGGTGCCGGGATCGATCGTCAGCGTGCCGCTGGTGACGGAGATCGTGCCGGTGTTGGCGATGGTGACGCCGGCGTTGTCGATGGCGCTCGTGCCGGTCGCCTCCAGCGTGCCTGCGACCGTCACCGTGCCGCCGTCGATGGTCGCGCCCTGGAGGTCGAGCGTCGAGCCGGACTCGACCGACACCGTGCCGCCGGTATTGGCGACCGTCATCCCGATCAGCTTCAGCGTGCCGACGTTGATCGCGGCCAGCGTGCCGGTGTTGGTGACGGCCTCGCCGTTGATGTCGAGCTCGGCGCCGTTGGCCCTGATGGTGCCGGCATTGGCAATGGCGGCCGAGGTCGTGGCGGCGAGCGTCAGCAGCCCGCCGATCGCCTCGATCAGGCCGTTGTTGGTGATGGACGCATTGGTGACTGTGCTGGCGCCGGACGAGGCCAGCGTACCGAGCACGTTGAGCTGGCCGCCGGTGACGCTCGCGCCATTCAGCGTCAGCTTCTTGCCAAGGTTGACCTTCAAGATACCGCTATCGGCGATCGACGTGCCGGAAACAGTCGCATCGTCGAGCGCCAGTGTCGCACCGCTCTCGATCGTGACGAAGCTGGTGTTCAGCGTCGCACCACCGTCGATCGCGCTATTGCCGGTGACATCGATCGTTCCAGTGCCACCGATCGCACCGCCGCTGATCTCGGTACCCGACAGCGTCAGGGTTTGACCGCCGTCGACGGTCACCGTGCCGTTATTGGTCACGACGTCGTTGAGCAGGGTCGCAGGACCCGATATCTCCAGGGTGCCATTGTTGACGATCGGGCCGCTTCCACCGCCCACGGCCTCGGCGAATATGACGGGGCCAATGGCGAAATCGTTCAGCGAATATGTCACGCTGGTCAGGTGAAATTTGACCTTGGCGATATCGGCGCTGCTGCCGGTCAGCTCGATGAAGATCGCCGAATTGTCGGCACTGCTGGTGCTCACGCCGTTCTTGCTGACCGAACCGATCACGTTGCCGGTCAAGTCGTAAGCGATGATCTCCGCCGTGAAGCTGCCGTAGTAGTCGGCTTGGATCTGTGCCCCCGCCGAAGAGACTGGGGCCGCGAATTGGACCGTGATGTCGGGTCCCGCGCCCCGATCCCACAGGAGGTGGGTTCCCGGCGTGAAATTACCCAACCAGCCATTGTCTTGATCGCGGAGCTCGAAGATGCCGCCAGCGGAGCTGACCGTGCCGCCGGTGCCGTTGGTCGCTACGACCTGCAGCGGGCTGCCGAGCACGGTGTAGGACGTGCCGAGCTGCCCCCAATCGTATCGTGCGGTGGCGGGGCTGGCGCCCGTCGGAGCGAAGGCGCTCGACCCACCCTTGATCACCGCGCCACCCGTGAGCTTCACGGTGCCGTCCAGCGTGAGGCTGCCGTTGTCCGAGATCGTCGTGCCGTCGACCGTGACGTTATCGAGCGTCAGTATCTTGCCAGCTTCGACCGTAACGGCGCTCGTGCTCAGCACGGCATGGCCGTCGATCACGGTGTTGCCGGTAACGTCGATCGTGCCGGCACCCGTGATGGCGCCGCCGGTGATGGTGGCATCGTTCAGCGTCAGTGCGGCATTGGCATCGACGATGACGGTACCAATCGAATTGTCGACGGTCGCGCCCTGATCGATCGCGAGCGCACCGCCCGCCGCCACTTCGATGGTGCCGGCATTGGTGACGGTCTCGTGCTCGAGCGCATTACCGGTGCTGCTGACCTTGAGCGTCGCATTGTTGTCCAGGATGCCGCCACTCAGCACGGCATTGCCGGCCAGGTCGATTTCGCCGTTGCCGGTCAACTCGCCGGCACCGCCGATCGACGCATCATTGACGGCCAGCTTTCCGCCGGCATCGACGATGACGTTGCCGGCATTGGCGACGGTCGAGCCCTGGTCGATGGTCAGCGCGCCGTTCGTCAGCACCTCGATCGTTCCGGCGGCGGCGTTCGTGATCGTCTCGCCGTGCAGCGCGTTACCGGTGCCGCTGACCTCGAAGGTCGCATTGTTCGCCAGGACGCCGCCGCTCAGCACGGCACTGCCGGTCAGCTCGATCTCGCCGTTGCCGGTCAACTCGCCGGCACCGGTGATCGTCGCGCCGTTCACCGTCAGCTTTCCGGCGGCGTCGACGGTGATTTGGCCGGCGTTGGTGACGCTGGAGCCCTGGTCGATGGTCAGCCAGCCATTGGCCAGCACCTTGATCGTGCCGGTGGAGGTGTTGTCGACGGTCTCATGGGCAAATTCGACCGTGCCCTCGACATTGACCGTGCCGGAATTGTTCAGCGTGCCGTTCTCGATCAGGCTGGCGCCGTCGAGCTCGAGCGTGCCCAGAATTGTGACGGTGCCACCATGGATGGCTGCATTGTCCACGATCAGCGTCGCGCCGGCAGCGGCCTTCAGCGTGCCGCCGGCATTGGCAATGTCGGCCAGCATCTTCAGGGTGCCGCCCGACAGCTCGAGCGTGCCGGAATTGGTGATCGTGGCGCCGGCAGCGAAATCGCCACCGCCGGCGAGAGTCAAATGGCCGGCATTGGTCAACACGCTCGTGCCCAAGATCTCGGCCTTGCCGCCGACCGACATCGTGCCGGTCACGGCGTTGGTGAGGATCGAGTCCGCGCTCATGTTGAGCGCGCCTGATATCGTCAGCGAGCTCAGGTTGATCAGTTTCGGCGGCGGGCCGCCGAAATCGTTCATCGTGATCGACTTGGCATAGGCGGCCGTATCGATCGTCACCGGATAGGACGGCGTCAGGCCGTGCAGCTGATCGGTGATGACGATGACGTCGTCATTGATGGTCGGGACCGTACCGGTTGCCCAGTTGGCCGCATCCTTCCAGAAGCCGCCGGAGGGAACACCAGGCTTGTCGGTCGCGATCCACACCACCGCGGGTTCGTCGGTCCCCGTGATCGTGACGGTGATGGTCTGCTGCGAGGTGGCGCCTTGCGAATCCGTGAGCGTCACGGTGTAGACCAGAGTCAGCACCTCGCCCTTCGGGATGAAGTCGGCGAGATAGACCGGCAGGTCGGCCAGCGACCAGTTGATGGTGCCGGTGCCGTCCCCGGTGCTGTCGGCGCCCGCCGCGATCGCGACCGACATCGCGCTCTGGAACGCCACGAGCGGACCCGGGGGAGCGGTGCTGCCGTCAGGCAGGGTCGCGCTGGTCAGCACCACCGACACCGTATGCTTGTCGGTGAGATCGACGTCGGTGAAATTCAGCGTGCCCGACGTCGGAACGTCGCTGGTGAGCGGGCCACCCGGCACGCTGGTGCCGCCTTCGAATGTGATGATCGGAACGCTGGTGCTGATCACCGGCTTGTCGTTGGTGCCGGTGATCGTGATGGTGATCGGGATGAACTTGGTCTCGGGGTTCACCTGGAAATTGGTATCGACGCGGACCATGTAGGTCAGCGTCAGCGTTTCTCCGGCCGCGAGGAAGTCGAAGACGTGATCGGGAATCGTGTAAGTCAGGACCGCCGAACCGTTGTTGTCGTTGCCGGCGTCGGCGGCGACGCCGATCTGGATCTGCGTCGCCGCGATGTCCTGCTTCTGGAGCGCGCTGAGCGAGCCGGTGACGTCGTGATGGCTGGCGTCCATGTAGACGTAGTTTGGTGCGTCAGCGAGATTCACCGACACCGTCGGCCGGTCGCCCAGGTTTTGGTCGACAAAGGTGATCCGGAAGATGACCGTATCGGAATCCACGGTGTCGCCGGTCTTGTCCGCGCGCTCGGTCAGCGCGAACGCCGTCCTCACATTGCCGCTGGAATCGAGGCTTTGTGCCAGCGGCTGGCCGGGAATACGGGTGGCGGCCGGCGTGGACGTGCCGGGCGTCTGCGTCCCTTGCGGGTTGATGTTCGTGAAGGTCGCGATCGCGACGGCACCCGATCCCGACTTGAACACCAGGTCCTGGCTGCCCTGCGTGATCGTGTCGGTGAAGTGCGAAGCCAGCTTGGTGTTGGTGTTGTTGTCGGTGAACTTCAGCGTGAACACGTCGGTGATCAGCTTCTGAATGTCCGGCGACATCAGCGCATTGGAGATCGAGACGTTGCCGCCGCTGATCTGGATCATCTGGCCGGCCTGGTTGACCGTCGCGATCGGCAGCAGCGTGACCTTGTCGAACAGGATGTAGGACCCCGTCGTGCCGTTGGGCTCGACCAGCACCTGGAAGCTTGCCTGCGGCTGCGGATCGCCGCCGCCGGCGGGGACGACGAAGTTGATCTGGGTCAGCACTGCGGTGCCGCGGATGCCCATGGTGGCGACCGGCGTGTCGACCTTCATGTCGCCGTGCTTGGCGGTCTCGCCGGCGACGAAAGTGATGGTGCCCGCGACCAGGCTGAGCAGCGAGGAGTTGTTCGACCCGTTGGGGTCGTAGACCATCTCGTTCAGCACCATCCGCGCGTTGGAGGACAGGCCGAACACGGTGCCGTCGATGAAGGTGATGCCGAGCGTGGAATCCGCGCCGGTCGAGACGACGTCGCCCTTCTCGACATTGTCGCCGTTGTTCAGGATGACCGAAACGCCGTTGCGGACCGCGGTCGCGCTACCGGAGAGCTTGGTGACGTGGCCGATGACCTGGGCCGCGGCGGCGCCGGGCGCGGCCTGCGCATATTGCACATGGCCCGTGAGCGCATTGACGACGTCGCCGGTGAGGTGCGCGCCGTCAGGCGAAGCGATCGCAGCGCGCTTGTCGCCCCTAAAATAATCGTGAACGACGAACTCGTGCCCCTCATGGGACAGCACGAGGTCGAGGCCGGCGCGCTTGAAATCGCCGTTGAAGATCAGGTTCGGGTCGGGAACGACGAACGCGCCGTCAGGCACGTGACCCTGCCCCTTCGCGATAAAGGGCTTGGCGGTAAAAGAAGCGACATGGACATCGGCGGGCGAGCGGAAACCCTGGCCGTCCAAGGAAATCGCGGCGTCAAATTTGCCAGCGTAATTCAATCGGGCACCGCAAAAGGGTTAAAATCTAAGTAAGTATCGACCGCCTAAGCTTGCATAGCATTACCAAGTCCTTAGCGAAACCATCTATTGCTTGTGTGATTTCGCGTCACTTGACGATCGAGGCGCCCGAAGAGCAGTCCCCTCGGAGAGAAGGTGGAGTATTCCCAGCAGTATATTGAAGTTGAATTCGACTTATTTTCGCACATTTCCAGTCATCCTAAGTAAACTGCCGTACAGACTAGACGGCAGATACTTGTGTCATCTTTTCTTCGCAGGACCCCGCGCTATCCTGCGGGAAATACGGAACTAAATCTGTGATCCAACTAACAGAACCCGTGAAATAACGGGCCGTTAGCCATAGGCGACTGAATCAGCACCCCCACAACTTCTCCGGGCAAATGGTTGCATTTCGCGGCAGCCCGGCACCTCCTAGCTCCCGATTCGTAAAATTTTACGCAATTTGGGCAGGCCCGTTTCAGCCTGTCCCACGGTTTCGGGACCCCTGCCGGGCGCGTTAAGCAGAACAAAACGGCCCATCTCGCACTATCTCCGCGAAAGCAACAAAGCCCGGCACGACCAGGTCGAGGGGGACCTGGCGAAGCCGGAAGGGGATGTCAGATGGAGATCGCTGCTCGCTCGCGCGCCTGGCGCGCAATCCTTGTCCTGTGCGGATTGATCCTGCTCGGATCCGCCGCAGAGCTTCGTGCCGGCACGCTGCTGTCGCCGGGCGCAGGTATCCTCGTGCGCAAATCCGCCGAGCCATTCGGCGTGTTCGCCTTTGCCATCTCGTCCGGCGGGCTGCAGCAGAAATGGTCCGCGCTGAAGTCCAGGCTCGACGACGACATGGTGCAGCTCGCGCTGTGCGACGGCGACCGGGACAATTGCGCATCGCCTGCGGCATTGAAGCTGCTCGCCATCGTCGACCAGGCCCGCACCCGCGACGGCCGCGCCCGGCTGGGCGAGACCAATCGCGCCATCAACCTCGCCATCCGCGCCGCCGATGACGGCGCCGACGACGTCTGGAGCGCGCCGCTTGCGACCTTCCAGCGCGGCGCCGGCGATTGCGAAGACTACGCCATCGCCAAGCTGGCCGCACTGCGGCTCGCCGGCGTTGCCACCGAGGACCTCCGCATCGTCGTGGTGCGCGACGTCAGGGCCGGCGAGGAGCACGCGGTTGCCGCGGCAAAGCTCGACGGCCACTGGCTGATGCTCGACAACCGCCGCATGGCGATGGTCGAGGACGACGACGCGCGCACCTACCAGCCGCTGTTCGTGCTCCACCAATCGGCCGTGATGAAATATGTCGATGAGCCGGTGCGGCTGTCGATGGCTGCTGAGGCGCGTTGATGTTCTTGTAGCCCGGCTCGAGCGCAGCGACGTCCGGGGCCGCCTGTTACAAGAATCCCGGATTGCGCCGCTCCATCCGGGCTAGGGACCTCACAAAAGCCGTCGCCCCACAAATTCATTCCACCGCGCGATCCGGGGCGCTAGCATGCCCCGGCAAAGCGGGGGACGACTGGAATGCGGTTCATCGGGCTGATTGTGCTTGCGCTGCTGGCGCTCGCGGCACCCGCGTCCGCGCAATCCGGCCCATCCGACCGCTCCATCGCCGACAAGCTGCCGCTGTTCGCCAAGAACAACTGCCAGCAGATTCGCGACCCCGGCAATCAATTGTTCTGCGGTGATGCCGAGCTCGCCGCCGCTGCCGAGAAGCTGGGCAGCGCGATCGAAGCACGGCTCGCCCGCCTGCCCGATCGCCTGCCGGCGATCGAGGAAAACGCGATCTGGATCCGTCAGCGCAATCTCGGCTGCGGCATCGTCGGCGAGACCAGGGTCCGTGCCGACGATGTCGACCGGGTCAAGGCATGCCTTCTCAAGGTCACCGCGGAGCGCGCCGCGATCCTGCGCGATCCGGATTTCGACTGTCTTGCGGCCAACACCGCGGCGGGCGCGCTGATCTGCGCGGACCCTTCGCTGGCGCTTGCCGAAACCGAGCTCAATGGCCAGGTGCTCAGCCTGATCGGCAAGCTGGACCCGACCGCGGCCCGCTTTGCCTATGCCGAATATGGCCGGTGGACGCGAGAGCGCGACCGCAGATGCAATCTCGTCGGCAAGGAGAACGTGCCGCTTGCCGAGCTCGAATCCGCGGAAGATTGTCTTGCCGACTATCTGAGGCACAAGACAGGCGAGATCGCTGCCGCCAAGGGCGATCCGAAGAAGGTGTTCGGCCGGCAGGTCGCGGCCCGCATCCCCGACACCGACGCCATCGACTTCTGCGCCGCGCGAATTCACGCGGCCAATTCGTGCGGCAATTTCCTGCGCATCAACCGCGTCTACGCCATCGACAGCCAGGTGACCGACCAGGAGGCGCAGGTCACGGGCGAGATCGAAATGGTCGTGCTGGCGCCCTTCAGCACATGCAGCAAGGTTGCCTCCGCCTGCACCGGCACCTGCTGGGACGCCAGGACGGGTCGTCCGCAGCCGGGAGCCGCCGGCGTCAAAGAACGCTCCGGGGACGTCTTCAACGTCACGCGGCGCCTGAGAATCCAGCGCACCTTCGCCTTCGTGAAAGCCGCCGACGGCTGGCGCTGCCGGGAGGACGAACTCGCGCCGGTGACCACGGGGACCGCGGGCGGGGGATCGTAGGTCTTTCTCCGCGTGTCACGCTCTCTTCCTTCTCCCCTTGTGGGAGAAGGTGGCGCGAAGCGCCGGATGAGGGGTTCTCTCCACTCACAAAACCGCTCGTGGAGATAGAAACCCCTCACCCGGCTTCGCTTTCGCGAAGCCACCCTCTCCCACAAGGGGAGAGGGTGCACTGAGCGCGCGGCACGGGCGCCCTCAATCAGAACATCAGATTGTCCTTCACCAGCACCCAGCGGCCGCCCTTGACCTGCTGCACCTGGGTGATGGTGTTGGCGAGGTGGTCGGTCTTGGAGAACTTCGTCGCGGGCGAGTTGAAGATGTCGAGGAACTTCTCGCCCGACTCGAGCGAGTCCAGCATCTTCTGTCCGGTGAGGTCCTTGCCCGCCTTCTGCGCATAGAAGGCGAAGGTCATCACCGCATTGTAGCCGATGATCGCCTGCGTGTTGGCGTCGGTGCCAAACATCTTCTTGTAGTTGACGAGCCAGTCGTGGACCTTGCCCTTGGCAGTGTCCTCATACGGTATCTCGAAGCCGCTCGCCGCATAGAGGCCTTCGACGGCTTCCTTGCCGAGCACGGGCACCTCCATCACGTTGACGGGCGTCGCACCGAGGAAGGTGACGTCCCAGCCGAGCTTCCTGGCTTCGGTCATGGTGCCGATGGGCTCACGCAGCACCGCGCCGAGCACGACGAGGTCGCAGCCGTCGGACTTCATCTTGGCGACCTGCGCGCTGAAGTCGGAGGCGCCGCGCTTGTAGCTCGTGATCGAGGCCGGCTGCACCTTCATGGCAGCCAGTTGCTGGTTGAAGCCGTCGAGCACGTTCTTTCCGTACTCGTCGTCCTGGTGCATGATGCAGGGCTTCTTGAAGTTCTTCCACTCCATCATGTATTTGAGCGCCGCGCGCGTGCTCTCGACATAGGGCAGCAGATTGTTGAACTTCAGCCGCTCCTGCGGCTTGGCCGGATCGAACTTGAAGGTGAACTCGGCGGCCGTCAGCGGAAAGAGCTGGAGCACGCCGGCATCGAGCAGGATATCCTGCGCGGCGAGCACGGTCGGCGAGCCCATCGGCCCCACCATCGCGAAGATCTTGTCGCGCTCGATCAGCTTCTGCGAAGCCAGCACGGCCTTCTTCGGATCGTAGCCGCTGTCCTCGACGACCAGCCGGATCTTGCGGCCGTTGACGCCGCCGGCGGCGTTGACCTCCTCGACCGCCATCTTCATGCCGTTGGAAACCGGCACGCCCCAGCCCTTGATCGGACCCGACAGATCCTGATGGGTGCCGATCACGATCTCGGTTGCCGAGATGCCTTCATTGGTGACCTTGGTCTGTGCCGCGGCCGGCAGACAGGTGAGCGCCACGGCGCTCACAGCAAGGCCGAACGTTCCTAACGATCTCGACATTGACGTCTCCTCTCCTTGGGGCCCGTATCATGCGAAGGGCGGGGGCCATCACCGCTTCGCTGTTTTTCGAATGAGACGATTCACGCCACCGCGCGCTGGCGATACATCGCGTCGATCTCGGCGGCGTAGCGCTTGTTCACGAAGTTGCGCTTCAGCTTCATGGTCGGCGTCAGCTCCTCGTCCTCGGGCGTGAGCTGGCGTTCGATCAGGAAGAACCTCTTGATGGTCTCGACGCGGGCGAAATTGACGTTGACCTGCTCGATCTCGCGCCAGATCAGATCCTGGATCTCGGTCGCCCGGCACAGGCTCGCATAATTGGTGAAGGGGATGTCATGGTCCTGGGCGAACTTCTCGACATTCTCCTGGTCGATCATGACGAGGCAGGTGAGGTACGGCCGCTTGTCGCCGATCACCACGGCATCCGAGATGTAGGGCGAGAATTTGAGCTGGTTCTCGATCTCGGACGGCGTGATGTTCTTGCCGCCTGATGTGATGATGATGTCCTTCATCCGGTCGGTGATGCGGACGAAGCCCTCGTTGTCGATGGTGCCGACGTCGCCGGTGTGCAGCCAGCCGCGTTGATCGATGGTCTCGGCGGTCTTCTCCGGCTGGTTCAGGTAGCCCATGAACAGGAAGTCGCCCTTGATCAGGATCTCGCCGTCGGGCGACAGCGCGACCTCGCCCCAGGGTACGGCGGTGCCGACCGAGCCGAGCTTGATCCGCGTCGCCGGCATCATGGTGGCGACGCCGCAATTCTCGGTCTGGCCGTAGAGCTCGTGCATGTCGATGCCGAGCGCGAGATACCAGCGGATCAGCTCCGGCGCGATCGGCGCCGCACCGGTAAAGGCGGTGCGGCAGCGATCGAGACCGATCATGCGGCGGATGTTGCGGAAGGCGAGCCGGTAGGCGATGCGGTTGGCGAGGCGCAGCGACAGCGGCGGCGCCCTGCCTTCGATCCGGCAATCGACCATGCGGTAGCCGATTTCGATGGCGCGGCGGTAGACCCATTGCTGCAGCGGCGTCGCATCCTTCAGCGCGATGGTGATGGCCGAATAGAATTTTTCCCAGATGCGCGGCACCGCGAGGAAGATGGTCGGCTGCACCTCGCGCAGATTGTCCGGCACCGTCTCCGGGCTTTCGGCAAAATTCATCACCGAGCCGAGCGCGACCGAGATGTAATAGCCGCCGATCCGCTCGGCGACGTGGCAGAGCGGCAGGAAGATCAGCCGGTCCTCGTTCTCCCGCGCCGGGATGAAGTCGTTGGCATGCCGCATCTGGTGCGTGACGCTGCGGTTGGCGTGCATTGCGCCCTTGGGCGGACCCGTCGTGCCCGAGGTATAGACGAGAATCGCGAGGTCACTCGCGACGCGGCTGTCGATCATCTCCTGCCACAGCGCTTCGCGCCCGACCATATGGTTGCGCCCGAGCGCGCGAAACTCGTCGAGCGACATCACCATGTCGTCGGAGAAGCCGCTGAGGCCCTCCATGTCGAACACGACGATCCTTTGCAGCGACGGACAGCGTGTGCGGCAGGTGAGGATCTTGTCGAGCTGCTCCTCGTCTTCGACGAAGATCACCCCGGTGCCGGAATCGTTGACCAGATACTCGACCTGGGATGAGGCATCGGTCGGATAGATTCCGGACGAGACGCCGCCGGCGCACAGGACGCCCATGTCGGCATAGACCCATTCCGGCACGGCATTGGCGATGATGGAGGCGACGTCGCCGGGCATGAAGCCGATCGCGCGAAGCGCGTAGGCGATCTCCTTCGAGATCTCCAGCCACTCGCGCCAGCTCGTCGGCTGCCAGATGCCGAACGTCTTCTCGCGGATCGCCGGCCTGTCGCCCCGCGTCTCGGCGGCGCGCAGGAAGCTTTTCGCGATCGTATCAGCGACCGTCAGCACCGCCGGTCGGGCCATGCACGTCTCCTCCTTGTCGCGCTCCCCTCCGCTGCCTGCCTTGCCGGCGGTCCATGTCTTGCGGACGGGCGATCCCATTTAACGCCAAGTTCGACTCTAACGCCAAGTTTTCTTCTTTTTCCAGCGCCGCTCGCCTCGTGCACCTGCTTCCTTGGCGCCAAGGTAGAACTCCTGGATGTCCTGTGAATGCATCAAGCGGTCGCAGGTGTCGTTCATCACGATCCGGCCGATCTCCAGCACGTAGCCGTAATGCGCCGTCTCCAGCGCCACCTTGGCGTTCTGCTCGACCAGCAGGATCGACATGCCCTGCTCCTCGTTGACGCGGCGGATGATCGTGAAGATCTCCTTCACCAGCAACGGCGACAGGCCGAGCGAGGGTTCGTCGAGCAGCAGCAGCGTCGGCCGGTTCATCAGCGCGCGGCCGATCGCGAGCATCTGCTGCTCACCGCCGGAGAGCTGGCCGGCCGGCTGATCGATCCGCTCCTTCAGCCGCGGGAAATAGCCGTAGACGCGCTCCATGTCTTGCGCGACGCCGTCACGGTCCTTGCGCGGATAGGCGCCCATCATCAGGTTCTCGCGCACGGAGAGGAACGGAAACACCTCGCGCCCCTCCGGCACATGGCTGAGGCCCAGCCGCACGATCCGGTCGGCCTCCATGCGCTGGATCGGCTTGCCCATGAACTCGATCGATCCCTTCTGCGGATCGAGAATGCCGGAGATCGTCTTCAGCACCGTGGTCTTGCCGGCGCCGTTGGCGCCGAGCAGCGTGACGATGCGGCCGCGCGGCACCTCCAGCGAGATGCCGCGGATCGCCATGATCGGCCCGTAATAGCTCTCGATGTTGGAGAGCTTCAGGATGATGTCCGGTGTCACCGCGGCATCCATCGCATCAGGCTCCCAGATAGGCTGCGACGACGTCGGGGTGCTGCTGCACCTCGGACGGCGATCCCATCGCCAGCACGCGGCCATAGTTCAGCGCGATGACGCGGTCGGAGACGCGGTTGACCAGCGACATGTCGTGCTCGACCATCAGCACGGTGACGCCGAGCTCGTTCTTCATGTCGCGGATCCAGAACGACATGTCGTCGGTCTCCTCGACATTGAGGCCGGAGGACGGCTCGTCGAGCAGGATCAGCTTCGGCTCCGAGCACAGCGCCCGCGCCAGCTCGATCACCTTGCGCACGCCGTAGGGCAGGCCCGAGATCAGCTTGTCGCGATAGGGCTCGAGATCGAGGAACTCGATCACCTGCTCGACACGGCGACGATGCACCTTCTCGTTGGCCCGCACGCTCGGCAGGAACAGCAGCTCCTGCCAGAGCTGCGTGGTCGAGTGCCGGTGCCGCCCGACCAGCAGGTTGGACAGCACGGTCGCATTCTCGAACAGCTCGATGTTCTGGAAGGTGCGGGCGATGCCGAGTCGCGCGATATCGTAAGGCGGCTGCTCCGTGATGTCCTGGTCCTCGAAGAAGATGCGGCCCGAGGTCGGCCGGTAGATCCGCGAGATCAGGTTGAAGATCGAGCTCTTGCCGGCGCCGTTGGGACCGATGATCGAGAGGATCTCGCCCTTCTCCACCGCGAACGACACCGCATCGACGGCCTTGAGGCCTCCGAAATGCAGCGACAGATTCTCGGCGCGAAAGTAGCTCATCGGTTGCGCTCCGACTTCACGTAGATCTTCTGCCGCTTGAAGGTGGCGCGCTTGTAGAGCGGAAACAGCTGGAAGAAGAGCTTGATCTTCAGCCAGCGGCCGTAGAGCCCGAGCGGCTCGAACAGCACGAACAGCACGATGATGATGCCGTAGATCGCGCCCTTCAGCCCGTTGAGCGAGGCGAAGGCCGCGACCTTCGCCTGGACGTTTGCCGCAGTCGCCGTCCCCGCGCCGAACGTCGCGGCGATGCCGGCGATGATGCCGGGCATGTCGTCCTTCAGATAGGTCAGGAACGGGTCGATCATCACGATGAAGATCGCGCCCAGCACGGCGCCGTGCAGGCTGAAGCTGCCGCCGATCAGGATCACGATGATGAACTCGATCGAGAGCTGGAGCGTGAACATCTCCGGCGAGATGAAGGAGAGCTTGTGCGCGAACAAGACGCCGGCAAAGCCGGTGATCGCCGCGGAGATCGCAAAGGACTTCACCTTGTAGAGCGCGACGTTGACGCCCATGCTGCGCGCCGCGGTCTCAGAATCGCGGATCGCGACGAAGGCGCGCCCCGTCGGCGAGCGCAGCAGATTGAGCGTGCCGACGATGGTCAGCACCAGCACGGCGAGACACAGGAAATAGAAGGTCGGGCTGTCGCGCGGCACCGCGACGCCGAACAGCGACAGCGTCTTGACCCGCATGCCCTCGTTGCCGTTGGTGACGCTCTCCCAGCGCGCCAGGATTTCCTCGACGATCAGGGCAAAGGAGATGGTGGCGATGACGAGATAGATGCCCTGGAGCCGCAGCGCGGGAAAGCCGACCATCGCTCCGATGCAGCCGGTCAGAAGGCCTGCGGCGAGGAAGTAGACCGGGAACGGCACATTATACTTCTGCAAATAGGCGGCCGTGTAGGCACCGATCGCGAGGAACGCCGCGTGCCCGAGCGAGGCCTGCCCCGTGAAGCCGGTCAGGATCAGCAGCGCCACGCCGACGGTTGCGTAGATGCAGACGAAGACGAGCTGGCTCATCAGATAGCTGGAGAGCACGTAGGGCGCGATCAGCAGCAGCGCGAGCAGGATGCCGTAGGAGACGATGTAACCCGAATGCGGAAACAGCTTGATGTCGTCCTCGTAGTCGGTCTTGAACAGGAAGCGCATGGCGTTCAGACCTTCTTGCGGACGTGAAGGCCGAACAGGCCTTCGGGCTTGAGCAAGAGCACGGCGAGCAGCACGATGTAGGGCGCTGCGTCCTTCCAGCCCTCGGCCAGATAGAAGCCGGCCATGCTCTCGATCACGCCGATCAGGACGCCGCCGACCACCGCGCCGGGGATCGAGCCGAAGCCGCCGAGGACTGCGGCGGGAAACGCCTTGAGCCCGAGCACGAGGCCGACATTGGAGTGGATGAAGGTGATCGGCGCCAGCAGCACGCCCGCGCAGGTCGCCACCGCCGCGCTGATCGCCCAGACGATCGACACCACGCGCTTGACCGGGATGCCCATGTAATAGGCCGCCAGCATGTTCTCGGAACTGGCGCGCATCGCGGTGCCGAGCGTGGTCTTGTTGAAGAACAGCCAGAGCAGCGTGCACAGGATCATCGTCGCCGCGATCACCGAAAGCTTGTCATAGGCAAGCACCAGCGAGCCGATGCGCAGCACGCCCTGGCTGAACGGCGTCTCGATCTTGAGATCGTCGGTGCCCCAGATCATGCCGGCGATCGAGCGCAGGAAGTAGCCGAGGCCAATGGTGGCCATGATGATGGAGAATTGCGGATAGCCGAGGATCGGCCGCACCACGACGCGTTCGGCCAGCATGCCGAACAGCGCCATCGCGGCCACGGCACCGGCAAAGCCGATCCAGTAGTTGAGGCCCATCATGCCGATGAAGGTGAAGGCGAAGAAGCCGCCCAGCATCATCAGATCGCCCTGGGCGAAGTTGACGACCTCGGTCGCCTTGTAGACCAGCACGAAGCCGAGCGCGATCAGGCCGTAGACGCAGCCGAGCGCAACACCGCTAACCAGCTGCTGAACGAAATCCAGCATCGCCGCGCTTCCTCCCGATGCAACCGGCGGTTCTTCGATCGCCTCGCCGCATCTTGTGTCCAGTCGCTACGCAGTCGTTTCGCCGCGTTAGCGTCATTTGTCCCGGCGCCAATTCAGCCTGAACGCCCGCGCGCTGTCAACAAAGGGGGGCTTTCCTTTAGTCCAAGGTGGATGACGGCAATTGCGGCAGCACGATTCACCGTGCCGAAACATCTTCAGGTCATGGTCGCCGGCGATGCAAAACCGGATGGTGTGGCCGTCATGAAGCCGGACAGCTCGGCGCTGGAAGTCCGAGGGTTAACGAAGCGTTTTGACCGTTTGGCGGTCGATGACCTCGATCTCACCATTCACGCGGGTGAATTCTACGCCCTGGTCGGCCCGAACGGCGCCGGCAAGACCACCACTTTGCGCATGGTTGCCGGCCTCTTGCGGCCCGATGCCGGCGCGGTCTCGATCTTCGGCATCGATGCGCTGGGAAACCCCGTCGCCGCCAAGCAGGTGATGGCATGGGTGTCCGACGAGCCGATGATCTATGACAAGCTCACCCCGCTCGAATATCTCGAATTCGTTGCCGGGCTCTGGGGCATCGCGCCGTCCGTCTCGGAACCGGTTGCCGAGGGGCTGCTCGGCTCGCTCGGGCTCGAAGCACACCGGCACGAGCGCTGCGAGGGCTTTTCCAAGGGCATGCGCCAGAAAGTGGCGCTGGCCGGCGCGCTGGTGCACGATCCCCGCCTCATCATCCTCGACGAGCCGCTGACGGGGCTGGATGCCGTCTCCGCCCGTCACGTGAAGGGCCTCCTGAGCGAGCGCGTCCGCGCCGGCTGCACCGTGATCATGACCACGCACATTCTCGAGGTGGCCGAGCGAATGGCCGACCGCATCGGCGTAATCGCATCGGGCCGCCTGGTCGCCGAAGGCACGCTCACCGAGCTGCGCCAGCAGAACGGCCATGCCGACACCAGCCTGGAAGATCTCTTCATCGCGCTGGTGACGCTCCAGGAAGCCGCATGAGCTCGGCGACTGCGCTGTCCTGGTTTGCGCGCCACGAGCTCCGGCTCGCCTGGCGCGAGTGGCTCGCCATGATGACCGGCGGCAGGCGCAAGCGAACGCGCGCCGCAATCATCGGCCTGCTGCTCTTCGCAGCGCTCCTGCACGTGCCGGCCTGGGCCGTGATCGGCCGCTTCGCCGATCTGCAACTGCCGCTCGACAAGCCCTCGCTGATCGTGATCACAGCGACGATATTCCTGGCCTGGACCCTGATGCTGTCGCAGGCGATCGAATCGGTGACGCGGGTATTCTATGCCCGCGCCGATCTCGATCTGATCATGTCCTCGCCGGCGCGGCTCGCCAATCTGTTCTCGGTGCGGATCGCCGCGATCGCGCTCGCCGTCACGGTGCTGGCGCTGCTGTTCTCGACGCCCTTCATCGACGTGCTGGTGATCGGTGGCGGCACGCGATGGCTTGCGGCGTTCGGCGTCGTGGTCGCGATGGGCCTGTCGGCTGCGGCGATCGCGATTGCCGTCACCATCCTGCTGTTCCGCCTGATCGGTCCGGCGCGGACGCGCTTCGTGGCGCAGATCCTCGCCGCCATCATCGGCGCCGGCTTCGTGATCGCGCTTCAGGTCGCTGCGATCATGTCCTATGGCACGCTGTCGCGCATCACCATCCTGACATCAGGCACCTTCGCCGAACATGCCCCCGACGTCGACAGCATCTGGTGGTGGCCGGCACGGGCGGCCATGGGTGACAGCGAGGCACTGCTGCTGCTGCTCGCGCTCGGGCTGGTGCTGCTCGGCAGCGTCATGGCGATCTTCTCGGGCCGCTTTGCCGACACCGCGATCGACGCCGCGGCTTACGGCACGTCCGGCCGCCGACGCGCGAAGCAGCGCCCGTTCCGCGGCGGATCACGGCAGCAGGCATTGCGGCGCAAGGAATTTTTGCTGCTCTGGCGCGATCCCTGGCTGATCTCGCAGACCCTGATGCAGCTGCTCTATCTGGTGCCGCCGGCGCTGCTGCTCTGGCGCAGCTTTGCCGACAGTTCTGCGGCGTTGACGCTGATCACGCCCGTCATCGTGATGGCGGCGGGGCAGCTCGCCGGCGGGCTGGCCTGGCTGACGATCTCGGGCGAGGACGCCCCCGACCTGGTCGCGACCGCACCACTGACGCCGTCCAGCGTCATCCGCGCCAAGATCGAGGTGGTGCTGATCACGATCGCCATCATCTTCTGCCCGCTGGTCGCGGCGCTGGCATTCGCCTCGCCGATCCAGGCCGCGGTCAGTGCCGGTGCAATCATCATCAGCGCGGCCTCGGCGACCGCGATCCAGCTCTGGTTCCGGGTGCAGGCCCGGCGCAGCCAATTCCGCCGCCGCCAGACCTCCTCGCGGCTCGCGACCTTTGCCGAAGCCTTCTCCTCGATCGGCTGGGCCGCGACCGCCGCGCTGCTGCTCGCGCTGCCGCTGGCCGGCCTCATCAGCGGCCTGATCACCGCGAGCCTCGTCGCGATTACCTGGAGGTGCAGTCCGCGGCGGGAGTGAGGGTGCGACACTGACGCGCTGTTGATCGCGTCCTGTTGGCCACACGCTGCATTGCACGCTAGACTTTCCCTGAAGTCATCGGGGACGGATTCATGTGGCGACTGGTTTCGGCGGCTCTGGCGCTGTTCGGCGCATTCCTCTCCCCTGCCCTCGCCCAGCAGCTGCCACAACGCAGCGAATGCCTGGCGATGGCCAATGCCGCGCCGCGCGCCATGCCGGTCGCCTTCCGGCAAGCCGCGGCTGCGGCCGAGGTCGAGATCACCTATGCCGGCCATTCCACCTACATTATCGACACGCCGGGCGGCTTGCGCATCGCGACCGACTATAGCGGCGCCTATCAGATCGGCCGGCTGCCCGATGTGGCCACCATGAACCGGGCCCACAGCACCCATTACACGCTCTTCCCCGACAAGCGCATTCCCCATGTGCTGCATGGCTGGAGCGAGGACGGCAAGCCGGCCATCGTGTCGGAGCGCATCGGCGACACCTTCGTCCGCAACGTCACGACCGACATCCGCCGTTATTTCGGCGACGACGCCGGCACCGACATGATCCGCGACGGCAATTCGATCTTCATCTTCGAGGTCGCCGGCCTCTGCATCGGCCATCTCGGCCACCTCCACCACAAGCTCGACGACAGCCATTTCGCCCAGATCGGGCGGCTCGACATCGTGATGGTGCCGATCGACGGCACCTACACCATGTCGCTCGACGGCGTTTCCGAGATCACCAAGCGGCTGCGCGCTTCCGTGGTGCTGCCGATGCACCGTTTCGCCACCCCGCTCGACGACTTCATGCGCCGCATCGGCCAGCAATTCGAGATCGACCGGCGCATCGAGCGCTCCTTCCGCATGTCGCGGGACACGCTGCCGTCGGCGCCGACGGTGATCATCCTCGACGGCGTCTGAGGCGCAATTTTCTCCAAGCCGGCTGTCGTCCATCGGTGCTGATCTCCCCGCAACGGGAGATCGACATGACGGACTTTGCGAGATTGTTGCACGCGGACGGACCAAACCCCGAGCACGCCGCAGCGCTCCAGCTTTATGGCCGCTTCGTCGGGAACTGGGATGCCGAGATCACCGCCCACGGCCCCGATGGAACGAAACACGTCGCGCCCGGCGAAATCCATTTCGGCTGGGTGCTGGAAGGACGCGCCGTCCAGGACGTCTGGGTCATTCCCCGTCTCACCGGCAGCCCGGCCTTTCCGATCGCCGGCAACTGGTACGGCACCACGCTGCGGGTCTATGACCCCTCCATATCCGCGTGGCGGATCTCCTGGTTCGATCCCGGCCGAAGCGTGTTCCGCCAGCAGATCGGGCGGCCGCAAGGGGAAGACATCGTGCAGGAAGGTACGACCGAGTCCGGCGACCAGACGCGCTGGAGCTTTGTCGACATCGCCGGAGATTCCTTTCGCTGGCTCGGCGAGGTCAAGCCGGCTGCGGTAGCTGATTGGCGGCTTGTGGTTGGCGTCAGAGCAACCCGCCGCGAGGCTTGAGATCGACTGGCTTTTGATTGAACAAGTCGGCTCCGCGCCCGCCGCAACCTCTCCCGCTTGCGGGGGAGGTCGGCGCGAAGCGCCGGGTGGGGGCTCTCTCCTCGTTGGGAATCTCTCCGTGGAGACACCCCCACCCCAACCCTCCCCCGCAAGTGGGAGAGGGAGCGGACCTTCCGTGTGGCGGCAATCGAACGAAACCCAATTCGTGCAAGTCACCGCACCGCTGTGCTCGCGATGACGGGTGCGGTTGCGCAACGCGCGCTGCTGCGCGTGATGACGAAGTGCTAGGCTCCCGCCACAAAAATATAAAAGGGAGCGAACGCCAATGGCTGCAAGCGGTCTGCCCGCCAACACGAGCGGGCTATTCGTCGAACCGCGCGAGGACTGGCTCGCGCTGCATCGGGAGGAGATCATCGATCCCTCGCGACCGATCGTCGATCCCCATCACCATCTCTGGAATCGCGGGCACCGCTACCTGATCGAGGAGATGGCTGATGACATCGCCTCCGGCCACAACGTCATCGCCACCGTCTATGTCGACTGCCGCTCGATGTATCGCGCGCACGGCCCCGAGGCGTTTCGACCGGTCGGCGAAGTCGAGTTCGCCAACGGCGTCGCCGCGATGAGCGCGAGCGGTGCTTACGGCACGGCCGCGATCTGCGCCGGCATCGTCAGCCATGTGAACCTGCTGCTGGGCGATGCCGCCAAGCCGGTGCTGGAAGCCGAGATCGCGGCGGGCAACGGTCGTTTCCGCGGCATCCGGCATTCCTCGGCCTGGGACCAGGACCCTGTCGTCGCCGGCATGTATGCCAACCGGCCGAAGGGGCTGTTGCAGGATCCGACCTTCCGCAAGGGTTTTGCCTGCCTGGCGCCGCTGAATCTCAGCTTCGATGCCTGGCTGTTTCATCCGCAGATCGACGAACTGACCGAGCTTGCGCGCGCCTTCCCCGACACCAGAATCGTGCTCGACCATTGCGGCGGCCCGGCCGGCGTCGGCCGCTTTGCCGGGCGGCGCGAGGAGGTGTTTCCGCAGTGGCGCGCCTCGATCCGCGAGATCGCCAAATGCGAGAATGTGGTGGTGAAGCTCGGCGGCCTCGCGATGTGCCTGCTCGGCCATGACTTCCATCTGCGCGAGAGGCCGCCGTCGTCCGAGGAGCTTGCCGTGGCCTGGCGACCCTATATCGAGACCTGCATCGAGGCGTTCGGCCCGAAGCGCGCGATGTTCGAGAGCAATTTTCCGCCGGACAAGGGCCAGTGCAGCTACCAGGTGATCTTCAACACCTTCAAGCGCATCGCCGCGCCCTTGGGCGAGGCCGAGAAGACGGCGCTGTTCGCACAGACTGCGATCGATTTTTATCGGCTCGAGCTGCCCTCGTGACGAGAAGAGGGGCCGGGATATGGATCCCGACCCCTCTTCGTCGTGGCCGCTGGGAAGCGTCCTTGAAACCTTATTGTCCGGGCCTGCGCTAGCCAGCACCCATCAGCGAGGCGGGACGGCGCTCGCCGGTGGAGGCGAAGATCTTCTTGAGCTTGTTGACGACGCGGATCAGGAAGCCGATCATGACCGGATTGGTCTTGCGACAGAAGGCGATCTTCTTGACGTGGCCTTCGACATGCCATTTGGCATGCGCACCGTCGCGGAAGAAGATGACGTCGCCGGGACCGTAGCGCTTCGGCGGCATGCCGTCGCTTTCGAGCACGATCGATCCTTCCATGATCATGATCGTCTCGTCGATGTCGTAGTACCAGTTGAAGCGGCCTTCGGTGCACTGCCAAATGATGGTCGAGGCGGTACCGTCCGCGCTGGTGGACAGGATGCGCGAGCGCGACACCGGATTGCCCTCGATGATCCAGGACGGCTCGATCGGCCGCAGCTCGAGATCCACATTGCAACTGCCGATTTCAATCATTGCGCGCGACATCTGTTTCCTCAGGGAATAAAATAGGTTTTGGCCCGGTCGGGGCCCGGATCGTTTCCAATGATGTTCGCAACGCTAGTGATCGGCTTTTAATTCTTTCTTACGCAGGCCTCGACAATCAGCCGCAAGTTGCATGTGCGAAGCAGTTAACGCCGCGATTTCCCTGCAAATTCGCGCACATGAACCCTTCTTTTCCGGGGTGCGACAAAATGCGCGAAGACTATCCGAAAGGAGCCGTGCTGATGCCCCTCACACCCGAGGTTCTGGCAGCCAACAGCCAGGTGGTGGCCCGGCTCGGGAGCCTTGATGTCTCCTTCACGCCGGACGAGGAGCGCTGGTTTACCATCGACGGCATCGAAAACCCCCGGCAGATCGGCAGCGACGGCTCCGGCGGCGCCTTCGTGCTGCTGCCGTCGCAGCATGTGCTCTACGTCTCATCGGAAGGCCGCGCAGGAATTATCGCTGCCACGTTCGAGGCCTTCATCCAGCTCGTCGTCGCCCGCCCCTATTGGCTCGACATCCTCAAATTCTCCGCGGGCGGCGACCTCGCGCAGATGCGGCGCGCGGCCGATGCGCTGGAGGCGACCCTCGACGACGAGGACGAGGTCAACGAAGCCCGCGAGGGAATCCGCGATGGCCTCGACCTGCCCCCGCCGGACGATCCGCTCGGTGCGCTCTACGATGCGGTGGCTGCGTCCGACACCATCGTGCGGGCCACCGACGGCAGCCCGTTCACGACGCTGTTCAACCGCTTCAGCATCGACAACAACCCGTCGCTGCGCAACGCGGCGGCGTGACGGCAACGCGCTAGAGCAAACGTCTAGGAAAGACTGTCGCCGGGATGCTGACCTCTCCCCGACGGGGAGAGGTCGGATTGCGCAGCAATCCGGGTGAGGGGGTGCGACACCCAGTGAGGCCAGAACCCCTCACCCGGATCGCATCTTCGATGCGACCCGACCTCTCCCTACGGGAGAGGTGAGAAGCTCCCCGCGGCACGATTGTCGGTTACTTCGCCCACTCGCCCTTGCGGAACACCGGCACCTTGCTGCCGTCGGCGAGAATGCCGTCGATGTCGGTCTCGGCCGAGCCGATCATCCAGTCGATATGGATCAGGCTCTGGTTGCCGCCTTGCGCGGCGATCTGCTGCGACGTGAGCTGGGCGCCGTTGACGAAGCATTTCGAGTAGCACTGGCCGAGCGCGATGTGCGAGGCCGCGTTCTCGTCGAACAGCGTGTTGTAGAACAACAGCCCGCTCTGCGAGATCGGCGAGGAATGCGGCACCAGCGCCACCTCGCCGAGCCGGCGCGCGCCCTCGTCGGTGTCGAGCACCTTGTTCAGCACCTCGGCGCCGCGCGAGGCTTTTGCGTCGACGATCTTGCCGTCCTCGAAGCGCACCGCGATGTTGTCGATCAGCGTGCCCTGGTAGGACAGCGGCTTCGAGCTCACGACATGACCATAGACGCGGCGGCAATGCGGCGTGGTGAAGACCTCTTCGGTCGGGATGTTGGCGTTGCAGCTGATGCCGTTCTTGGACAGAGAGGCGCCGCCTTCCCATTCATGGCCGTCGGCAAGCCCGATGGTGAGGTCGGTGCCCGGTCCCGCGTATTGAAGCGCGCGGAAACGCTGGCCGTTGAGCCAGTTGGTGCGCTCGCGCAGCACCGCATTGTGGCTCGCCCAATTGGCCATCGCGTCCTCGCGGTCGACGCGGGAGGCGGCGAAGATCGCGTCCGCGAGCTTGCCGATCGCGACGTCCTCGGGATCGTTGGGAAATACCTGCTTGGCCCAGGACGGGCTCGGATAGGCGATGATGTTCCAGTTGGTGTCGAAATTGACGATCTTTTCCAGCGCCGGCTGATAGGCCATCGAGTTGGCCTTGCTGGCGCGCGCCACCTTGGACGGATCTTCGCCCGACAGCAGCATCGGATTGTCGCCGACGATGGCGAGCCGCGCGGTGTTGTCGGAAAATGCCTTGGCCATGCCTTCATAGAGCCAGCCGGCGGCGCGGTCGAAACTGTTGTCGTGACCATGGCGGTAACGCGCCAGCGTCATCTCCTCGTCCGACAGGATCGGCGTCACGATACCGGCGCCGGCCTTGTAGGCGTGCACGGCGATCCGCCGCACCAGCGGCAGCGCGATCGCCGGCGCCGTCAGGAGCAGATCCTGCCCCGGCCGCAAGCCCAGGCCCACCTTCACCGCCACCTCGGCCAGCCGGTCGAGTTTCGCAGGATCGATGGGAGTGGGGGTGATGCGCTGATCGGTCATGCCGGGTCCTCTGCCGAAAGTCTCGTTCAATCTAAGCCTAGCATCGCGAGACACAAGTATGCGAGCGTCTTGGAGGCTACGAAAGATACGCGGTTTCACGCATCTTGGTTGTCAACGCGTTGCCGATTTCAGCACCCGGTCAACCATGGCAGGCGCGAGACCGAGGTAATTTTTCGGTGAAGTCAGCGCATCGATCATGGCGCGGTCGATTCTGGCAGAGACGCGCGAATCGGACGAGAGCGCGTCCGCCAGCGTCAAACCCTTCTCGTTGGCGAGCCGGCAGGCATCATAGACCACGTCATGCGCCTCCTGCCGCCCGATCTGCGGCGCGAGCCCCATCATGACCGCTTCGGCCACGATCAGGCCCCGGCTGATGGCGAGATTGTCGTTCATCTTTGTTTCGTCCACGATGAGACCCGCAAGCGCGAACCTGGCCTGGTGCAGGGCGCCGGCCGTCAGCACGAAACTTTCGGGGATCGCCATCCATTCGGCGTGCCAGGGGCCGGTGGCGCGCTCGAAATCCTGCACCATCGCATCCAGCATCAGGCCCGCGTGCTGGCGCACCGCCTTGGACGCCGCCAGCATCAGCTCCGAGGAGATCGGGTTGCGCTTCTGCGGCATGGTCGAGGAGGCGCCGCGGCCCTTGACGAAGGGCTCGTAGACCTCGGCGAACTCGGTCGAGGCCATGATCATGATGTCGAGCGCGATCTTGCCGAGCGAGCCGGTGACGAGCGCGAGGAAGTTCACGGCCTCGGCAAAGCCGTCGCGCGCGACGTGCCAGGTCGCGGCGGGAACGCCGAGCTTCAGCTCGTCGCAGAGCGCCTCCTGCACCTCAAACCCCTTGTCGCCGAGCGAGGCCAGCGTGCCGGCGGCGCCGGCGAACTGGCCGACCAGCACGCGCGGCTTCAATTGCGCCAGCCGCTCGGCGTGGCGGTCGAACATCGCCAGCCAGATCGCGGTCTTGTAGCCGAAGGTGACCGGCAGCGCCTGCTGGAGATGGGTGCGCCCCGCCATCGGCGTGTCGCGATGACGCTTCGAGAGATCGGCGAGAATCTTTCGCAGCTCCGCGATGTCGCGCGCGACGATCTCGAGCGCGGCACGCAATTGCAGCACCACGGCGGTATCCATGATGTCCTGCGTGGTCGCCCCCCAATGCACGTAGCGGCCGGCCTCGCCGCATTGCTTCACCATCTGGTGCACCAGGGGAAGGATGGGATAGCCGACGATGTCGGTCTCGTGCCGGAGCAGGTCGAAATCGAGCGCGGCGAGGTCGGTCCGCGCCGCGATCTGATCGGCGGCATCCTGCGGGATCACGCCGCATCTCGCCTCCGCCTTCGCCAATGCCACCTCGACCTCGGCATAGCGGCCGACCAGCGCGACGTCGGAAAACACCTCGCGCATCTCGGCCGTTCCGAAGGCATCGCGGAACAGCATGGAGTCGAGCACGGTGGTCGAGGCGTGAAAGGCGGGCATGGGCGTTTCTTCGTGGCTGTTGTTTTGTGTGAGGCAGCTTACGCAGGCCACGCTGTTCGGCAATGGACATTCATCGTTCGTCACATGTTCGATGCCGTGCGATCGTCTCGCACCGACGCGCCAAGCTACCGGCTCCGTCATCCCGAGGCGCGAACCATGCGACGCAACGCCTCGCGTGGAGAGCCTCGTAGGATGAACGGCCCCGATGCAGCCGGGCCGTCGCCCTGCGCGCGCCGCTGAAGAAGCGGCCACCGACAACCGCTTCGCGGTTGCGCGGAGGTGACGGTGATGAATTGTGGGCCTCAGCGAGATCAGGCTGAGTTCGTAGCCCGCGACAATCTGACCGGAACGATCAAATTCTAATTCAGGTTGTATTCCCCCTCGAAACCGGCATGGCAGCGATCACGCGATCGTGGTGAACCAGTTCGACCGCTCGGCGGACTCACAGACTTCGAGTCGAAATCCGTTTGATTTCATCATCGCCCGATGTCGCCGTGAGGTCTGAGTTTTCGACGTGCAGTTTCTGTTCCGGGATCACCTTCTCGATACCGACCGGCGCGAGCTGAGCCGCGAGCAGGTTCCCGTTTCCGTGGAACCGCAGGTTTTCGACCTCGTCGTCCATCTCATGGAAAACCGCGACCGGGTGGTCAGCAAGAACGAGCTGATCGACAAGATCTGGCACGGGCGCAGCGTCTCCGAATCCACCCTGACCAGCCGGATCAATGCGGCACGCAAGGCGGTCGGCGACAACGGCGCGAGCCAGGCGGTGATCCGGACCATCGCGCGCAAGGGATTTCGCTTCGTCGGCGATGTCGAGACCAAGCTCACAGCGGCCATGCCGGAACCGGGCCGGTGGATACGGGCGCCGCAAACGGCACTCGCGCTGCCCGAGCGGCCCGCCATCGCGGTGCTGCCCTTCACCAACATGAGCGGTGACCGCGAGCAGGATTATTTTTCCGACGGCATCAGCGAGGACATCATCACCGCGCTGTCGAAACTGCGCTGGTTCTTCGTCGTGGCGCGCAACTCTTCCTTCATCTACAAGGGCCGCGCCGTGCACATGCACGAGGTCGCGCGCGAGCTCGGCGTGCGCTACGTCGTCGAAGGCAGCGTGCGGCGGAGCGGCGAACGCGTGCGCATCTCGGCCCAGCTCAACGACGTCTCGACCGGCAGCCATCTCTGGGCCGAACGCTACGACCGCGAGCTTGCCGACATCTTCGCCGTGCAGGACGAGATCACCGAGGCGATCGTCGCCGCGGTCGAGCCGCAACTCTACGCCGCCGAGAGCTTTCGCGCCCAGCAGAAGCCGCCGGGCAGCCTGGATGCCTGGGACCTCGTGATGCGCGCAATGTCGCATTACTGGCGCATCACCCGCGAGGACAATGCGGCCGCGCAAGGACTGCTCGAGAAGGCCGTCACGATCGATCCCGCCTATGGCAAGGCGCTCGGCCTGCTCGCGACCAGCCATATCTTCGGCGCGCATATGGGCTGGGCCGATATGGGCGCGATCGTGCCCGTCGCCGAACGCGCGGCGCTTGCGGCGGTGGAGGCCGATCGCGAGGACGCCTGGGCCCATCACGGCCTCGCCTATACCTACCTGTTCCGCCGCCGCTTCGACGACGCGCTGGCGGAGTTCGAGCTGGCCTTGAGGCTCAATCCGAATTTCGCGATGGCGCACGCCTTCTACGGTGTCACGCTGTGCTACGCGGGACGATGGCATGACGGCGATGCCGCCGCGCGCCGCGCGCTGCGGCTGAGCCCGCGCGATCCGCTTGCGGCGATCTATTGCGGGGTGGCGGCCTATGCCCAGTTCATCGGACATAACTACGAGGGAGCCGTGCAGTTGGCGCGGGAATCGATGCGGCAGCGCGCCGATTTCGTCGGCGCCCATCGCGTGCTGACGGCGGCCGCCGGCATGTCGGGTGATCCGGCCCTTGCCGCATCGGCGCTGGAAGGCCTGCGCCGCGCCCAGCCCGACATCTCGCTCGCCTGGATCACAAGCGAGATGCCGATGCTGCGGGAAGAGGATCGGACGCATTACCTCGAGGGATTGCGTCGCGCCGGGATGAGGTAGGCGTTCACCCTCCCCTGGAGGGAGCCCTCCGGGGAAGGGTAAGGCGCTTCTACTCCTGCATCATCTCGCCGCTGCCGCCGAACTCGGCCGGAAAATCCTTCAGCTTGGGCAGGCCATCGCGCATCGGCAGCACCGTCTCGGCATAGTTGACGTGGACGCCCGGCGTGAACGCGAGGGTGGGGATGGTGGCGGTGAAGACGTCGGTCAGGCCGAGCGGCGGATGATTGGTCATGAGATGGCCGCCGCACATCCTGCAGAATTTGCGCTGGCTGAGCGGCGTCTTGGCGAAGGTCTCGACATGCTGCGCGCCTTCGGTGATGCGCACGGCTTCGGGCTTCCACAGGCTGAAGGCATTCACCGGTCCGCCGGACCAGGAACGGCAGGAGCGGCAATGGCAATAGCCCATCGCCTCCGGCGCACCCGTCACCTCGACCGTAACCGCGCCGCAAAAGCAATGTCCGACATGTTTCATTTGGTCGTCTCCGTTGATGAAGATTGAAAATCCTCTCCCCGCTCCGGTTCACCGGGATCTCGGCGAGGGCGGATGCGGGGAGAGGCGTCGGGGTGAGGGGGAATCACCCCGGGGGACGGCGAAGGCCGGACTCCGGCAGAGCTTGTACTACGCGCCTCGCAGCCGCCGCGCATCCTCCGTTCGGCGGACGCGCGCGGAGAGGCAGAAGAATTAGACTGACCGGCGCCACGGAATAAGCATCGACACGCGTTGTTTGTACTGCCGGTACTCGTCGCCGAAGAGATTGACGAGATCATGCTCCTCCAGCGCGATGCCGACGAAGATGTAGAGCGTGGTCACGGCCGCGAACAGCAGATGGCCCGCCGTCATGACCGGCGCCGCCCAGAACGCAATGATGAAACCGAGATAGATCGGATGGCGGACGAACTTGTAGAGCAGCGGCGTCTTGAAACGTGGCGGCGTCGCTTCCTTGCCGACGAGATGGTTGGTCACCTGATGCAATCCGAACAATTCGAAATGATTGATGATGAAGGTCGAGGTGAACACTAGCACCCAGCCCACGAAGGACAGCGTGACCAGCGTCACGGCGAGATCCGGGTTTCCGACGTTCCATATCTCCGTCGGCAGTGGGCGCCACTGCCAGAACAGCAGAAGGAGCGACAGGCTCGCGAACAGCACATAGGTGCTGCGCTCGACCGGCTTGGGGACGAACTGCGTCCACCACGCCTTGAATTGCTGCCGCGCCATCACGCTGTGCTGAAGGGCGAACAGCGTCATCAGCAGCAGATTGATGACGACGGCCTCAACCGTCGGCGTGTCGGTTCCGGTGTCGATGGTCTTCGGCACCACCAGCCCCATCACGAAGCCGATGGCGTAGAGAATGGTGACGAAAAACACGAGATACGCCGCAATTCCGTACAGAAAGGCGATGAACTTGAAAATGCGTGAGCCCGCAACCTCCGGGCCGACCGAATGAACCTGGTGATCAATTTGGGACATGAAAAGCTCCGTTGTGCCAAAACGTCGGCACTTCATTGGTCTCTGCACCATGCCGCACCAGAGCGCCCCGGACTTTCGCGGACGGTTGATTTTCGCCTGAGACGACTTTGATTTTTGCTTGAGACGACGAAAAACGTGCGATTTTGCTTTGAAAACAACGTGCTCGACGGCGACCTGCGCGAGCTGACCTGCGCCGGGGTCGCCGTGCCATTGCAGCCGCAGGTGTTCGATCTGCTGCTTTACCTCGTCGCGCAGCGGGCGCGAGTGGTCAGCAAGGATGACCTGATCAGCCAGATCTGGAGCGACCGCATCGTCTCGGATTCCGCCCTGAACAGCCGGATCAATGCCGCGCGCAAGGCGCTCGGCGACGACGGCGCGGCACAGCGGCTGATCAAGACCATCCCGCGCAAGGGCTTTCGTTTCATCGGCGACGTCCGGGAAGAAGTGGCAGCGGCGCCTGCGGCCGCCGAGCCCATCCCTGCCCGGCCGCGCGCCGCGGCGGACCGTCCGGCGATCGCGGTGCTCGCCTTCGAGAACATGAGCGGCGATCCCGCACAGGACTATTTCGGCGACGGCATCAGCGAGGACATCCTCACCGCGCTGTCGAAGCAGCGCTGGTTCATGGTGATCGCCCGCAACTCGTCCTTCACCTACAAGGGACGCGCGGTCCACATCCGGCAGATCGCCGAGGAACTCGGCGTCCGCTACGTCGTCGAAGGCAGCGTGCGCAAGGCGGACAACCGGGTGCGCATCACCGCACAGCTCAACGACGCGACGACGGGCAGCCATCTCTGGGCCGAACGCTATGACCGCGAGCTCGTCGACGTCTTTGCCGTGCAGGACGAGATCACCAACGCGATCGCCGCGGCGATCGAGCCGCAGATCCACGCGGCGGAGAATTTTCGCAGCCAACGCAAGCCGCCCGCGAGCCTCGACGCCTGGGATCTGTTGATGCGCGCACTGTCGCATTACTGGCGCGTGACGCGGCAGGATCACGAGGCCGCGCAGGCGTTGCTCGAACGCGCGATCGGGATCGATCCGAATTACGGCCAGGCGCTGTCGGTGCTTGCGGCCAACCACATGTTCGGCGCGCATCTCGGCTGGGCCGAACTGGCCAGGGTGGCGCCGATAGCGGAAGCCGCAGCGCTCGCCGCGGTGCGCTGCGATCATGAGGATGCCTGGGCGCATGCCGGGCTCGGCAGCGTCTACTTCTCGACGCGCAGGCTTGCGGACGCGATATCCGAGTTCGAGCAGGCGCTCGCGCTCAACCCGAATTTCTCGCTGGCGCAGGGCTATTACGCGCTGGCGCTGTCCTATGCCGGGCGGTCGAACGAGTCGTTCGAGGCGGCGCAGAGGGCGATCCGGCTCTCGCCGCGCGATCCTTCGCTGGCGATCTATCACGGCATCGCGGGCTATGCGCGCTTCACCGAGCGGCGCTATGACGAAGCCATCGCGCTCGCGCGCGAGGCGATCCGCCACCGCGGCGACCTCACCGGCGCCTATCGCGTGCTCGCCGTCTCCGCCGGCATGAGCGGCGACGGGACGCTGGCGGAGATGGCGCTGGGCGAGCTCCGCCGTACCCAGCCGGGCATCTCGCTGCACTGGATCGCGACGCAGCTGCCCTGGGCCAGCAACGCCGATCGCGAGCACTATCTGGAGGGCTTCCGGCGGGCGGGGTTACGGTAGGACGCTCTTGCCCTCCCCTGGAGGGCAGGAGCGCAACGGTGCTACAGGCGCTTCCGGCGCAGATGGACGATGACGTCGAGCCGCGCGATCTCGTGGCCGGGAAGCGCCTCGGGGATCCGGGTGAAGGCGAGGCCATCGGCCACGTCGACCAGCACATCCTCGGCTTCGAGATAGAAGTGCGGATGCACGGACGTGTCGGTATCGAAGAACGACTTGATGCCGTCGGCCGCGATTCGGCGCAGCAAGCCGGCTTCGGTGAACTGGTTCAGCGTGTTGTAGACGGTCGCGAGCGACAGATATGCGTTCGCCGCCAGCGCCTCTTCATAAAGCCCCTCGGCGGTCACGTGACGATGGCCGTGCGGGAACAGCAGTCGGCCGAGCGCCAGGCGCTGGCGCGTTGGACGGAGGCCCGCATCGCCGAGCAATTGCAGGCAGCGCTGCACCCCCACATCCGGCTCCGCTCCGACGACGTCCGGGACGCTGTCGTCGCCCGCGGGGAAATTGGTGGCCTGCATATCCATCGATCGTCTCACGGCTGAAAGGACCAGGCCGCGCAACGCGGCGTCTGGCCAGTTGCCATTCGATCGCAGAAGCGGCGACCTGACGTTGATCCGGATCAAATCCGGAAGCGGACGCCTCTGACCTATCGCAAGGCGGCCCGGTTTATTCCCGGCCAGAATGCACAGGTATCGACGAGGTTCAGATGTCCAGGCCGGTTCCCGACAAGGCAGAGATCGCGCTCGAATATCCCGACAAGTTCTATGTGGGCACTTTCGAGCATTCATCGCGGTTCGAGGCACGCCTCGACGGCAGCGGCGTTGCGCTGGTGCTGCAACATCCCGGGGCGGCCGACGAACGCAAATCGGTGCATCTGCACATCAATTTCGGCCTGCTCGCCGGCATCCTGCGCGAGCTCGCAGGCAGCGTCGCGGCCCTCCCCAAGGACGACATCGCACATCGCGAGCAGCTCGCAGACGCGCTCGACGAGCTGCGGCGGGCGCTGCGAACGTCCTGAAGGCTACTGCTTCGCCTTCGCCTGCATTGGCCTCGGGGCCGGCACGGCGGCCCATTCCTTGTCGGCGCGCGGTCCGTTGAGATCGCCGGTCAGGCCGACGAGCTGGCCGGGCAGCACGTCGAGGGTCTGCTGCCAGGTCTGGGTCTGGCACAGGAACTTGATCAGGCAGCCCTTGAGCTTGAGGCGATCGCTAGATTCGCGCCAGAGCGAGACCGAATAGAACTTGCCGTCCTCGGCATTGTAGATGTCGCCGGCAAACCGGCCCTCGGGCGTCGGCTGCAAGCCCATGATGAGCTGGTGGCCGAGCAGCGCACGGGCGCGCTTGTCCACATCCGGATTTTCCTTGTCGCGATAGGGCTGGCCGCGCTTGTCGGCCGGCTCCTTCATCCAGACGATAAAGCCGCAGATGCGCTCGCGCGACGGGCCGCAGCGCTCGAGCCGGATGCGGGCGCGGCCGTCCTCGACCAGCCAGGTGCCGCTGGGGTCGGTGGGCGCCGCAGCGCCGGCGCGACCGCCGATGATCATCATCACGACGGTGATCGCGACGCGCAGCACGAAGCGAAGAAGAATGTTCATCTGCGATGCCTTTCGTTGCGCGGGTTGCCGCGTCAGTTCAGTTGCGCCACCAGCGCGTCGGCGCCCTTGTCGAGGCCGGCGGTGGCCGCCGCGAGCGCGCCGACGCTGGCCTTGATGTCGTAGGCGGCGGGGTATTGCTTGGTGACGTAGGCCGAGAGCAGGCGCGAGGTTGCGGCGTCGAAGATCTCGACGCCGTAGATGACCGAGCCGGTCATCGTCCCCTCGCCGTCGCGCGCGGCCTGCACGCCGTTGTAGACCGCACCGGCGACGTCGAAGCGGGAGAGCGTGCCGAGCACCGGCGTGTTGGTGACGGCGCCGGTGAGAGTCAGCCTGATCCGCAGCGTGTTCGGCCCGCGCTCGCGCACCAGCGCGAAACGGCCGCGCAGCCGTTCGGCGAAAGAGTTCTGCATATAGGCGGCGAGCGTCGCCTTGTCCTTCGCGGACATGTCGCTGAACTGATGATCCTTGCCGCGATAGACCACGACGGGATCGAGGATCACTTTATTGTACGCGCGCCAGTCGACCGGCGTGGAATAGCGGTAGGGCACGCGGCCGGAGGGGTCCGACTTGTCCGGGGCCATGTAGGCCGAGGATGCCATCTCCGCGTAGGGCACGGGTGCAACCGAGGCACAGCCGGCCGCGGCCGCGCAAAGCACCAGCGTTCCCAGACCGCGCAGGGCGATCGAGCGATCCATTCCAGACTCCTCTAGCGGCTTTCAGGACAGGCGATGGGGGACCGCAGCCGCGTTTGGGACCAGACGCGACTGCGGCGCTCACCATTGCCGACCCAAGGCATCATCCGGGGCCATTTCAGATGCCTTGGGCCGTCTCAGTGTTTCCATTTATAAAACCGACCAGTTGGTTTGTAAAGTCCCGAAATGACGCCCTGACACATTTGGCCGCAGGCGCGGTTTTGGGCAGCGATCGGCAGGAGACCGTTAACGATGAATCAGGCGCGTTTGCGCGGAGTCGCGGCCTTTGCCGCTGGGCCGGACTTGTCCGAGCGGGCCTTGGTCGTGAGGGATTTGGCCGTGAGGGATTTGGCCGGCCTTTCGAGCGGACGCCACTGATCGTCATCGAGCAGACGCGCAAACAGCCGCTGGTGCTCGTCCTTGCCGAGCGGCGACATGCCGAACAGCGAGCTCAACAACAGCCCCCGCGCCGCGGCCCAACGCAACAGCGCGAGCTCGGGATCGGCGGCCTCCGCCTTGATCGCCTCCACCCTCTTCAGCTCGCGCTCGCGCGGCAGCACCATCAGGCCGGGATTCTCGACCATGGCCGCGACCAGCGCCAGCGCGGCGGAATTCGGCGATGTGGCGGCTTCCCGTACGGTGGCAAGCTGCGTCGCCAGATTGGGATTGGCCGAGGTCTCGCTGACCTTCGCCATATAACGGGTCGAGAACTCCTCGAAATGATCCATCTGCCGCTCCAGGAGCGCCTTGAGCACGGCCTCCTTGGTGCGGAACTGGTGCATGACGCCGCCCTTGCTGAGACCGCTCTCGCGCGCGATGGCATCGAGCGTCAGCCGGCCGGGCCCGTCGCGCGCAATGATCCTGGTCGCCGCCTCGAGCGCAGCGTTGCGTGACCGTTCGGAGCGCGTGGCATTGTCCATGGCGGACTTGTCTCCGTGACAGGAGAATGAATCAAGTGAAAACAGGACGCGCTGTACATTTTTTGTGCGAACACTGTCGAGACTTTCATCTTGCGGCGCCGAATGGGACTGTGTGAGCCTCGATACCGGATGGGGACTGGGATGGGCCGGCCGTAGCTTTGCGCGCCATGACGTGCGAAGCGTCTACGGCTGGTCTCGCTTGAGAAAGATACGACATGCCAAAACGAGTGTTGCTTGGTCTCCTCCTGGCTTGCGGCCTCACGGCCTCGGCACTGGCGCAAGAGCCGAAAACCGGGGGTGTGATCAATGCCGTGATCCAGCCCGAGCCGCCCGGCCTGATGCTGGCGATGATCCAGAACGGTCCGACCCAGATGGTGTCGGGCAACATCTTCGAAGGGCTGCTGCGCTACAGCCCCAAGCTCGAGCCGCTTCCGGAACTCGCCGAGAGCTGGAGCGTCGGCGAGGACGCCAAGACCTACACATTCAAGCTCAGGAAGGGCGTCACCTGGCATGACGGCAAGCCCTTCACCTCGGCGGACGTGCTGTTCTCGATCGAGATGCTGAAGCAGACGCACGCCCGTGCTCGCACCAACCTGGCGCAGGTCGACAAGGTCGAGGCGCCCGACGACCATACCGTGGTCTTCACGCTGAAGCAGCCATTCGGCCCGTTCCTCGGCATCTTCGAGGTCGGCTCGATGCCGATGGTGCCGAAGCATCTCTATGAAGGTACCGACTGGAAGACCAACCCTTACAACAACGCGCCGG
This sequence comes from Bradyrhizobium sp. GW821-FHT12B03, assembly GCF_058807535.1. NCBI lineage: Bacteria > Pseudomonadati > Pseudomonadota > Alphaproteobacteria > Hyphomicrobiales > Nitrobacteraceae > Bradyrhizobium > Bradyrhizobium sp. GW821-FHT12B03. The sequence goes on from NZ_JBXAQU010000004.1 coordinate 108,137, forward strand.
TGGGCACCGGCCCGTTCATGTTCAAGGAATGGCAGAAGGGCTCGTTCATCCGGCTGGTGAAAAATCCGAATTACTACGAGAAGGGCAAACCCTATCTCGACGAGATCTACTGGCAGATCATTCCCGACGCCGCGGCGCGCTCGGTGGCGTATGAGACCGGCAAGGTCGACGTGCTGCCTGGCGGCTCGGTCGAGAACTTTGACGTGCCGCGCCTGTCGAAGCTGAAGGATACTTGCGTCACCGGCGCCGGCTGGGAGTTCTTTTCGCCGCTGGCCTGGCTGTGGCTCAACAACCGCCAAGGTCCGCTCGCCGACAAGCGCGTGCGGCAGGCGGTCATGTACGCGATCGACCGCGACTTCGCCAAGGACGTGATCTGGAACGGGCTCGGCAAGGTCGCGACCGGACCATCCGCCTCGACCATCAAATATTACACCGACGACGTGAAGAAATATCCGTACGACCCGGCCAAGGCCAAGGCGCTGCTGAAGGAAGCGGGCTACAAGGGCGAGAAGATCCGTCTGCTGCCGCTTGCCTATGGCGAGACCTGGCAGCGCTGGGGTGAAGCCGTGAAGCAGAACCTCATGGACGTCGGCATCAACATCGAGACCATCGCCACCGACGTTGCCGGCGGCAACCAGAAGATCGGCGACTGGGACTACGACATCGCCTTCACCTATCTCTACCAGTATGGCGATCCCGCGCTCGGAGTCGGCCGCAACTACATCTCGAGCAACATCGCGAAGGGACAGGTGTTCAACAACGTCGAGGGTTACTCCAACCCGGAGATCGACAAGCTGTTCGCCGACGGCGCGGTCGCTACGCCGGATTCCAAGCGCAAGGAGATCTACGAGAAGGCGCAGAAGATCCTGGTCGAGGACGTGCCGGTGGCCTGGATGCTCGAGCTGCAATTCCCGACCATCATGCGCTGCAAGGTCAAGAACCTGATCACCACCGGCATCGGCGTCAACGACGGCTTCAAGGACGCATGGCTCGACAAGTGAGGGGGTGCATGCGACACCGTGGCAAATGTCCGCCGCGGTGTCGTTCCATTGTACGAACTGATCCACGATGAAATCGTCTCGAGACGCTGAGGCATCGGCGGTGCCGACCTCTCCCATAGGGAGAGGTCGGATCGCATCGTCAGATACGATCCGGGTGAGGGGTTGCGCTCTCTCGTGGGACCTGATCCCCCTCACCCGCGCCTCCGGCGCGACCTCTCCCCGCTGGGGAGAGGTGTTCCTCGCGGCGAGACCGTCTCAACCAACTGGCGTGCAAGTCTAGATGCTCTCCTTCGTCGCTCAGCGTGTCGTGAAGGGCGTGATCGTCCTGCTCGCGATCGTCGTCCTCAATTTCTTCCTGATCCGGCTGGCGCCCGGCGATCCCGCGGTCGTGATGGCGGGCGAAGCCGGCGCCAGCGACCAGGTCTTCGTCAAGCAGCTCCGGGAAAAGTTCGGCCTCGACAAGCCGCTGCCCGAGCAGCTCTTCATCTACGTCAAGGGTGTCGTCACCCTCGACCTCGGCTTCTCCTTCCGCCAGCAGGCGCCGGTGGCCAAGCTGATCGGCGAACGGCTGCCGGCGACCCTGCTGCTGACGCTGACCGCCTTCGCGATCTCGCTGATGCTCGGGGTCCTGTTCGGCACCTTCGCGGCACGCTTCGCCGGAACCTTCCTCGACACCGGCATCACCGTGTTCGCCCTGATCTTCTACGCCATGCCGATCTTCTGGGTGGCGCTGATGGGTATCCTCCTGTTCTCGGTCACCTTCGATTGGCTGCCGAGCTTCGGCTACGACACCGTCGGTGCCAACCTCACGGGCCTCGCCCACGCGGTCGACGTCGCAAAGCACCTGATCATGCCGGCGATGACGCTCGGCCTGTTCTTCATGGCGACCTATACCCGCATGACGCGCGCCTCGATGCTGGAGGTGAAGCGTCTCGACTTCGTCAAGACGGCGCGCGCCAAGGGTCTCTCCGACGCCGTGATCCAGCGCCGCCACGTGCTGCGCAACGCGCTGCTGCCCGTCGTGACGCTCGCCGGCGTGCATTCCGGCACGCTGATCGGCGGCGCCGTCATCACCGAGACCGTGTTCGCCTGGCCCGGCATCGGACGCCTGATGTACGACGCGCTGCTGCAGCGAGACTACAACCTCCTGCTCGGCGTCTTCGTGATCTGCTCCGCCATGGTGCTGATCTTCAACCTCATCACCGACCTCGTCTATCGACTGGTCGATCCGCGCATCGAATTCGCCTCATGAAACAATTCTGGAAATCGATGCTGAGGAGCCCGAGCGGCGTCATCGGGCTCATCATCCTGCTGCTCGCGATCGGAATCGCGGTGTTCGGACCGATGCTGTTCCCGAACTCACCCTGGCGCATGGTGCAGCGGCCGTTCCTGCCGCCCTTCACGCTCTCGACCGTGCCGCTCGGCACCGACGCGCTCGGCCGCGACGTGTTCGCCGGCATGATCTTTGGCGCGCGCGTCTCGCTGCTGGTCGGCCTCGTCTCGACGCTGGTCGCGCTGGTCGTCGGCGTGCCGATCGGCGCCATGGCCGGCTATTTCGGCGGCAAGGTCGACGACGCCCTGATGCGCTTCACCGAATTCTTCCAGACCATTCCGAGCTTCGCGCTCGCGATCGTGCTGGTCGCGATCCTGCAGCCCTCGATCTATTCGATCGTGGCCTCGATCGCGGTGGTGAGCTGGCCGCCGGTCGCCCGCCTCGTGCGTGGCGAGGTGCTGTCGCTGCGCACGCGTGAATATGTCCAGGCCGCCGTGGTCACCGGCCAGAGCAACACCTGGATCATCCTGCGCGAGATCCTGCCCAATGCGCTGTCGCCGGTGATCGTGCTGGCCTCGCTGATGGTGGCCACCGCGATCCTCCTGGAATCCTCACTGGCCTTCCTCGGGCTCGGCGATCCCAATCTGATCTCCTGGGGCTACATGGTCGGTGCCGGCCGCACGGTGATCCGCCAGGCCTGGTGGATCACCGTGTTTCCCGGCGTCGCCATCCTGATCTCGGTGCTGGGGCTCAACCTGATCGGCGAAGGCCTCAACGACGCGCTCAATCCGCGCCTGTCGCGGGAGGGCCGCTGATGATGACCGCGCCGCCCGCCGTATCCATAAAAAACCTGCGGATCGCGCTGCCCAGGGGTGCCGAGCGTCCCTTCGCCGTCGACGGCGTCTCGCTCGACCTGCGGCCCGGCAAGATCGTCTGCGTCGTCGGCGAGTCCGGTTCCGGCAAGTCGATGTGTGCGCATGCGCTGATGGGACTTCTGCCCGACACGGTCTCGGTCACGTCGGGCGAGATCCAGTTCGAAGGCCGCGACCTGCTCAAGCTGGATGACGATGGCTGGCGCGACCTGCGCGGCCGCCGGCTGGCGATGATCTTCCAGGAGCCGATGACCGCGCTCAATCCGTTGATGCGGATCGGCGACCAGATGGCGGAGATGTTCGAGGCCCACGGCCTGCTGACGCCGAGGGAGCGGCGCGCAAGAGCGCTGGCGCTGGCGCGCGAGGTCGGCCTGCCCGACCCCGAGCGCATCGTGCGCGCCTATCCGCACCAGCTGTCCGGCGGCCAGCGCCAGCGCGCCATGATCGCGATGGCGCTCGCGCTCGAGCCGGCGGTGCTGGTCGCGGACGAGCCGACCACCGCGCTCGACGTCACGACGCAGGCGCAGATCCTGAAACTGATCCGCAACCTCCAGCGCAACCGCAACATGGCGGTGATGTTCATCACCCATGATTTCGGCGTGGTCGCCGACATTGCCGACCAGGTCGTGGTGCTCCGGCATGGCAAGGTCGTGGAGGAAGGCCCGGCGAGCTCCGTCTTCAACGAGCCGCAGCACGACTACACCAAGGCGCTGCTCGCCGCCGTGCCGACGATGGATCCACCCGCGCGCCAGCCGCTCGACGACCAGGCCAGGGCCGTCGAGGTGATCGGGCTGGACAAGACCTACGTCACGTCGGGCGGCTGGTTTCGCGAGGACCGCCGCGTCGATGCCGCGCGGCAAGTCAACTTCAACATCCTCAAGGGCGAAACGCTCGGTCTCGTCGGCGAATCCGGCTCCGGCAAGTCCTCGGTGGCGCGCCTCGTGATGCGGCTGATCGAGGCCGACCGCGGCACGGTGCGGATCGGCGAGACCGATCTCACCTCGCTCTCGGGCAGGGCGTTGCGCACCGAGCGCCACCGCATCCAGATGATCTTCCAGGATCCGTTCGCCTCGCTCAATCCGCGCCGCAAGATCGGCCACATCATCGCCGACGGCCCGATCGCGGCCGGCATCGATCCGAAGGTGGCGTTCGACCGCGCCCGCGATCTCCTGAAGATGGTCGGCCTGGACGCCGGCGCACTCGAACGCTATCCGCATGAATTCTCCGGCGGCCAGCGCCAGCGCATCGGCATCGCCCGCGCACTCGCGCTCGAGCCCGAGATCATCGTGGCCGACGAAGCCGTCTCCGCGCTCGACGTCTCGGTGCAGGCGCAGGTGTTGAGGCTGCTCGAAGACCTCAAGGCGCGCCTCGGCCTCTCGATGCTGTTCATCACCCACGATCTGCGTGTCGCCGCCCAGATCTGCGACCGCATCGCGGTGATGCAGCGCGGCGCCATCGTCGAGCTGAAGCCGACCGCGCAGCTGTTCGCCGCGCCCGAGCACGCCTATACGCGCGAACTGCTGGCGGCGGTGCCGGGGCGCAAGGAGCGCGCGCCGGCGGCGTAAGGAGAACCGCCGCGAATAACGTCGCTTAGGCCGCGTCTGGCAAAGCTCTCAGATAGACGAAATTCGCCGCGATCGGTTGTCCTAAGGAGGACTTGAGTGAGAGTGGGCCAGCCTTCTGAACGCTGCTGACCTTAGTAGTTACGTCGAACGACCATTCGTAGGGATTCGAAACACCGAAGACGGCTTGAACATTGGGCGGGAACGTGACCTTCACCTTGACGTCGGCGGCGTTGGCGCTGGCGTCATAGATGTATTCCCCGTCATAGCTCACGCCCGCGCTATCACTTCCATAGATGCGACCGTTGTCGAAAACTAGGACACCATCGCCAGTCGCGTATTGGCCCCTGAACGTGATTCCATACATACCGTCTCGCATTGTAGTTCCTTTCTCTTTCAGTCGGTTAAGTTCGATTTGCCGCAAGTTCGGCGGCAATAGCTGAAACAAGCGTAAGTAGGCGTCTACTGGACCAGGCACGGCCCGTTCCCCCGCAAGCCAGAGAGTCACTGCCCTAGGTGTCACTCTCAGGAGACGAGAGAAGTCCGTCTGACTGAGTTGGATTTCGCCGAGGGCTGCTTTGAGTTCGTGATTCTGCATGCGACATTGTTCTCATATAGACAGAACATTGTAAATTCGTTCCCGAGAACAATGTTCTCGATATGAGGTAATTGAGCACCTCTCACTGTTGGGAATTCTGCGGACAACGCCAGCCCCAACTGACCTCGCATCGCTCCGATATCGTTCATCCCTAGCAACGACGTGGTCACGCGCTTTTTATTCCCCGTGACCGCCCGCACAGCTTCAAAGGACAAGGCCGCACCCCATATCCGAATGGAATGATTTCCATCATCTGATGATGGACTTGCCAATCTCTTCGGAGCCAAACATGGGCCAGGTTATTCAATTTATCTCGCGATCCGAGCGCGAACGACTACGCCTCATCCAGGAGGCACGCGCGATCTATGACAGCATCTTCCCTCCGGCTGATCCGGTCAGCGAGTTGCACGAGACGACCACGATCGGGCGCGCCGTCGGCGGCGGCAACGTGGAAAACCTGTCATGATCAAGATCATCGCGGTGCTCTGCAGCCTCGCCTCTCCGGCAAATTGTCACGAGCAGATCGTCACCACCTCGGACATCGTCGACGTTTCGATGCAGTCGTGCCTGATCGGCGCGCCGCAACTCGCCGAATGGATGAACCAGCATCCGGCCGAACGCCTGGCCGGATGGCGCTGCGTGATCGGGCAACAGACCGGCAGGGGTGCCTGAATTCGAAGACCGCCCGATGGGGGCGGCGCGATCCGGTTGAACCGTGACGAGCGTGCTTCGCCGGTCTAGGATGGCGTTGTTGCTCGGCAAAAGGGGGAAGCCGGATGGAGGTCGCCAGCCTCGTTCTTCCCGTATTCGCGATCATCGTCACCGGCTGGCTGGCCGGCGTATCGGGCTATCTCTCGCGCGCGCTTGCGGACGCGCTGGTGCATTTCGCCTACAACGTGGCGATGCCGGCGCTTCTGATCGTCACGATCGCCCAGGAGCCGGCACGCAATCTGCTGGAATGGCGTTTTCTGCTCGCGTTCGGCGGCGGCTCCCTGCTCTGCTTCGCGCTGGTCTTCGTGGCGGCCCGCGCCGGCGGAAAGCATGATCTCGCCAGCAGCACCATCCATGGCATGGCCGCGGCCATGACCAACACCGGCTTCGTGGCGCTTCCGATCCTGCACGCGATCTACGGCCAGCCCGCCGTCCTGCCCGCCGCCGTGGCGACGGTGTTCGTGGCCGCCGTGATGTTTCCGATCACGGTCATCCTGCTGGAAAGGGATGCGCGCGGGCCTGCAAACGCCGCTGGCCTCGCGAAACAGATCCTGCTCAATCCGATGGTGCTGTCGACGCTGATTGGGCTCGCATGGGCGATCACGGGTCTGCCGATTCCGGCGCCGGTTGCGGCCTATCTCAACATGATCGCGGCCGCGCTGACGCCCTGCGCGCTGTTTGCCATCGGACTCGGCCTGTCGGTCGAAGGCCTGCGGTCGAACCTCACCGCATCGTTCGCGCTCGCCGCGGTGAAGCTGGTGGTGATGCCGCTAATCGTCTACGGGCTTTGCGTGGTCACCGGCCTCAATCCGCTCTACACCGTCGCCGCCGTCGTGTGCGCAGCCGTGCCGACGGCGAAAACCGTGTACGTTCTCGCCCACGAGCACAAGGTCGAGGAGAAACTCGTTGCAGCCACCGTTTCGGTCACGACGATGCTGTCGGTCGGGACATTGCTGGTCGCGCTCTATCTTCTTTCCGGCCTCGCGACCGGTCCGCGCTGACCGGCTTCTGCTCGCGCCGCTATCGCGTGGTGTTGCTCCAGGTCGGAACCGCGTTGGTGACGCCGACCGACGGCCAATTATACGATCCGATCGACGGCGCCGTGACCGTGCCGACCGTCTGTCCGGACGACCCGTAGGCCGCCTTGGGCTGCGTCGCCGGCGATCCGGCGCCGCCATAGTTCGGGGCCACCACGCGCGTGCTGTAATATCTGCTCGACCGATACTTCTTCGCCTCGGCCGCGAAGGGCGCAGCAAGCAGTCCAGTCGTGATGAGTGCGGCAATGGCGAGCTTGACGGTTGTCATGGCTGATCCCTTCGATAGCGGGCCCGTTGTGCCATCTGTTCATTTGTCGGAGGATTTCCATGGCACTCCGTTCATAACTCCGTGCGCGGGCGAATGTGCCGGAGTACGGGGCGTGCGCTTGCTGCCTTCGGATGGACCCGAATCAGCGCTAGTGCATTGCCTTCAACTGCCCTGAACCCGATTGACATGACCGGTCCCGAACTGAAGCAACTCCGCGCCGACCTTTCCGATGCCCTCGGGCGCAAGCTCACCGCGGCCGACATGGCCAGGCTGTGCGGCTTGCCGGAGAAGGGCGGCGCCGACACGATCCGGCGCTGGGAGGTCAGCGGCCCGACGCCGTCCGCGACCAAGGTGCTGCGCGTGCTCGCGATGGCGAGCGAGCGTTATCCGATCCTGGAGAAGTTCGACATCTTCGATCGCCACGACGTGCGCGAGGAAGACCGGCCCGCAAAGCGCGCGGCCTTCCGCGCGCAGATGCGCGATGAGGCGCGGCGGCGTCTTGGTTAACAACAGCCGCACGCAAGTTGCCGGGACGGCGCGAAGTTAAGCCTTCCTTCAGCATTTCTTAAGTCGCCATTAAGCACGAAAATCATTTGCAACCCAATAAGTTAGGTTGGCTGCCGCTGTGCCACGGATGTGACAGCATTTTCGTCAAAAGCAAGCTATCTGCAAAACCAACGACGGCGCGGAAAGCGCGCCTGCCGGGGACCAAAGTGTTGGAGTTTGGACGATGAAGAAGATTCTGTTTGCGACCGTCGCGCTGCTCGTGGTGGGCACCGCTGCGCCGGCCGTCGGCGCCGATCTCGGCAACCGCAACTACTACAAGACGCCTGCACCGGCCTATGCCGCGCCGATCTATAACTGGACGGGATTCTATCTCGGCGCCCATGTCGGCGGCGCGTTCTCCAGCGACAACAATTTCAACGGCCTCTCGACCGGCAACAACGGCAACGGCCGCTTCCTCGGCGGCGTGCAGGTCGGTGCCGACTGGCAGTTCAACCCGAACTTCGTGGTCGGCGTCGAGGGCCAGTATTCCTGGCTCTCCGGCAGCGTCGGCGCGGTGTTCCCGGGCGGCATCGCCTACACCAACGACCAGCGCGGCCTCGGCTCGATCACCGGCCGCGTCGGCTACACCTGGGGTCCGGGCCTCGTCTACGTGAAGGGCGGCTACGCCTATTCGGACAACAACGAGAAGGTGACGGTCGGCGGCGTGCCGACGGGCTTCATCATCGATGGCGACCACCGCAACGGCTACACCGTCGGCGCCGGCCTCGAATACATGTTCGCGCCGAACTGGTCGGCCAAGGCCGAGTATCAGTACTACAATTTCGGCGACGCGCACTTCACCGCGGGCCCGCTGGCGGGCACCGGCAACTTCACCACCGACGACCACACCTTCAAGGCGGGCGTCAACTACCGCTTCAACTGGGCGAGCCCCGTGGTCGCGCGCTACTGATCGGTTAGCAAAACCTTATCCCGACGAAGGGCCGGCGCTATCGCCGGCCCTTCTTTTTTCGCTCTGCGGAACCAGTGCAAACAATTGCACCAATTGCGATTTTTTAACCCGACCCGCCGATACTGCCCGCCACAAAACAGAAGCAAGAGCGTGGGGGAAGTTCGATGGCGATCCGTCTGGGCCTGGGTCATTTTCCTGGCCGATTCCTTGGCCGATTGAGGCCCCGTATCAAGATGCCGACATGGGGCGTGCGCGGCAGCTTGTTCGCCGCCTTCGCGGTGGTCGCAGGCATGGGCCTCGTCATCGCCGCCGGCGCCGGCCTGGCGCTGCAGAATCTCGGCGGCCGCATGACCGAACTGAGCGGCAGGGACATTCCGCGCCTTGCCGCCAGCCTGCAATTGTCGGCACTAAGCGCGAGCCTTGCGGCACAGGGACCTGCCCTGCTTGCGGCTCAAAGCGAGGACGCCCTGAACGAGCGCACCAAGAAGCTCAGGGAATTGCAGGAGCAGACGCAGCAGAAACTCAACGAGATCATCGAGCTTGGCGGTGACAAGACCGTCGTCTCCGGACTCAGCGAGACAATGAAGAGCATCAACGAGGCGGCCCAGAGCCTGGCCAAGGCCGCCCGCGAACGGCTGGATGTCGCGGCCCTCCACGACAAGCAGTATGACGCGCTGCGCAACGCGCAGGGCGCGTTCGTCGGCGCGGCCAGTCCGGCGATGCTGGACGCGCAGACCCGGGTCAACGCCATTCTCGGCTCGGCCAATATGTCCGCGGAAGATGCCACCGAAGCCGCGCAGACCGTCGGCCAGCTCGGCAACGTCGTCGCCAGCGGCAATCTCGCGGCCGCCGACATGAGCGCGGCGCTGTCGGCGAACACCAGCGACAAGCTCGACGACATCCAGAAGGAATTCAAGACGGCGCAGGGACGCCTGCGCTCCAACCTCGACCTGCTGCCGGACAATCAGGGCAACAAGATGCTGCGCGAGGCGGCGGAAAAGCTGCTGGCGCTCGGCACCGGCAAGACCGGCGTGTTCAATCTGCGCGAGAAGGAGCTCGACGCCGTCGATTACGGCCAGACCATCCTGGACGAGACCCGCAAGCTCAATGTCGGCCTCGGCATCAGCGTGCAGCAGCTCGTCGACGGCGTGCAGAAGGAGACCAACGAGTCGACCTTCCAGGCGCGGCAGGAGATCTCGCTGGCGACGATCGCGATGCTGGCGCTGGGCGCGCTGATGCTGGTCGGCTCGGCGCTGTTCGTCTGGCTCTATGTCGGCCGCAACATCCTGCGCCGGATCACCGGCCTCCAGCGCGCCATGCAGTCACTCTCGGCCGGCGATCTCGACACCGATATCGCGCGCTCGAAGCACAGTGACGAGATCGGCGCGATGACCGACACGCTGACCGTGTTCCGCGACAGCATGATCGAGGCGCGCGCGCTCGCCAGCGAGCAGGACAAGGACCGCGCCGCAAAGGCCGAGCGCGCCGCGCGCATGGAGGCCAGGATCGCCGAGTTCGAGAATACAGTGCGCTCCGCGCTCGATAATCTCGCGCAGTCCGCCAATTCGATGCAATCGACCGCGCAGAGCATGTCGAACACGGCAGACCAGTCCAATGCGCTGGTCAACGCGGTCGCCTCCGCCGCCGAAGAGACCTCGGTCAACGTGCAGACCGTGTCATCGGGCACCGAGCAGCTGTCGTCCTCGATCGAGGAGATCAGCAAGCAGGTCGTCACATCGGCTGCAATCGCCAAGAAGGCCGTGGACGAAGCCGGCGCGACGGACGCCACGGTGCAGAGCCTCGCCGACAGCGCGAGCCGCATCAGCGTCGTGGTCGATTTGATCCAGACCATCGCCTCGCAGACCAACCTGCTCGCGCTCAACGCCACCATCGAGGCGGCTCGCGCGGGCGAGGCCGGCCGCGGCTTCGCCGTGGTCGCCTCCGAGGTGAAGAGCCTCGCCAGCCAGACCGCGAAGGCGACGGAGGAGATCCGCACCCAGATCGCCAGCATGCAGCAGGTCACAACGTCCGCAGTCGGCGCGATCCAGGGCATCGGCCGGATCATCGGCGAGATCGACAACGTCACCACCACGATCGCGGCCGCGGTCGAGGAACAGGGCGCAGCCACCCGCGAAATCGCCCGCAACATCCAGCATGCCGCCGGCGGCACCAGCGAAGTCTCCAGCAACATCGTCGGCGTCTCCACCGCCTCCGCCGAAGCCGGCGCTGCGGCGAGCGAAGTGCTGGGCGCTTCCGACGCACTGCGCCGCGAGGCCGACCTTCTGCGCGGAGAGATCGACGCGTTCCTCAACAACATGCGGGCGGCGTAGGCCGCCGGCCCGTACCCGGATGGAGCGCAGCGTAATCCGGGACCTTTCTTGCTTGTGGCAAGGGGCCCCGGATTACGCTCCGCTCCATCCGGGCTACGGAAAAACGCCCCGGTATGACGGCCATGCGGAGACCACGGCCCGTCCTTTTTCGGCTGGCGCACCGCTCGCGGTGGGTTTAAGTCGGTAGCATGAACGCAAAGACCGACACCGTGCAGTCCTCGGGCGAGGCCCTGCGCTATCCCTGGGACCAGCATCCCGGCCCCGACGAGGTCGTGGAGGTGAAGCCCGGCGTGTTGTGGGCGCGGCTGAAGCTGCCGTTCCGCCTCAACCATGTGAACATCTACCTGCTCGCCGACGGCGACGGCTATGCCATGGTGGATACCGGCTTCGGCAACGAGGAGACGATCGAAGCCTGGACGAAACTGTTCGACGGCCCGCTGAAGGGCGTCGACATCACGCGCCTGATCGTCACGCATTCGCATCCCGACCATGTCGGCCTCGCCGGATGGATCGTCGAACGGTTCAACTGTCCGCTGGTGATGTCGCAGGTCGAATATCTGCAATCGGTCTACCACCAGAACCGCGGCACCGAGGAGCGGCAGGAAGCGCAGCGGCTGTTCTTCCGCCGCCACGGCATGGACGAGTCGCTCACCGAAAAGCTGCTCGGCCGCGGCCAGGACTATCTCAAGCGCGTCTCGGTGCTGCCGCCGTCCTACCGCCGCATCTCGCATGGCGACGACGTCGTGATCGGCACACGCCGCTTCAAGGTGATCACCGGCGGCGGCCACGCGCTCGACCAGGTGATGCTGTATTGCGCCGACGACAAGCTGTTCCTCTCCGCCGACCAGGTGCTGAGCAAGATCTCGCCCAATGTCAGCGTGTGGGCGGTCGAGCCCGACCAGAACTCGCTCGGCGAATATCTCGCCTCGCTCGCCAGCCTCACCACGACGCTACCCTATGACGTGCTGGTGCTGCCCGGCCACGGCGTGCCGTTCTACGGGCTCAAGACCCGCATCAAGCAGCTCGCCGACCATCACGAGGAGCGCTGCCGCCTGATCGCGGAAGCCTGCCGCGAGGTGCCGCAGACCTCGCGCGCCTTGGTGCCTGTCGTGTTCAACAAGCACGTGCTGGACGAGCACCAGATGGGCTTCGCCGCCGGCGAGCTCGTCGCCCACGTCAACTACATGATCGTCGAGGGCCGGCTGACGGCGGAGACCAAGGACGGCGTGCTGCAGTTCCGGACGACGTGAGCCACGACGTCATGGCCGGGCTTGTCCCGGGCATGACGAGTTCGTGGAGGCAGCTCACTTCATGTTCGCGATCGCGTGCAGGGCCGCGATGTAGCCGAACGGCCCCAGCCCGCAGATGATGCCAGTCGCCACGAACGAGATCTTGGAGTGGCGGTGGTATTCGTCGCGGGCGTGGATGTTGGAGATGTGGACCTCCAGCACCGGGCCTTCGAACGTCTTGATCGCGTCCATGATCGAGACCGAAGTGAAGGACAGGCCGGCCGGGTTGATGATGATGGCGTCGGCATCCTGCCGCGCCGACTGGATCAGATCGACCAGCACGCCCTCGTGGTTGGACTGGTGGAAGGCGAGCTTGAGCCCGAGCTTCGCAGCAACTTCCTCGCAGCTCGCGTTGACCTCTGCGAGAGTCGTGGTGCCGTAGATGTGCGGCTCACGGATGCCGAGCATGTTGAGGTTGGGACCGTTGAGGATCATCACGCGCTTCATGGGGGTCCTTTCGAAAACCAGGTTGTTTGGCCGCGGTCAGGAAAGCGCGCGCCGGGCCGCAGGGGAAGGCCTCGGCCGGCCAGGTGCACATCTCACCGATGGTGCAGGGCAGCATTATATGTCGCGTGAACTTGATCGGAATCAAACGGCAAAGCGCCGGATAGGGCATTTTGCCCAAATGCCCCACAGGGCCAAATGTGGGATAGCGCATAGACATTAGAGCTGGAAAAGCTCTAAGAAGATGCGGCCCTTTGATCAGGTTCCGTTGCAGGTTTGCCGATGGATTACAGCCAGTTCTTCAATTCCGCCCTTGATCGCCTCCACACCGAACGGCGCTACCGCGTGTTCGCCGATCTGGAACGCATGGCGGGCCGGTTCCCGCATGCGATCTGGCACTCGCCCAAGGGCAAGCGCGACGTCGTGATCTGGTGCTCCAACGACTATCTCGGCATGGGCCAGCATCCGAAGGTGGTCGGCGCCATGGTCGAGACCGCAACGCGCGTCGGCACCGGCGCAGGCGGTACCCGCAACATCGCCGGCACCCATCATCCGCTGGTGCAGCTCGAGGCCGAACTCGCCGACCTCCATGGCAAGGAAGCCGCGCTGCTGTTCACCTCGGGCTATGTCTCGAACCAGACCGGTATCGCGACGATCGCAAAGCTCATTCCGAACTGCCTGATCCTGTCGGACGAGCTCAACCACAATTCGATGATCGAGGGCATCCGTCAGTCCGGCTGCGAGCGGGTCGTGTTCCGCCACAACGATGTCGCCCATCTCGAACAGCTGCTGAAAGAGGCGGGCCCGAACCGGCCGAAGCTGATCGCCTGCGAGAGCCTCTACTCCATGGACGGCGACGTCGCTCCGCTCGCCAAGATCTGCGATCTCGCCGAGAAATATAATGCGATGACCTATGTCGACGAGGTCCACGCCGTCGGCATGTACGGCCCGCGCGGCGGCGGCATTGCCGAGCGCGACGGCGTCATGCATCGCATCGACATCCTGGAAGGCACGCTCGCCAAGGCGTTCGGCTGCCTCGGCGGCTACATCGCCGCCAACGGCCAGATCATCGACGCCGTGCGCTCCTATGCGCCGGGCTTCATCTTCACAACCGCGCTGCCGCCGGCGATCTGCTCGGCCGCAACCGCCGCGATCAAGCATCTGAAGACCTCGAACTGGGAGCGCGAGCGCCACCAGGACCGCGCCGCCCGCGTCAAGGCGATCCTCAATGCCGCCGGTCTGCCGGTGATGTCGAGCGACACCCACATCGTGCCGCTGTTCATCGGCGATGCCGAGAAGTGCAAGCAGGCCTCCGACCTGCTGCTGGAAGAGCACGGCATCTACATCCAGCCGATCAACTATCCGACCGTCGCCAAGGGCACCGAGCGCCTGCGCATCACGCCCTCGCCCTATCACGACGACGGCCTGATCGATCAGCTCGCCGAGGCCCTGCTGCAAGTGTGGGACCGCCTCGGCCTGCCGCTCAGCGAGAAGTCACTGGCGGCGGAGTAGACCTCCCCTCTTACCCTCCCCTGGAGGGGGAGGGTCGCTACGCATGTAGCGGAGCGGAATGCGTAGCGGGGTGGGGTGACGGTCTCTCCGCATGCAACACTGCCCATGTCGAGAGATCACCCCACCCCGCTCGCGCTGCGCGCGATCGACCCTCCCCCTCCAGGGGAGGGTAAGAACGCCCGCCCCACCGCTTAACGACAACCCCAGTTCCCGACCGCCGTACGGCATTTCGCTGTCGCCACCACCTGCCCAACGCGCTAGATTTGCAGGGAAAATGAACGCGGGCGCGTTCGCGCCCAAGGGAGAGCCCCCGACCCATGCTGCACGACTGGGGCGTGATTGCCGCCGCCTTTGGCTATATCGGCTTCCTGTTCCTGGTGGCGAGCCATGGTGACCGCCGCTCGCCGGCCGGCCCCGGCCGCGCCTCCGGGCTGATCTATCCGCTGTCGCTGGCGATCTACTGCACCTCCTGGACCTTCTTCGGCTCGGTCGGCTTCGCCACCCGCACCTCCACCGACTTCCTCGCGATCTATGTCGGCCCGATCCTGATGATCGGGCTCGGCGCCGGCGTGCTGCGCCGCGTGATCCAGCTCGCCAAGGCCCACAACATCACCTCGATCGCCGACTTCATCGGCGCGCGCTACGGCAAGAGCCAGGCGGTGGCGGCGACCGTGGCGCTGATCGCGATCATCGGCTCGGTGCCCTACATCGCGCTGCAGCTCAAGGCGGTCGCCTCCTCGCTCGAAACGATCCTGAGCGAGGACCAGGCGTTCTCCCACATCCCCATCCTCGGCGACATGGCGCTGATGGTGACGCTGGCGATGGCGGCCTTCGCCGTGCTGTTCGGCACACGGCAGACCGATGCCACCGAGCACCAGCACGGCCTGATGCTGGCGGTCGCGACCGAATCCATCATCAAGCTGGTCGCCTTCCTCGCCGCCGGCATCTTCGTCACCTTCTGGATGTTCTCGCCGCATGAATTGATCGAGCGCGCCATGAAGACGCCGGAGGCGGTGCGCGCCATCAATTATTCGCCGTCGATCGGCAATTTCCTCACCATGACGCTGCTGTCGCTGTGCGCGATCATGCTGCTGCCGCGCCAGTTCCACGTCAGCGTGGTGGAGAACTCCAGCGATGCCGAGGTCGGCCGCGCCCGATGGCTGTTTCCGCTCTATCTCGTCGCCATCAACCTGTTCGTGATCCCGATCGCGCTCGCCGGCCTCGTCAGCTTCCCGTTCGGCGCGGCCGACCCCGACATGTACGTGCTGGCGTTGCCGATGGAGGGCGGCGCCGATCTGCTCAGCGTCGCCATCTTCGTCGGCGGCCTGTCGGCGGCGACCGCGATGGTGATCGTCGAATGCGTCGCGCTCTCCATCATGGTCTCCAACGACCTCGTGGTGCCGCTGGTGCTGCAACGGCGGCCGGAGGGACGCGCCGGCGGCGCCGATTTCAGCGACTTCCTGCTGCGCTCGCGGCGGCTCGCGATCTTCGCCATCATGGTGATGGCCTATTTCTACTACCGCGCGCTCGGCAACACCCAGCTCGCGGCGATCGGCCTGCTCTCCTTTGCCGCCATCGCCCAGCTCGCGCCGAGCTTCTTCGGCGGGCTGCTGTGGCGTCGGGCGACCGCGCGCGGCGCGATCGGCGGCATGCTGGTCGGCTTCGCGGTCTGGCTCTACACGCTGTTCATACCGAGCTTCATGGATTCCTCGACCGCGGGCATCCTGCTGCTCCAACACGGCCCGTTCGGGATCGAGGCGCTGCGGCCGCAGGCGCTGTTCGGCGCCGATTTGCCGCCGCTGATGCATGGCGTCATCTGGTCGCTGTCGCTCAACATCCTCACCTATGTGCTGCTGTCGCTGGCGCGCCGCCCCTCTTCGATCGAGCTGGTGCAGGCCGATCTGTTCGTACCGAACACGCTCGCGCCGATCGCCCCGAGCTTCCGCCGCTGGCGCACCACCGTCACGGTGCAGGACATCCAGACCACGGTGGCGCAATATCTCGGGCCCGACCGCGCCCGGCATTCGTTCGAGGCCTTCTCGGCGCGGCGCAATGTGCGGCTGGAGCCGGCCGCGCCCGCCGATTTCGAGCTGTTGCAGCACGCCGAGCACCTGATTGCCTCGTCGATCGGTGCTGCGTCCTCGCGCCTCGTGATGTCGCTGCTGCTGCGCAAGCGCACGGTCTCCGCGAAAGCCGCGCTGAAACTGCTCGACGATTCCCATGCGGCGCTGCATTTCAACCGCGAGGTCCTCCAGACCGCGCTCAACCATGTGCGCCAGGGCATCGCGGTGTTCGACGACGATTTGCAACTGATCTGCTCCAACCGGCAGTTCGGCGACCTCCTCAACGTTCCCCCGCATTTCATCCAGTTCGGCACGCCGCTGCGCGAAATCCTGGAATTCATGGACGTGAGCAATCCGGCCGATCCGGTCGAGCGCGAGGCCATGCTGGCGCGGCGGCTCGCCGCCTATACCACCGACAGCGAGCCCTATCTCGAGCGCCTGCCGGAACGCCACATGGTGATCGAGGTGCTCACCAACCGCATGCCAGGCAGCGGCTTCGTCATCACCTTCACCGACGTCACGCCCACCTTCGAGGCGGCCGAAGCGCTGGAACGCGCCAATGCCACGCTGGAAAAGCGCGTGCGCGACCGCACCGAGGAACTGACGCGGCTGAACTCCGAGCTGGCGCTGGCCAAGAGCGCCGCGGAAGACGCCAGCATCTCCAAGACGCGGTTCCTCGCCGCCGCCAGCCACGACATCCTCCAGCCGCTGAACGCGGCGCGGCTCTACGTCACGAGCCTGGTCGAACGCCAGCACAGTGGCGAAGAGACGCGACTGGTCGAGAACATCGACGAATCGCTCCAGGCCATCGAGGAGATCCTCGGCGCGCTGCTCGACATCTCCAGGCTGGACGCCGGCGCAATGGCGACCTCGATCTCGAGCTTCAAGATGGCCGATCTGATGCGCTCGCTGGAAATCGAGTTCGCGCCGATTGCGCGCGCCAAGGGACTCGATCTCACCTTCGTGCCCTGCTCGCTGCCGGTGGAGTCGGACCGCCTCCTGCTGCGGCGCCTGCTCCAGAACCTGATCTCCAACGCGATCAAATACACTCCGCGCGGCCGCGTGCTGGTCGGCTGCCGCCGCCGCGGCGCCTCGCTCAAGATCTGCGTCTACGACACCGGCGTCGGCATCCCCACGGTCAAGCGCGGCGAGATCTTCAAGGAATTCCACCGCCTCGAGCAGGGCGCGCGGATTGCGCGCGGCCTCGGCCTTGGCCTCTCGATCGTCGAACGGCTGGCGCGCGTGCTCAACCACGGCATCGCCATCGACGCCAATGTGAGCGGCGGCTCGGTCTTCTCGGTGACGGTGCCGACGGCGAAGGCGATCACGCTCACCGCGGCCGTGACCAGCGCGACGCCGCTGGCGCGCACGCCGATCTCCGGCGCGCTGATCGTCTGCATCGAGAACGATGCGGCGATCCTCGACGGCATGCGCACGCTCTTGAAGGCCTGGGACGCCGAGGTGATCGCGGTCACCGATCCCGAAGGCGCGATCGCCGCGATCGAAGCCGCCGGCAAGCGCGTCACCGGGCTGCTCGTCGACTATCACCTCGACCGAGGCAACGGCATCGCCGCCATCCGCGACATCCGCCGCCGCTTCGGCGACGCCATCCCCGCGATCCTGATCACCGCCGACCGCAGCCCCGCGGTGCAGCTGGCGGCGCGCGACGAGAAGATCGCGGTGCTGAACAAGCCGGTGAAGCCGGCCTCGCTCCGCGCCCTGCTCGGACAGTGGCGCACCCAGCAGATGGTGGCGGCGGAATAGGCGCGCATCGTCGAAGAGAAATTGCGCAATGTCCGGCAGACGAGAGCTGGCGCACGGTGCTTCCACGATCGTCATTGCGAGCGCAGCGAAGCAGTCCAGCGTCCCTCCGCGGAAAGATTCTGGATTGCTTCGCTGCGCTCGCAATGACGGAGCATGAGGTGACATCGTCATCTCCCAGTCAGCATTTCAACTCCCAGACATGCGCTCGCCTTCTCGCGGCGCAATTCGCCCGAGTTTTGCTCTTCGCGTCACGCCCTCTTGAACAAAGGGCGCAGGGAAGGCCGGGTGCCGGCTGGCACCCGCGGTCCGCTGCGCGAAATGCACACGCAGGAAGAACCGCACAGCAGCATACAGGTGTAGCCGAACACACGGCCTTCCCTGCGCGATGGTCGGACGGCGTATGCCGCGCTCTCCCGGGAGCCGGGTTCCCTCTGGCCTCCCTCGCCACCGCGAAAGTCACCAGCACGGCGCCGGTTGGCGCCAGTGCCGCATTCGCGAGGCTTGACCGTAGCAACGACGGCCGGGACCACACGGTTTTGCCGTACGCAGACGGCCCGGCTGCGCCCCCAGGGGGGCTTCGCCGGACATCGAGCGCCGTTCGTGCAACGCGGCTTGCGAAGAGGCTCACGGGGCTCGGCTCAATCCACTGCCCCGCCCTGCCCTCGCATCCGCGACGGCGCTGCTTGCGTCCACCGCAACCCGATCCGCGGTTCGTGACGACGTACGACCGCCCCTTGTCACGGGATCAGGATGCGCAACACATACGCCGAAACCGAATTTCGGTAAAGTAGAATATTTTAGCGCAGCCTGATTGACCCAGCTTTTGCTGTTTTGCCGGAGGTGCGACGCAAGAGCTTGGGGCTACGGGGCGACATCGCCATGGTATGAAATAAGCCGCAAATCGAACAGG
Source organism: Bradyrhizobium sp. GW821-FHT12B03 (assembly GCF_058807535.1). NCBI lineage: Bacteria > Pseudomonadati > Pseudomonadota > Alphaproteobacteria > Hyphomicrobiales > Nitrobacteraceae > Bradyrhizobium > Bradyrhizobium sp. GW821-FHT12B03. Next base: position 127,227 of record NZ_JBXAQU010000004.1, read on the forward strand.
TCGTGCCCCTGTGGCAACGTTGATTCATGAAGTTTGGGCGGACGCCAACGGATTGCCGAGCTTGTGCTTGGCGGGGCCACGCGGCGCTGCTTGTCGCGAGCTGTTGGATCAACCGGCGCGACTGGTTCATACGTTTGAGGCCGGAAGTCACTTTGAGGCTATGACCATTTACTATCGCTCCCAGGGCTGGGGCGCTTACACCACAGACTTTGCGATAGATTGCGAGCCGTATCCGGACGAATGGTCAGAATAGATGGCAGATGGTGTCACTTGGGCGGTTCGTGCACCCGCCTGTCAGATGGCTTCACGCCCTACCCCGTCGGCGTGCCCTGCCTCCACTGGCCGCCGGCGATCTTCGCCGCAGCAATCACCGCCTGCGTCCGGCTTTCGACGCCGAGCTTTTGCAGGATCGCCGAGACATGCGCCTTGATGGTGGCCTCGGAGACGCCGAGCTCATAGGCGATCTGCTTGTTGAGCAGTCCCTCCGACAGCATCATCAGCACCCGGACCTGCTGCGGCGTCAGCGTCACCAGGCGGTCGCGCAGGCGCGTCATGTCGGGGTCGGCGGCGGCCGACAGGTCGGTGTCGGCGGGAACCCAGACGTCGCCGTCCATCACCTTGAGGATGGCGTCGCGCAGCGTCTCGACGCCGAAACGCTTCGGGATGAAACCGGAGGCGCCGAAGTCGAGCGAGCGGCGGATCGTGGCGCTGTCGTCGGAGGCCGAGACGATCACCACCGGGACCGCCGGATATTGCGCGCGCAAATAGATCAGACCGGAAAAGCCTGAGATCCCGGGCATCGAGAGGTCGAGCAGGATCAGGTCGACGTCGGAGGTCTGTTCCAGCAGTTTGGTCAGATCCTCGAACGAACCGGCCTCGTCGATCCTGGCCGAGGTCAGGACGCTCGCCACCGCCTGCCGCAGCGCATCGCGGAACAGAGGATGATCATCGGCAATGACGAGATGGGTCGAGGGAGCGTTCATCGTTCTCTTGCTGTCGTTCGCGCCGGGCCGGCGAGTCGATGCCGCGGCTGATCAATTCTTCCCTGACCGGCCGTGGCATGCAAGTGGACATTATCCCTTTGCTGCAAAGGGGTTAATCCGCAGGCAGGCACTATGTTGCCGGATAGAGGGCCCGGGCGTCAGGTGCGCGTCAGTGCGCAAGGCCGAAAGTCGTATTGGGGTGGGTTTCACGCCGATGTTACTTTGTTGGCAAGACCCAGGTCGATCGGCAGATCCGGCCACCTGGGGCGCGAGGAAACGCATTTTTCGGGGAGCGACTCAACATGTCGACAATGGCTGTGTCTCAAGCTGGCGCGGGAGGTATGACGAAGGACGAACGGTTCGTCATTCTCGCCTCCTCGCTCGGTACCGTCTTCGAGTGGTACGATTTTTATCTCTACGGCTCGCTGGCCGGCATCATCGGCGCGCAGTTCTTCTCGGCCTATCCCCCGGCAACCCGCGATATCTTCGCGCTGCTGGCGTTCGCCGCGGGCTTCCTGGTGCGCCCCTTCGGTGCGATCGTGTTCGGCCGCGTCGGCGATATCGTCGGCCGCAAGTACACCTTCCTCGTCACCATCCTGATCATGGGTCTGTCGACCTTCATCGTCGGCCTGCTTCCGAACGCGGCGACGATCGGCATCGCGGCCCCGATCATCCTGATCGCGCTGCGCCTCGCCCAGGGTCTCGCGCTCGGCGGTGAATATGGCGGCGCAGCGACCTATGTCGCCGAGCATGCCCCTAACGGCAAGCGCGGCTACTACACCTCCTTCATTCAGACGACCGCCACGCTCGGCCTGTTCCTGTCGCTGCTGGTGATCCTGTTCACACGCTCCGCCCTCGGCGAAACCGACTTCGCCGCCTGGGGCTGGCGTATCCCGTTCCTGGTCTCGGTGCTGCTGCTCGGCGTCTCGGTCTGGATCCGGCTCCGCCTCAACGAATCGCCGATCTTCCAGAAGATGAAGGACGAGGGGAAGAGCTCCAAGGCCCCGCTGACGGAAGCCTTCGGCAACTGGCAGAACGGCAAGCTCGTGCTGCTCGCGCTGCTCGGCGGCGTGATGGGCCAGGGCGTCGTCTGGTACACCGGCCAGTTCTACGCGCTGTTCTTCCTGCAATCGATCCTGAAGGTCGACGGCTACACCGCCAACCTCCTGATCGCCTGGTCGCTGCTGCTCGGCACCGGCTTCTTCATCGTGTTCGGCATGCTCTCCGACAGGATCGGCCGCAAGCCGATCATCCTCGGCGGCTGCCTGATCGCCGCGCTGACCTTCTTCCCGATCTTCAAGATGATCACCACCAACGCCAACCCGGCGCTGGAAAAGGCCATCGAGCAGACCAAGGTCGAGGTTGTGGCGGATCCCGCGGGTTGCGGCGACCTGTTCAACCCGGTCGGCACCCGCGTCTTCACCGCGCCTTGCGACACCGCCCGTGCCTTCCTCGCCCAGTCGTCGGTCAAGTACTCGACGACATCGGGCGCGGCCGGATCCGGCGTGAAGGTGATGGTCAACGGCAAGGATGTTGCCTACGCCAACGCCAAGGACGGCAACCCGGCGGTCCTCGCCGCCGTGCAGGCGGCTGGTTATCCCAAGGCCGGTGATGCGAGCATCGTGAAGATGGCCCATCCGTTCGACATCTTCCGTCCGCAGGTGGCCGCGACCATCGGGCTGCTGTTCATCCTGGTGGTGTTCGTCACCATGGTGTACGGCCCGATCGCGGCGATGCTGGTCGAATTGTTCCCGACCCGCATCCGCTACACCTCGATGTCGCTGCCGTACCACATCGGCAACGGCTGGTTCGGCGGCCTCTTGCCGGCGACCGCTTTCGCCATCGTGGCTTCGACCGGCGATATCTACGCGGGTCTCTGGTATCCGGTCATCTTCGCGTCCATCACGGTCGTGATCGGGCTCTTCTTCCTGCCCGAGACCAAGGACGTCGATATCAAGACGACTTGATCGCGAGCAGCGATCTCGACCAACACCAACCGGCCGCGGTCTCCGCGGCCGGTTTTGTTTTGCCCTATTGATGACTGCCGATGAATTGCAGCACCACCTCGCGCCGGTGCGGGCGGGCGCGATGCTCGATCAGATAGATCGCCTGCCAGGTGCCGAGCGCGAGCTTGCCGCCGAGCACCGGCACGTGCAGCGACGTCTGCGTCAGCATCGTCTTGACATGCGCCGGCATGTCGTCCGGCCCCTCGGTGTCGTGCGTCCATCCGGCGTTCTCCGGCGCGAGCCTGGATAGCGCAGTGGTGAGATCGACCAGCACGGAGGGATCGGCGTTTTCCTGGATCGTCAGGGAAGCCGAGGTATGACGGATGAACAGCGTCAACGCGCCCTCGCGCGCGCGGGCCTCATTGATGAATTTCGCGACTTCAGAGGTGAGATCGGTGAAGCCGCGCCCCGGCGTCTGCACGGTGAACAGTGACGATGTGACGGTGGCGGCCTGCACGGTCGATGGTGCTGAGCGCGTGACAGATCTGGCTGATGTCATGAAAAGATGTCTCGCTCGTCGTCCTGGCGAAAGCCGGGACCCATTACCCCAAATGCTTGTGGCGGCGAAAGCTGCGGCCACTCGCACCGGAAAGAACAAAGGGGCCGCGGCGTATGGGTCCCGGCCTTCGCCAGAACGACACCGAGGGCCCCTCAAATCCTTCCCGACACGTCCTTCTGAACGCGGTTGGCCATGTCGATCAGCCGGCGCCAGGCCTTTTCCAGGAACGACATCACGCGATCGACGTCCTGGTCGCTCGGCAGCGGGATCTCGATCTTGCGGTCGCCCTCGGCGACCTTCGGCTCCTTCTTGAGCGGGTCGGATTTCGGCAGCGCCTCGTCGATCTTGCCCGAGACGGTCGGTCCCGCCGCGAGCTGTCCCTTCAGCTTCTCGACTTCGGCCTGGAGCCTGCCGATCTCGGCGTCGAGCGCGGTACGTTCGTCGGGCACCGCGTAGCAGGCCCAGCCGGCGCCGTTCTTGGTGCAGGTCGACACCGTGCCGGTGCGGGTGTCGAGCCGCAGCACGCCTTCGGGGATCGGCGTCATGCTGTAGCGGCCATTTTCGCCGTCGGGCGCGGATTGCGCGGCAACGAGACCGCCGCTGATGGCCATCACCGCGGCCAGCGCCGCTGCCGCAAACCATGATGCTGTGGACGACGTCGCTGGTCTCATCGCACACTCTCCGCCACGACCCGCAGGTGGCACATTTGCAATTCTACACCCGGGCAGCGCCATCCGCCGCCAAAAACACGCGTCCGAAATCAACGATCCCGGCGGCCGGTTTGATCCCGGCAGCGCGGCGAAATGGCGGCTGTATCCACCGATCCCAAGGAGAGCTGCTGCGGTGCGGCGTCACGCTGTGTGCAGCGCTGCGGTGTGCGCCAATATCATCAAATAAATCAGATACATAACGGAAAGCGACGCAATCGTGACTTGGCTTGACTTGATTATGGGCCATCAGTATGGTCCGCGCGGCTTTTGAGGGTGGCGGGCGTAATTTCCATTCAGCCGCGTCGTTTCGGGTCTTCGTTGCATGACACAGGGCACGGGACACGGCGAGAATGGAGATCGCGATAGATCGTCCGAGGAAGCTGCGCTTTCCGAACGGCTCGGAAGTCTTGATCAACGGTTGTCCGAGTTTCGCGACCGCCGCGTCAAGACCGAGCAACCCGCAGGTGACGGTGAAGACAGAGCGGCCAGAGCTTCGGCGATGGCGCTGGGTTTCCGGTTATCCTCCGAGTTGATCGCCGGTGTCGCTGTCGGAGCGGGGATTGGTTGGGGGTTCGACCGCTTGCTGTCGACGTCGCCTTTCGGATTTATCGTGTTCCTGCTGCTGGGCTTCGTCGCCGGCGTGGTGAACGTGGTGAGAACGGCGGGCGCGGGTCAGAACAGGCGCGGTGGTTCTTAAGCGATCCGCACAGGAGAGGAATGATCGTACCGGCCTCGCCGGTACGGGCCGGCCCGGCCGGCAGACCGAGACCCGCCGGCATCGCCCGGCAGACAAGAGATGCCGCGCTGATGAAAATCGATCCGATCCACCAGTTCAACATCGAGCCTCTCTTCACCCTGGGCCATATCGGCAATCAAACGATCGCCTTCACCAATTCGTCGCTCTACATGCTGGTGGCAGTGGCGGTCATCTCGCTTCTGATGCTCGCCAGCGGCACGCAGCTGGTTCCCGGGCGCCTCCAGTCGGTCGCCGAGATCTCCTATGAATTCGTAGCCAGCACCATCCGTTCGACGGCCGGCGCGGAAGGCATGAAGTTCTTCCCGCTGATCTTCTCGCTGTTCATGTTCATCTGCGTCTCGAACCTGATCGGCATCATCCCCTACACCTTCACGGTGTCGAGCCATCTGATCGTCACCGCGGCGCTCGCGCTGCTGGTTTTCTTCACGGTCCTGATCTACGGCGTTGCCAAGAACGGCCTGAAATTCTTCTCGATCTTCGTGCCCCACGGTGTCCCCGGCTACATCCTGCCGCTGGTGATGTTCATCGAGATCCTGTCGTTCTTCCTGCGGCCGGTCTCCCACAGCGTCCGTCTGTTCGCCAACATGCTGGCCGGCCACATCGCGCTGAAGGTGTTCGCGGGCTTCGTCGCCATGCTCGGCTTCTCGCTCGGCGCGCTGGGCTGGGTCGGCGGCGTGCTGCCGCTGGCGCTCACGGTCGCGCTGTACGCTCTCGAGATTCTGGTCGCGTTCCTCCAGGCCTACGTGTTCGCGATCCTGACCTGCATCTACCTCAACGACGCCATTCATCCGGGACACTGAGCGGTCCGGGGAATTTCCACCCAAAACCCAATCTTTCTTCCAAGGAGTCTAAAATGGATCCGGCAGCAGCAAAACTTATCGGCGCGGGCATCGCGTGCATCGGCATGGGCGGCGCGGGCGTCGGCGTGGGCGTGATCTTCGGCAACTACCTCGCCGCAGCCGTTCGCAACCCCTCGGCCGCTCAGGGCCAGTTCGGCAACCTGATCTTCGGCTTCGCCGTGACCGAAGCGCTCGGCATTTTCTCGCTGCTGATCGCGCTGCTGCTGCTGTTCGTTCCGCTCTGAGGACGATGTTTCGCGCCGCTTCGACCGAAGCGGCGCGCATGACGGCAACAGGAGTAATCCATGGCTGAAAGTCATGGCGGGGCGAAAAGTCCGGCGGCGGGCGCCCACACCGGGGCCGAAGGCGGTCACGGTGGCGGCTTTCCGCCGTTCGAGAGCAGCACCTATGCTTCACAGCTGGTGTGGCTCGCGATTTTCTTCGTCGCGCTTTACGTGATCGTGTCCAAGCTCGCTTTGCCGCGCGTCGGCGGTGCGATCGAGGCCCGTCAGAACAAGATCGAAGGCGATCTCGCCGAAGCGCAGAAGCTGAAGGACCAGTCCGAGGCGGCGCTGAAGGCCTATGAAACCGAGCTCGCTTCGGCGCGCGCGCGGGCACAGGCGATCGGCAACGAATCCCGCGACAAGGCGAATGCGCAGGCTGAAGCCGAGCGCAAGGCGCTGGAAGAGCAACTGGCAGCCAAGCTCGCCGAGGCGGAAAAGACCATCGCCTCGACGCGTGCGACCGCCATGAGCAACGTCCGCGGCATCGCGGCCGATGCGGCAGGCCAGATCGTGCAGCAGCTCACCGGCGTCGTTCCGGATGCGGCGTCGGTCAACGCCGCCGTTGATGCGTCCTTGAAGGGTTAGTGGATATGTTCTTCGATCCTGAAACCTGGGTCGCCATCGCCTTCGTGATCCTGATGGTCGTGTTCGGCTATCTCGGGGTCTTCAAGAAGGCGATGACGGCACTCGACCATCGCGCCGACCGCATCAAGGCCGAGCTCGACGACGCGACGCGCCTCAAGCAGGAAGCCGCCAAGGTGCTCGCCGACTACAAGGCGCGCACCGCCTCGGCCGAGCGCGAGGCCGCCGACATCATCGCCAACGCCAGGGGCGAGGCCGAGCGCATCGCGACCGACGCCAAGGCAAAGGTGGAAGACTTCGTCGCCCGCCGCACCAAGACCGCGGAGAGCAAGATCGCGCTTGCCGAAGCTCAGGCGCTGGCCGATGTCCGCGCCGCAGCCGCGGAAGCCGCCGTCCAGGCCGCTTCCACGATCCTGTCGCAGTCGGTCAAGGGCCCGGTCGCCGACGACCTGCTCGCCAAGAGCATCAGCGAGGTTCGGCAGAAGCTGAACTGAGGGGTTTGGCCTCATTCAATCAAAAAGCCGGCGCGATGAGCGCCGGCTTTTTTGTTTCGATGGATGTCATCGCCCGCGAAGGCGGGCGATCCAGTATTCCAGAGACGCCAATCGCATACGGAGAAGCTGCGGCGTACTGGATTGCCCGTCTTCGCGGGCAATGACAGCTGAAATTGCGGCGCCAGCTGAGATCGAGACCCTACTTCTTCTTCCCCTTTGCCTTCGGCTCGGGCGACAGCGCCTGCGGGTCGAAGCCGACATAGAAGATGTAGGAATCGGCGGTCGCGGCCGAAGGCACCGGATAGGACAGATCCTCGGCGACGAAGGTGAAGGGCACGCTGCCACCTTCCGACATCCCGACCGTGGTCCGGTAGGCCTTCGAGGCGATCACCTTTTCGCCGACGCCGCCCTGCACCACGGCGACGCGCAAGGGCACTTCGACCGTCGCAGGCGCGCCGGCGGGACCGGCGATGACGCGGCCCTGAACGCCGATCCGGGCCGTGATGTCGCCGCCATTGCGGATACATTCACGCGCCATCTTGGTGATGGTGGCCTGGAAGCGAACCTCGTTGCCGACGGCCGGCTTGCCGGTGGCTCCGACCGCATAGGTCGAGGCTCCGGCGCGCACCGTGACCTGCGGACAATCGACATCGTCGTCGGCCGCAGGCTGGCCTGGCGCGGGCGCCGGCTTGGGCTGGGCCGGCTCGTCGGACTTGCCACCGAACAGGCTCTTGAAGCGGTCGCTCAACGACTGGGCCGCCACCGGCGAGACGGATGCGAACGCAACCGACAACGCCAGCGCGACCGCTGCCCCCCGCCGCATCGCATTCCGCGATGACCGAAGCTCGTGCACCATCAACGCCCATACTCCATCACAACAATCCGGCCGATCGCCCGCCTTCCCCGCCGCGTTATATCGCCAAAATCGGCGAACCCAAGGCAGCAAAAAAGGCACGACGCCAGAGACTTTGGCCGTATGAACCGATCGGCTCAGCCGCGGAAATCCTCGTGCAGCAGGCCGAACAGCAGATGGTCCTGCCAGACCCCGTTGATGCAGAGATAGCGGCGCGCCAGGCCCTCGCGGGAGAAGCCGCACTTCTCGAGCACCCGGATCGACGGCGCATTGGTCGGGATGCAGGCGGCCTCGACCCGGTGCAGGTTGAGCTCGCCGAACAACGTCGGCAGCAGCACCCGCAGCGCGGCGGTCATGTAGCCGCGATGAGCATGGGGCTGGCCGACCCAATAGCCGATGGTGCCGGCCTGGACGATGCCGCGCCGGACATTGGCGAGCGTGATGCCGCCGACCATGGCACCGTCGAGCTCACGGAAGATCAAGAAGGGGTAGGAGCGGTCCGCGGCGATATCCTCGGAATAGCGGCGCAGCCGGCGGCGAAAGCCGGAGCGCGTCAGATCGTCCGACGGCCAGATCGGCTCCCAGGGCGTGAGGTAGTCGCGGCTGGACTCGCGCAAATGTGCCCATTGCAGGAAGTCCGACATCTGCGGTGCGCGCAACACGAGCCCGTTGCCGCGCGGCGCGAGGGCGGCGGGTCCACTGGATGGCAGGCGAAAGAGGGCCATGGTGATGCTTCCCGGGGCGGGTCAGCCCGCGCGCGGCTCCTAATGCAGCCGCGCCTTGGCACGTGCCCGGGTCAATCCTTCCGCAAAAGACACCGCCGTGTCCAGACCCCTGCCACTGCCTAATGCGACAACCGCAGGGCGGCTGCGCGAAAGCAGTGCACGCGCCGCGTCCCGGGTCGATTCGACGCTGACGGCGTCGATCCGGGCCACCAGCTCCTCCACCGTCTGCGGCCGGCCATAGGCCAGCACATGGCGGGCAAGCTGCTCGGCACGGGAGGAGCAGCTTTCCAGCGCCATCAGGAGGCCCGCCTTCATCTGCGCCTTGGCCCGTGCAATCTCGCCCTCGGTCAGGGTCTCCACCGAATCATTCATGATGTCGACCACGACCTCCATCATCTCCGGCGCGTCGGCCGGATCGGTGCCGGTGTAGAGGCCGAAAAAGCCGGTGTCGGTGTAGGGCGCGTGGAAGCTGTAGATCGAGTAGCAGAGGCCGCGCTTCTCCCGCACCTCCTGGAACAGCCGCGACGACATTCCGCCGCCGAGGATGTTGGTGAAGACCTGGAGCGAGAACAGCGACAAATCGTTCTGCGGCACGCCTTCCAGCGCCAGCGTCAGATGTGCCTGCTCGAGCTCGCGATGCACGACCTTGGCGCCGCCCTTGCCGAACATGGCGGCCTGCGGCTTCGGGCCCGGCGTGCCCTCAAAACTCGCAAAGCGCTTCTCGGCCTCGGCGACCACTTGGCTGTGATCGACCGCGCCGGCGGCGGCCACCACCATGTCGGGCCCGCGATAATGGGTCGACAGATAGCCGCGCAGCATGTCGCGGTTGAAGGCGCGCAGCGTCTTGGCGGTGCCGAGCAGCGAGCGGCCCATCGGCTGGTCGGGATAGCAGAGCTCGTTGAGATGCTCGAACACGACGTCGTCGGGCGTGTCCTGCGCAGCCCCGATCTCCTGCACGATGACGTTCTTCTCGCGCTCCAGCTCGTCGGGCTCGAAGGCGGGATTGGCGAGGATGTCGGCGAGCACGTCGAGCGCCAGCGGCACGTCGGCCTTCAGCACCCGCGCATAATAGGACGTGGTCTCGGTCGAGGTGCCGGCATTGAGATCGCCGCCGACCGCCTCGATCTCCTCGACGATCTCGCGCGAGGAGCGCTTCGTGGTGCCCTTGAACGCCATGTGTTCCAGGAGATGCGAGATGCCGTGCTCGTTGGGCTTCTCGTCGCGCCCGCCGACGCCGGCCCAGACGCCGAGCGCCGCCGTCTCGAGATGAGGCATCTTGTCGGTGACGACGGTGAGGCCGGACGCAAGCTTGGAAATCTCGACGCTCATCCGGCAACTCCCTGTTTTGCGGCGCGGCTGACCGACAGCACGAACCGCTCGACCTCGCCCTGATCGTTCTTCATCACCTTGATGTGTTCGGATTTGGTCATGAGACCGTCGAGCCAGGCCGGCAATTGCGGCCGCTGGCCGCAGGCCGCCTCGACCGCGTCGGGGAATTTGGCCGGATGGGCGGTGGACAGCACGATGCTGGGCACCGTGGTGTCGGTGGTGTCGCGGTCGGCGACCGCGAGCGCCACCGCGGTATGGGGATCGACCAGTTCGCCCGCCTCGCGCCAGGCGGCGCGGATCGCAGCTGCAGTTTCGGTCTCGTCGGCGCGCCCCGCGTCGAACTCCTCGCGGATCGCAGCCAGCGTCGCATCGGGGAGCACGAAGCGTCCGGACTGCTTCAGCGACTCCATGAGACGGCGCACCCCGGCCGCATCGCGCCGACCGGCTTCGAACAGCAGACGCTCGAAGTTCGAGGAGATCTGGATGTCCATCGACGGCGACGCCGTGGCATGCACCTCGCGCACCTCGTAGATTCCGGTCTTCAGCGTGCGGGCCAGGATGTCGTTGACGTTGGCGGCGATGCGCAGGGTCCGCACCGGCAGCCCCATGCGCTTGGCGACATAGCCGGCAAAGATGTCGCCGAAATTGCCGGTCGGCACGACGAAGTCCACCGCGCGCGCCGGCGCACCGGCGGCGACGGCGGAGGTGAAGTAATAGACCACCTGGGCAACGATGCGCGCCCAGTTGATGGAATTGACGCCGGACAGCGAGGTCGCATCACGGAAGCGATGGTTGTTGAACATCCCCTTCACGAGCGCCTGGCAGTCGTCGAAATTGCCCTCGATGGCGAGCGCATGCACGTTGGCCGCGCCCGTCGTCGTCATCATCCGCCGCTGCACCTCGGAGATGCGACCGTGCGGGAACAGCACGATGAGATCGACATTCTCGAGGCCAGCAAATGCGTCAACAGCGGCCCCCCCGGTGTCGCCTGACGTCGCGACCACGATGGTGGTGCGCTGGCCGTGCTTGGCCAGCACATGGTCCATCAGCCGCGAGATCAGCTGCATCGCCACGTCCTTGAAGGCGAGCGTCGGACCGTGGAACAGCTCCAGCACGAACTGATGCGGCGACATCTGGCGCAGCGGCACCACCGCCGGATGGCGGAAGGTGGCGTAGGCCTCGTTCGCCATGCGGCCGAGTTCGGCATCCGAAATCTCGCCCCCGGCGAAGGGACGGATCACCTCGACCGCAACCTCCCAATAGGGTCGGCCGAAGAAGCCGCTGATCGCCTCGGACGAAAGCTGCGGCCACGTCACCGGTACATACAGGCCGCCATCGCGGGCAAGCCCGGTCAGCATCACGTCGCAGAAGCCGAGTTCGGGGGCCTCGCCCCGGGTCGAGATATAACGAGTCAAACTGCCCTCCAAAGGCCGGCCGAGCCTGAGCTCGATCCCTAAGCCTTTGATTTCACGATGTTCCTGGTTAACAGCCAGAGGCTTGCGCCACCATAAAGTGTTTTGCGGCATCGGGAAACCGCTTCCCGCCTGGGCCTTTCCCACGAAAAAGGGCTGCGGCGATGCCGCAGCCCTCTCTCTTGGAAGGTCTGTCGTTGATATGTGCAGACCGGTTTGGCTTGTCCGGGACGCCCGCCCGCTAAAACTGTTGGCGCAAGCTTTCGTCGCCTGTCACGAGATCGTCAAGGGCCAAAACCGCGCGCGACGACAAATGTTCCTGTTTTTCCCGATGCGCACGAACGTCACCCGACGTCTGTAAGCAAGTCAGAAGGCCTCCTTTGCCGTTTCTTCCCGAATCCCTCATCGCAGCAGGAACGAACCCAGCTTCAGCCCATTGTGTCGGCGGATGGCGTTCGCCCTCGGTCACGCATTGCCCGGCCGGTGGTGGCGCCGATCTGCCGACCGAACCGCTGCATCCTGGAGCAGCCGGTTCGGTCGCTGGCGGACGTCAGTTCATGCCGATTTCCACCGCGATCCGGATCAGGTCGGAATGGTTCTTGGCCCCCAACTTCTGCTTGAGCAGAGACGTTGTGTTGGCGACGGTCTTGTAGGAGATGCCGAGCGCCTCGGCGACCTCGACGATCTTGTCGCCGCGGCCGAGCAGGCGGAGAATCTCGAGCTCCCGCGGCGTCATCTGCGAGGCCGGATTGGCCTTGATCGCGGCGCCGGAAAACGTCACGGCCTCCGCCAGCTGCGGCGAGATGAAATTGTCGCCCGCGACCACCTTGCGCACCGCCTTGAGCAATATCCTGGGATCGTCGCCCTTGGAGACATAGCCTTGCGCCCCCAGCTCGACCGCCCGCACCACGAAGGCCGGATCGTCGTTCATGCTGAACATGATGATCTTGGCATCAGGATCGTCCTTGCGGATCCGGCGCATCAGCTCGAAGCCGGAAACGTCGGGCAGGCTGATGTCGATCACGGTGACGTCGGGCCGCTTGCTGATATAGGCGCGATGCCCGGATTTGGCGTCCGTCGCCTCGTCGATGCGGATCGAATGGTCGGATGCGAAAAGGGTGCGGCAACCGGACAGCACTACGGGATGGTCGTCGACGATCAGAACCCTGGTCGCCGGCTTGGCGGTATCTTGCATCGCGCGCTCTCTTGTTTTTCGACTCATAGACCGGCGGGAACAAATGGAAAGAGAGAAATCCGCCGGGACGCGTTAGAATTGACCTAATGTGGCAACGGCTCTCCTTCCGGACGCAACTGTTTCTTCCGCTCGGCGTGAGCTTCCTCGCCGCGCTGATCATGGGCGGCGTGCTGCTCCAGGCCTTCGCGGCGGGCCAACTGGCCGACGAGAACGAGCCGGGGCAGCGCTCGACCCGGGCGGTCGCCGCCGCGCTCAACAACACCCTGCGCGCCTCGGACAATCCGCGGCAGACGCTCGATGCCTTTGTCCATTCTTTGGACACCTCCTCCGATATCCAATTCCGCGGTGTGGATGCAGGTCCCGCATCCCCCCCGATGGACGGCCTGCGCAAGCAGCCGCATGGCGTGCCGCAATGGTTCATCGATCTGCTCACCATTCCGGACATGGATGCGGCATCTCCCGTGACGATCGACGGCAAGCGTGTCGGCGATCTCGTCTTCCTGCCGGACCAGTCGGCCGACCTGTTCGAGAAATGGATCGGTTTCCTCGCACTGATCGGCTTGGTCGTCGTGCTGATGGCGATCACCGGCACCATTGCCTATGCCTTTGCGGGATCGGCCCTGCGCCCGCTGCTCTATCTAGGTGAAGGGCTGACGCGAATGCGGCGTGGCGATTACACCGTGCCGATCCCGATCGAAGGACCGCCGGAAATCCGGCAAAGCTGCGAGGAGGCCAATGCTCTGGCTGCAACGCTCGCGCAGTTGAGCCAGGACAATCGCGACCTGTTGCACCGTCTGGTCTCGCTCCAGGACGACGAGCGGCGCGACCTCGCCCGCGAATTGCACGACGAACTCGGGCCGCTGCTGTTCAGCATCCGTGCCGGCACGATCTCGCTGATCGAGGCTTCGCCGCCGGCGGGAAATCTCGGCGATTCGGCGCAGCAGGTGCTGCAATCGGTCGAAGCGCTCCAGCAGACCAACCGCCGCATCCTCGACCGGCTGCGGCCGCTCTATATCGAGGAATTGGGCCTTGCGACCAGCGTACAGACGCTGCTCCGGAACTTTCGCAAGCAGGCCCCGCAGATCGGCCTGACGGCCACGGTCGATCCCGGTCTCGACGGAATCGGCGGGCCGCTGGCCCAGACCGTCTATCGCGTCATCCAGGAGGCGCTGACCAACGTGCTGCGCCATGCCGCCGCACGCCATGCCCATGTGCAGGCGGCCATTTCAGGCGACGCGCTCGCCATCGAGATATCCGACGACGGTGGCGGATTTCCCGAAGGCAACGTCTTCGGCCGGGGCCTGACCGGCATGCATGAGCGCGTGCGCGCGCTCAGCGGATCGCTGTCATTGCTGCGTGCGGATCAACGAACCTATGTGCGCTGCCGTCTGCCCGTGGAGACGACGCGGGACGGGCCGGCGCAAAGCTAGCACGCGCAGCCGTGATGCGCTTTCTGTCGCGCCGGCTCGCAAAGCGTGGTGAAGATCTTGCCTTCCGGGTTGAAGCGAAAGGACGCACGGATGCGCAGCGCGCCCGCGACGGAATATTCGAGATCGACACCGTGCGGCACGGGATTGATCTCTTCCAGACCGAAGCCGGCCGACGAGAATGCGCTGAGCCGCGGGCCCCAGTAGGCTTCGAGCTCGCCTCGGCCACGATAGCGATGCGAGCCGTTGCACGAGCATTCGACCTCGGCGTCGTCCGCATAGAGGTCGAGCAGCGCCGCGAGGTCGCCCTTCCGGCAGGCATCCACCCAATCGACGACAATTCCCATCTGATCGAAATCGCTCACGACGCAATCCTGTTTGCCGCGAAAATTTGCATGCGGCTTAGGACCACACTCGTGAATGTGCGCTGAATGGTAAACCCCGGACGATACCGGGTTCCTTCCGGAAACCTACGGAACATTCAACCCGGGCGGCGTCCTCTCACCCAGACGCCGAAGGCGATCAGCACCGCGCCCGCGAGCGAAAACCAGGTGATGGCATATTGCAGGTGATCGTCTTTCAGATGCACGTCGAGCGGACCTGGACGCGGGATGCCGTTCTCGGGTGCCGGCTGTTCCAGATCGACGTAGAACGGCGCAACTGCGCCCCAGCCGAGCGCGCTTGCGATCGCCAGATGATCGCGCACGAACCAGAGCCGCTTGTCGCGGTTCTCCGCCGGTGTCAGCCAGCCCGGCGCCTCGGGAAAACGCAGATAGCCGGTGAGCGCGACGGGCTGCCCGGTCACCAGCTTCTTCACCGCACGATCCTCGACGCTGCGATCCTGCATCGTGTTCTCGACGAAACCGGCATCGATCACGACCATCTCGCCGCTCGGGAGCCGCGCCGGCAGGAAGGCCCAGGTGCCGGGACCGGAGGCGTCCTTGCGCACGGCCGAGCCGGACGAATAGACCATCGCGTCGGGTGAGGCTGCGTAGGTCGCAGTGAAGCTGACACGGCGGAATTCGTCGCGCGCGGGGTTGAGCGCAGCCCATTGTGCGGGCGGCGGCAGCGCGACGGGCGCCGCCGCCAGACGCTCGGTGAGTGCCGCGATCAGTTCGTGCTTGGCGGTCCGACGCTGCAATTGCCAGACGCCGAGTGCAACGCACACAGCCGTCAGGAGGAGCGTGAACAGCGCGAAGCCGGCCACGCGAGGCTTGCGCGCAGTCTCGTTCATTTCGCGCGGTCGACCAGCCGGCCCGGCGCTGCCTTGTGGTGGAATTGCAGCGCGATCAGCAGCGACTTCATGGAGCGCAGCGGCAACAGCGTGGTGGCGAGGATCAGCGGCAACCACAGCACCGCGTGCAGCCAGTATGGCGGCTGATACTTGACCTCGACGACGAGCGCGCAGCCGACCACGATCGCGCCGGCCAGCATGATGATGAAGATCGCCGGGCCGTCCCCCGTGTCGATGAAAGCGTAGTCGAGGCCACAGCGGTCGCAGCCAGGTGCGAGCGTCAGGAAGCCCGCATAGAGCTTGCCCTGGCCGCAGCGCGGACATCTGCACGCAAGCCCGCGCATCGCGCTTTGCAGGACGGTGGTTTCGGGCTCGGATGGACCGGCGGTGTCGTTCATGATGGCGGACTCTAGAGCATTATCGGTTCTGATTGAATCAGAACCGAAGCACCAGATTCTTGTTTTGACGCGTTTTCTTCCCGCGAACCGGTATCCGCTTCGCTCGAAAACGCTTTAGCACGGTTTCCGCCAGAGCTTCCGGCGGCCGAAAAACGAAAGGGCGGCCCTGCGGCCGCCCTTTCTGGTCGATCCAAAGCTGCTCAGTGCGCGCCGTGGGCCATGGTTTCGGCGCCGTGTCCCCAGACATAGATGCAGAGGAACAGGAACAGCCAGACCACGTCGACGAAGTGCCAGTACCAGGCGGCGAACTCGAAGCCGAGATGCTGTTTCGGCGTGAAGTGGCCGGCATAGGCGCGCAACAGGCAGACCAGCAGGAAGATGGTGCCGACCAGCACGTGGAAGCCGTGGAAACCGGTCGCCATGAAGAAGGTGGCGCCATAGACGTTGCCGGCGAACGAGAACGCCGCGTGACCGTACTCATAGGCCTGCACGCAGGTAAAGAGCGCACCGAGCACGACGGTGAGGATCAGGCCGTATTTCAGGCCCTGGCGATCATTCTCGAGCAGCGCATGGTGCGCCCAGGTCACCGTGGTGCCCGAGGTGAGCAGGATCAGCGTGTTCAGGAGCGGCAGGTGCCAGGGATCGAAGGTCTCGATGCCCTTCGGCGGCCACGTGCCCGGGACCGCGCAGGCGCCGGCCTGGGTGCCGAGGCCGCAGCCGAACACCGCGTCGCGGGTGGCGTGAACGGCATCGGCCGGGAACAGCGCCGCGTTGAAATAGGCCCAGAACCAGGCCACGAAGAACATCACCTCGGAGGCGATGAACAGGATCATGCCGTAGCGGTGATGGATCTGCACGACGCGGGTGTGGTCGCCCTTGTACTGGGCTTCCTTGATCACGTCGCCCCACCAGCTCGCCATGGTGTAGAGCACGCCGACGGTGCCGACACCGAAGATGATCGGGGCGGCCGAGAACATGTGATGCATCCAGGTGATCGCGCCGACCGCCATGATGAAGGCCGAGATGGAGCCGACCACCGGCCACGGAGAGGGATCGACCAAATGGTAGTCGTGATGCTTGCCTTGCGCCGTAGCCATTTCCGTCTCTCTCCTCAATCCCGTGCCTATCAGGCACTTATCCCCTTGTTTCCAACCCTCGCGGCGTACGCCGGCGGTCAGAGATTTCCCTTGCGTTTGTCATCCTCGCCCGATGCCAGCGGCTTCACCACCGGATCCTTCACCGGATAGAACGTGTAGGACAGCGTGATCGTGTTCAGCCCGTCGTTCTCGTGGTCGTCGGCGATCGACGGATCGACATAGAACACGACCGGCATCTCGCGCTTCTCGCCAGGCGCCATGGTCTGCTCGGTGAAGCAGAAGCAGTTGATCTTCTGGAAGTAGGAGCCGACCGTCAGCGGCGCGACGTTGTAGGCGGCCTGACCGGCGGTGGTGCGCGCCGCCTGGTTGGTCACGGTGTAGAAGACGGTCACGACCTGGCCGATATTGACCTCGATCTCGTTCTGCTCCGGCACGAACTTCCAGGGCAGGCCGGGCGCGACGTTGGAATCGAAGCGCACCGCGATCTTGCGCGCGATCGGCCCTGTGGCCGGCGCCGAGGTCGCGACCTGGGTCGTGCCGTTGAAGCCGGTGGCGCGGCAGAACCAGTTGTAGAACGGCACCGCCGCGTAGGACGCGCCGACCATCAGCGCAACCACGCCGCCGCAGATCGAGGCGACCAGCACGTCACGGCCGAGGCCCTTACCGGCGCCTTTCCTGGCCGTCCGGCTCTGATCCCGCGATATGGTCGGCTCGTGATCCATCTTACCTACATCGGCCGGATTAGCACTGCCGGTCCCTTGACCATGGTGACGGCGAAGAACAGCACCACGAGCACGCCGAGCGCCAAAGCAATGGCAATGGAGCGCTGACGACGGCTCTTCTTCTGCGCCTCGGTGAGGACGATTCCATCTGGCTCGGGTTTGTCAGCCATCCCTGCGATCATGCGCCCCCAACCATCGGAGCAAGCGCCCGGAACACGACCTCTGCCAGCAGGGTCGCGAACAGCGCGAACAGATAAAGGATGGAGAAGGCAAACAGTTTTCGCGTGGCGCGCAGTGATTGGCTGCGCTCGCGGCGCAGATAGACGTTGATCGCGAGCACCAGCATGCCGGCGCCGAGGATCAGGGAGACGATGCCGTAGACGGCGTCGAAATAACCGAGCGCCCAGGGCGCGGCAGCGACCGCGATCAGCACGACGGTGTAGAGCAGGATCTGGAGACGCGTCGCATCGGGTCCGGCGACGTTGGGCAGCATCGGAATGCCGGCACGCGCGTAATCGTCGGAGCGGAACAGCGCCAGCGCCCAGAAATGCGGCGGCGTCCAGAAAAAGATGATGGCGAACAGCAGCAGCGGCTCGACGTCGACCGTGCCGGTCACGGCAGCCCAGGCCACCACCGGCGGCAGCGCGCCGGCAGCGCCGCCGATCACGATGTTCTGCGCGGTCCAGCGCTTCAGACCCATCGTGTAGATCACGACGTAGAAGAAGATGGTGAAGGCGAGCAGCGCGCCCGCGATCCAGTTGACGAGGATGCCGAGCGTCATCACCGAGAAGAAGGCGAGCGTCATGCCGAACGCCATCGCCTCGGGGCGGGTGATGCGGCCGCGCGGAATCGGCCGGTTGGCCGTGCGCGACATCTTGGCGTCGATGTCGCCTTCGAGCGCCATGTTGAGCGCACCGGAGGCGCCGGCGCCGACGGCGATGCAGAGCAGCGAGGTGATCGCCAGCACCCAGTGGAAGTGCCCGGGGGCCATCGCCATCCCGACCAGCGCGGTGAAGATCACCAGCGACATCACCCGCGGCTTGAGCAGCGCGAGATAGTCGCCAACCTCCGCTTCGGAGATGCGGGGATTGATGTCGATGGCGTTCTGGTCGAGGACGGACACTAAATCAACTCGCTTCGTTATGGAGCCGCGGCGCCCGTCACGGGCGCCGCGCAAGATGGCTTATTGCACGCGGGGCAGCACTTCGAACTGATGGAAGGGCGGCGGCGAGGGCAGCGTCCACTCCAGCGTGGTCGCGCCCGCACCCCACGGATTGTCGCCAGCCGGCACCTTTTTCGCGAAGGCGTCGATCACGCAGTAGAGGAAGATCAGCACGCCAAAGCCGGAAATGTAGGAGCCAACCGACGAGACCAGGTTCCAGCCCGCGAACGCGTCGGGATAGTCGACGTAGCGGCGCGGCATGCCCGACAGGCCGAGGAAGTGCTGCGGGAAGAACACCAGGTTCACGCCGATGAAGGTGACCCAGAAATGCAGCTTGGCGAGCCCTTCATTGTACATGTAGCCCGACATCTTCGGGAACCAGTAGTACCAGCCGGCGAAGATCCCGAACACCGCACCGAGCGACAGCACGTAGTGGAAGTGCGCGACGACGTAGTAGGTCTCCTGGAGCACGCGGTCGACGCCGGCATTCGCCAGCACGACGCCGGTGACGCCGCCGACCGTGAACAGGAAGATGAAGCCCACCGCCCAGATCATCGGGGCGCGGAATTCGATCGAGCCGCCCCACATCGTGGCGATCCAGGAGAAGATCTTCACGCCGGTCGGGACCGCGATGACCATCGTCGCGGCGACGAAATAGGCCTGCGTCGCCGAGGACATGCCGACCGTGTACATGTGGTGCGCCCACACCACGAAGCCGATGCCGCCGATCGCGACCATGGCGTAGGCCATGCCGAGATAGCCGAACACGGGCTTGCGCGAGAAGGTCGAGACGATCTGGCTGACCATGCCGAAGGCGGGCAGGATCAGGATGTACACCTCGGGGTGACCAAAGAACCAGAACAGATGCTGGAACAGCACGGGGTCGCCGCCGCCTTCCGGGTTGAAGAACGTCGTGCCGAAATTGCGGTCGGTGAGCAGCATCGTGATCGCGCCGGCGAGCACCGGCAGCGACAGCAGCAGCAGGAACACCGTCACCAGGATCGACCACACGAACAGCGGCATCTTGTGCAGGGTCATGCCCGGCGCGCGCATGTTGAAGATGGTGGTGATGAAGTTGATGGCGCCGAGGATCGACGAGGCGCCCGCCAGATGCAGCGACAGGATCGCGAAGTCGACGGCGGGGCCCGGATGGCCGGAGCTCGACAGCGGCACATACATGGTCCAGCCGGCGCCGACGCCGTTGGCACCCGGCTCGCCCTCGACGAAGGTCGACATCAAGAGCAGGGCGAAGGAGGCCGGCAGCAGCCAGAACGAGATGTTGTTCATGCGCGGGAACGCCATGTCGGGCGCGCCGATCATCAGCGGCACGAACCAGTTGCCGAAGCCGCCGATCATCGCCGGCATGACCATGAAGAAGATCATGATCAGGCCGTGAGAGGTCACGAACACATTGTAGGTGTGCGTCTCGTGGAAGATCTGCACGCCCGGATACATCAGCTCGGCACGGATCGCGACGGACATCGCGGCACCGATCACGCCGGCGATGACCGCGAAGATCAGGTACATCGTGCCGATGTCCTTGTGGTTGGTCGAATAGACGTAGCGCCGCCATCCGGTCGGATGGGCGTGCTCGTCATGTCCGTGGTCTTGCGCGTGATCGCCGTGTGCCGCTGCGCTCGTTGCCATTTTCAAATCCTGCCTTGCGTCCCATGCGGACCTTATGCGGTCCCGCCCGTTATGTCGCTTTCAGTCCCCTCGAGCCTCGCCCGGCGCTTACTGCGTCGGGCCGGCCGCGGAGGCGTAGGTGCTGGCGCCGCCGCTCGCGTATTTCTTCTTTGCCGTCTCGACCCAGGAGGCGAACTCCTTGTCTTCCACGACACGAATCGCGATCGGCATGAAGGCGTGATCCTTGCCGCAGAGCTCCGAGCACTGGCCGTAGAACATGCCGACCTTGGTGGCCTTGAACCAGGTCTCGTTCAGCCGCCCCGGAATGGCGTCGATCTTGACGCCGAAAGCCGGCAGCGCGAAGGCGTGGATGACGTCCGCGCCGGTCACCTGGACACGAATCACCTTGTTGACCGGCACCACCATCTCGTTGTCGACGCCGAGCAGGCGGGGCTGCTTGTCCTGGGCCATCAGCGAGTCGAACTCGAACTTGCCGTTATCGGGATAGGCATAGGACCAGTACCACTGCTTGCCGGTGGCCTTGATGGTCAGATCCGCCTTCGGCACGTCGAGCTCCAGGAACAGGAGGCGGAACGACGGCACCGAGATGCCGACCAGGATCAGCACCGGAACCAGCGTCCAGGCCACCTCGATCAGCGTGTTGTGGGTGGTCCGCGACGGCACCGGATTGGCCTTCGCGTTGAACTTGACAACCACGACCACCAGCAGCGCCAGAACGAACAGCGTAATCAGCGTGATGAGCACGAACAGGAAGTTGTGGAACCAGACGATGTTGTCCATCACCGGGGAACCGGATTCCTGAAGCGTCCATTCCCACGGCTTCGGCTGCCCAAGCTCCGCGAAGGCCGCCCCGCCCGTCGCCAGCGTCAGACCCGCCACGGCCAATCCCAGCAAGTGTCGGCCGACCCGGCCCATCGACATCCTCATGCCGTCGCGCTCCCCTTACGAAATCACCCCAAGTGCATTCCCCTATTTTTGGGAAACGCTTATTCGATCCGCCCGTCTGACAAACCGCCGCGCAAGAATACCTCTAAGAGGAATTGGGGCCAGATCGCTAGAACGCCGAAATCAAGCCTCTCAAACCATAATTCTTGATCTATCGCAATGCAGTCTTGAGCCCCCTCTGCCTGCGATCACCCGCAAGATATTTCCTAGTAAGATCAGACAAAAATACCGTTTCCCGGGATGGTGCGGCTTGACAGCGGAATTGCCCGTTGTAGGCACTTGCGAACGGCCGCACAGGAACCTGATTCGTGCCGGCGGTGGCGGCCTCGGCGGCGTGGAATTTGCTTGGGAATCGCCTTCAAGACGCCGTCATTCCCGTATCAGTCCGCCAGATTAGCCCACCAAGGGCGAGCGACCCAGGCGAGCAGAGGGACCGACCCGATGGGGTTTTCGAGAGGCGTGGCAAGGCGGGCTAAAAGGCAGGCTGGCGGCCTTACGATGCTGACGGCCCTGCTGGCGGCGGCCATCGTCATGGCGCTGCCGGGGCTCGCCCATGCGCAGGGCGCGGTGCGCTCCGTCCATGGCGACTGGCAGATCCGCTGCGACACCCCGCCGGGCGCCCAGACCGAGCAATGCGCGCTGATCCAGTCCGTGGTGGCCGAAGACCGTTCCAATGCCGGCCTGACCGTGATCGTGCTCAAGACGGCCGATCAGAAGAGCCGCCTGATGCGCGTGGTCGCCCCGCTCGGCGTCCTCTTGCCCTCCGGCCTCGGCCTCAAGCTCGACAACCAGGACGTCGGCCGCGCCGGCTTCGTCCGCTGCCTGCCCAATGGCTGCGTCGCCGAGGTCGTCATGGACGACAAGCTGCTCGGCCAGCTCCGCACCGCCAAGACCGCCACCTTCATCATCTTCGAGACCCCGGAAGAGGGGATTGGCTTCCCGCTCAGCCTGAACGGGCTCGGTGAGGGATATGACAAGTTGCCGTAGGCAGCCGGACCCGCGACGACCTATTGTTTCCGTAATGTGAGGCTTCGCGCCCTCGCGGAACCGGTCCGAAACCATTATCTTGCCCCAGATCTCCAGATAATGGACGGACACATGACCAACCCCGCCACGACCTCCCTGCTCGACCGCGCCAATCTCGACCGCGACCAGGTTCGCCACGAGGTCGCGCGCGGGCTTGCCGGTGCCGATGACGGCGAATTGTTTCTGGAGTACAGCCAGACCGAAGCGCTGATGTTCGACAATGGGCGGCTGAAGCAGGCGACTTACGATACCTCGCAGGGTTTTGGCCTGCGCGCCGTCAAGGACGATGCGGTCGGCTACGCCCATTCCTCCGACGTGTCGGTGCCGGCGCTGATTCGCGCCGCCGACGCGGTCGCCGCCGTGCGCGGCGGTTACTCCGGCAGTTTCGCGGCGCCGCCCGCGCATACCAACGTGCGGCTTTATAGTGACGACAATCCGCTCGATGCGCCGGGCTTCGAGACCAAGGTCAAGCTGCTGGCCGAGATCGACGCCTATCTGCGCGACAGGGATCCGCGGGTACGGCAGGTCAGCGTCAGCCTGGGCGCGACCTGGCAGGTGGTCGAGATCCTGCGGCCTGATGGCGAGAGCTATCGCGACATCCGTCCGCTCGTGCGCGTCAATATCTCCGTCGTCGCCGGTCAGGGCGACCGCCAGGAAAGCGGCAGCAAGGGCTATGGCGGCCGCGCCGGCTATGCCGAATTCATCGAGGCCAAGTCCTGGCGCGACGCCGCCGACGGCGCGCTGCGCGAGGCGCTGGTCAATCTGGAATCGATTCCCGCCCCCGCCGGCGAGATGGACGTCGTGCTCGGGGCCGGCTGGCCCGGCGTGATGCTGCATGAGGCGGTCGGCCACGGCCTCGAAGGCGATTTCAACCGCAAGAAGACCTCGGCGTTCGCCGGCCTGATGGGCCAGCAGGTCGCGGCCAAGGGTGTCACCGTGGTCGACGACGGCACCATTGCCTCGCGCCGCGGCTCGCTCTCGATCGACGACGAGGGCACGCCGACCAACCGCACCGTGCTGATCGAGGACGGCATCCTGGTCGGCTACATGCAGGACCGCCAGAACGCACGCCTGATGAACATGAAGCCGACCGGCAACGGCCGCCGCCAGGGCTATGCCCATGTGCCGATGCCGCGCATGACCAACACCTACATGCTCGCGGGCGACCGCGACCCGGCCGAGATTCTCGCCTCAGTGAAGAACGGCGTGTTCGCCGCGAATTTCGGCGGCGGTCAGGTCGACATCACCTCGGGCAAATACGTGTTCCAGTGCACCGAGGCCTACAAGATCGAAAACGGCAAGATCGGCGCGCCGCTGAAGGGCGCCATGCTGATCGGCAACGGGCCGACCGACCTGCATCGCATCCGCATGATCGGCAACGACCTCGCGCTCGACACCGGCATCGGCACCTGCGGCAAGAACGGCCAGGGCGTGCCTGTCGGCGTCGGCCAGCCGTCACTTCTGATGGAACGCATTACGGTGGGTGGAACGGGCGCATGAGTGTCGACAAGGTAACCGTCCCCGCCAAGCGGAAGAGCACCGGCTGGGGCGGGCAGCTCGTCCAGCTCGCCGGCATCGTCGCCGCGGTGTTCATCGCCAAGGGCGCGCTCGCCGAGCCGTTCTACGTGCCGTCGGGCTCGATGGAGCCGACGCTGCTGATCGGCGATGCCCTGCTCGCCTCGAAATTCCCCTATGGCTACGGCACCTCGTCGCTGCCGATCCAGATCAACCTGCCCGAGAGCGGCCGCGTGTTCGCAGAGACGCCGAAGCAGGGTGACGTCGTGGTGTTCCGCTGGCCCGGCGATCGCTCGCAGGCCTGGGTCAAACGCGTCGTGGGTCTGCCCGGCGACCGCATCCAGATGCGGCAGGGCCAGCTCTTCATCAACGACCGTCCCGCCGAGCTCAAGCCCGACGGCGTTGGCGCGGCCGAGGACGACAATGGCGGCAGCGAGCCCGCCTACCGCTATGTCGAGACGCTGCCGAACGGCGTCTCGCACCTGATCTTCAAGATGCGCGACAACGGCCCGCTCGACAACACGCAGGAAGTGACGGTCCCCGCCGGGCATCTCTTCGTGCTCGGCGACAACCGCGATAATTCCGCCGACAGCCGCGTGCCCTTACGCTCCGGTGGCGTCGGCATGTTGCCGATCGACAATCTGGTCGGACGCGCGGATGCCGTGCTCGGCTCCTGGGATCTCGGCATGCGCGGCCAGCCGGTGTGGACTTGGCTGTCCGGTTTCCGCCTGGCGCGGTTCTTCACCGCCGTGCATTGAGCGAAAGTCTCCTCACCTCACGATGAACCGCGACGAATTCCTTGCGCTCGCGCTGAGAAATCCCGTCAACGTTACGATCATCGACGAACTCGCCAGGCTTGGGTTGCCCGACGCATGGCTGGTCTCGGGTTGCCTGGTGCAGACGGCGTGGAACGCGCTCACGGGCCGCCCGCTCGATCACGGCATCGCCGATTACGACGTGTTCTATTTCGACGCCGACACCTCATGGGAGGCGGAGGATGCGGTGATCCGGAACGTGCATGCGCGGCTCGGGCATCTCGGCGTCAAGGTCGAGACGCGCAACCAGGCGCGCGTGCATTTGTGGTACCCGGGCAAGCACGGCCTGCCCTACCCGCCTCTGACGTGCTCGACGGATGGCATCGACCGCTTCCTCACGCAGAACACGCAAGTCGGTGTCAGGCGCGCGGGCAACGACTACGAGGTCTACGCGCCGCACGGCTTCGGCGATGTCGCGGGGCTGATTGCGCGACCCAATCCGGGGGCGAATTTTTCCGCGGCAAGTTACGCAGTGAAGGCCGCGCGATGGAAGGCGCTCTGGCCGGAGCTCACGGTGATTGCGGCGGACACGTAGCTCTCGTGTCCCGGACAAGGCGCATCGCAAAGCGATGCGGCGCAGAGCCGGGACCCAGCACCTCTGGGCCCCGGCTCAGCAGCGCACCACTACGTGGTGCGTTGCGCCCGGGGCACGAGAGGGAGCTCTACCGCACCACGCCCGACGTGAAGCCTGCCTTGCGGCGCGGCGGCTTGATTTCCTTTTTCAGGAAGCAGCGCGCCTCGCGGCCCGTGTAGCCGGGGCGGGCATAGGTGAAGGCGCGACACTTGTTGTCGGCGGTGCAGGCGGCCTTGCAGGCCTCTTCGCCTTCGCCGTCCTTGAGCTCGAAATTGCGCAAGTCGCCGCCGGGGCGATCGATCGAGGTTTCCACGCCTTCGACGCGCGGCTCGATCACGCCGGCGCCGCGCACACCGGAGATGCAGCAATTGCCCGGCACGCGCGCCGGCACCGTGTTCTTCAGCCAGCACACCGCAGAGGCGCCGTCGATGTCGGGATAGCTGAAGCTCCAGGAGCGACACTTGCGGTCGCGCTCGCAGAGCAGCGCGCAATCCTCGGGATCGCCCGACGTGATCGGCTGATTGAAATAGTCGCCGCCGGGCCTGTCGAACGCCGTCTGGGCCCGCGCAGGCACGCTCGCAATCACGAGCGAGAGCAGCGTGACGCACGCCACGACGCTCGCCAAGACCTTGGCCAAGACGACGGCCCCGGACAGGCGGCCCTTCCCCATCGGAACAGCTTTCGAGTTATTGACGATGCTCAGGTTTTTTCAGCCGGTCATTTGATCGCCGCAAACCTGTATGGGCGATGAACGGCTGAACCTCTGAGCGTCGGTCGATCTAGAAAGCGTATTCCGCGTAGGCCGGTTCCACGGAGCCCTGCCAGGGGCCGTTGAACTTCTCGAGCATTTCCTCCGCCGGCGTCCGGCCGGAATCGACGATGCGATCGAGCGGCTCCAGATGCCGCGTCTCGTCGCGGCCAAGCTGGTCGATCCGGCCGCGCCGGCGCAGGCCGGCATGTGCCAGAACGAGGCATTCCTTGGCGATCTCGAACAGATAGCGGTCCTTGATCCGCGCCTTGAAGCCGAAACGCGGCACGTCGTCGCGCAGGGCCTGGCGCTCGGACGCGGTCCAGTGCTTCACCATGTCCCATGCGGCATCAAGCGACACATCGTCATAGAGCAGCCCGACCCAGAACGCCGGCAGCGCAGGCAGCCGGCCCCACGGACCGCCGTCGGAGCCGCGCATCTCCAGATAACGCTTCAGCCGCACCTCCGGGAAGATCGTCGAGAGATGATTGGCCCAGTCCGACAATGTCGGCCGCTCGCCGGGAAGATTGTTGTTGCGGCCGTCGAAGAAGGCGCGGAACGAGGAGCCCGAGACGTCGATGTATTCCTCACCGCGCTTGACGAAATACATGGGCACGTCGAGCGCGTAGTCGACATAGCGCTCAAAACCCATGCCGTCCTCGAACGCCCAGGGCATCATGCCCGCGCGCGCATTGTCGGTGTCGCGCCAGATCTCCGAGCGGAAGGAGAGGAAGCCGTTCGGCTTGCCCTCGGTGAACGGCGAGTTTGCGAACAAGGCGGTCGCGACCGGCTGCAGCGCGAGCGAGACGCGCAGTTTCTTGACCATGTCGGCTTCCGAGGAGAAGTCGAGATTGGTCTGCACCGTGCAGGTCCGGTACATCATGTCGAGGCCGTACTGGCCGACCTTCGGCATGTAGTTGGTCATGATCTTGTAGCGCCCCTTGGGCATCACCGGAATGTCGGCGCGCGACCAGGACGGCGTCATGCCGAGCCCGAGAAAGCCGATGCCGAGCGGCGTTGCGATCTCGCGCACCTGCGCCAGATGCGCCATCAGCTCGCTCTGGGTCTGGTGCACGTTCTCGACCGGCGCACCGGAAAGCTCGAACTGTCCGCCCGGCTCGAGCGAGATCGCCCCGCCGCCGGTGACGTCGTAGAGGCCGATGATGTTGCCCTTCTCCATGATCGGCTCCCAGCCGAGCAGGAGCTTCATGCCCTCGAGCAGCGCGCCGATGCCGCGCGCGCCCTCGTAAGGCACCGGACGGTGGCCTTCGAGGGTGAACGGCGTCTTCTCGTGCTCGGTGCCCATGCGGAATTCGGACGGGTCCTTGCAGCCGGCCTCGAACCACGCGACGAGCTCGTCGCGCGATTGCAGCGGCGTCATATCGATCTGGTCTCGCGCCATATCAAACTCTAATCAATAGCGCTTCGACCGAATGCGCGGGTGACGGGATGGTCCGCGAACCCACTGGGCGCGCAGACGTGCTGGTTTGCCGCGCGATCATCGCGACGGCGTGCTTTCGTTAACGCTGACGACGGGCGGCAGCTTCATCTCGCCGCACGAGCAGCCCAGCCGGTCGAGCAGACCGCTGAGCTTGACGGCATCGGCATCGGACAATTTCGAGCCGACATATTTCTCGATCGCGGCGGAATAGGCGCTCCACATCCGCTTCTGCAACTCGCGGCCAGCTTCCGTGATCTCGACGAATTGGCCGCGCTTGTCGATCTTGCATTCGCGGCGCGAGGCAAGCCCCTCATCGACCAGGCGGTCGATCAGGCGCGAGGTGGAGTATTGCGGAATCAGCATCTGCCGTTCGAGTTCCACCGGCCGCAACTCGCCGGAGGGGGCGCGGGAGAGTTCGAGCAGCGCGTCGTACCAGGCCAGCGGCGGGAACCCCGCCTTCTTCAGGTCCTGCTCGACACAGTCGAGCACGCGGCTCTGCACCCGCATCAGGCGGATCCAGGCGGCAGTTGCCTCGGTCGATGGTTTGCGTTTCATGGTCCCGCTCAAACTCGTCGCCCGTCTCTTACCCCACTCGATGCACCTGCATCAATCTTGACTATTGCATGCAGGTGCATGTAGGCGTTCCTTTCGCCACAACCAAGCGTCAAGAGGAGGAAATTCCATGAAACTCTATTACTCGCCCGGCGCCTGCTCCCTGTCCCCCCACATCGCGCTCCTGGAAGCCGGCCTGCCCTACGAGCTGGTCAAGGTCGATATCCGGGCCAAGAAGCTCGAAAACGGTGAGGATTATCTGAAGGTAAATCCGAAGGGTCAGGTCCCCGCGCTGGGCCTCGACAGCGGTGAGATCGTGACCGAAGGCCCGGTGATTGTCCAGATGATCGCCGATCAGGCCTCGGCCAAGGCGCTGGCGCCGGCCCACGGCAGCTCCGAGCGCTACAAGCTGCTCGAATGGCTGAACTTCCTCACCTCGGAGGTGCACAAGAGCTTCGGCCCGATGTTCGCGCCGGCGTTGAACGATGAAGCCAAGGCGTTCTTCAAGGATCGCGTCATGGGCAAGCTGAAATACATCGACAGCCAGCTCGCCGGCCGCGACTACCTGATGGGCAAGCAGTTCACGGTTGCCGACGGCTATCTCTTCACGATGCTGACCTGGGGCGACCGGATGAAGTTCGACCTTTCGGCGATGCCCAACCTCACCGGCTACAAGGCCCGCGTCGCAGCGCGGCCGCAGGTGCAGGAAGCGCTGAAGAAGGAAGGGCTGCTCCAGGCCGCCTGAGCCTTGATTCCCAACGACACGCAAAAGGCCGGATCGAACATCCGGCCTTTTCTGTTTTCGCGCTTGGAACACATTGCCTTCAAGGCGAAGCTGCACTGCAGCAACGTGCCGGCAAACGAGGTTGTGAACAGAAGTTCACAATTCGTAAGCGGCTCTGTCTTGTTACTACCTGCCGAACGGGCAGATTAAGGTTGCAGACTAACGGCATTCGTATTGGAGTTGAACTTGACGATTGCCTTGTTCCTGGTTCTGGCAAGTGCGCTGGTTGGAATGGCGATCGGCTTGACGTTCAGGGTCTGGGCACTGATGCTGGCTTCGCCGCCAATCGCAATCTTTGCCGCGATGGTCCTGCGCTCCTCCGATTTCGGCCTCCTCGCAGGCGTGACCGTCATTGCCGCTTGCCTGGCCATTTGTCAGCTCGCCTATCTGGCCGCGACCTGCCTGCTGCACACACGGGAAATCTCAACTCATGACGAGATCGACGGCGAGCCAGGCGAGGAGCGCGAGCGCAAGATCCGCCGCTAGCACCAGCGACGCCAGCATTGCCCAAAACATCGGCCCCTTGCGTCGCAGACGCGCAAGCTTCTGCATTGGCATATGGCGTCCCGGCGCGGGTGCAACGGCGTATTTCCCGGCGGCATCGCGATCGAGTGCGGTCTTCCGCAGCACCAAAGAGTTCATCGAGGACGCTCTCTTCTTTCGTCTTCAACCTGCCGATGGATCGATCGGCGGAACGATCGGCAAGTGTCCAACAGGGTCGATTGCCAAGCTCACGACCCTACCACGAGCAAGAGTAGTGCCAAGGCCAAGCAAAAGAACGGCGCCGCTTTGGCACGCCCATGACAATTGCGCGACAGGGCGGCACCGAAACTGTGGCATGCCTCTCGATACGGATCCTATGATCGGTTCCACAAACTGAAAGATCGTGGCGCAACCTTGCCTGGACATAAGAAAGGCCGGATCGATGATCCGGCCTTTCTCGCTCTCACGAATGGGTGCGACCTCAAGCTGCCTTAAGCAGCCGCCTTCTTCGGCGCGAAGCGGCCGTAGAAGGTTTCGCCCTTTGCCGCCATCTCTTCGAGCAGCTTCGGCGGCGTGAAGCGCGAGCCGTATTTCGCTTCCAGCTTGTGGCAGAGCTCGACGAACTTTTTCGTGCCCATGAAGTCGATGTAGGACAGCGTGCCGCCGGTGAACGGCGCAAAGCCGAAGCCGAGAATCGAGCCGACGTCCGCTTCGCGCGGATCGGTGATGACGTGATCCTCCACCGTGCGCGCGGCTTCCACCGCCTGCACCACCAGGAAGCGCTGCTTCAGCTCCTCGACGTCGAGCGTGTCAGGGTCGAGCTGCTTCGGCTGCAGCGCCGAGAGGCCCGGCCACAGGCTCTTCGAGCCCTTGCCCTTCTCGGGATAGTCGTAGAAGCCCTTGCTGTTCTTGCGGCCGAGGCGGCCCTGCTTCTCGACCAGCTCCACCATCAGCTTCTTCTGATCGGGGTTGATGGCGTTCGGGCCGAGATCGGCTTCCGTCGCCTTCATGATCTTGAGGCCGAGGTCGAGCGCGACTTCGTCAGACAGCGAGAGCGGGCCGACCGGCATGCCGGCCATCTTGGCGCAGTTCTCGATCATCGCAGGCGGCACGCCTTCGAGGAACATCTCGTTGCCTTCGGCGACGTAACGGCCGACGCAGCGGTTGGCGAAGAAGCCTCTGGAGTCGTTGACCACGATCGGCGTCTTGCCGATCTGCCGGACGTAATCCAGCGCGGTCGCGAGCGCGACATCGCCGGTGTTCTTGCCCTTGATGATCTCGACCAACATCATCTTCTCGACCGGCGAGAAGAAATGGATGCCGACGAACTTGCCCTGGTCCTTGAAGCCCTCGGCCAGCGAGGTGATCGGCAGCGTCGAAGTGTTCGAGGCGAAAATCACGTCCGGCTTGAGGTATTCCTGCGCCTTGGCGAACGTCTCCGCCTTGACCTTGCGGTCCTCGAACACGGCCTCGATGACGAGGTCGACATCCTTCAGCGCGGCATAGTCGGCGGTCGGCGTGATGCGGGCGAGCAGCGCTTCGGCATCCGCGGGCTTGGCGCGGCCCTTCTTGATCTGCTCTTCGATCACCTTCTGCGCATGCGCCTTGCCCTTGTCGGCGCTCTCCTGGTCGCGGTCGATCAGGACGACGTCGAGGCCGGCCCGGGCCGAGACGTAGCCGACGCTCGCGCCCATGAAGCCGGCGCCGATCACGGCGATCTTCTTCACCTTGGTTGCGGGCACGTCCTTCGGACGGCGCGCCCCCTTGTTGAGCTCCTGCATCGACAGGAACAGGCTGCGGATCATCGCAGCCGCTTCCTTCGAGCGCAGCACCGAGGTGAAGTAGCGCGACTCGACGCGCAGCGCGGCGTCGATCGGCAACTGGAGGCCTTCATAGACGCAGCTCATGATGGCGCGCGCGGCCGGATAATTGTCGTAGGTCTCGCGGCGGTAGATCGCGTTGCCGGCGGGGAACATCATCATGCCGGCCTTGGAGAACACCGGGCCGCCGGGCAGCTTGAAGCCCTTCTCGTCCCACGGCGCGACGGCCTTGCCACCGCCCTTGATCCAGTCCTTCGCTGCCTTGACGAGATCGGCAGCGGGAACGACGGCGTGAATCAGGTTCAGCGCCTTGGCCTTCTCGACCGTGACGGGATCGCCCTTGAGCAGGATGGTCATGGCGTCCTGCGGCGGCACCAGGCGCGGCACGCGCTGCGTTCCGCCGGCGCCGGGGAACAGGCCGACCTTGACCTCGGGCAGGCCGAGGCGCGTCTTGGGATTCTCCGCGGCCACGCGATAGTGGCAGCACAGCGTGATCTCGAAACCGCCGCCGAGCGCGAGGCCGTTGATCGCGGCCGCCCAAGGCTTGCCTGATGTTTCGATCGAGCGCAGCACCAGCGAGAAGCGGCGGCTCTGGTCGAACAGCATCTGGTTCGCCGCGGTCTCGCCCTGCTCCTTGAACACCTTGGCGTAGGCCTGGTTCATGCCTTCGAGCATGGACAGATCGGCGCCGGCGCAGAACGCCTCCTTGGCGGAGGTGATGACGACACCCTTCACCGCTGCATCGGCCGTCGTCGCCTTGACGATCGCGTCGAGTTCGTTGGTCGAGGTTTCGTCGAGCACGTTCATCGAACGGCCCGGGATGTCCCAGGTGACGAGCGCGATGCCGTCAGCGTCGGTCTCAACCTTGAAATTCTTGTAAGCCATGTTGGTTGCTCCTCGATGCCGCTGCCGATGTCAGGCGCGGCGGTTGATGGTGATCTCGTAGGGTGGGCAAAGGCGCTGTTGCGCCGTGCCCACCATCATTCGCGGAGACAGCAGCGGTGGGCACGCTTCGCTTTGCCCACCCTACGGCAGCTCGTTACACGCGCTCGATGATGGTCGCGGTGCCCATGCCGCCGCCGATGCACAGCGTCACCAGGGCGGTGGACTTGTTGGTGCGCTCGAGCTCGTCGAGCACGGTGCCGAGGATCATCGCACCGGTCGCGCCGAGCGGATGGCCAAGCGCGATCGCACCGCCATTGACGTTGATCTTGGCGTTGTCGATGTCGAAGGCCTGGATGTAGCGCAGCACGACCGAGGCGAAAGCCTCGTTGAGCTCGAACAGGTCGATGTCCGACTTCTTCATGCCGGAGCGCGCGAACAGCTTTTCGGTGACGTCGACCGGGCCGGTCAGCATCATCGCGGGCTCGGAGCCGATATTCGCAAACGCGCGAATCTTGGCGCGCGGCTTGAGGCCATACTTGCTGCCCGCTTCCCTGCTGCCGAGCAGCACGGCGCCGGCGCCGTCGACGATGCCCGAGGAGTTGCCGGCGTGGTGCACGTAGTTGACGCGCTCGATTTCGGGGTGCGACTGCACGGCAACGCCGTCGAAGCCGCCCATCTGCGCCATCATCGTGAATGACGGCTGGAGCTGGGCCAGCGACTGCATCGTCGTCGAGGGGCGCATGTGCTCGTCCTTGGCGAGGATGGTGAGGCCGTTGATGTCCTTCACCGGGATGATCGACTTGTCGAAGCGGCCTTCATCCCAGGACTTCGCCGCACGCTGCTGGCTCTGCACCGCATAAGCGTCGACGTCGTCCCGCGAGAAGCCGTATTTGGTCGCGATCAGATCGGCCGACACGCCCTGCGGCATGAAATACGCCGGCACTGCCATCGACGGATCCATCGGCCAAGCGCCGCCGGAGGCGCCGATGCCGACGCGGCTCATCGATTCGGCGCCGCCGCCGATCACGAGCTCATGCTGGCCGCTCATCACCTGGGCCGCGGCAAAGTTCACGGCATCGAGGCCTGAAGCACAGAAGCGGCTGATCTGTACGCCGGGCACGGCTTCGCCGAGGCCCGCCTTCAGCGCGGCGAAGCGCGCGATGTCGGAGCCGGCTTCACCGACGGGATCGACCACGCCGAGCACGACGTCGTCGACGGAATCCTCGGGAAGGTTGTTGCGGTCCTTCAACGCCTTGAGCGGCACGGTGGCGAGCGCGAGCGCGGTCACCTCGTGCAGCGCGCCGTCGGCCTTGCCGCGGCCACGCGGGGTTCGGACGTGGTCGTAGATATAGGCATCTGCCATGGGAGCCTCCTGATTGCAGTATTGGTTACGACCGCGGCGCGATCGGGATTA
The DNA here is from genome assembly GCF_058807535.1 of Bradyrhizobium sp. GW821-FHT12B03. Taxonomy (NCBI): domain Bacteria; kingdom Pseudomonadati; phylum Pseudomonadota; class Alphaproteobacteria; order Hyphomicrobiales; family Nitrobacteraceae; genus Bradyrhizobium; species Bradyrhizobium sp. GW821-FHT12B03. Next base: position 160,584 of record NZ_JBXAQU010000004.1, read on the forward strand.
TCTGGGAAGCGAAAATTCTCAGAACGCTTCCGCCGGCAATTCCATGATGGTAGCGGAGCCGGCCTGGATGCGGGCGAGATTGGCCGCGGTTTCCGGCAGCATCCGCTCCATGAAGAAGCGGCCGGTGACGAGCTTGGTCGAGAGATAGGGCGTCGCCCCGCTCTCGGCAATCTTGGCATTCGTCACCTTCGCCATCTTCGCCCACATATAGCCGAGCGCAACGAAGCCGAAGAGATGCAGATAATCGGTTGCGGCAGCGCCGGCATTGTCCGGCTTCATCATCGCGTTCTGCATCAGCCAGGTGGTGGCCTGCTGGAGATGGCCGAGCGAAGCCGAGAGCGGGGTGATGAAAGGCTTCAGCGCCTCGTCGCCGCCGTTCTCCTTGGCGAAGGCCATGACCTCGCCGAAGAACGCCATGATGGCGCGGCCGCCGTCGCGCGGCAGCTTGCGGCCGACGAGGTCGAGCGCCTGGATGCCGTTGGCGCCTTCATAGATCATCGCGATACGCGCATCGCGCACGAACTGCTCCATGCCCTGCTCGGCGATGTAGCCGTGGCCGCCATACATCTGCTGGGCCTGCACCGCGTTGGCGAAGCCGTAATCAGTGAGGAAGCCCTTCAGCACCGGCGTCATCAGGCCCATGTGATCGTCGGCGGCCTGGCGGTCCTTGGGATCCTCCGAGCGGTGGGCGACGTCGCTCTTCAGCGCGGTCCACATCACGAAGGCGCGCGCGGCCTCGTTGAAGGCGCGGATCGACAGCAGCGTGCGGCGCACGTCGGGATGCACGATGATCGGGTCGGCCTGCTTGTCCGGCGCCTTGGCGCCGGTCAGCGAACGGCCCTGGATGCGCTCGCGGGCATAGGCGACGGCGTTCTGATAGGCGACCTCGGACTGCGCGAGGCCCTGCACGGCGACGCCGAGGCGGGCCTCGTTCATCATCACGAACATGCCCTGCATGCCCTTGTTCTCTTCGCCGATCAGCCAGCCGGTGGCGCTGTCGTAGTTCATCACGCAGGTGGAATTGCCGTGGATGCCCATCTTGTGCTCGATCGAGCCGCAGACCACGCCGTTGCGCTGCCCCACCGAACCGTCGGCATTGACCAGGAACTTCGGCACCACGAACAGCGAGACGCCCTTGATGCCGGCGGGTGCGCCCTCGATGCGGGCGAGCACGAGGTGAATGATGTTGTCCGCGAGGTCATGCTCGCCGGCCGAGATGAAGATCTTGGTGCCCGTGATCTTGAAGCTGCCGTCGGGCTGACGCACCGCCTTGGTGCGGAGCATGCCGAGATCGGTGCCGCAATGCGGCTCGGTCAGGTTCATGGTGCCGGTCCACTCGCCGGCGACCATCTTCGGCACGTAGGTCTTCTTCTGCTCCGGCGAGCCATGAACGATCAGCGCCGCGGTCGCGCCCATGGTGAGGCCGCCATACATCGAGAACGCCATGTTGGCGGAGATCTGGAATTCGTTGACGGCCTGGCTGAGCGTCACCGGCAGGCCCTGGCCGCCGAACTCGGTCGGCGCCGACAGACCAAGCCAGCCGCCTTCGACGACCTGCTTGAACGCGTCCTTGAAGCCCTTCGGCGTGGTGACGCTGCCGTCATCGGCGCGCTTGCATCCCTCGAGATCGCCCACGCGATTCAGCGGCTGCAGCACCTCCTCGGCGAGCTTGGCGGCTTCGCCCAGGATCGCCTCGCGCACGTCGCTCGACGCATCGGAGAAGCCGGCGAGATTGTCGTAGCGGTCGATCTGGAAGACGTCGTTGAGCAGGAAGTTCACGTCTTCGACGGGGGCTTTATAGATCGGCATGGTGGTCTCCCGGCATGGGCGTTGAAGTGGTGGAATTCGCTATGACTGGGCGGCAAGCTGCTCCGCCATCAGGCGGTGCAGCATGTTGATCGCCTTGAGCGGACGCACCATCACCTTGAAATGCGTGATGCGTCCCTCGGGATCGAAGCTGATGATGTCGACGCCGTTGATCTCGATGCCGTCGATGATGGCCTTGAATTCGAGCACGGCGCCGCTCTCGCTTCGCCACTCGCCGACATAGGTGAAGCCGGGACCGCCGAGCACCTTTTCGGCGCCGGAGAGGTATTTGAAGGTGATGTCGCGGCCGCGCTGGGGGGAATGCACCACAGGGCTTTCGAACACGGCATCGGGATGAAGCAGGTCCCAGAGCGCCTTGCGGGCTTGAGCGCGGTCATGGGACTTCATGTAGCCGTACCAGGAGTCGAGGCCGGTCATTCTCAGGTGCCTCCCTAAAGGCCTGGGCAAAAAAACCAGAAAACAACCCCATGCACAGTAGCGAAGAGGTTGATTTTGCTGAATCTTCGGGGCGGGTCTTGTGGCCCGATCCGAAGCTGCCTCATATGCATATTGACGCATATGCGCAGATACGCATAAAGTCAAGCAGGTTGGTCAAGATCGAATACGAAGGAGGCCAGTCATGGCACTGGGCGACGCAATCCTCGCATGCCTGACCGAACGTCCGATGACGGGTTACGAGCTCGCCAAGACGTTCGATTCCTCGATCGGCTTCTTCTGGAAGGCCGACCACCAGCAGATCTATCGCGAACTCTCCAAGCTGCGCGACCGCGGTTACATCCAGGGCCGCGAGGTCGTGCAATCCGGCAAGCCCAACAAGCTGGTTTATACGCTTACCCCCGAGGGTAGAACAGCGCTGCGGCACTGGGCCGCGCGGCCAAGCACGCCCGCCTCGACCAAGGACGACCTGCTGGTCCGGCTGCATGCGCTCGACAGCATCGACATCGAGCCGCTGCGGACCGATCTGATGGCCCGCCTGGAGCACCACCGCGACCGCCACGCCAATTATGAGCGGATTCTGAAAAAGCGTTTCCCGGACGGCACGGCCGAGGGCCGGCTCGATCTTGGCAACCTGCTCCTGCTTCGCCTCGGCGCCCGCCACGAGCAGATGGTGGCCGATTTCTGCGAAGAGGCACTCGCGGCACTGTCGACGATGAGCGGCAAGGGCACGGTGGTGCCGCTGGAGGACGGCAAGCGCGAGGGCAAGGGCTGACGGGGCCCGCTAGACCGGCAAATTGTCGGTCATTCCGGGCGGGACCTCGCCTTTCTCCGAGCGTTCGGCCAAAAGCTCCTTTTCAGCCGCATACCAGAACGTATCCATTTTCCCGCTGGGCTCGCCGGCACTTTTCCAGATCTCATAGGCGCGCTCGCGGACATCTTCTTCGGTCAGACCTGCCATCTTGAGCCATCCTTCGTTGCTGAAGTTCCAAGCTGCCAGCACGCTGAGAGTTCCTGGCAAGGCGAGATTCCGATCGCCATCCGACGGGCGGGGAGGCCGCCGGCCGCCCAATTTTAAGACATCGGCAACGCGTTCCTTAACCCGTTATTTACCGTAACAGGAAAAAGTCGGTTTTCGAGGCAGACGACCCGCGCCGAATTCGATTGTCTTGCAACCGGCACGCGTGGGGAGACTGGAGGCGCCGGGTGGGGCGCCGGAGTCGGAACCGGACAGAGTCATGAATTCGCGCGTATCGTGGAGTGTTGACGGCATCGATCCCTCCGTCCGGGAGCGGGCCGAAGCTGCTGCGCGCAGAGCCGGCATGTCGCTCAACGACTGGCTGAACTCCACGCTCGGCGAGACTGCCCCGCCAAACTTTCGCGGACCTTACGACCAGCGTCCGCAACACATGCCGAGCCAGCCACCGGCTCAACAGGCACCGAGCCAGGAGAGTCGCGAAGTCGCCGACATCCACCAGCGGCTCGACGCGATCACCCAGCAGATCGAGCGGATTTCGAAGCCCGCACCGCGTCCGGAAGTCTCGCGCGAGCAGGGCGTCGCACGCCAGCTCAACGATGCGATCTCGCGGCTCGATGCGCGCCTGTCGCAAATCTCAAAGCCGCAGCAGCTTCAGCCGCAGCCGCCTCAGGCACCGCGTCCCGCGCCCGCCGAGACGCGCCAGCGCCAGGCCGACGCGGTCGAGCGCGCGGCAGCCCAGGTCTATCGCAGCTCGCCGCCCCTGAGCCCCGCCTCGTTCGACGTCGCCGTCGCCGAGATCACCGCGCGGCAGAGCGAGCTCGACGGCTTTACGCCGAGGCAAATGCCGCCGCGCGCCGCGCCGTCGATTGCGCCCACGGCCGCCCCTTACGCGCCGCCAATGGCACCGATGGCGCCGCCCGCGCCTGCCTACGCTCCGCCGCCCCCGCAGCCGGGGCCGGATTTCTCGTCGCTCGAGCGCCATCTGCTCAAGATCACGAGCCAGATCGAATCGCTGCAGCGCCCCGACAATACCGAGCAGGCGATCAACGGCTTCCGCGCCGAGCTTGCCGAGATCCGCAACGCCATCACCGAGGCGATGCCGCGCCGCGCGATCGAATCGATCGAGAACGAGATCCGCTCGCTGCACCGTCGCATCGACGAGACCCGCTCGTCCGGCACCGACGCCCAGGTCCTGTCAGGCATCGAACATGCGCTGTCCGACATCAAGCAGGTGCTGCGCACGCTGACGCCGGCCGAGCAGCTCACCGGCTATGACGAGGCGATCCGCAATCTCGGCGCCAAGCTCGACCTGATCCTGCGCGCCAATGACGATCCGTCGACGGTGCGCCAGCTCGAAGGCGCGATCTCGGCGCTGCGCGGCATCGTCTCCAACGTCGCCTCCAACGAAGCGCTGGCGCGGCTTTCCGAAGACGTGCAGCTGCTGTCGTCCAAGGTCGACCAGGTCACCCGCTCGTCCGGCCAAGGCGACAGCTTTGCCGTGCTCGAGCAGCGCATCGCGGCGCTCACCGCCGCGCTGGAATCGCGCGAGCGGCCTCAGCCTGCCGAGAGCAACGAGCATCTCGAAGCCGCCATCCGCGCACTGTCGGATCGTTTCGACCGCATGCAGGTCGGCAGCGATTCGGCCTCGACCTTTGCGCATCTCGAACAGCGCGTCTCCTATCTGCTGGAGCGGATCGAGGCCGCCTCCGATCCGCGGAACGGCAATCTGAGCCGCGTCGAGGACGGCCTGCACGACATCCTGCGGCATCTGGAACGGCAGCAGGCGACGTATTCGGCCCTCGCCGAGAGCCGCAATTCGGCGCCGGCGCCCGATTCCGGCATGGTCGATCTCGTCAAGCGCGAGCTCTCCGACATCCGCTTCAGCCAGGCCGAGACCACCCGCAACACCCAGGACTCGCTCGAAGCCGTTCACAATGCGCTCGGCCACGTCGTCGATCGCCTCTCGATGATCGAGGGCGATCTGCGCGCGGTGCGCACCGCGCCGCCGGCCCCCCCGCCGCAGCCGATGCCGATGGCTGCGCCCATGGAGCCCGCGCCGATGGCGCGCGAGCCTCGGCCGCAGCAACAGCCGCCGAAATACGATCCGAAGCCTGAGCTGCCGAATCCGGCCGCCATGCAACAACCGGCGCAGGCTGGCTTCGCAGCCGCGCCGCGCGAATTCCACGCTGCCGCTGCACCGGCCGCGCCGCCGCCAGTCCCGATGGCGCCGCAAGCCGCACCACCCTTGCCGCCGCGCGCGATCAGCGAAATCCTCGAGCCGCATACCGCGCCCGCGCGCAGTGCGCTCGCGCCGGAACTGCCGCCGGACCATCCGCTCGAGCCGGGCACGCGGCCGGGTGGACGCGTCGCCACGCCGTCGGAGCGCATTGCCGCCTCCGAAAGCGCGATCAGCGAAATCCCCGCCGCGCCGAAAGAGCCGGTGTCGTCGTCGAGCTTCATCGCCGCCGCACGCCGCGCGGCGCAAGCCGCCGCTGCGCAGCCGCCCGAGAAGCCGGCGCGTGGCGCCAAGGCCGCAATCGCCCGCGCCAAGGACAAGGGCCAGGAAGGCGCCTCGACCATCACCTCGAAAATCCGCTCGCTGCTGGTCGGCGCGAGCGTGGTCGTGATCGTGCTCGGCACCTTCAAGATGGCGATGAACCTGCTCGATGGCGGCAGCCCGCCGCCGGCGCCGCAGGCGATGGAGAATACGTCGAGCGAGCCCGCGCCGCGGGCCCCGCCGCCGCCGGTCGAGATCAAGCCCGCCGCGCCGGAGCAGGTCACGCCGTCGATGACCTCGCCGACGCCGATCGGAAAGCAGTCGCAGAACAATGCCGCGACGGGCCCGAGCGGCACCGCCTCAGTCGAAATCCCGCAGACCCCGGCCGCTGCACCAACCCCGCCTGCGACGTCGAACGACGTCACCGGCGCGTTGTCCGGCACGAGCCGCGCGCGGCTCAGCATGGTGCAGGTGCCGCCGAGCGAAAAGCTGCCCGACGCGATCGGCGGCCCGGCCTTGCGCACCGCCGCGATGAAGGGCGATGCAACCGCCGCCTACGAGATCGGCGTGCGCTTTGCCGAGGGCAAGGGCGTTGCCGCCAACTACGACGAAGCTGCGAAATGGTACGACCGCGCGGCGCAGGCCGGCGTGGTGCCCGCGACCTTCCGCCTCGGCACGCTTTATGAAAAGGGCCTCGGCGTGAAGAAGGACGCCGACATCGCCCGCCGCTACTACACGCAGGCCGCCGAGCGCGGCAACGCCAAGGCGATGCACAATCTCGCGGTGCTCGATGCCGACGGCGGCGGACGCGGCGCCAACTACAAGAGCGCGGCGCAGTGGTTCCGGAAAGCGGCCGATCGCGGCGTCGCCGACAGCCAGTTCAATCTCGGCATCCTCTATGCCCGCGGCATCGGCGTCGAGCAGAACCTCGCCGAGTCCTACAAATGGTTCAGCCTGGCAGCCGCCCAGGGCGACGCGGATGCGTCCGGCAAGCGCGACGACGTGGCGAAGCGCCTCGATCCGCAATCGCTCGCCGCCGCCAAGCTCGCGATCCAGACCTTCAGCGCCGAGCCGCAGCCCGACGATGCGGTCAACGTTCCCGCCCCCAACGGCGGCTGGGACAACGCCCCGCAAGCGAACGCCAAGCCCGCGCCGAAGCCGGTTGCGAGCAAGAAGTCGGCGTCAGCGGTGCGTTAAGAACGGTCGCTCAGTCGCCTCTGACGACGAATTTCTCCTAGTCGTCCCGGCGAAGGCCGGGACCCATACCGCGTGATCTGCCAAGTATGGTCGGCAGGAGAACCAAGCGACTGATCTTCGCCAAACTACTCCCTGGGGTTATGGGTCCCGGCCTTCGCCGGGACGACATTGATAACCACGGCGCCTCGATCACCCTCGCCACACCCATTCACCACACCCCAAATTCCTGATCCGCGCGGCGTCGAATTCGGCTATTGAGGGACGCGGCAATCGTTCCGATCTTTCCGCGAGCATTCCGCGTTCGTCGATCCGTCTCGCCGGTGCGCAGGTTCAATGCAGCTCTACCTTCCGATCGCCGACCTTCCCGTCAACGTCTTCCTGGTGCTGGCGATGGGCGCGGCGGTCGGCTTCGTCTCCGGCATGTTCGGGATCGGCGGCGGCTTCCTGATGACGCCGCTGCTGATCTTCATCGGCATCACGCCGGCCGTCGCGGTCGCCTCCGTCGCAAGCCACATCGCAGCCTCCTCGTTTTCCGGCGCACTCGCCTATTGGCGCCGGCGCGCGATCGATCCGGCATTGGCGGGCGTGCTGCTCTGCGGCGGCGTGACCGGGACGGCGCTGGGGGTGTGGACCTTCACGCAGCTGCGCGCGCTCGGCCAGCTCGATCTGATGATCGCGCTGTCCTACGTCGTGCTGCTGACCACCGTCGGCAGCCTGATGTTCTCCGAAGGCCTGCGCGCCCTGATGCGGACCCGGCGCGGCGCGGTGCCGCCACGGCGCACCCACAACTGGATCCACGGCCTGCCGCTGAAGATGCGGTTCAAGCGCTCGAAGATCTATCTCTCGGTCATCCCCGTGGTGATCGTCGGCATATTGATCGGCTTCATCGGCGCCATCATGGGCATCGGCGGCGGCTTCATCCTGGTGCCGATCATGATCTATCTGCTGCGGGTGCCGACCTCGACGGTGATCGGGACCTCGATGGTCCTCACCCTCGTCACCATGCTGTTCGCGACCATGCTGCATGCGGTGACCAATCACCTCGTCGATGCCGTGCTGGCGCTGATCCTGATGGTCGGCGGCGTCACCGGCGCGCAGTTCGGCGCACGGGCCGGCCAGAAGATCCGCGGCGAGCAGCTGCGGCTGCTATTGGGCCTCTTGATCCTCTCGGTCGGCGTCCGCTTCGCGATCGAATTGGTGATCCGGCCGGCGGATCTCTTCACCATCCGTGAGCTGGGGGTGACCGGATGACACGCGCGCTTCTCGCAGCTCTTCTCGTCCTGTTGCTCGGCGACGCCGCGCGGGCCGAGCGACTGATCGTGTCAGTCTCCAACCACCGGGTCACGGTGACGCCGAATTATTCCGGCGAGGAGCTGGTGCTGTTCGGCTCGGTCGAGAAGGACGCCACGACGCCTGCCAACCGCAAGGCTTACGATCTCGTGGTCACCGTGATGGGCCCGCGCGCCGACATGGTGACGCGGCGCAAGGAACGCACCTTCGGCATCTGGATCAACACCGACTACCGGCAGTTCCTGCAGGTGCCGAGCTATCTGGCGCTGTTCGCCAACCGCCCCTTCGACGTCATCACCTCGCCCGACATCGCCCGGCGGCAGCAGATCGGGCTCAACAACGTGCTGCTGACCCAGCGTGTCAGCGGCGATTATGCCGACGTGGTGCCGAACGACGTGTTCCGCTCCGCCTTCATCCGCCTGCGCACCCAGCGCGGGCTCTATCGCGAGGATGCGAGCGCGGTGACGTTCCTGACACCGACCCTGTTTCGCACCGGCATTCCGTTGCCGGCGGAGGTGCCGATCGGCACCTATGAGGTCGAGATCAAACTGTTTGCGAACGGAGCCTTCGTCGGCAAGACCGAGACCGCCTTCGAGATCGTCAAGGTCGGTTTCGAGCAGTTCGTCGCGACCACCGCGCGACAGAACGGCCTGATCTACGGTCTCGCCACCGCGGCCATGGCGCTGATGACGGGATGGATGGCGTCGATCGTGTTCCGGAAGGATTGATCCATCCTCCGTCATTGCGAGCGCAGCGAAGCAATCCAGACTATCACTGCGGAGGGATTCTGGATTGCTTCGCTGCGCTCGCAATGACGGTGCAAATTCTCCGCGTCGTCCTGGCGAAAGCCAGGACCCATAACCACAGGGCGTTGTTGTTGGAGAACGCAGTGGCCACAGCTTGCTGCAACAATAGCCAGTCGGGGTAATGGGTCCTGGCTTTCGCCAGGACGACGTTGATAGACTTTCGCACGTCTACGACACCGCCTTGGCCGGCCGCGTCACGAGATAAATGCCGAGTGCGACCGGGATGATGCCGAGCAGGTCGCGGGCCTCGACGTGTTCGCCGAGCACGAGATACGCGAACAGCATGCCGAGCGGCGGCATCAGGAAATGATAGGCGCTGGCAGCAGTCGCGCCGCACACTTTCAGGAGATGAAACCAGAGCCAGTAGGCGAGGATCGAGCCGCCGAGCACCAGGAAGGCGAAGGCGCCGATCAGGCCTGGGGTGACATCGATCGCATGGAGGTCGGCGAAGGTGAGCGCGACCGGCGTCAGCACGATGCCGGCGGCGAGGTTCTGCACGCCGTTACCGATCCACAGCGACCCCTTCGGCGCGAGCAGCTTGAACAGGATGGTGCCGGCCACGATGGAGGCGAGCGAGGCCAGCGTGAACACGATGCCGTGCAGCGAGTCAGTGCCGACCGACAGGCGGTGCCAGACGATCGCGGTGACGCCGATGATGCCGAGCAGCAGGCCGCTGGCCTTGCGCCAGGTCATGCCTTCGCCAAGCAGCAGCGTGGCGAGCGCCGCGGTGAACACCGGATTGGCCGAGACGATCAGGCCGCCGAGACCAGCGGAGACCGATTGCAGGCCGGTGTAGCCGAGCCCGAGATAGAGCGCGTTGTTGGCGATGCCGAGCACGGCAAAGATCGCGGCATCGCGCCAGGACAGCGACCAGGCCTCGCCGCGGATCAGCGTGGCGCCGAGGATCAAGATGCCGGCGAGCGAGAAGCGCGCGGCGAGCAGGATCAGCGGCGGGCAATGGGTGACGCCGATCTTGCCGGCGACGAAGGCATAGCTCCAGAGCAGGCAGAACAGGCCGATCGCAAGCGGCAGCGTGTTGAAGCGGCTGCGGGGAACGGGAATCGAGGGGGCGAGCGACATGGGGCATTCTCCTGAACCCTCGATCTAGGGAGCCGGCTTGTCATTTGGAAATTAAATGATTAACTGCGCATCAGTGGATTTATGAATGGAGCGGACATGCTCGATCTCGAGCTGCTGCGCAGCTTCGTCTCGGTGGTCGAGGCCGGCGGCTTCACCCGCGCCGGCGAGCGCGTCCACCGCACGCAATCGACCGTCAGCCAGCAGATCAAGCGGCTGGAGGAGGATGTCGGCCAGCTGCTGCTGCACCGCGACGGCAAGGACGTGCGCCCCACCGAGGCCGGCGAGCGGCTGCTGTCCTATGCGCGGCGGCTGCTGTCGCTTGCGGAAGAGGCGCGCGACGTGCTGCGCGAGCCCGACGGCGAAGGCGCGATCCGGCTCGGCATTCCCGAGGATTTCGCGGCCTATCGCCTCGCGAAACTGCTGGGGACGTTCGCGCGCTCGCATCCGGGGCTGCGGCTCGACGTGCGCGCCGATCAGAGCAAGAATCTGGCCCGCGATCTCGAGCGCGGCGAGCTGGATCTGGCGCTCTACAAGCGCGAGGCCGGCGCCAAGGGCGCCATCGCAGTGTGGCCGGAAGAGGTGCACTGGGTCACCAGCAAGAGCCACCCGGTGGACGTCAACGCCTCGTCGGTGCCGCTGATCGGCTTTCCGACCGGCTGCCTCTATCGCGCCGGCGCCATCCACGCGCTGGAAAGCGCAGGCCGCACCTGGCACATGTCGTATTCGTCGTCGAGCCTTGCCGGCATCCAGGCCGCGGTGGCCGCCGGCATGGGCCTCAGCATTCTGTCCGAGATGTCGATCCAGTCCGACCACCGCGTGCTGACGGCGAAGGACGGTTTTGAGCCGATCAACAAGACCGAGGTGGCGCTGATGGCCGCGCCCGGCGCCAGCCCCGCGACGCTGCGGCTGGCGGATCGGCTGGCGGAGTTCTGCGAGACCGTGCAGGCGAAGGCGGCGTGAGCTCGCGGGATGCGTTGGGTGGGTTAGCGAAGCGTAACCCACCGCTTTAATTTCTGCGGACAGAGAAGTGGTGGGTTACGCCGAGCGGTTTGCGCTTCGCGCAATCCGCGGCGCTAACTCACCCTACGAACTGTGCACCTCAATAACACCGCGACGCGGCGATGGCGTGCACGCGGCGGTCGCCGAGGAGATGGGCGACAAAACCGTTCTTCGGAAAGATCCTGGCGAACGCGGCGTCGCGGATGCTGAGGCCGCCGGCATAGGCGCCGAAGGCCGGCATCACGGCGCGCATGCCGTCGCTGGCGAAGCAGCGGCGCTCCATCGAACGGCCGCGCGCGGAGATTCGGGCCTTGGGATGGAGATGGCCGGCGATCTCGCCGCAGGCGCCGGTCGGCTCGTGGCGGAAGGTGACCGGGCCGATCGCGACTTCGTCGGCAATTGTGCCGCCGAGATCGTGCGGCAGCACGGGATCGTGATTGCCCGAGATCCAGATCCAGTCGCGACCGGTCTGGAGTGCGGCGACGGCGTCGCGGTCGTCCGCGGAGAGGCGCTCATGCGCGGAGCGGTCGTGAAAACTGTCGCCGAGCGCAATGACCACGCGCGGATCATGGCGGGAGATGACAGCAGCGAGCCGACCCAGTGTCGCGATGGTATCGTAGGGCGGCAGCAACACGCCGCGCGTGGCGAAGCTCGAGCCTTTTTCCAGATGCAGGTCGGAGACGACGAGCAGGCGCTGCTGTTCCCAGAACAGGGCGCCGGACAGATCGGCGGCGAACGTCGCACCGGAAACATCCAGAGCCCGTGTCGATGTGATCGATAGCGCGACATTCTCCGTCATGGCCGGGCGCAGCCGTTCGAAGAACGGCGTCGCTTCCGCTCGCCTATGCCCGGCCATCCACGTTCTTGGCACCGCAAGAAAGACGTGGATGCCCGGGTCGGGCCCGGGCATGACGGTGGGGATAAATCAGCGCGCCTCACTGGCAAATTCTCTACGACATCGCCTCTTTGACGAGCTCGTCGGCGGCCTCCGCCAACAATTCGTCTGCAGCTTCGCCATAGACTGACTCGCGGCCGATTTCCAGCATCACGGGGACGGCGAGCGGGGAGACGTGATCGAGTTCCCGGTGGGTGATGCGGCCCTGGATGCGCGCGAGCATGCCGCCGAGACGGCGCAGGTCGAGCAGGCCGGTGGCGGCGTCGGCGCGGGCGGCGCGCAGCAGGACGTGGTCGGCCTGGTGCTTGCGCAGCACGTCGTAGACCAGATCGGTCGAGAACAGCACCTGGCGGCGGCTCTTGTCCTCGCTGGTGAAGCGGCGCTCGATCAGGCCGGAGATCAGCGCGCAATTGCGGAAGGTGCGCTTCATCAGCGCGGATTCGGCGAGCCAGGCTTCGAGATCATCCCCCAGCATGTCCGGGTTGAACAGCGCGTCGAGATCGAGCTGCCCGTTGCGGATCATGAAAGAGGCATCGCCGAGCCCCCAGATCGCCACCGCATATTCATTGGCGACGAAGCCGAGCGGCCGGGCACGCATCCGCTCCAGACGGCGCGTGAGCAGCATGCCGAGCGTCTGATGCGCGAGCCGACCTTCGAAGGGATAGCAGATCAGATAATGCTTGTTGCCACGTGGGAAGGTCTCGACCAGCAACTCGCGGACACCGGGCACGCGCGAGACGTCCTTCTGTAGCGACAGCCAGTCACGCACCTGCTCGGGCAGACCGTTCCATGCGCGCCTGTCGTCGAGCAGGCGACGCACCCGTTCGGCGAGATAGGTCGAGAGCGGAAACTTTCCGCCCATGTAGGACGGCACCTTTGGGTCCTTGTCGTTGGCGCGGGAAACGTAGACCTGGTCCTCGGCCAGCGCCTCGTAGCGCACGACCTCGCCGCCGAACACAAAAGTGTCGCCGGCAATGAGGCCCTCGATGAAGTATTCCTCGATCTCGCCGAGAACGCGGCCACCGCGCGCGATCGCACCGGTCGAGCCCGAGCCGCCAGAGCGCCCTCGCACCAGCCGCACCTTCAGCATCGGCTCCTCGACGATGGTGCCGACATTGAGGCGATAGCTCTGCCGCACCTTTGGATTGGCGACACGCCAGCGGCCCTGCTTGTCCTGCCTGATGCGGGCGAAGCGCTCATAGGTCTTCAGCGCATAGCCGCCGGTGGCGACGAAATCGACGACGTCGTCGAAATCCTGCCGCGCGAGGCCCGCGTAAGGCGCAGCGGTGCGAACCTCGTCATAGAGATCGTCGCTGTAGAATGGCTCGCCGCAGGCACAGCCCAGCACGTGCTGGGCCAGCACGTCGAGCGCGCCGGTGCGGAGCGGCGGAGTGTCCTGCGCGTTCTCGGCGATGGCATCGATGGCGGCGCGGCACTCCAGCACCTCGAAACGGTTCGCGGGCACCAGCACCGCGCGCGAGGCCTCCTCGAGGCGGTGGTTGGCGCGGCCGATGCGCTGCATCAGGCGCGAGGAGCCCTTGGGCGCACCGATATTGACGACGAGATCGACGTCGCCCCAGTCGACGCCGAGGTCGAGCGAGGAGGTGCAGACCACGCCGCGCAGTTTGCCGGCCGACATCGCATCCTCGACCTTGCGGCGCTGCGCGACGTCGAGCGAGCCGTGATGCAGCGCGATCGCAAGGTTGTCGTCGTTCATGCGCCAGAGATCCTGGAACAGCATCTCGGCCTGGCTGCGGGTGTTGACGAAGACCAGCGTGGTCTTGTTCTGCTTGATCAGCTCATAGACCTCGGGGAGCGCGTGGCGCGCGCCATGACCGGCCCAGGGCAGGCGTTCGCGCGTGTCGAGCATCTCGACCAGCGGCGGTGCCGCACCGCCGGCGACGACGATGTCGGCGGCCGCTTCCTTGCCGCCGGGCTGCGGCACCAGAAAGCGCGCGAGCTGGTCCGGCTCGGCCACCGTCGCCGACAATCCGATCGCGCGCATCTGCGGCGCGAGGCGCCACAGCCGCGCCAGCCCGAGCGACAGGAGATCGCCGCGCTTGGAGGTCACCAGCGCGTGCAGCTCGTCGAGCACGACGCGCTTGAGCGAGGAGAACAGGAACGGCGCGTCGTCGGAGGACAGCAGCAGCGCAAGCTGCTCGGGCGTCGTCAGCAGGATATCAGGCGGATAGCGCCGCTGGCGCTGCCGCCGCGACACCGGGGTGTCGCCGGTGCGGGTCTCGACCTTGATCGGCAGGCCCATCTCGGCAATGGGACGCTCGAGGTTGCGCGCGATGTCGACGGCGAGCGCCTTGAGCGGCGAGATGTAGAGGGTGTGGAGACCGGCGCTGCGCTGCACGCCGCGGCCGGTGGAGATCACGGATTTCGCCGATGGCGCGGACGCAGAGCTCAGCTCCACCAGCGTCGGCAGAAATCCCGCCAGCGTCTTGCCGGCGCCGGTCGGCGCGATCAGCAACGCCGAGCGGTCCTGGCGCGCCTTCTCCAGCAGCGCAAGCTGATGCGCGCGCGGCGCCCAGCCGCGTGCCGCGAACCACGCGTCGAAGCGGTCGGGCAGCAACGTGGCCGGCTCGGCCGGAATTTCGAGGATGCGGGGCGGCACGGCATAAGAGGTAAGCCGTGAGGGTGGGTTCGTCGAGGGGGTGGAGATGTGAATGGCGAGGCGCTGCTTTCCCTCTCCCCTTGTGGGAGAGGGTGGCTCGCCGCGATAGCGGCGAGACGGGTGAGGGGTTTTCTCCGCGAGTTATTCTCTTTCGAGTACGCGGATAGAACCCCTCATCCGGCGCTTCGCGCCACCTTCTCCCACAAGGGGAGAAGGGAAGAAAGTCGCCGTTACTCCGACATCGGCTTGTCGGAGATGTCCCAATCCTTGCCGGTGAAGGTCGAGATGAAGAGCGTCTTCATCGGCGTGTAGTCCTCGGGCGTGTAGCTGTAGCTGACGCCGTCGAGGAAATAGGGCGAGTGGAAGCCGTTGAGGTTCGATGCCTGCTTCAGCACGTTGGCGCGGGTGAGCTCGTCACCGCAGCGGCGCAGGATCTCGCCCATGGTGGCGGCCTGGCCGTAGCCGGCGAAGGCGATGGTGTTGTCGGAATCGATGGCCGGCGTGTATTTCTTGCGCAGCTCCTCGAACGCCATCACATCGGGATCCTTCTCCCATTTCGGCAAGCCGACCTCCTTGTTGTAGCGGATCGCGACGATGCCCGCGGCGTTCTCGAGGCCCGCGGCGTTGAGGATCGAGCGGCCGGTCGAGCCCGCGGACAAGAGGTGCAACGGCTTCCAGCCGAGTTCGGCCACTTTCCGGATCGACTGCGACGACGCCTTGCCGGTCGAGATGTTGTAGAAGACGTCGGCGCCCGATTTGGAGAGATTGATGAGCTGGGAATCGACGGTCGGCTCGGTGAGATCGTAGGTCTGCTCCATGATCACCTGCGCGGTGCCGCCGGCGTCGGCCAGCACCTTCTTGAAGGGACCGAGGAAGTCGCGGCCGAAATCGTCGTTCTGGTAGAGGATGCCGATCTTGGCGTTCGGCTTCACGCTGACGACATGGCGCGCCAGGATGCGCGCCTCGGTCGGATAGAGCGGCAGGCCCGCCATGGTCCATTTGAACTCTTTCGGGTTGTTCCACTTCGATGCGCCGGTGTTGAGCAGCAGCTGCGGCACGCCCTTGGAGTTCAGGTATTTGTGCACGGCGGTCTGCGGCGCGGTGCCGAGCGAGCCGTAGAGCGCCAGCACCTCCTCCTGCTCGACCAGGCGCCGCGTCGCCTCGACGCATTTCGGCGCGCTGTAGGCGTCGTCCATGGTGAGGAATTTGACCTTGCGCCCGTTGATGCCGCCCTTCTCGTTCAGCATCTGGAAATAGGCCTCGCCGACGCGTCCGAGCACGCCGTAGAGCGAGCCGGGGCCGGAATGCGGCACGGTCTGCCCGATCTTGATCTCGGTGTCGCTGGCGCCGGCATCGTATTTCTTCTCCGCGGCCCAGACATAGGGGGCGGGCAAGGTGGCTGCGGCGATGGTGGCGAGCGCGGCGGCATTGAAATCGCGCCGCGATGGATTCTTCGTCATTATGTGTTTCTCCCTGATGCGCGCATTGTGCTGGGAACGCAGCACGGCTCGCAAGTGGGAAGTCGCCGCTTTGCGACGCAATGACGCTCAAATCGCAGGGCGCCAGCGCCTAGACTCAAGTTTTCTCGGCGACGACGACGAGGCCGCGCACCGGCTCGTTGTTCTCGTTGCGCGGTGAGGCCGGCTCCAGCGTCAGCAGCTTGAAGCCCGCCTTGGCGAGGGCGCTGCGCACATATTCCGCTGCATGGGCATAACGCAGGCCTTCGCCGAGAACGATGCCGCTGCCGTCATGCGTCTCCAGCGTGAAGGCGAGCACGCCGCCGGATGCGAGCACGCGCATGGCCTCAGTCAGCACCGGCGCGAGATCGGAGAGATAGACGAACGCGTCCGCGGCGACGACGAGGTTCGCGCTGGCATCGCCCTTGCTGCGCAGGCCCTCGATCATGTCGGCGACCTCGAGCTCGGCGTAGAGGTTCGTGGCGCGCGCCTCCTTGATCATGCCGGGCGACAGGTCGATGCCGGTGAAATGGTCGACCTGCCTGGCGAAGGCGGCCGCCGCCAGCCCGGTGCCGCAGCCGAGATCGATGGCGCGCTTGAACAGGGCCGGCTTCCTGGCGGCGACGCGCGCGGCCAGCACCGCCTTGAAGATCAGCGATGGCGCGCGGTAGCCGAGGTCGTGGATCAGCGTGTGCTCGAAGCGCGGCGCATATTGATCGAACAGGGCCTGCACATAGGCCTTTGGCATTTCGGCGAGCTGCGCGTCGCCGAGCCGCATCAGATGCAGGGCGGCGCCGTGCTGGTCGCCGGGATCGGACCGAAGCGCTTCGCGGAAGGCGGCAATCGCCTTGTCGCGCTCGCCGAGCTGGCTGCGGATTTCGCCGAGCGTGAACCAGGCCGAGGTGAAATTCGGAGCCAGCTCGATCGCCTGCTCGATGAGGTCGGCGGCCGCGGGCAGATCGCCCTTGAGCTGGAGATCGCGCGCGAACTCGAAGCGGCGGTCGGCCATGAGATCGCCGGAGGACAGGAACAGGCGGAGCGGCATAGGATCCAGGTCGTGTGGTGACTCGAAGATGCGGGGTCGCAACCTATATATCAGGCATGCGTCCGCAAGACATCCTGTTGCCAGCTGCTGCCGGCCTGTGCTGCAAGCCCGGCGGCTTCCATATCGATCCCGTGCGGCCGGTCGAGCGGGCCGTGATCACCCACGGCCATTCCGACCATGCCCGCGCCGGCCATGGCGCGGTGCTGGCGACGCAGGAAACGCTGGACATGATGCGGCTGCGCTATGGCGAGAATTTCGCCGGATCGACGCAGGCCATCCGCTATGGCGAGGAGATCCGGCTCGGCGACGTCCGTGTGAAATTCCATCCCGCCGGCCATGTGCTCGGCTCGGCGCAGATCGCGGTGACTTGCAAAGACACCTGCATCGTCGCCTCCGGCGACTACAAGGACGCGCCCGACCCGACCTGCACGCCGTTCGAGCTGGTGCCCTGCGACGTCTTCATCACCGAGGCGACGTTCGGGCTTCCGGTGTTCCGGCATGGCGATGCCGCGGATGAGGTGAAGAAGCTGCTGGCCTCGGTCAAACTGTTTCCCGAGCGCGCGCATCTCGTCGGCGCCTATTCGCTCGGCAAGGCGCAGCGCGTGATCGCGCTGCTGCGCCAGGCCGGCTATGACGCGCCGATCTATCTGCATGGCGCGATGGAGAAGATCACCGAGTACTATCAGAGCCGCGGCATCGCACTCGGCGAGCTCAGGCCGGTGATGGGCGTGAAGAAGGCGGCGCTCGCCGGCACCATCACGCTGGCCCCGCCCTCGGCGACATCAGATCTCTGGACGCGGCGCTTTCCCGATCCGGTCACCGCCTTCGCATCCGGGTGGATGCGCGTGCGCGCCCGGGCGCGGCAGCGGGGCGTCGAATTGCCGCTGGTGATTTCCGATCACGCCGACTGGGACGGCCTCACCGCCACGATCGCGGCGACCGGCGCCGGCGAGATCTGGGTCACCCACGGCCAGGAGGACGCGCTGGTGCATTGGTGCAAGAGCCAAGGCCTGCGGGCGCAACCGCTCGATCTGGTCGGCTATGGCGACGAGGAGGAAAGCGAGACGCCGCTTCAGGACGGGGCTGAAGCATGAACCGCTTCGCCGAACTGCTCGACCGTCTCGCCTACGAGCCCGGCCGCAACAACAAGCTGCGGCTGATCGCCGGCTATTTCCGCGAGGTCGGCGATCCCGATCGCGGCTACGCGCTGGCCGCGCTCACCGGCGCGCTCAGCTTCAAGCATGCCAAGCCGGCGCTGATCCGCGACCTGATCGCGGCGCGTACGGATGAGGTGCTGTTCGGACTGTCTTATGATTACGTCGGCGATCTCTCGGAGACGGTCGCGTTGATGTGGCCGAAGGCGGTGGGTGTCCACAACAACCCGCCACCGCCAACCCTCACCGAAGTCGTCACCACCCTCCGTACGCTCGGCAAGACCGAGCTGCCAAAACAGCTCGAACGCTGGCTCGATGAGCTTGACGAGACCGGCCGCTGGGCGCTGCTGAAGCTCGTCACCGGGGCGTTGCGTATCGGCATCTCCGCACGACTGGCCAAGACCGCCGCGGCGGCGCTCGGCGACAAGGACCCGCATGAGGTCGAGCTGATCTGGCCGGGGCTCGCGCCACCCTATCTCGACCTGTTCGCCTGGCTGGAGGGCCGCAGCGACAAGCCGGTCAATCGCGATCCCGCGCCGTTCCGCCCGGTGATGCTCGCGCATGCCATCGAGGACAGCGATTTCGCCGCGCTCGACCCAGCCGACTACATCGCCGAATGGAAATGGGACGGCATCCGCGTGCAGGCGGTGGCAGGCCGCGACGACCGCGGGCACGTCACGGCGCGGCTCTATTCGCGCACCGGCGAGGACATCACCGGGAGCTTTCCGGATCTCGTGCCATCGCTGCGCCTGCCGGGCGCGATCGACGGCGAGCTTCTGATCCTGCGCGAGGGCCGCGTGCAGAGCTTCAACGTCCTCCAGCAGAGGCTCAATCGCAAGGTGGTCTCGCCGAAGCTGATCAAGGAGTTTCCGATCCATCTGCGCGCCTATGATTTGCTCGGCGACGACGAGAACGATCTGCGCGAGCTGCCGTTCGCGGAGCGGCGCGAGCGGCTCGAGACCTTCATCGGGAAGCTCGGCGATCCCCGCATCGACCTGTCGCCCACCGTGCCCTTCGCAAGCTGGGAGGCACTCACCGCCGCGCGCGCCGACCCCGCAAGTGCCGGCGCCGGTGAAGACGCGGATGCGGTCGAGGGCGTGATGCTGAAGCGGCGCGATGCGCCTTATCTGCCGGGCCGGCCGAAGGGCCAATGGTGGAAGTGGAAGCGCGATCCGCACATCATCGACGCCGTGCTGATGTATGCGCAGCGCGGCCACGGCAAGCGCTCGTCCTATTATTCCGACTACACGTTCGGCGTCTGGACCGAAGGTGAAACCGGCGACGAGCTGGTGCCGGTCGGCAAGGCCTATTTCGGCTTCACCGACGAAGAGCTCTTGCAGATCGACCGCTTCGTCCGCCGTAACACCACTGAAAAGTTCGGCCCGGTGCGCCATGTCGTGCACGAGAGCGACAAGGGGCTGGTGCTGGAGGTCGCGTTCGAAGGCTTGCAGCGCTCGCCGCGGCACAAATCGGGCGTTGCCATGCGCTTTCCCCGCATCAGCCGCTTGCGCTGGGACAAGCCGCCGCGGGAGGCGGATAGGCTGGAGACGCTGGAAGGGATGCTGAAGGCGGAGGCGACGGAGGTTGAGGCGTGAATTGCCGCCACGACAGCAGTGCGCTCCCTCGCCCGCTTGCGGGAGAGGGCCGGGGAGAGGGTGTCTCGGCGTTGGGGCTCCCCAAGAGGAGAGAGCCCTCACCCGCGCCTTCGGCGCGACCTCTCCCGCAAGCGGGAGAGGTTGCAGCCCGCCCGCGGCATATGCTTGCCCGAATTAAAGTCCCGTAAGCTGATTGACGCCCCGCCGCGGGTTCCCCATGTGCCTCGCGGTGCCCTATAATGGGCGCCGAATCCCCGAGGAGTTCTTTGCGATGGTCCAAGACGTCAGAGATTTGCCGGCCGGCCGCAGTGACGGCCTGAACCGCTTTCTCGGCGGCTCGCCGCTGGCGGTCGCGTTTCGCCTCGTCCTGCTCTCGATCCTGGTGGGCGTCGTGCTGGCGGCGATCGGCTTCGATCCCTGGAACATCATCACCAGCATTCGTCTCCTGTTCCAGCGGCTGTGGGATCTCGGCTTCGACGCCGTCAACTGGCTGTGGCGCTACTTCCTGCTCGGCGCTGTCATCGTGATCCCGATCTGGCTGCTGTCGCGCGTCTTCGGCGCGCCGCGCCGCTAAGTCCGGGTCAAGCTCAGGGGGCCCGCAGCCGATGCAATTACGCTTTGTCGGCTGCGGCGACGCCTTCGGCTCGGGCGGCAGGCTCAACACCTGCTTCCACGTTGCGGGGCGCCAAGCCAATTTTCTGATCGATTGCGGCGCGTCGGCTCTGCCGGCGCTGAAGCGGCTCGAGATCGATCGCAACGACATCGACCTGATCCTGATCACGCATTTCCACGGCGATCATTTTGCCGGGCTGCCGTTTGTCCTGCTCGACGCGCAGTTCTCGCGGCGGACACGGCCGCTGACGATCGCCGGCCCGAGAGGCATCGAGACGCGGCTGCGTGAGGTCATGGAGGCACTGTTCGAGCATTCCTCCAAGACCAAGCAGCGCTTCGAGCTATCGGTCGTTGAGCTGACACCCGGACAAAGCCAAGCCTTCGGCGCGGTGACGGTGACGCCCTATCCGGTCGTGCACGGTGAATCCGGTGGACCATTCCTGGCCTACCGCATCGAGGCCGAGGGCCGCACCCTCGCCTACAGCGCCGATACCGAATGGACGGAGACGCTCATTCCGCTGGCGCATGGCGCGGACCTTTTCATTGCGGAAGCCTATATGTACGAGAAGGTGGTCAAGAACCATCTCAGCCTGAAGACCTTGGAACAGCATCTTCCCGCGATCGGCGCAAAACGTCTCGTCCTCACCCATATGAGCGACGACGTGCTGTCGCGCCTCGACGATATCGCGCATCTCGCCGCCGAAGACGGCATGGTGCTCGTGTTCTGACATGCATGCGCCCGTTCATCCCAGGGTCGGCTCCCGCCAGGTGTTCGCCATCGCGGGTCCGGCGATGGTCGCGAACCTCACCACGCCGCTGATCGGCGTGGTCTCGACCACCGCGATCGGGCGGCTCGACGATGCCGCGCTGCTCGGCGGCGTGGCGATGGCCTCGGTGATCTTCGACTGCCTGTTCTGGCTGTTCGGCTTCCTGCGCATGAGCACGCTCGCCTTCACCGCGCAGGCGCTCGGCGCCGGCGAAACGCGCGAGCTGACCGCGATCCTGATGCGCGGCTTCATCGTCGCGGGCCTGATCGGGGCTGCGCTGATTGCGCTGCAACTGCCGCTGGCGGCCGTGCTGTTCGACCTGATGGGCGGCAGCGAGGGCGTCACGCGCGCCGCCAAGACCTATTTCATGATCCGTATCTGGTCGTCGCCGCTGGCCTTCGCCAATTATGTCATCCTCGGCTGGCTGGTGGGACAGGCCCGCGCCAATCCGGCGCTCGCGCTCCAGATCGCGATCAACCTCATCAACACGGCCGCGACCCTCGTGCTGGTGCTGGTCTACCAGACCGGCATCGCCGGCGCGGCGATGGCCGCCCTCCTCTCCGAGACGGTCGGCCTGGTGCTCGGCGTGATCGTCTGCCGCCGCCATGCGGATGGCGGCTTTGCGGTGCCGCGCGCCACGCTGTTCGACCGGGCGAAGCTGATGCGGATGCTGGCGGTGAATTCGGACATCATGATCCGCACCGCGGCGCTGATCGCCGTGTTCCTGTTCTTCACCGCGAAGGGGGCGCGCGCCGGCGACGTCACGCTGGCCGCGAATTCCGTGCTCAACAATTTCCTGCTGGTCAGCGCCTTCTTCCTCGACGGCCTCGCCAATGCGGCCCAGCAGCTCTGCGGCCGCACCTTTGGCGCGCGCGACGCGAAAGGTTTTTCAGATTCGACCCGGCTGGTGCTCGCGTGGGGGCTCGGCTTCGCGCTGGTGGTCGCGGTGCTGTTCGCGCTGTTCGGGACGTCGCTGATCAATGTCATGACCGCGAGTGAAGACGTCCGCCGCGCCGCGCGCGAATTCCTGCCGTTCATCGTGCTGGCACCGGTGCCCGGCGTGTTCGCCTTCGGCTTCGACGGGATCTATATCGGCGCGACCTGGGCGCGCGAGATGCGCAATCTGATGCTGGCCTCGCTGGCGATCTTCCTCATCAGCTGGTGGGCGCTGCAATCCCTCGGCAATGCCGGACTGTGGTGCGCGCTGATCGCATTCTATGCCGCGCGCGGCGGCCTGCAGGGCGCGCGTTATCCGGCGTTGTACAGGGCGACGTTTCCGAAATCCTGACGATCGTGTCCCGGACGTGGCGCTGCATGAAATGACGCGATGCAGAGCCGGGACCCAGCGGCAGTGGGCCCCGGATCAGCAGCGCACCACGCCGCAAAGGACGGCGCGCTGCGCTGCATCCGGGGCACGAGACCGCCTTACATCCCCGGCCAGTCTTCCGCCGTCAGCGTCGCGGCATCCGCACCGACGATGTCGGCGAGCGAATCCCTGCCCGTCCGCAGCAACGTCGACGTCAGATCGCGCTTGATCTCCTCGACGAGGCCAAGACCCTTGTAGACCAGCGACGAATAGAGCTGGATCAGGCTGGCGCCGGCGCGGATCTTCGTCAGCGCGGCACCGCCGGAATCGACGCCGCCGACGCCGATCAGCGGGAACGCGCCCTCGACGCGCACATAGGTCTCCGCGACCATCCGCGTCGACAGGCGGAACAACGGCCGGCCCGACAGGCCGCCCTGCTCCTTCGCGCGCATCTCTTCCCGCAGCGTGCTCGGCCGCGCGATCGTCGTGTTCGATACGATCATGCCGTCGACCCGGCGCGAGCGCGCCACCTGCACGACGTCGTCGAGCTGGGCAAGGCTCAGATCCGGCGCGATCTTCAGCAGCACCGGCGTGTCGCCGGCCTTCTGCCTGACACGCTCGCGCGCGTCGATCACCCGCGCGAGGAGATCGTCGAGCAGAGCGCCTTCCTGTAAGTTGCGCAGGCCCGGCGTGTTCGGCGAGGAGACGTTGACGGTGAAATAGCTCGCAACCGGCGCGAAGGTCTCGATCAGCTTGACGTAATCGCCGACGCGATCCGGCGAATCCTTGTTGGCGCCGACATTGACGCCGACGATGCCGCCGTGCTGCGCGCGCGCGGCGAGCCGGCGCAGCGCGACGTCCGCGCCGTCATTGTTGAAACCCATGCGGTTGATGACGGCCTCGTCGCGCTCGAGCCGGAACAGCCGCGGCCGCGGATTGCCGGCTTGCGGCTTCGGCGTCACCGAGCCGATCTCGACGAAGCCGAAACCGAGTCGCAGCAGCGCGTCCGGCACCTCGGCGCTCTTGTCGAAGCCCGCGGCCATGCCGATCGGATTGGGAAAGTTGAGCCCGAAGGCGCGCACCGCGAGCTTGGGATCGTCGACGCGCGGCTTCACCGGCGGCAGGAAGCGCAGGCCCTGGATCGCCAGACGATGCGCGTCCTCCGGATCGAGCCAGCGCAGCACCGGCAGCGAAAATGCATCGAAGGCGCGGATCACGAGGCAAGCTCCGGCATGTCGTGGCCGCCGTCGGAGCGCATGTTGAGGTTCGTCACCGAGATCACCGCGCCGAGGTCGAGCTCCCCATAAAGATGCGGAAACAGCTCGTCATTGCGCGAGCGCTCCCAGCGCAGCGCGCTGCCCAGCGCGTCGCCGTCGACCTCGACCAGGAACAGCGCGCGCTGCCCGAAATAATGCTTGCGCAAGGTCTCGGGAACCTGGGCGGCCGTCGAGAAATGGACGAAACCGTCGCGCGCGTCGTCCGCGCTGCCCCGGTACACGCCCTGCCGTTCCGCCTCGCGCCAGGCCGAGGCCGGACAGATTTTGTAGATCTTGACCACCGGATGTGGAGCCCTGTTTGCTCTTTGAGTCTTTTGGGGTTTTTCGTCTCTTGCGGGTCTCAAAACCCGGCGCGACCGTAAAGGCCGCTCCCTCCGAACTCAAGAGTTAGAGCCTATTCCGTTCCGATGAAACCGGAAGGAGCTCTAAATTGTTGTTTTGACGCGTTTTCCTGGCGCGAGCCGGTATCCGCCTGACTTGAAAACGCTTCCCCAGTCGCCTCTTGCGCGAAAATCGGAAAACCGGTTGATTTGAGGACAGTTTTCCTGAGTTGCGACGGGCTGGACCTTCCATGGTCAGACAGGCCAAAGCGCAGAGGATACTGACTCACGACCAGATCTGGGTCGCGCTGGATCGGCTGGCGGCGCGTGCCGGGCTGTCTCCGTCCGGCCTTGCCAAACGGGCCGGGCTCGACCCCACCACTTTCAACAGGTCCAAGCGCGTCACCTCGGACGGCCGCGAGCGCTGGCCCTCGACCGAATCGATCGCGAAAGCGCTGGCCGCGACCGGCGCCTCGATCGACACCTTTGCAAGACTGATCGATGACGACGCGGGCGACGGCCATTCGGTCCCGCTGCTCGGCTTCGCGCTGGCTGGCGCGAGCGGCGCTTTCGACGAGTCCGGCTTGCCGTCCGGCAAGGGCTGGACCGAGGTCGCGCTTCCCACTGCCGAGGACAGCCAGACCTTCGCGCTGGAGATAGCCGGCGATGCGTTTGCACCCACCTATCGCCACGGCGACATCATCCTGGTCTCACCGAGCACACCGATCCGCAAGGGGGACCGCGTCGTGGTGAAGACCAAGGCGGGCGAGATGACGGTCGCAACCTTGAAGCGCCGCACGACAAAGGCACTGGACTTGCAGCCGCTCGATGCGTCGCAAGCCGAGTGGACGATGGCGGTGAGCGAAATCGGCTGGATCGCCCGGATCGTGTGGACGCGCCAATAGATTCTCGCAGCGCGATCGCAGTTGCGACTCACTGCGCCCCTCGCCTAGGTTGCGCCGATATTGCCAGCCCAATTCACGTCAGGGGGAATATGATGAATCGCCGTCACGCATTGAAGGCCCTGGCGGGTCTCGCGCTGTGTCCGGTCTGCAAGCCGGCCTTCGCCGCCGAAGGCGTGCATTGGAGCTATGAAGGCGCCGGCGCTCCTGCCAAATGGGGCGATCTCGACACGGCCAACAAGGCCTGCGCGGTCGGGCTGCAACAATCGCCGATCGACATCGAGGCGACGATCAAGTCGCAATTGCCGATGCTGAAGCTGAGCTGGGGCAAGAGCCCTGACACAATCGTCAACAACGGGCACACGATCCAGCTCAACTTCGCCGAAGGCAGCACGCTCATGCTCGGCGACGTCAAGTACAAGCTGCTCCAGGTCCACTTCCACCGGCCGAGCGAGCACATGATCGGCGGCAAGAATTTTCCGATGGAGGCGCATTTCGTCCATCGCAACGATGCCGGCGGTCTCGCCGTGGTCGGCGTGCTGATGGCCGAGGGCAGGCCGAACACAGCCTTCGGCAAGATCGTCAAGACCATGCCGGCGGCGGAAGGCCCGGCGGTGAAGGCGGATGCGGGCATCGATCCCCACGCCATGCTGCCCACGCGGCTCAGCTACTTCCGCTACCCCGGCTCGCTGACGACGCCGCCCTGCTCGGAAGTGGTCGAATGGCTGTTGCTGACCACCCCGATCCAGGTCTCGGCCGCCGACGTCGCGGCCTTCGCAAGACTCTATCCGATGAACGCGCGCCCGGTGCAGAAGGACAACCGCCGTTACGTGCTGAAGTCGATTTGAGGCGATAGTCTCTCAACATCGTCGTCCCGGCGAAGGCCGGGACCCATAATCACAGGGAGAAGTTTGGCGCCAAGCAGTCGCTCCGAGTCCCCGTAACCACATCCGACGGTGGCTATGGGTCCCGGCCTTCGCCGGGACGACGATGAGGAAACACCGCGCTCTTGCGACGCCTCTCACGCGCTCCGCGCCAGCGCGCCGTCGATCATGTTGATCGCGTTCTGCACGCCGTACACCGCGACGAAGGAGCCGAAGCGCGGGCCCTTCTCCTGGCCGAGCAGGACCTGGTAGAGCATGTTGAACCAGTCGAGCGTCACGCCCGGACGGCCGTCCTTGCCCTTCTTGACCTGGTCGAGGAACGGCTCGCGGCGGCCGATCTCGTAGACGACGTTCTGGATGTCCTCGGCCGAGGATTCCTGCGGCAGCTGCGAGAGCGCATCGCGCAGATCCTGGAGCGCCGCGCGCTCGGTCTCGGTCGGCACCCGGAACTGCTTGGTCGGCGCCACGAAGTCGCGGTAATAGTTGATGGCGTAGCCGACCATCGCATCGAGCTTGGGATGCGTCTTGGGGCTCACGCCGGGACGGTAGCGGCCGATGAAGCCCCACAGCGTCGCGGCATTCTCCGCGTTCGACGACGACACCAGCGTCAGCAGGAGCTGGAAGGTGACGGGCATGTCGCCCTTCGGCGGATGGCCGCTGTGGATGTGCCAGACCGGATTGCCGAGCTGCTGCTTGCCGTCCTGCTTGGCGAAACCGTCGATGAATTGCTGGTAGTCGTCGACATTGCGCGGGATGACGTCGAAATACAGCCGCTTGGCCGCCTTCGGCTCGCGATACATGAACAGCGACAGCGATTCCGGCGAGGCGTAGCGCAGCCATTCGTCGATGGTCAGGCCGTTGCCCTTCGACTTCGAGATCTTCTGGCCATTCTCGTCGAGGAAGAGCTCGTAGTTGAAACCTTCGGGCGGCGTGCCGCCGAGCGCCTTGGCGATCGCGCCGGAGAGCTTCACCGAGTCGATCAGGTCCTTGCCGGCCATCTCGTAGTCGACGCCGAGCGCAACCCAGCGCATCGCCCAGTCGGCCTTCCACTGGCACTTGACGTGGCCGCCGGTGACGGGCGTCTCGATCTCTTCGCCGCTGTCGGGATCGACATAAGTCACGGTGCCCGCCGCGACGTCGCGGCGGATCATCGGCACCTGGAGCACGACACCGGTGGTCTTGCTGATCGGCAGGAACGGCGAATAGGTCGCGCGCCGATCGGGCCCCAGCGTCGGCAGGATGATCGCCATGACCTGGTCGTAGGCGGCCAGCATCTTGAGCAGCGTCGCGTCGAAGCGGCCCGACGTATAATAGTCGGTCGAGCTGGCGAACTCGTAGTCGAAGCCGAAATGATCGAGGAACTCGCGCAGGCGCGCATTGTTGGCAGCGCCGAACGAGGGGTACTCGTTGGAGAACGGATCCGGCACTCGCGTCAACGGCTTGCCGAGATGCGCGGCCAGCATCTCCTTGTTCGGCACGTTGTCCGGCACCTTGCGGAAGCCGTCCATGTCGTCGGAGAAGGCGAGCAGGCGCGTCTTGATCTTGTCCTCGGTGAGCACGCGGAACGCATGGCGGACCATCGAGGTGCGCGCGACCTCGCCGAACGTGCCGATATGCGGCAGGCCGGACGGACCGTAGCCGGTCTCGAACAGCACCTCGTCCTTCGGGCTTTTCTTCAGCCGCGCGACAATGGCCTTCGCCTGCTCGAACGGCCAGGCGTTGGATTGTTCGGCGAGCGCACGCAGGTCGCTCGGATTTGCGGCAAGATCGATAACGGACATCAGGGGCCTCCGGGCCGCGGAAAATAGCGATTTCCCGGCAGAATGCAATTTTGTGCGCGGTGTTGCCTCTCGCACCGTCATTGCGAGCGACTTGTCCGCCGTAGCTCGAAGAGCGAAGGCGGAAGCGAAACAATCCAGAATCTTTCCGCGGAAACAGTCTGGATTGCTTCGTCGCAAGGGCTCCTCGCAATGACGGCGGAGAGAGCGGCAAAGAAAACTAGAACGGGCTCACCGAAAAATACCGCAGCCACAGATCGGTGTAGCGGCCTTTTTCCCAGACGCGGAACAGGGCCCAGTTCAGGGCCTGGCGCAGCACGTCGTTGCCCTTGCGGACGGCGATCCCGATGCCTTCGCCGAAGAAGCGGCTCTCGACGAAGGGGCCGCCGGAGAAGGCGCAGCAATCGCCGGAATCCGTGCCGTTGATCCAGAACGCGAGCGAGATGGCGTCGCCGAAGATGAAGTCGACCTCGCCCTTGCGAAGCGCGGCGCGCATCGCGTCGTCGTTGGGATAAGGGTGCAGCTCGGCGTCGGTGAACATTGCCTTGAGATAGGCTTCATGCGCGGAGCCCGCGATCACGCCGACCTTCTTGCCCTCGAGATATTCGGGGCGGATCTCCGGCATCACCGCATCCTTGCGCGAGGCAAAGCGCGCCGGCACGCGGTAATAGGGATCGGAGAAGTCGACGCGGGCGCGCAGCTGCGGGCTCACCGCCATCGAGGCGATGATGGCGTCGCCCCGGTTCGAGGTGAGCGCATCGACCAGCGTCTCGAAACGGCGCATCTGCACCGTGCAGGTGACCTTGATCTCCTCGCAGAGGGCGCGGGCGAGATCGACGTTGAAGCCGGCCGGATTGCCGTCGGCCCCGGTGTAGTTGAACGGCGGATAGTCGGTCTCGGTCAGGAAGCGGATCACGGTCAGGCGCGACAAGTCCGGCCGCTCCGGCCGCCGCCGCGGGTCCCAGAAGCCCGGCACGGCCTGCGGGGCGGCCTGGGGCGCGACCTGCGGGGTGGCCTGGGGCGCCGCCGGCGGCTGCTTGGCGGGGACCTGCGCCCTGCTGGCGCCGGGCAGGCCTGCGAACAGGCAGGCGCCGAGGGCCAGCGCTGTCAGCAAGCCACGGGCAGATTTGGACGATTTCGCCTGTTGCGATGGAGCCATCGGCCGGAAATGAACGAATTTCGTTGGGATCGGAGGGCGTTATAGACCATCCGACCGGGAACGCGAGCGCCGATTGTGGCCAGGGTGAAGGGCCGGCAGTCGTCATGGCCGGGCTTGTCCCGGGCATCCACAAACTTTCTAGCATGGCCCCAGAACGTGGATGGCCGGGACAAGCCCGGCCATGACGGCGGAGGGTAGATCAAAGATACCGCTTCAAATCCGCCGCGGCCTCTTCCGGGGTCCGCTTCAGATTGAACGGCGAGACGAAGCGGCCGTCGCGGTCCATCAGATAGATCAGCGCGGTGTGGTCCATGGTGTAGTCGCCGTCCTTGGTCGGCACCTTCTTGGCATAGACCCGGTAGGAGGTGATGACCCTGGCGGTCTCGGCGGGATCGCCGCTGAGGCCCTCGAGATGCGGATCGAAGCTCGACAGATAGTCCTTCATCGCGGCCTGGGTGTCGCGTTCGGGGTCGACCGAGATGAAGATGGCGTTGACCTTGTCGGCGTCCTTGCCCATCGCCCGCAGCACTTCCGAGATCTCGAACAGCGAGGTCGGGCAGACGTCGGGGCAATGGGTGTAGCCGAAGAAGATCAGGGTCGGCTTGCCCTTGAGGCTCTTGTCGGTGACGGTCTTGCCGTTCTGGTCGGTCAGCTGGAACGGGCCGCCGATCGCGGCCGGCTGCGCCACCTTGCTGACCCCGCCCATGGCCCAGAACATGATCAGCAGCCCGACAACGAGGCTTGCGGCGAAGGCGGTCGCGATCACCAGCGGACGGGCGGCGGAACTCATGGGCGGACAACTTCCTGTCGCGGATCAGAAGCAGGCGGCGAAGCCGGTCCTGATCATTTCGAAGAACACCTGGGAGCCGTAGTGGAACCACAGCGCGAGCGTGCCGATCACGACGAGCCCGCCGATCCCTGCACCCGCGAACAGCAGCACGTACGGCGTCCGGACGGCAGTGGGCGAATTGTCCTGTAACGGATGGGCCGGGCGCACGGGTTGAGCCATGACAATGATGGGACAATGATCGGGATCATGATCGGGGCGAAGGCCCCGGTTCCCGGGTTTCAGATAGGCTTTAGCCCGCCAGCGGGCAAGGCGCCGCTGGCGGGCTAAAACAAACCCGTCGTGCCGGGGATGTCAGTGCAGAAGCTGGCCCCGGGCGGACTCGATCTGCTCCGATTGCGGGAGCGGCCGGCGTGACGGCTTGATCGCCGAGGCCTGCGCGTCCAGGTAGCAGGGCTTGTACATGGCCTGCAGCTGCTTGCCCTTCAGGAAAAGCATGTGCGGGGTCAGGCCGCCGCGCTGGCTGATCCAGCGCTTCACCTGCGAGGGGTACATCGCATAGAGCATCTGGGTTGCTTCGGAATTGGTGACGGCGCGGCCATTGGCGCCGAAATCCCAGGCGGCGTGGAAGCCGAGCGTCGCGCTCGAGGTCACGCAGATGCGGTCGTGCGGGATGGCGCCGAGGACGATGGTGCAGGCGGAGGCGCAAAGACCGTCGATGATGACGGTTTCGCCGGATTGCCTGAGGTCCTGATATTTGTCGACGTAGGTTCCGATCCGGCCGCCGCGGTCATCCGCGATCCGAACCACGGCGTGAGAAGCCCCCATGCAGGCGATCAGCACAACCGCCGCCAGCAACCCCGTCAGAAACTTCATTGTCCCCCGCCCCAGTCGAATTCGAATCTGCGTGTCAGGTGGTGATGCACGGCTAGCGTCCGTCGTAACCGAGGTTTTGTCTAGGCAGGCCGGCTCGCTCAAAACAAATTCAAATCCAGTGTTGCGTCCGCGCTGCACTCCGCCGGTCTCTATCCCAAAGTGGAACAAGTTAATGATGTCTTACGCGCCACACCCTTGATCTCAGTTACAACCGCTGGCTTCAATCCGGGCAACTACAGGGGGGAACCGATGGAGGGGGAACACATGGCTGAACAGACGGACGTCGTCGTTGTCGGCGCTGGACTATCGGGCCTCGTGGCCGCAACCGAGATCGCGGATGCGGGCAAGCGCGTGATCGTGGTCGACCAGGAGGGCGAGCAGTCGCTCGGCGGCCAGGCGTTCTGGTCGTTCGGCGGATTGTTTCTGGTCGATTCGCCGGAGCAGCGCCGGCTCGGCATCAAGGATTCCTACGAGCTCGCGATGCAGGACTGGCTCGGCACCGCCGGCTTCGACCGCGACGAAGATCACTGGCCGCGCCAATGGGCCGAGGCCTATGTCGCCTTCGCCGCCGGCGAGAAGCGCGACTGGCTGCGCGCGATGGGGCATCGCATCTTCCCGGTGGTCGGCTGGGCCGAGCGCGGCGGCTATGACGCGATGGGGCACGGCAATTCGGTGCCGCGCTTCCACGTCACCTGGGGCACCGGCCCCGGCATCGTCGAGCCGTTCGAGCGCCGCGCGCGCGAGGCCGTCAAGAGCGGCCGGTTGACCTTCAGGTTCCGTCATCGCGTCGACGCGCTGTCCATCACCAATGGCGCGGTGGACGGCGTCAGCGGCGCCGTTCTCGCGCCAGACGATGTCGAGCGCGGCAAGAGCTCGTCGCGCAATGTCGTCGGCGAGTTCGCGCTGAAGGCGCAGGCCGTGATCGTGGCGTCCGGCGGCATTGGCGGCAATCACGAGCTGGTGCGGCAGAACTGGCCGAAGCGGCTCGGCGAACCGCCAAAGTTCATGATCTCCGGCGTGCCCGAGCATGTCGACGGCCGCATGATCGGCATCACCGAAAAGACCGGCGCGCGGCTGATCAACCGCGACCGCATGTGGCACTATGTCGAGGGCATCCAGAACTGGAATCCAATCTGGCCGCGCCACGGCATCCGCATCCTGCCTGGCCCGTCCTCGATGTGGTTCGACGCCATGGGCACACGGCTGCCGGCGCCGCTGTTCCCAGGCTCCGACACGCTCGGCCAGCTCCAATACATCATGTCATCAGGCTATGATTATTCCTGGTTCATCCTGACCCAGAGCATCATCAAGAAGGAATTTGCGCTGTCGGGATCGGAGCAGAACCCCGACCTCACCGGCAAGAGCTGGCGCATGACCTTGCGCCGCGCCACCAACAAGGGCGCGCCGGCGCCGGTGGAAGCGTTCAAAAGCCATGGTGTCGACTTCATCGTGCGCGACAAGATCGAGGATCTCGTAGCCGCCATGAACAAGCTGGCCGGCAGCGACCTCCTCAAGCTCGAGCACATCAAGATGCAGATCGAGGCGCGCGACCGCGAGATCGCCAACCCTTACGTCAAGGATGCGCAGGTGATGAACATCCACAACGCGCGCCGCTACATCGGCGACAGACTGATCCGCACCGCCTCGCCGCACCGCATCCTCGATCCCGCGCAGGGGCCGCTGATCGCGGTGAAACTCAACATCCTCACCCGCAAGACGCTCGGCGGCTTCGAGACCGATCTCGACTCGCGCGTGTTCGGCAGCGAGGGCCGCGTCATTCCCGGCCTCTACGCGGTCGGCGAAGCCGCGGGCTTCGGTGGCGGCGGCGTGCACGGCTATCGCTCGCTCGAGGGCACCTTCCTCGGCGGCTGCCTGTTCTCGGGCCGCAATGCGGGCCGCGCAGCAGCGAAGGCGGTGGGCTAGATCGTGCGGCAGTGGATGCACATCGGGGCGATTCTCACGGGCCTCGCAGCCGCCCCGGCTGCGTCCGCCGACACCATCGACGTCAACGGCGTGATGCGGTCCTACACCGTGCAGCTGCCGGCCAAGCGACTCGTACCGCTGGTGGTCGTGCTGCACGGCAAGACCCAGCGCGGCGCCGACATGGTCGCGCGGACGGCATGGCCCCAGGTCGCAAAGCGCGAAGGTTTTGCCGTGGTCTTTCCGGATGGCCTCAACCATGCCTGGGCCGATGCGAGGACCAAGGCGGGCCCCGCGCTCCGCGGCCCGCCCGAGGGCACCGACGACGTCGCCTTCATCACGAAGCTCGTCGAGAAACTGGTGACGAACGGCACGGCCGACCCTGGCCGCGTCTATGTCGCCGGCATCTCCAACGGCGGCGCCATGGCGATGACGCTGGTCTGCGCCCGCGCCGATCTGTTTGCGGCAGGTGCGAGCGTGATCATGAATCTGACCGACGAAGCCGCGGTCACGTGCCATCCGTCGCGGCCGCTGCCGATGCTGATCATGAACGGTACGGCCGACCCGCTGGTGCCCTACGAGGGCGGACGCGGATCGAGCTATTTTGCCGCAGATGGTTTCTGGTCGACCGAGGAGACACTGGCCTTCTGGCGCAAGCTCAATGAGTGCGAGATCGACGACGCCAGCGTAACTGAAATGCCCGACAGGACGCCCGCAGACCAGTCCACGGCCACACGGATCTCCTCGCGCTGCCCCAAAGGGCACGACGTCGTGCTCTATCGCATCAACCATGGCGGCCATCGCATGCCGGGATTTGCTCCGGATGCCCGCTTCCCGAGGGTCGCCACCAGCCTGCTGGGACCGCAGAACAACGACATCGACGGCGCCGAGACGATCTGGTCGTTCTTCAGTCAGTTTCCGTGAATCGGCGCATGCGCTGCCGGCAACGCATGCGTACCGGGTAACGCATGCGTACCCGGGGTGGCACAGCGTAAAGCGCTGCGCTAGACAGGGCCGCCATTCCAGCAGGAGATCCCTATGAGCATTCAGCGTTTTGAAACCGGCCCGCGCATGAGCCAGGCCGTCG
This sequence comes from Bradyrhizobium sp. GW821-FHT12B03, assembly GCF_058807535.1. Lineage (NCBI taxonomy): Bacteria > Pseudomonadati > Pseudomonadota > Alphaproteobacteria > Hyphomicrobiales > Nitrobacteraceae > Bradyrhizobium > Bradyrhizobium sp. GW821-FHT12B03. The sequence goes on from NZ_JBXAQU010000004.1 coordinate 194,135, forward strand.
TGCACGGCAACACCGTCTATCTCGCCGGCGTTGTCGCCAACAACGCGGCCGGCGAAAGCGTGACGAAGCAGACCCAGGACATCCTGAAGACGATCGACGGCCATCTCGCCAAGGCCGGCACCGACAAGTCGAAGCTGCTCTCGGCCACGATCTACATCACCGACATGAAGACCTTTGGCGAGATGAACGCGGTGTGGGATGCCTGGGTTTCGCCCGGCAACACCCCGGCCCGCGCCACCGTCGAAGCCAAGCTGGCGGCTGCGCAGTACACCGTCGAGATCATGGTGACGGCCGCGAAGTAATCTTCGCTGACAATTCAGATACGAATGAAGCGCGATGAGCCCATCATCGCGCTTCATTTTTTTGCGCGTGCCGATGACCTCCGAGGTAATCGATCAGCCTGCGCGAACCTTCGATAGTGACGATCAGCCGAACACGGCATCATCGAAGGAGCACCCCATGACCGACCCCGTCACCATCGCCCGCCGCTACATCGAGCTCTGGAACGAGCGCACGACGAGCCGCCGGCGCGAATTGCTGAGCCAGACCTGGACGGCGGATGCAAGCTATGTCGATCCCTTGATGAAGGGCGACGGCCAGGACGACATCGACGCGCTGATATCAGGCGTACAGCAGCGCTTTCCCGACTTCAGGTTCAAGCTGATCGGCGAGCCCAACGGCTACGGCGACCAGTTGCGTTTTTCCTGGGGGCTTGGCCCTGACGGCGTGGACAGCCCGATCAAGGGGACGGATTTCGCCGTGCTGAAGGACGGCCGGATCCGGAGCGTGACGGGATTCCTGGACCAGGTGCCCGCGGGGGCGTGAGCCCACGCACGCGACTTCAAATTCCATTGTCGTCCCGGCGAAGGCCGGGACCCATACAGCGTGATCTCTCAGGTTGCGGAAGGTAGAAGTACCGAACGACCAATCTTCGCCAAACTACCGCCCGGGGTTATGGGTCCCGGCCTTCGCCGGGACGACACCTGTAGTTGGTCGCGAGCTTTGCTCAACCAACCATCGACCGATACGCCACTCTCGCATTTACTCCGAACGCCTTGTCCCGCACGCCCGGCCCAAGCTTCGCCAGGCACGCTTCCAGCGCGCCCTTGATCTCCCCATAGTTTCCCGCGAGCAAGCACACCGGCCAGTCCGAGCCGAAGATCAAACGATCCTCACCGAAACATATCGCGGCGTGCTGGACGAACGGAAACAGTCGCTGCGCGTCCCAGTCACTCCACTTCGCCTCCGTCGCGAGCCCGGAGATCTTGCACCAGACATTGCCGCAAGCGGCGAGCGACTTGATGCGATCGGCCCATTCAGCGCTTCCGCCGGAAGCGACCGGCGGCTTGGCGGCATGGTCGAGCACGAAGCGCGCGTTGGGAAAGGCCTGCGCGGTTGCGATCGCCGCCGGCAATTCGCGGGTGCGGACGAGGAAATCGTAGGCGAGATCGCGGGCGAACAAGGCGGCAAGGCCGCGCTGCACGTCCTTGCGGAGCAGCCAGTCGGGATCGGATTCGTCGTGGACCTGGTGGCGGATGCCGACCAGCTTGTCGCCACCCGGCGCGGCGCGCAGCCGGTCGAGCGTATCACCGAGCGTGGGGTCGGTCAGATCGACCCAGCCGACGACGCCGATGACAGAGGGTGTTGCATGCGCGATGCGCAGAAATTCCTCGGTCTCCTCCAGCGCGGAGCGGCACTGCACCACGATGCTCGCATCGATGCCATTCGCTTTCAACAGCGGCGCGAGATCGGTAGGGCCGAAGGCGCGGCGGATCGGCGCCAGCTCGGGCGCGTCCATCCAGGGATAATCAGCACGCGCGGGGTCCCAGAAATGCTGGTGGGCGTCGATCACCATGCCTACGCTCCACCCGGCAGCGGCGCTCGCGCGTCGACGAGTTTCCGCGCCCGCAGCTCCTGCCAGAAGGCCGGCGGCACCGGCGCCTGCGACATCGCGATGTTGTCGGCGACCTCGCCGGCATTGCGCGCGCCCAGCACGGCGACCGTCACGGCCGGATGGGTCATGCAGAACTGGAGCGCGGCGGCCTTCAGCTCGGTACCGTGCTTGCGGCACAGCGCATCGAGCGCGAGCGCCCGCGCGACCAGCGCCGCGTCGGCATCCTGATAATTGAACTTCGCGCCGGGATGCGGATTGGCCAGGATGCCGCTGTTGTAGATGCCACCGAGCAGGATGCCGATGTTCCTGGCGGCGCAGACCGGAAACAGCGCATCCAGCGCGCCCTGGTCGAGCAGCGTGTAGCGGCCGGCGAGCAGGAAGCAGTCGACCGGCACGGCCTCGGCGAAGCGCGCCGGCATTTCCGACTGGTTCATGCCGGCGCCGATCGCCTTGACCGTGCCCTCGGCGCGCAGGCGCTGCAGCGCGCGGAAGGCGCCGGCGACGGCGTCGTCATAATGGTCGTCGGGATCGTGCACGAGCAGGACGTCGACGCGGTCGAGCCCGAGGCGAGCAAGACTTTCCTCCACCGAGCGCATCACGCCGTCGTAGCTGAAATCGAACACCGGCCGCTCGCGCGGCGTGCCCTTGTAGTGTTCGTCCTCGGCGGCGCCGTCGTCAGGAGCGCGCAGCAGGCGACCCACCTTGGTCGAGATGACGTAGGAGTCGCGCTTCTGTTGCCGCAGGAACGCGCCGAGCCGCCGCTCCGCGAGGCCAAAGCCGTAGAGCGGCGCGGTGTCGTAGAAGCGGATGCCGGCAGACCAGGCGCGCTCCAGCGTCGCTTGCGCATCGGCGTCGCTGACGGGCGTGAACAATCCGCCGAGCGGGGCGGAGCCGAGACCGATTGAGGTGACGTCGAGGGAACCGAGCCGCGACCGTTTCATTCCAAATTTCCTTCCAACAGTCCAAAATCATCTCTCCCGCTTGCGGAAACCGCAAGCGGGAGAGGCACGCAGGAGCAGGAGCGCGGGGCTGGTGGCGCTCCTACTTCAGCATCTGCGCAACGTTGTCCTTGGTGACGAGATCGAGGCCAGTGTAGACGATCTCCGGCACCTTCTCGCCCTTCTTGATGGCAAGCAGCGTGTCCATCGCCTTCTCGCCCATCTCGAACGGACGCTGGCCGACCAGCGCATTGGCGTAACCGTCGCGCAGCAGCTCGAGCTGCATCTTCAACGTGTCGGCAACGACCAGCGTGAACTTGCCGGAATCGATGTCCTTCTTGGACCTCGACGCGAAGGCCTTGAAGCCTTCGGGAGCGAACATCGGCCAGCCGCCGATGGGAACGATGGCGGCAAGATCGGGCGTCGAAGTGCGGACGTCGGTCATCTGCTGGACCGCGAGCGCGGGATCGTCGTTGCAGAAGGTCGGGGAGCCCGCGACCTCGGTCCATTTCGAACCCTTCAGCGCCTCGCGGACGCCGTCGACGCGCTCGGCGAGGTTCTTGGCACCGGGACCGCCCGAGACCATCGCGTACTTTCCGCCGTCGGGACGCATTTTCAGCAATTGCTTGCCGAGCGCGACGCCGAATTCCTTGTTGTTGGTGCCGATATAGGCGATGCGCTTGGATCCGGGTGCATCGGCATCGAAGGTGATGACGGGAATGCCGGCCGCGGTCGCCGCCTCGATCGACTTGGTCATGGCCGCAACGTCGGCGACCGAGATGGCGAGGCCGTCGACCTTCTGGGTGACGAAGTCCTGAATGATCTGCGCCTGCGTCGCCGGCTCGTGCTCGACCGGACCCTTGTAGATGCACTCGATATTGCCGAGCTCCTTGGCGCGCTTCAGGCAGCCATCGCGCGCGAAATCGAAGAACGGATTGTTCATCGCCTTGGGTACGATGACGAAGCGATAGTTCGCGGCGAACGCCGGCGTCGCCATCATCGCGACGGCGATGCCCGCAAGAAGAAATTTCCTCATGGTCTCCTCCACCCTTGTCTGGCGCCCATCCTCTCAAGATCGTCCGGGAAGCGGACAGGCGGCATTTTCATTGTCCTCCCGAACGACGTCACTTTCAGATCATCCGCGAGCGCACACGATCGACCAGCACGGCCAGGATGATGATCACGCCCACCAGCGTCTGCTGCCAGTAGGAGCTGACCTGTGCCAGCACGAGACCGTTGCGGATCACCTCCAGCAGCACGCAGCCGACGATGGCCCCGAGCGGACCGCCGATGCCGCCGGCGAGATTGGCACCGCCGATCACGGCCGCCGCGATCACGTTGAGCTCGTAGGAGGTCGCCATGTTGGCGGGCGCCGATCCGAGCCAGCCGGAGATGATGATGCCCTGGAGGCCCGCGGCGAGCGCGCAGATCACGTAGACCGCGATCTTCACCCGCAGCACCGGGATGCCGGTGAGCTCGGCCGCCTTCTCGTTGCCGCCGAGCGCGAAGACGTGGCGGCCGAACGAGGTGTGGTGCAGCACCACGGCCATCGTCAGGGCGAGGATCACCAGATAAATGAACGGCACGGGCACGCCGAGCACATCGCCGGAGGTCGCTGCGTAGAAATAATCAGCATCCGGCCCGCCAGGAAAGCTGCCGCGCCCGTTGGAGACGACATAGCCGAGCCCGCGCACGATCGAGAGCATGCCGAGCGTGGTGACGAACGGCGACAGGCCGAGCACGGCGATGCAGAAGCCGTTGACGAGGCCGGCGATCAGCGCGACGCCAAGGCCGGCGACGACGGAAACCAGCAGGATCAGGCCGGGGACATTGGCCAGCACCGTCTTGCCGTCGGCCGCCATATGCACGAAGAGCGAGGCGCCGAGCCCGCCGGGCGTCGACAGCTCGGTCATCACCATCGAGGTGATCATGGCCGAGAAGCACATCATCGAGCCGACCGAGAGGTCGATGCCGCCGGTGATGATCACGAAGGTGACGCCGAGGGTGGCGATGGCGATGAATGAGAAATTCTTCGCCACGTTCTGCATGTTGCCCTGGGTGAAGAAATAGGGGCTGGCGAAATGCATGATCACCAGCAGCACCGCCAGCGCGAGCAGGACGTAGCCGGTCTGGGAGGCGAAGATGCCGCGCTGCCACCATTTGATCTTGCCGACATTGGTGAAGGTGATCGGGGATTCCAGCGGTATGGCCATCACGCTGCCTCCTTCGCGCCGGTGATGAGGGCCGTGACTTCCTCGGGGGACGTCGCCTGAATCGCCTTGTCGGCCCGCTTCTCGCCGCGGCGCATGACGATGACGCGGTCGCAGACGGCGAACACGTCGGGCATGCGGTGCGAGATCAGCATGACCGCGACGCCCTGCTCCTTCAGCCGGTGGATCAGGCTCAGCACCTGCTCGACCTGGCGCACCGAGATCGCGGCGGTCGGTTCGTCCATCATCACCAACCGCGCATTGGAGAGCCTGGTCCGCGCGATCGCGACCGCCTGGCGCTGGCCGCCCGACATCTGCTTGACGAGATCGTGTGGCCGCGTCTCCGAGCGCAACTCGCCGAACAGCTCCAGCGCGCGCGCCGCCATCGCCTTGTGGTCGAGCAGCGCGACGGGTCCGAATTTGCGCTTCAACTCGCGGCCGAGGAAGACGTTGGCCGCGGCCGTCAGATTGTCCGCGAGCGCGAGATCCTGATAGACGACCTCGATGCCGACGGCGCGGGCATCGACCGGCCGGTTGAAATGGACCGCGCTGCCGGCAAAGCGGATCTCGCCATGGCTCGGGCGGAAATTGCCGGCGATGATCTTGACCAGCGTCGACTTGCCCGCGCCGTTGTCGCCCATCAGGCCGACCACCTCGCCCGGGAAGACCTGCATGTCGACGTCATGCAGCGCGCGGATCGCGCCGAACTCCTTGCCGATGCCGGAGAGTTGCAGCACCGGTGTTGCTTCAGCACTTGTCATCAGCGGCGTTCCTCAGACATAGCGGTTGACCAGGGATTCCAGATATTCCTGCCGTCCCGAGCGCGGCTGCGGATCGAAGCCGGAGCCGAGCGCCCGATCGGCGAGATCGGCGAGCGAACGCTGGCCGCCGAGGATGGCGCGGCCCTCGGAGCCCGCCCATGCTTCGTAGCGCTTGCCGAGCGGCGCGGTGAGGACGCCGGCATCGAGCATGTCGGCGGCGGCCAGGAAGGCCCGCGCGCAGGCGTCCATCGAGCCGACATGGGCGTGGATGAGATCGTCGGGGTCGATCGACTGGCGACGGATCTTGGCGTCGAAATTGAGCCCGCCCGAGGTGAAGCCGCCGCGGTTCAGGATCTCGTGGAACACCAGCGCCAGCTCGCCCACGTTCATCGCGAACTGGTCGGTGTCCCAGCCGAGCAGATCGTCGCCGCGGTTGACGTCGAGCGAGCCGAACACACCGAGCGCCTCGGCCAGCGCGACCTCGTGATGGAAGGAATGGCCGGCCAGGATGGCGTGGTTCTGCTCGATGTTGAGCCTGACGTCCTTGAGGAGATCGTAGCGCGCGAGGAAGCCGTAGCAGGTGGCGACGTCGAAATCATACTGATGCTTGGTCGGCTCCTTCGGCTTCGGCTCGATCAGGATCGGGCCCTTGAAGCCTATTCTGTGCTTGTGCTCGACGACCAGCGAGACGAAGCGGCCGAGCTGGTCGAGCTCGCGCCTGAGATCGGTGTTGAGCAGCGTCTCGTAGCCCTCGCGGCCACCCCACAGCACATAGTTCTGGCCGCCGAGCCGGTGCGTCACCTCCAGCGCGGCGCGGACCTGTCCGGCGGCATAGGTGAAGATGTCAGGGTCCGGATTGGTCGCAGCGCCCGCCATGTAGCGGCGATGCGTGAACAGATTGGCCGTGCCCCAGAGCAGGCGGACTTTGGCCGAGGCCATTTTCGCTTCGAACAGATCGGCGATGGCGTTGAGGTTGGCGACGGACTCCGCGAGCGAGGCACCTTCCGGCGCCGCATCGACGTCGTGGAAGGTGAAGAAGGGCACGTCGAGCAGGCGGAACAGCTCGAAGGCGACATCGGCCTTGGCCCGTGCCATCGCCATCGCGTCGGTGCCGTGGTGCCAGGGCCGCAGGAACGTCTCGCCGCCGAAGGGATCGCCGCCCGGCCAGCACAGGGAATGCCAGTAGCAGACGGCAAAGCGCAAATGATCCTCGAGCCGGCGGCCATGGACGATGCGGTCCTTGTCGTACCAGCGGAAGGCGGGCGACGGTCCGGCATCCTTGCCGGCAAAGGCAACAGGCGTGCTTGCCTCGAAGAATTTGGCTGACGCGTTCACTTAAGCGGACTCCTTCAACGCGGGATAAAGCGCGCGCCAGCGGCGATAGGCCTCGTCATAGGCGGCGGTCACGGATGCGCGGGGCGCGAAACTCGCAAGCCTTCGTGGACGCTTGCAGACTTCGGCGGGAGCTTCACCGGTGGCGGCAAGGCGCCCGAGCCGCGCGGCGCCGAGCGCGGCGCCGACCTCGCCTTCCTCGACGCGATGGACGGAAATGCCGAGCACGTCGGCGCAGATCTGCGCCCAGAGCGGCGAGCGCGAGCCGCCGCCGACCAGATCCACTTCCCCGATCGGCCCGCTCGCCGCGCTCAGTGCCGCAAGATTATCACGCGCGGCGAAGGCAACGCCCTCGAGCACGGCCTGCACGATCTGGCCGCGCCCGGTCGCGCCGCGCAGGCCGACGAAGGCGCCGCTGGCGGCGGCATCGTTGTGCGGCGTGCGCTCGCCGTCGAGATAGGGCAGGAATTTGATCGGGCTCGGCCCATCGACGCGTTCACCGAGCGGCGCCAGCAGTGCGGCCGCGGGCGTCTCCATCACGCTTGAGAGCCAGGCGAGCGAGGCCGCTGCCGACAGCATCACGCCCATCTGGTGCCAGAGCCCGGGCAGCGCGTGACAGAACGCATGCACCGCCGAGGCCGGCGCCGGCGCGAACCGATCGGTGACGCGAAACATCACGCCTGAGGTGCCCAGCGACAGGAAGGCATCGCCGGACGCGATGGCGCCGAGCCCGATCGCGCTCGCCGCGCAATCGCCGGCGCCACCGGCGACCACGACATTCTTCGTCATGCCCCAGCGCTGCGCCCATTCCGGCGCGAGCACGGCACTGACCTCGCTGCCTTCGACGAGACGCGGCATGTGATGGAGATCGAGCCCTGTGGCATGCAGCAGGAGGGCCGACCAACGGCGCAGACCGACGTCGAGCCACAGCGTGCCGGCCGCGTCGGACATGTCCTCGATCATCTCGCCGGTGAGGCGATAGCGGACATAGGCCTTCGGCAGCAGCACCTTTGCGACGCGCGCGAAGATTTTTGGCTCATGCCGCGCGACCCAGAGCAGCTTTGGCGCGGTGAAGCCGGGCATCGCCAGATTGCCGGCGATGCCGTGCAATGACGGACAGCGCCGCTCCAGCTCGCCGCATTCGGCCTGCGAGCGACCGTCGTTCCAGAGGATCGCGGGACGCAGCGGCCGTCCATCCTCACCGAGCAGCGTCGCGCCGTGCATCTGTCCTGACAGCCCGATGCCGGCGACCCGCGCAACCTCGCGCGGATGATGGCGCGCGAGATCATCGACCGCGCCGGTCGCCGCATCGACCCAGGCGTCGGGATCCTGCTCGGACCACAGCGGCGCGGGATGCGACAGCGCAAGCTCGCGCGCGGCCGTTGCGACAATCGCGCCGGCTTCGTTCACGAGCACCGCCTTCACACCTGAGGTGCCGATGTCCATTCCGAGATACACGCCATCCTCCCGTTCAACCGTCGCGGTGTGCGATCTTGCGTCGCTTGCTCCGCCATGGGCCGTTTCGAAAATCGCCTGCCGCTACGGCAGATTGTCCCGCATCACGATGTCGATCCTGATCCTCTCCTGTTCGCGCAAGATCGGCTCGCCGCGGGCGAGCGCGAGCAGCACGCGCACGGCGGCGCGCGCCTCATGTCCGGGGTTTTGCGAGATCGCGGCATCCATCACGCCCTGGAGCAGCAGCCGGCGCGTCAGCGCCGTGACGTCGTGCCCGACGAACACGACCTTGTCGCGGCCGGCCTCGCTCAACGCTTTGGCGACGCCCTGTGTGCCGGCGCCGACGTTATAAAGACCGACAATGTCAGCATGACTGCCCAACAGCCGCGCCAGCAGCTGCTCCGAACGCTCGTCCTCGTCGCGCCCTTCCAGCACCGGCAGCACGCTGAGACCGCGGAATTCCGACGCCATCACCTGGTTGAAGCCGAAGATGCGCTCGGCGTGGTCGCGCAGGCCCTGCGAGCCCGCGACGATGGCGACCTTGCCGGATCGCCCGCCGACCAGCCGCCCGACCAGCGCACCGGCGGTGCGACCCGCCGCGATGTTGTCGATGCCGACATAATGATGGCGCCGCGAGGACGGCACGTCCGAGACCAGCGTGACGACCTTGGTGCCGGCCTCGACGAGATCGTTGATGGCGGCGCGGACGCCGGGATGATCCAGCGCCACCACTGCGATGCCGTCGTAATCGCCCGACAGCGCCTCCAGCGAGGCGGCGAGCACGGAGGGATCGAACACGTCGGTTGCGACCATCTCGATATTCAGGCGGCGCGCCGAGAGCCAGGCCGACATCTCGCCGAGATAGGCCTCGATCTGCTGCATGAACGGGTTCGGCCCCGACGGCATCACGAAGGCAAAGCGACGGGCGCGGCCGCGGGCGAGCTCGGCGGCCGCCACATGCGGCTGGAAGGAATTGCGCTCGATCGCCTCCCTGACGCGCCGGACCGTGTCCGGCCGCACGCCCGGCCGGTTGTGCAGGACCCGGTCCACGGTCGCCAGGCTCACGCCGGCCTCGCGCGCGATGTCCTTCAGGGTCAGCGCGGTGGCAGTCGGAGCGTCGGAAAGGGTCTCTTGAACGGTTTCTTGGACGGTTTCTTGGGCCATCCCTGAAGGCTAGCAGAGGTGTTTTGAGGTACGCAACTCATTTTGAGGGGCAGGTGGAGGGGCAAGCGTAGGGGCAAGACGGCACTTTCGCGCCCTGCTGGCGGGCCGCCGCTAGCCGCGGCTCAGATCCAGCGTCAGGAACAGGCTGTTGGGGTCCTCGACATAACCTTCGAACGGGCCGCACAGCACGAAGCCATGCGCCTGGTACAGCGCATGCGCCGGCTTGAAATAGTCCCACGAGCCGGTCTCGAGGCTGAGCCGCGTCAAGCCGCGGGCGCGGGCTTCCGTGATGATGTGGCGGAGCATCTGGCCGCCAAAGCCGCGCCGCCGCGTGGTCTGGAGCGTGTGCATCGACTTCACCTCGCCATGGGTGGCCGAGAGCATCTTCAGTGCGCCGGTGGCGACCAGCGTGTCGCCGTCCCAGCCGGTCCAGAATGCGATATCGCTCGCGCGAAGACCCGCCAGATCGAGCGCATGCGCGCTGCCCGGCGCGGTCTGCGCCCGCGCCGCCGTGACGTGATGGTCGAGCAGCGCGATGACGCGCGGATCAAAGGTGTCGCCGGTCCGGATCTGCATCGTCACGGCCTCACTCCGCTTGCAAGCCGCTTCTGCATGAGGACCATATCAAGCCAGCGGCCGAACTTGCAGCCGACCTCAGGCATGCGGCCGACCTCGGTGAAGCCGAACGACGCGTGCAGCGCGATCGAGCCGGAGTTCGAGGCCTCGATCGCGGCGACCATCGTGTGCTTGCGCAGCGCCGTGGCCCGCTCGATCAACGCAATCATCAGGCCGCGGCCGATTCCCGCGCGATGATGTCGCTCGTCGACATAGACCGAATTCTCGACCGTGTGCCGATAGCCGGGCCAGGGACGGAAATCGCCGAAGGAGGCGAAGCCGACCACGTCCCTGCCCTTCATGGCGACCAGAACGGGATAGCCGGCGTCCCGTCGCGCGCGGATCCACGCGCGCCGCGAATCGAGATCAACCGGGCCATCGGTCCACACCGCGGTGGTGTTGACCGCGGCATAATTGTAGATGGCCAAAATATCCTCGGCATCCTCCAGCGTGGCGTCCCGCACGATCAGCGACATCACATTTTCCCGTAAGAGGTGCCGCGCCGCGTGATGATGACGTAGCGCGCGTCCTGTCTGGTTTCGTTCTCGAAGATCACCGCACGCATCACGTCGAAGTCGAGACAGTCGCCCTCGCGCAGGCGCACCGTCTTGGCGTCGATGTGCACGGCGATCGCGCCCTCCAGCATCAGGAGCTGCTGGGTGAAGGCATTGCGGCCCCACGGGCTGTACGGCACCCGCGCGCCGGCCGGCAGGTCGACGACGATGATCTCGATGCCGCTCGCCGCGTCCGTCGGCGAAGCATGCCGCCGGCGATAACCGCTCTCGGGATCGCGCCAGTGCGGCTGGTCGCCGAGCCGCACCAGGCGCTCCGGCGGCTTCTCGGCCAGCGCGACCACGTCGCTCAGCGACACGTCGAGCGCGGCGCAAAGCTTGTTGAGCAGCGACGCCGTCGCACTGCTCTGCGCCCGCTCCACCCGTCCGATCATCGCCCGGCTCACGCCCGAGCGTGCAGCGAGTTCGTTCAACGTCATGCCGGCCTGCGTCCTCACAGTCTTCAAGCGACGACCGATCGCGCGATCGAGTTTCTGCTGGTCCATCTCTTTGCGGGTCCTGCTCTTCATCCGAACATTGCCCGACACGAGGACCGCACCATCAGGGCGAGCGAAGCTTAAGCCGGGCGAGGCGCGCATGCCGGAAGCAAGAGGCTAACATATTAGAATCTTTGCCGGCGGCTGCTCGCCAAGAATGCTCGGGCTTAAGGGGACGCGCGACGCTTTCGGAGCCCCTCTCCGCTACCCATTCTCGTCTTTGGAAAAAATGGCCTCAATGTCCTGCCTGCCGTCGAGCACACGCACGATCTCGGCCCGGTTATCCTTCAAGCGATAGAAGACAATTTGCGGAGCGGCAGCCAACGAACGCAGGCCGGCGCGAATTTCGTCGCGCGCCCGCCCCGCGAGGGGGAAGATCCTCGAGGAGTGCAACGGCTTTCCCGATCTGGCGCAAGATCCTGTCGGCCGTCCCGGCTCCTGCCGCCTCGGCGCAGTAGTCCCAAAGCTGACCAATATCGTCGAGCGCTTCCGGCGACCAAATGACCGGATGCTTATGCTCCACCATGCCGTAAATTCTTTTCGCGCAGAAACTCTTCCATATTCAGGGCTTCGCCCTTGCCTGCATCGAGCGAATGGACACCGCGGTCAATTTCAGACCGAAGAGCCCTGAGCTTTTCGAGATGCGAAAGCAATTTCTGGCCGATCTCTTCCTGATCGGCGGCCGGCAGCTGGGAAATTTGCGCAATGGCTTGTTCGAGCGTCCTGACCATGGCTTCAGCCTACCACGCTCCGGCCGGACCGAAAACATGGAGCGGGCGAAGGGAATCGAACCCTCGTATGCAGCTTGGGAAGCTGCCGTTCTACCATTGAACTACGCCCGCGGATGCGCTGCTCGCGTCCCGTTCTGATTAGCCGAGACGGCGCGTCCCGCCAAGCGGTTTGGCGCACCCGGCCGGACGCTTCTTAACGTTTCAATAAGATTCCAGGTGCGCCGGATTGTGGCGGTGTTATGATCTCGTGTCGGGGAGTAACGTGCACTGAGTGGGGCGTGTGCATGGTGGGGCGTGGCTACGCGATATTCGACACGACGATAGGGCGCTGCGGCATCGTCTGGAGCAATTCCGGCGTGGTGGCGGTGCAATTGCCGGAGGCGCGGGAGATCGACACACGCCGCCGGATCTTTGCGGTCCATCCCGAGGCGCGCGAGCAGCAGCCTCCGCTCAATGCCGAGCTTGCGATCGAGGGTATCGCGGCGCTGCTGCAGGGCAGCGATCCCGACTTTTCCGACGTCAGCCTGGATGCCAGCGGCGTGCCCGGCTTCAACCGACGGGTCTACGAATACACCTGCACGATCCCGCGCGGCGAAACGCGCACCTATCACGAGATCGCCAAGGCGCTGGGGGCCTCCGGCGCGGCGCATTCGGTGGCGCAGGCGGTCGCGAAAAATCCCTACATGCTGATCGTGCCTTGCCACCGGGTGCTGGAGGCCGGCAACTACGCCGACCGGCTCTCGCCCTATGGCGGAGTGATCTCGAAGCGGCGATTGCTGGCGCTCGAGGGTGCCCATCCCATCGCCAGCAAGACGCTGTTCGAGGTGCTGCTGCCCGTTGCCCCGCCGAGGCCCTCCACCTAGATAGGTGGCATGGACGCAACCACGCTGCTGACGACACGTTCGATGACGGTTTCCGAGTTTCGCTGCGATGCGGGACCGGACGATACGCCGTTTGCCGAATGCCGCACCGGCCATTCCATCGCCTATGTCCGCTCCGGCAGCTTCGGCTGCCATTGCCGCGCCGGCTTCTTCGAGCTGGTGGCGGGCTCAATGCTGGTCGGCGCGCCCGGCGAGGAATACACCTGCACGCATGAGCATGTCAGTGGCGACGTCTGCCTGTCCTTCTTCCTCAGCGAGGACCTCGTCGACACGCTCGGCGGACGGCGTGAGGCATGGCAGGTCGGCGCGACGCCGCCACTGCCCGAGCTGATGGTGCTGGGCGAGCTCGCCCAGACGGCAGCAGATGGCAACAGCGATCTGGGCCTCGACGAGGTCGGCCAGATCCTGGCCGGCCGTTTCGTCGACATCGTCACCGGCAAGCCGCGCAAGCAGGCCACGCCGACTGCGCGCGACCGCCGCCGTGCGGTCGAAGCCGCGCTGTGGATCGACGAGAACTCGCATGCCGAGGTCGACCTCGAACAGGCTGCACGACAGGCGGGGCTCAGCCCGTTCCACTTCCTGCGGCTGTTCTCGGCCGTGCTTGGCGTCACGCCGCATCAATATCTGGTGCGCTCGCGGCTGCGGCATGCGGCACGCCTGCTCACCGAGGACGGCATCGCCGTCACCGACATCGCCTACGACGTCGGCTTCGGCGATCTCTCCAACTTCGTCCGCACCTTCCACCGCGCCGCCGGCGTGTCGCCGACCAAGTTCCGGCAGGCCTCGCGCGGGATGCGCAAGATTCTCCAAGAGCGCCGTGCCCTCAACTGACTAGGTTCGTCTCCGGCGCGCGCCATGCGCGGCGCGCTTTGCAATGGAGACGACCATGTACGACCACATCGGATTGCGTGTTGCCGACCTCGACGCCGCCACACGCTTCTACACCGCCGTGCTGGCGCCGCTCGGCTACGTCCTGTGCTCGAGCGGCGACGGCTATGCCGGCTTCGGGCCGAAGGACGAGCCGGCGCTGTGGCTACACCTGAACAAGGGGCGCAAGGCCGACGGCGCGCACATCGCGTTTCGCGCCGGCAATCATGACGCGGTCAAGGCGTTCCACAGCGAGGGCCTGAAGAGCGGCGGCCGCGACAATGGCGGCGCCGGCCCGCGCAAGGATTACAGCCCGACTTACTATGCGGCATTCTTGATTGATCCCGACGGCAACAATGTCGAGGCGGTTTGCGTGTGAGCGCTTCTGTCTCCTCCGTCATTGCGAGGAGCCCTTGCGACGAAGCAATCCAGACTGTCTCCGCGGAGACATTTCTGGATTGCTTCGCTGCGCTCGCAATGACGGCGTTCGTGGCAAGATCTGTCGAAATCAAGGATACCTCCCCAATGGCTTCCATCCACAACGACGTTCTCCTTAATGCGCCTGCAAACAAGGTCTGGGACGCGGTGCGCGATTTCGGCGCGCTGCCGCAGCGGCTGGCGCCGGGCTTCGTCACGGCCTGCACGCTCGACGGCGATGCGCGCATCGTCACCTTCGCCAACGGCTCGGTGGCGCGCGAGGTGCTGGTCGATTGCGACGACGCGCGGCAGCGCCTCGTCTATGCGATCAACAACGAGCGGCTGAAGCATTACAGCGCTTCGGTGCAGGTGATCGCCGAGGGCGAGGCGAGGTGCCGCCTGGTCTGGATCATCGACATGCTGCCAAACGAGCTTGCCGCCTACGTCCAGGGGCAGACCAGGGAAGCCGTGGCCGCCATCCACAGGGCCTTTCCGTCCGCGGCAGCCTGATTGGCCTCTGTGATCTCCCTCACAGAGCTTTCTCCTCCTCGGCCGTAACCATGGCCGCGTGCGTCCGGTCGGCTCTGCTCTCCCGGCGAAGCCACGCACGCGAGGAGCATGTCATGAGAGGTGCGGACAAGTTGATCTGCCAGGCGGCCGCCGTGCTGCTGTTGTTTTCGGTCGCGAGCACGCCGGCGCACGCGCAGTTCGCCGGCTTCGGCGGCGGCGGTGGTGCCGGCGGCGAGGACATGATGACCCAGATGGCGCCGATGCTGGACATGATGAAGGCGAAGATGGGCAAGCGCCGCTTCGCCGCGCTGATGCAGACCATGGGCCCGATGATGGACGGCAGTGGCGGTGGAGGACTTGGTGGAGGTCTTGGTGGCATGATGGGCGGCGGCTTCATGCCGATGGGCATGGGCGGCGGCGACATGATGAGCATGATGGGTGGCGCCGGCGGCGCCAGCATGATGGCCATGATCCCCCAGATGATGCAGCTCGCCAATTTCGGCGGCGGCGGCCGTCGGCGTCACAAGCACCGCTAGAGCGGCGGCGGACAGCCGCCGCTCCCGGCCTGCGATGCATCGCTCCGCTCAGATCCGGTCGTTGATCAGGACGCCGGATATCGACGGATCGCTTGCCTTTGTTTCGTCGCTCGACGACTTCGCGCTGTAGGTCGGATCCGCCAGCGAGTTCTTCAGCGACTGAAGGAATTGCTCGAGCAGGTCCGTCGCGGACTTGCCGCTCGACGAACTGTCCGTGGTGGTGGTCGAAGAAGAATCGCTTACGCTCGTCGTGTCGCTCGATTCCGTCGTGCCGGACGAGGTCGAATCCGTGAGCAGGCTCTTCAGCGAATCCAGGAATTGCTGAAGCATATCCACCATCGAATTGCCGCTCGACGAACTGTCGGTGGCGTCGGCGGGGGGAGGCCCGCCGGGCGGCGGCCCACCTGCTCCACCCGGACCACCTGCCCCGCCCGGTCCCTGGGAGAACGCCGCCTTGAAGATACCTTGCAGCTCGGTGGCCTGCTGGTCGGTCAACTTGCCGTCCGAAACTTCCTGCCGGATGAGATCGTCGATCTTCGACTTGAAAGCGTCAGGCGACGATCCAGTACCGCTGGACTGATCGCTCGCGCTGCCCGATTGCAAGGCGGAATCGATGTCGCTGAGCGCGGCCGACAGTGCCGATTGATCGGACGAGCTGATCGCGCCGGAACTGACTTCCGCTTGCAGCTCATCTTGCAGCCGCTGCAACGGCGATGAGTGGTGGTGGTGAGAAGAGAGCGCCGAAATCGAGGTCATGGTGGCTTTCCGAGCTTCTGGTGGACTCGCGGCGACGGTGTCTCCAGGAGCTGGTGCAGAGCCTTCGGCGAACAGCAGCCGCGGTTACCCGGTATTGCCAGGCAAGGATTGGAAATGTCCGGAAACAAAAATCCGGCAAGTGCGACCTAGTCGGCCGCAGCCGAAAGAGCCGGTCTGATCGCGGGCCTGTTCGCGCGCGGCCCCCAGCGCGTCAGCACCACGCTGGAGCACGACAGCAGGCCGAGCAGGACCATCGAGCTCGCGGCCAGCCAGAAGAAGCTCTGCGCCGTGGCGTCATGCGTCGACAGCCACCAGCCGGCGGCGGAGATGTAGATCAGTCGCGCGGTCTGCGCCAGCACCGGGCCGACCACCTTGGCCGCGCCCTGCGAGCAGAAATACATCGTCGAGGCGAGACCAATGAAGGCGTAGAATGGCGCGACCGTCGACAGATATTGGTGGCTGGTCGCGCGCACGGTGGCGCTGTCGGTGAAGATGTTGACCCAGAGGTCGGGGAAGAGCGCGACCAGGCACGCCGGCACGCCGACGGCGACGAACGCGCTCGCACCCGCGATCCAGGCAATGCGCCGGGCGCGCGCAATGCGGCCGGCGCCGATCGCCATGCCGACCATCGGCACCGAGGCGATGCCGAACGAGAACGCGATCGAGGTCAGCAGGAATTCGAGCCGCGCGCCGATGCCGTAGCCGGCGAGGATCGCGGTGCCGAACTTCGCCAGCATGTGGGTGAAGATCGAGATCGTCAGCACCGATTGCAACGGCGAGAAGCAGGCGATGGCGCCGACCTTCAGGATATCGAAGAACATCGCCCACTGGATGCGCAGGCCACGCAGCTTCGGGACGACGCGCGCGCGGCCGGAGAACAGGTACCAGCCCATCACGCCGATGTTCATGCAATAGGCAATCAGCGCGCCGGCCGCGACGCCGCGCATGCCGAACTGCGGCACTGGTCCCAGTCCGAGCCCCAGCGTGCCGCCGAGCACGATCTGCCAGGCCGCGGAGTTGAGGATCAGGAACGAGGGCAGCCTCATATTGCCGGTGCCGCGCAGCACGCCCGCCATGGTGTTGAGCAGCCAGGGCAGCACGGCGCCGCCGAAAAACACCTGCGTGTAGGCGATCGCATGCGTCAGCACGTCGCCGCGGCCCCCGAGCATCTCGAGCACCTTGGGCCCGAAGATCAGCATGCCCAGCATGAAGACGAGACCGAAGGTGATGCCGATCAAGAGCGCATGCGCGGCGAGCGTGCCGGCGCGCTCGCGGTCTCCGGCGCCGAGCGCACGCGCGATGGCGGAAGCCACCGCGCCGCCCATGGCGCCGCCGGACATCGTCATGGTCAGGATCACGGTCGGAAACACCAGCGCCATCGCGGCCAATGCCTCGACGCCGAGCCGGCCGATATAGGAGGTCTCCGCGATCACCGTGCAAGTGCCGGCCGACAGCGCGATCACGTTGGGCCAGGCAAGCCCGAGCAACGTGCGCAGGATCGGGCCGTCGGTCAGCGCACTTCTCACCGGCGGCGGGGGCGGCGGCAGCGGACGCTCTTGTTCATCGACCGGGATTTCGGCGATGTCGGACATGTCCTCTCCCGGGCACGAGCGCCATGTGCGGCGCAGCAATCACTTGGTGTGGCAAAGCATTTGTGCGCGCGGGGCGCGCGGCAAGAGGCTTGTTAGCACGGCAATTGCCGATTCCTCCTGCGCCGCGCGCAGGCGTGCCCTGCGGCAGCGCATTTCAATGGGTGGAATTATCCCACGGTCCACACCAGCGGCGTGCGGCCGTCTGCCATAGGCCGCAGATGCACGCCGATATGCCGGCCGCATCCCGCCGCAAGGCCTCCGAACAATCCCTCCAGCACCTTTGCACATGCGGGATGATAGTCGGCGACATCGTCCATCAGCTTCCAGCTCCGCTGGCGGATTTCGAAGCTGCCTTCGGACGGCGTCGCCTCGGCAGCATCATCCTGCGCGGCGAACAGCGCGTTCAGGAACGCAGCGAACTCGCGCACACCGCCACGGCTCTTGTCCAGCGCTGCAGCGACCTCGTCGAAATATTGCATCCCGATCAGCTTGCCGGTGAGGTGCAGGAGATAGCCGGCGTCTTCCGGGCCGAACAGCTGCACCATCACGGGTGCGGCGGTGCGCACATATTCCATCGCGTAGTTGCGATAGGCTTTTTCGAGTCGCGGTTTTGGCCAACTCGCAACGGGAAGCGCGGGCGCAGTCTTCGCATCGAACAGCGGCGCTTCCAGATGCCGCGCGAACACCAGACGCTGATCGAGCTCGAGCGGGTGATCGTACTGGTGATAATAGCCTTCGAGCCCGTCCTGGCCGTCGACGCTCTGCTTGGTGCAGACGAAGCCCAGCCTGAGATCGCCGAGCGCGACACCGTTGTTGGCGTGCCAGCCGCGCAGCATTGCGCGGCTGACCTCGCCCGGCACGCCGCAGATCGCGGTGCCCTTCCAGATCCAGCGCGGCGGCGGATAGCGGATCCAAGCCTTGGTGTCGCTCTCATGCATGTACTCGACATGCACGCCGCCGATCCAGTTGGAGAGGTAGTGATATTGCGCGGCCGCTACCGCCGGCGGCAGGTGCCTGAGGCCGAGCTTCTCAAGTCCCGGCAGGAAGCGCTCCTGCTGCTGGCGGCGGAACACGCGGAAGACGAACTCTGCGGCATCCGCCGTGCCGCGCCGCGTGACGACGGTGAGGATCAGGCCGGTGAAATAGGCGTGATAGAGATCGGCGACCGCGCGCCAGCGTTTCCATTGGGCTTGCTGCGCGGTGTCGGCTGCGGCGGTCATGTTCGCTCCCGGCTTGTTGTTTTGCGGGAGTGTGTCATCGGCCGTGCGGAGGCGCAACCGGAGGCGATTTCAGCAGTAGCCCGGATGGAGCGAAGCGTAATCCGGGATTCGTGCGAGATGCGAAAGGGCCCCGGATTTCGCTGCGCTCCATCCGGGCTACGGAATTACACCCGAAAATGCTTGCTCAGCTTCAGGCCCTGCGCCTGATAGTTCGAGCCGATGCGCTGGCCGTACATCGCGTCGGGGCGGGCGAGCATCTTCTCGTAGACGAGGCGGCCGACGATCTGGCCGTGCTCGAGGATGAAGGGCACTTCGCGCGAGCGCACTTCGAGCACGGCACGGGAGCCCTGCCCGCCGGCACCGGCATAGCCGAAGCCGGGATCGAAGAAGCCGGCATAGTGCACGCGGAATTCACCGACCAGCGGATCGAACGGCACCATCTCCGCCGCAAAGTCGGGCGGCACCTGCACGGCTTCCTTGGAGGCGAGGATGTAGAACTCGCCGGGGTCGAGGATCAGGCTGCCGTCGGGGCGCGCCGAGATCGGTTCCCAGAAGTCTTCGACGGCGTAGCCGGAGCGGCGATCGACATCGACCACGCCGGTGTGGCGCTTGGCACGGTAACCGACGAAGCCGCTGGCCTTTTCGCCTGAGAGATCGACGGAGACGGCGACGCCGCCGGAGAGATCGGCATCGTCGATGTCGACGAGGCGCTCGGACGCATGCAGCGCGTCGAGCTCGTCGGCATTGAGGATGGCGTCACCGGTGCGGAAGCGCACCTGCGAGAGGCGCGAGCCCTCGCGCACCAGCACCGGAAACGTCTTCGGGCTGATCTCGGCATAGAGCGGGCCGTGATAGCCGGCGCCGATCATGTCGAAGCGGCGGGTGCCGTCGGCGATGACGCGGGTGAAGACGTCCAGCCGGCCGGTGGAGCTTTTGGGGTTTGCGGCCGCGACGATCTCCGGCGGCAGCGCCAGGCTTTCCAAGAGCGGCACGATGTAGACGCAGTTGGTCTCCAGCACCGCACCGTCGGCGAGGCTGAACTCATGCAGCTTCAGTTCGTCGATGCGCTCGGCGACCGTGGCGCCGGGCCCGGGCAGGAAGCTGGCGCGGACGCGATAGGCGATGTCACCGAGGCGCAGGTCGAGGCTCGCCGGCTGGATCTGGCTTTCGACGAAGTCATAGGCGGGCAGGATCAGGCCAGCCTTCGCCATCGCCGCGATCATGCGGTCGGGCAGGATACCATTGGCGTTGGCGGCGACCGTGAACGTCAACCGAGGGTCCTCATCAGGGGGCAAGTACATCCGGACATGCGGAAAATACAGCTTTTTACGGCTATCCGATGGACGCCTTGACGAAAAGGGCATTGCGGAATATGAGCATGACTTATCCCGTGGTGATTTGAGCCGGCCGGCTTGCAGCCACGTTAAATAAGTCGCTAAACAGGCCGGGGACCTCTGTGATCCCGGCCCGTGGAGATATCCAGGCCGGTTTTTTTGTGACCGTTTTTGAAGAGATGGTCATGTCGGAGGTCCTATGTCGAAGCCGTCTGCTGCTTACCGTCCCGAAACCCGCCTGGTTCATTCCGGCACCCTGCGCTCGCAATATGGCGAGACGTCGGAGGCGCTGTTCCTGACCCAGGGCTACGTCTACAACAGCGCCGAGGAGTGCGAGGCGCGGTTCAAGGGCGAGGACCCCGGCTTCATCTATTCGCGCTACTCCAATCCGACCATCTCGATGTTCGAGCGCCGCATGATCGAGCTCGAAGGCGCCGAAGCGGCGCGCTCGGCCGCAACCGGCATGGCCGCGGTGACGACCGCAATCCTCGCGCCGCTCAAGGCCGGCGACCACGTCGTGGCATCTCGCGCCCTGTTCGGCTCGTGTCTCTACGTCATTCAGGACCTGCTGCCGCGCTACGGCATCGAGACCACGCTGGTCGACGGCTCGGATCTCGACCAGTGGCAGCGCGCGCTCAAGCCGAACACCAAGACGTTCTTCCTGGAGAGCCCGACCAACCCGACGCTCGACGTGCTCGACATCCCCGGGATCGCCGAGATCGCACACAGCGGCGGCGCGCGGCTCGTCGTCGACAACGTGTTCGCGACGCCGATCTGGCAGAGCCCGCTCGCGCTCGGAGCCGACGTCGTGGTCTATTCCGCGACCAAGCACATCGACGGCCAGGGCCGCTGTCTCGGCGGCATCATCCTGTCGTCGGAAGCGTTCGTCGCCGAGCACCTGCACAATTTCATGCGCCAGACCGGCCCCTCGATCTCGCCGTTCAACGCCTGGGTTCTGCTCAAGGGCCTGGAGACGCTGGCCGTGCGCGTGCGCGCACAGACCGACACCGCGGCGCGCGTGGCCGACGTGCTGGCGAGCCATCCCAAGATCTCGCGGCTGGTCTATCCCGGCCGCGCCGATCATCCGCAGGCGGCGCTGGTGAAGAAGCAGATGCGCGGCGGCTCGACGCTGGTCGGCTTCGAGGTGAAAGGCGGCAAGGCCGCCGCGTTCCGCGTGCTCAACGAGCTCCAGCTGGCGAAGATCTCGAACAATCTCGGCGACGCCAAGAGCCTCGTCACGCATCCGGCCACCACGACGCATCAGCGCCTGAAGCCGGAAGACCGTGCCGCGCTCGGCATCAGCGAGGGCTTCATCCGCTTCTCGGCCGGGCTCGAGCATGCGGACGATCTGATCGAGGATCTCACGGCGGCGCTGGAGAAGGCGTGATGGCGAATAGCGAGTGGCGAATGGATCCCTATTCGCTACTCGCCCTTGCCTATTCGCCTCTCACATCGGCCGATACGCGCGCACATCCGCGGGCACGTTCACGCCGAGCTTGATCTGGCCGACGGAACGGATGATGTCGTCGCCGAGCAGCTGGGCGAAGCAGGCGTAGCCCCAATCGTTCATGTGCAGGCCGTCGGCGATGACGAAACTCTCGACCGGAATCGATTGGTTCTCGTGCCAGTCGCGCATCACCTCGAAGCGCGGGAAGATGCCGACGTGACGGAGCTCGGCGACCTTGCCGAGCAGCTTCACCATCTTGCCGGCGCTCTCCTTGCGCTGGTTGACGGCCGGCGAATATTGCGGATCGACAAGCACGATGTCGGCGCCGCCGGCGGCCTGGATGCGGCTGATGCCGTCCTCGACCAGCTTGGCGGTGTCGCCGGGATCGAGGTTGCGCAGCACGGCGTTGGTGCCGACCTGCCAGATCACCATATCCGGATGCACGTCGATCACCTGCGTCTGGAGGCGCTTCATCAT
Organism: Bradyrhizobium sp. GW821-FHT12B03; assembly: GCF_058807535.1. Classification (NCBI taxonomy): domain Bacteria; kingdom Pseudomonadati; phylum Pseudomonadota; class Alphaproteobacteria; order Hyphomicrobiales; family Nitrobacteraceae; genus Bradyrhizobium; species Bradyrhizobium sp. GW821-FHT12B03. The sequence goes on from NZ_JBXAQU010000004.1 coordinate 216,320, forward strand.
CTCGGGCGCGTCCTCGCCGCCGACACCGGCATTGATGACGGTGATGTCGGCGGTCGGATATTGCCGGCGCAGCTGCGCGGTAAGACGGTTCGGATAGTTGAAATCGGGCGAGCTTGCGCCATAGCCCGCCGTCGACGACGAGCCGAATGCAACGATCACGACGGGCTTGCCGGCGACGAGCTTGCCCGCGACATGCGGCAGCGACCCCATCGTCTTCGAGCCGCCCTTGGGCGCCAGGCAGGGCACGCGGCTGAAGATGTCGCCGGCGGATTTCGCGACCTGCTTCACCTTGTCGATGGCGCGCGCGGTGATGCCGCGCTGCTCGGGGGACGTCGCGGCAACGGTGGTCTGGGAGGGCGATGCGGGAGCGGGATTAGCGGCCTGCGCCGGTGCGGGCGTCGCCTGCGCGGCTTGCGCCTGAGCGGGTGCCTGCGACACCGACGTCAACAACAACAGCGCCGCCGTTGCGGGCGCGGCCAGCCATGCCATCAGGCAAAAAGGGCGGAGAGAACTCATTAACGCTAGACCTCAATTTTGCTGCTGGGCCGGCCCCAGATGGGCTGCGTCAATCACAAACTGTGCCAACGCCCGGCCAAGGCAATCGTGGACTTGCTTCGCCAGCTCGGGCCCGCGGGACGGGCTGAACAGGTCGAACTGACCCTGATCATTCCACTGCCGCATGATCGCGAAACGATCGAACAGCGGGATGTCATGCTCCTGTGCCACCACCCGCATATTGTCGAGATAGGGCGGCACCGAGATCATTGTTTCGGTACGCGGGCTGTACTGCAAGTTCATCAACACGACGTCAGCCCCTGCATTTTGCAATGCGGAAACCCCTTCGGTCACCGCGCCGCGAAAATCGTCGGGATCGATGGCTCGGATAGCATCCACGGTCCCGGTCTGCCAGATGACCAAAGTAGGCCTTTTTGCTTCCATCAGCTTAACGAAGGTGGTGGCCGCCTCCTCGGCCGTCTTCTTGCTCTGTATTTCTACGGAGACGTGCACGGCCTCCGACGGCGGCAGCTTGTCCTTCAGGATGGCCTGCATGCGTGCCGGATAGGAAGCGTCCTCGGAGGCCGGAATCGTGGTCGAGCGGCTGCCGATGACCAGGATTTCGAGCGGCTTGCCTGCCTTGATGGCATCGGCGACCTTGGGAAGCTGGCTTTCGCTGCTGAGCAGATAGGGCGGCAATTCGCAGGCCGGAGGCGCGGCCGGGGCGGCAGGCGCAGCATCGCCCGCGCGCGCCGACGGCGCGGCGAGGTTACCGCATAGCAGGATCAGGCTCAGGAGAACCTTCGCCTTCATCAGCCCCCTCCCGCCAGATCGGCGTTGCCGACGGCGTTCTTGGTTTTCGCACCGCTCTTGTCAGCCACGCGCTTGTACCACGAAATCACCCAGGCAACGCCCCACATGATCAGGATTCCGGAGAGACTAATCACCGCATGCATGACGGCGCCGCCGGAGACTTCGGCCAGGATGAAATGGCCGGCGAAGGCGAGGAAGACGCCGAGGCAGAAGATCTCCAGGGAATGGGAGCCGCACAGGATCAATGGCCGCAGCCAGGGCGATTTCAGGCCCGGCCAGTCGCGCGGCAGAAAGCGCACGGTGAGCGCGGCCAGCGCCAGGAAATGCGTGAAGCGCAGCACGTCGAGGTCGGTCTTGTCGATCGGATACATCCATTGCTCGAGCCGCTTCGGCATCAGGTGCGACAGCTGCGGCACGTACCAGGTCAGCGTCACGTAGAACGCCGCCGCGATATAGGCGATCGAAATCCACATCGTCACCGGTGAAGCCAGAATACGCGACATGCGCCGCGCACCTCCGAGCGCACACCATGCACCGAAGACGAAAAGCAATTGCCAGGCCAGAGGATTGAATGCCCAGAAGCCGTTCGGATAGGCGGAGAAGTAGAGGTCGTATTCCCAGGTCACCGCGTAGAGCACGACCGAAAGGCCGAGGGTGACATCGGGCTTCCACTTCATCGACCACAGGATCAAAGGCAGCGCCAGCATCAGCACGATGTAGAGCGGCAGCACGTCCATGTTGACGGGACGGAAGCGGAGCAGCAGCGCCTGCACGATGGTGACGTCGGGCTGCTTGAGGAAATCCATAATGCCCATCTCTTCGGTGTAGAGCGGGTTCTCGAAGCTGGTCGCGACGTAGGAGATCTCGGCGAGGAAGATCGTGAACAGGAAGACGTGGGCGACATAGATCTGCCAGACGCGCCGCAGGATGCGCGCGGTGGCGATGACGACGCCGGACTCCAGCATCGCGCGGCCGTAGACGAAGGCGGCGGTATAACCGGAGATGAAGATGAAGATCTCGGTGGCGTCGCTGAAGCCGTAATTGCGGATCGTGAACCAGGTCAGCAGGCTCGTCGGCAGATGGTCGATGAAGATCAGCCACAGCGCGAGGCCGCGGAACAGGTCGAGCCGGAGCTCGCGCTCGCCGATCGCCGGCAGCGAGATGGCCGACGTGGCCGCACGCGGCCTTGCCTCCACGGGCTTGGCCCCGGCGCCCCCCGCGATCGTCGATCCCGTCACTTGGTCGGCAATGGTCATCGGGGGCTGAAAACCCTCACACAAATCGCGACGTTGAAGGAGTGTACCGGTCCGGCCGTCGTCTCGCAAAGCGACCGGATCACATCGAGGTGTACTTCTTCGCGAATTCTGGCGGGACGATGTCGCGAAAGCCGCCTGCGGCGTTTGGTTCCCGGCCGGGTTTTCGTTATGATGGCAACCATGTACCGCGCCGTGACCCGCCAGATCGAAGTGACCGTCGAGCCGAACTTTGTTCCGGAACAGTCGTCGGCCGACCGCTCCCGCTATTTCTGGTCCTACACCATCGTCATCACCAATTCCGGCGAGGAGACCGTGCAGCTCAAGACGCGGCACTGGATCATCACCGACGCCACCGGCCGCCAGCAGGAGGTCAGGGGCGAGGGCGTGGTCGGCGAGCAGCCGACGCTGGCCCCCGGCGAGCGCTTCGAATACACCTCCGGCGTGCCGCTCTCGACCGCCTCCGGCTTCATGACCGGCCGCTACCAGATGGTCAGCGAAAGCGGCGAACGCTTCGAGATCGACGTGCCGACGTTCTCGCTGGACAGCCCGGATAACAAGCGGGTGTTGAATTAGGGCGGGAGGCTCCGCGCCTCGATCTATCCGATTGCGTGCAACGCGCTCCGCTGATCCCGTCATCCTGAGGTGCGAGGTATGGGACGCAATGCGTCCCATGGCGAGCCTCGAAGGATGAACGCCGAGGTGCAGCGGGGCCGTCGCCCTTCGAGGCTCGCCGAAGAGGCGAGCACCTCCAGCGACAACGGCTTCGCCGTTGCGCGGGGGTGACGGTGGGAGATGGGAGTTCGCTGCTTCAACACCGTCATTGCGAGCGCAGCGAAGCAATCCAGAATCCCTCCGCGGAAAGACTCTGGATTGCTTCGCTGCGCTCGCAATGACGGAATATGAGGCGACGGCATCGTTCTCCAAACACCATTGTCATTCCCCGCGAAGGCGGGGAATCCAGTACGCTGCGGCTTCTCGATGAATCATAGGCGCTTCGGAATACTGGATCGCCCGGTCAAGCCGGGCGATGACAGCGAGTGTATGGTTGCAGACACGCCTTCGCATCCTCGCGGCTGATTTCGCCCGAGCTTTGCCTGGTCACTCCACCCTCTTTAAGCCAAGAGGGCGCAGGGAAGGCCGGGTGCTGACCTCGCACCCGCGGTCCGCTGCGCGAAAATGTAGCGCAAAAGAACCGCACAGCAGCATACAGGTGGTGCCAATCACTCGGCCTTCCCTGCGCGATGGTCGGACGGCTTATGCCGTGCTCTCCCGGGAGCCGAACTTTCCTTCTGGCCTCCCTCGCCCCGCGGATTGACGATGCCGTCCGCCCGGTTGGGCTCGCGCACATCTCCGCGACAGGCATGACCGTAGCAACGACGGCCAGGACCACACGGTTTTGCCGTACGCGTTCAGCGTCGCTCGTCCGCACGTGGCCACGGGCTCACAGGGACTACCCGCCCTGCCCTTGACCTCTCGCGCACGACGCTGCCGCGTCCACCGCAACCCGGCTCGCATATCGTGACGACGTACGATCGCCCCTCAAGGATGAGCCGGGATGAGCGACACATACGACATTTCCGAATTTCGGTAAAGTGGAATCTTTTTGTGCGATGGGATTGACAGAGGGCGACACAGGCACGGTCCCGTAGGGTGGGCAAAGGCGCAAAGCGCCGTGCCCACGATCTGACTATGTGAACCGAGAGAGATCGTGGGCACGCTTCCGCCGTCGCTCTTCGAGCTATGGCGGACAAGTCGCTTTGCCCACCCTACGAGAGCTCGCCAAGCCTCTGCGAATTACGCGTCCTCGACGCCCGCCTCGTGCGGCGTGAAATGGTACACCGACGAGCAGAACTCGCAGGTGACGACGACCTTGTCGTCCTTGACCATCGCGGCACGGTCATCAGGCGAGAAGCTCTTGAGCATGGACGCGACAGCGTCGCGCGAGCAGGAGCATTGCGCTTTCAACGACAGCGGATTGAACACGCGCACGCCGCGTTCGTGGAAGAGACGGTAGAGCAGCCGCTCGCCGGACAGCTCGGGGTCGATCAGTTCGACGTCCTCGACGGTCTCGATCAGCGAGCGCGCCTCGACCCAGGCGTCGTCTTCGGCGACAGCGTGCACCTCGATGCCTTCGGGCGCATCGCCGGGATGCAGATCGGCCTGCCGCGCGCGCTCCGGCGCCTTCGGCAGGAATTGCATCAGCATGCCGCCGGCGCGCCAGCGATGCTTCCCGCCGTCGTTCGAGCGCCACTCCTCGCCGACCGCGAGGCGCACCTTGGTCGGGATCTGCTCGGAGCGCAGGAAATATTCGTGGGCGGCATCTTCCAGGCTGCCACCGTCGAGCGCGACCAGGCCCTGGTAGCGGCTCATGTCGGGGCCCTGGTCGATGGTCATGGCGAGATGGCCGTGGCCGAGCAGCGTGCCGGAGTCCATGCCAGATTTTTGGGCATCACCGAGGCGCTCGGCATCGAAGCGCGCATAGGCGCGCAGGCGATCGGGCGCCTGATAGTCCACCACCAGGAACGACACCGGACCGTCGGTCTGGGCCTGGAGGATGAAGCGGCCCTCGAATTTCAGCGCCGATCCGAGCAGCGTCGTCAGCACGATGGCCTCGCCGAGCAGCTTGCCCACAGGCGCAGGATAATCGTGCTTGGTCAGGATCTCGTCGAGCGCGGGCCCGAGCCGCACCAGGCGGCCGCGCACGTCGAGCGCGTCGACCTCGTAGGGCAGCACGGCGTCATCGATCGGAACCGCGGATGGTGCGCGAACCGGGCCTTCGGGCCCGGTTTTCATGTCAGGGGATTGGGAAACCATGGCCGTCTATCTGGGGTCGGTGGGTGGAAAATGGAAGGGGGCATTCTGTGAGCATCTATGATCGCAGAACGATGCCGCAAATTCGGTGTCGTCCCGGCGAAGGCCGGGACCCATAGCCACAAAACAACATTTGACGAAGACTGGTCGTCAGTCTTTCGCTGGTACTGATATCGCGTACCATCGATAGATCACGCAGTATGGGTCCCGGCCTTCGCCGGGACGACACTGACGTCACTTCACCGCGTCGAAACACCAGGCCAGAATGCCCTTCTGCGCGTGCAGGCGGTTTTCGGCCTCGTCGAACACCACCGATTGCGGGCCGTCGATCACCTCGTCGGTGACTTCCTCGCCGCGATGCGCCGGCAGGCAGTGCATGAACAACGCGTCGGGCTTGGCCAGCGACATCAGCTTGGCATTGACCTGGTAGGGCTTGAGCACGTTGTGGCGGTGCTCACCCTCCTTATCGCCCATCGACACCCAGGTGTCGGTGACGACGCAGTCGGCGCCCTTCACGGCGGCCTCGGGATCGGTGCCGAGCACGATCGGCGCGCCGGTCGTCTTGATGAAATCGCGCATCGCCTTTTTCGGCGCGAGCTCCGGAGGAGTCGCGACATTGAGCTGGAACTTGAAGCGCTCGGCGGCGTGCGCCCAGGAGGCGAGAACGTTGTTGTCGTCGCCGGTCCAGGCCACCGTCCGGCCCTCGATCGGGCCGCGATGCTCCTGATAGGTCATGAGGTCGGCCATCACCTGGCAGGGATGCGAGCGCCGCGTCAGGCCGTTGATGACCGGCACGGTCGCGTTGGCGGCAAGCTCGAGCAGCGCATCGTGATTGAGAATGCGGATCATGATGGCATCGACATAGCGCGACAGCACGCGCGCGGTGTCGGCGATGGTCTCGCCGCGACCGAGCTGCATCTCGGCGCCGGTGAGCATGATCGGCTCGCCGCCGAGCTGGCGCATGGCGACGTCGAACGAGACGCGGGTGCGCGTCGAGGGGCGCTCGAAGATCATCGCCAGCGTCTTGCCTTCGAGCGGCCTGACCGGCTGATGCGCCTTCTGCTTCGCCTTCATGGCGGTGGAGGCGTCGAGCATGCTCTTGAGCTCCGACAGCGGGAGCTCGTTGATGTCGAGGAAGTGCTTCGGTGCTTTATTGGGCGACTTGCTCATCAGCTTGCCGCCCGCTTGGTCTGACTGGACGAAATCGCGGCGCAGGCACGCTCTAACCGCCCGACGCTGTCCTCGATCTCGGCTTCGGTGACGATCAAAGGTGGCAGGAAACGCACGACGTTGTCGCCGGCGCCGACCGTGAGCAGTTTCTGGTCGCGCAGTGCCGCGACGAGATCGCCTGATGGTACGACGGCCTTGATGCCGATCAGGAGGCCCTCGCCGCGCACCTCGCTGACAACGTCGGGGTGACGGTCGATCACGGAGGCGAGCTTCTGCTTGAGGAGCAGCGACATCTTCTGGACGTGATCGAAGAAGCCGGGCTTGAGCATGACGTCGAGCACAGCATTGGCCGCGGAGATCGCGAGCGGATTGCCGCCGAAGGTCGAGCCGTGCGAGCCGGGGCCCATGCCGGAAGCCGCATCCGCGGTCGCCAGTATCGCGCCGATCGGGAAGCCGCCGCCGAGCGCCTTGGCCAGCGACATCACGTCAGGTGTGACGCCGGTGCGGCGATGCGCGAACAGATCGCCAGTGCGGCCCATGCCGGTCTGCACCTCGTCGAACGCGAGCAGCAGGCCCTTCTCGTCGCAGAGCTGGCGCAACGCCCTGAGGAAGGCGGGCGTTGCCGAACGCACGCCGCCCTCACCCTGGATCGGCTCGATCAGGATGCCCGCGGTCTGCGGGCCGATCGCCTTCTTCACGGCCTCGAGGTCGCCATGCGGGACCTGGTCGAAACCGTCCATCGGCGGGCCGAAACCTTCGAGATATTTTGCAGATCCCGTCGCGGCCAGCGTCGCCAGCGTACGACCGTGGAAGGCGCCTTCGAAGGTGATGATGCGGTAGCGTTCCGGATGCCCCTTCGAGAAGTGATGATGGCGGACCAGCTTGATCACACCCTCCAGCGCTTCGGCGCCGGAATTGCAGAAGAACACGAAGTCCGCAAAGCTCTCGTTGCACAGGCGCACGGCGAGCTTTTCGCCGTCCGGACTCTGGAACAGGTTCGACATGTGCCAGAGCTTGGTCGCCTGCTCCTGCAGGGCCTTGACCAGCACGGGATGGGCATGGCCGAGCGCGTTCACCGCCACGCCCGAGGTGAAATCGAGATAACGATCGCCATTGGTTGCAATCAGCCAGCACCCCTCGCCGCGCTCGAAACCGAGGTCGGCCCTGGCGAAAACGGGGAGCAAATGCGGCGCTGCGCTGTTCGTCATGACGGTCACTTGATGTTGCGGACGGCATGAGCGTGCATTGCGCAACGCACCCTGACCGGCCCGGAAAACGAAACGTGCCGCCTTTTAAGGGCGGCACGCGTCACTATCTTATGCCGGGTAGAACGGGTGTCAATGCCGCCCGAAAGCCTCGCGAAACGCTGAATCCGTAGTCTTGCGGTGCCGAATTTGCGGGGTTTTGGCCACGGAACATGTGGAAGCGAGTCGGCGGACTCTTGCGCGTGAGTCACGCCATATTGTAGCGTTTGGCTTGTCAGATACGACATCTCGTGCAGCGGTTCTGATCCTCTAAGTCCTCATGTACCGGCGTAGACGTTCGGGCGTTATCGGCGCGCCCGGCGAGCCTTAAGGGATTCTGACGGCACGGGTTTTTCGAGGCTTAGGCATTCGCCGCGAGGCGCCAGGATGGCAGCCGCACGGCGAGGGAAAGGGTGCAATGACGGTTTTGACCTGGTCCGACGATCGCGTCGAGCAGTTGAAAAAGCTCTGGGAGGCCGGATTATCGGCCAGCCAGATCGCAGCAGAGCTCGGCAATGTGACCCGCAACGCCGTGATCGGAAAGGTGCACAGGCTCGGCCTGTCCGGCCGCGCCAAGAGCCCCTCATCGGCGGCTCCCCGGCCGCGCAAGGCGCGTCCCGCACAGCACATGATGCGGGTGAGCCGCCCGATCGCACGCGGCAACACCGCGCTGGCGCAGGCCTTCGAGGTCGAGGTGGAGGCCGAACCGGTCACCTACGACAACGTGGTGCCGATGAGCCAGCGGCTGTCGCTGCTGGAATTGAACGAGGCGACCTGCCACTGGCCGGTCGGCGATCCCTCGAGCCCGGACTTCTTCTTCTGCGGCGGCAAGGCGCTCTCAGGCCTGCCCTACTGCGCCCAGCACTCGCGCGTGGCGTATCAACCGGCGGCGGACCGCCGGCGGGCGCCGGCGAAGCCCTCGCGGTGAGTTTGAGCTGAGATCAAGTGACGGCCGTCCCGCAATGGCGGCCCTGCAAACTCGATGTCGTCCCGGCGAAGGCCGGGACCCATAAACACCGAGTTCAATGGCTGAGCAAAAGGCCAACTCCGCGTCTTCGCCAAACCACGTTCGGTGGGTATGGGTCCCGGCCTTCGCCGGGACGACATGGAGAGTGCGGTTGCGGCCCGCTAAATCAACTCGCAAACCTTACGTCTGCTCCGCCTTCGCGAAACGGTCGTCCAGCGCGTAACCCGCGCCGCGCACCGTGCGGATCGGGTCCTGCTCGCGGCCGAGATTGAGCAGCTTGCGCAGACGGCCGATGTGAACGTCGACGGTGCGCTCGTCGATATAGATGTCGCGGCCCCAGACGCTGTCGAGCAGCTGCTCGCGCGAGAACACGCGGCCGGGATGCTCCAGGAAGAACTCCAGCAGGCGATATTCGGTCGGGCCGAGATCGATCGGCCGGCCGGAGCGCGCGACGCGACGCTTGTCGCGGTCGAGCTCGATGTCGCCATAGGCGAGCACCGTGGCGAGCCGCTCCGGGCTTGCGCGCCGCAAGAGGCCCTTCACGCGCGCCAGCAGCTCGGGCACCGAGAACGGCTTGACGATGTAATCGTCGGCACCGGTCGCAAGACCCCGCACCCGCTCGCTCTCCTCGCCGCGCGCGGTGAGCATGATGATCGGGAGCTGCTTGGTCTCGGGCCGGGTGCGCAGCCGCCGGCACAGCTCGATGCCCGACAGGCCCGGCAGCATCCAGTCCAGCACGATCAGATCGGGGATGTGCTCCTTGAGGCGGGTGTCGGCGTCGTCGCCGCGCATCACCGTCTCGACGTCATAGCCGTCGCCTTCGAGGTTGTAGCGGAGAAGCTCGGTGAGAGCTTCCTCGTCCTCAACCACCATAATGCGTGCGCCCATGGTGTCGTCGCTCCTTGCGTCTTCAGGTATTCGGGACCGTCGTGGCGAAGGTCGTCATGTCGCCCTTCGGCCGCTTGTCGGTGATCGCCTGGCCCTCGATCATGTAGAACACGGTCTCGGCGATGTTGGTGGCGTGGTCGCCGATCCGCTCGATGTTCTTGGCGCAGAACATCAGATGGATGCAGAACGAGATGTTGCGCGGATCCTCCATCATGTAGGTGAGGAGCTCGCGGAACAGCGAGGTGCAGATGGCGTCGACTTCCTCGTCGCCCTTCCACACCGCCATCGCCGCCGGCAGATCGTGCGCGGCATAGGCGTCCAGCACCGACTTGACCTGCTGCTGCACGAGGTCGGTCATGTGCTCCAGGCCGCGGAACAGCTTGAGCGGATGGAAGTCCGTCTCCAGCGCCGCGACGCGCTTGCCCATGTTCTTGGCGAGGTCGCCGATGCGCTCGAGATCGGTCGCAACGCGCATGGCGCCGACGATCTCGCGCAGATCGACCGCCATCGGCTGGCGGCGGGCGATGGTGAGCACGGCGCGCTCCTCGATGCGCTTCTGCAGCGCGTCGAGCTCGGTGTCGGTGGCGACGACGCGCTGGCCGAGCGGGACGTCGCGGCGGATCAGCGCGTCGACGGAATCGACGATCATGCGCTCGGCAATCCCGCCCATCTCGGCGACCAGCCGGGTGAGTTCCTGGAGGTCGGTGTCGAAGGCCTTTGCGGTATGTTCAGAACCCATGTCCCGTCTCCTCAGCCGAACCGGCCGGTGATGTAATCCTGCGTGCGCCGATCGCTCGGCGACGTGAAGATCTTGCTGGTGTCGTCGAACTCGATCAGCTCGCCGAGATACATGAAGGCAGTCTTGTCGGAGACGCGGGCCGCCTGCTGCATGTTGTGGGTGACGATCGCGATCGTGTAGTTCTCGGACAGTTCCTGGATCAGCTCCTCGACCTTGGCGGTCGAGATCGGGTCGAGCGCCGAGCAGGGCTCGTCGAACAGGATCACTTCAGGCCGCACCGCCACGGTACGGGCGATGCAGAGACGCTGCTGCTGGCCGCCGGAGAGCGACAGGCCGGAGGCGTTGAGCTTGTCCTTGACCTCGTTCCACAGCGCGCCGCCGCGCAGCGCCTTCTCGACGCGACCGTCCATCTCGGACTTCGAGATCTTCTCATAGAGGCGGATGCCGAAGGCGATGTTCTCGTAGATCGTCATCGGGAACGGCGTCGGCTTCTGGAACACCATGCCGACGCGGGCGCGCAGCAGGTTGAGGTCGAGCTTGCCGTCGAGGATGTTGGTCTGGTCGAGCATCAGCTGGCCGGTGGCGCGCTGGCCCGGATAGAGGTCGTACATCCGGTTGAAGATGCGCAGCAGGGTCGACTTGCCGCAGCCGGACGGGCCGATGAACGCGGTGACGCGGTTGGTGCCGAGCGTCAGGTTGATGTTCTTCAGCGCGTGGTGCTCGCCGTAATAGAAGTTGAGGTTGCGCACCGTCACCTTGGCGGGGGCCTCGGGCAATACCGCTGCCTGCGGCAAACCACCAGCCGCGCTCATCGATACGGAAAGCTCACTCATTTTGCGGTCCTCTCGGCGCCAAGGATGCGCGCGCCAATGTTCAGGGCAAGCACGGTAATCGTGATCAGCAGCGCGCCGCTCCAGGCGAGCTGCTTCCAATAGGCATAGGGGCTCTGGACGAAGTTGTTGATGGTGACCGGCAGGTTCGCCATCGTCTTGTTCAGGCCGAGGCTGAAGAACTGGTTCGACAGCGCGGTGAAGAGCAGCGGCGCGGTCTCGCCGGCGACGCGGGCGGTCGCGAGCAGCACGCCGGTGATGAGACCCGATCGGGCAGCACGATAGGCGATGCGCTTGATCACCAGCGAGCGCGGCAGGCCGAGCGCGGAGGCCGCCTCGCGCAGCGCGTTCGGCACCAGCAGCAGCATGTCCTCGGTGGTGCGCAGCACCACCGGAATGACGATGACGGCGAGTGCGAGCGAGCCTGCGATCGCCGAAAAGCCGCGCATCGGCACCACCACTGCGCCGTAGATGAACAGGCCGATGATGATCGAGGGCGCCGAGAGCAGGATGTCGTTGATGAAGCGGATCACCGAGGTCAGCTTGTCGTTGCGGCCGTACTCGGCGAGATAGGTGCCGGCGAACAGGCCGAGCGGCGCGCCGATGCCGACGCCGAGCACGGTCATGATCATCGAACCGACGATGGCGTTGCGCAGGCCGCCTTCGGTCGAGCCCGGCGGCGGCGTGTCCGCGACGAAGAGCTCCAGGTTCAGGCCGGCGATGCCGTTGTAGAGCAGCGTGATCAGGATCAGCGCAAGCCAGGTGACGCCGAAGGCGGCGGCGGCCATGCAGAGTCCACGGATGACGAAGTCCTTGCGGCGACGGCGTGCATAGATCGGGTTCATGGCGCTAGTTCCCCGCCTTCTTTTCCAGCCGCATCAGCATCAGCCGCGCTGCCGCGAGCACGAAGAACGTCAGCACGAACAGCAAGAGGCCGAGCAGAATCAGGCCGGACTGGTGCAGGCCGTCGCTCTCGGCGAATTCGGATGCGATCGCCGCCGAGATCGTGGTGCCCGGCGCGAAGATCGAGGAGGAGATCCGGAACGAGTTGCCGATAATGAAGGTCACCGCCATGGTCTCGCCGAGCGCGCGACCCAGCGCCAGCATGACGCCGCCGATGACGCCGACGCGGGTGTAGGGGATGACCACGCTGCGGACGACTTCCCAGGTGGTGCAGCCGACGCCGTAGGCGGCTTCCTTCAGCACCGGCGGCACCGTCTTGAACACGTCGACCGAGATCGAGGTGATGAAGGGCAGCACCATGATGGCGAGGATCAGCGCGGCGTTGAAGAGGCTCAGATAGGACGGGGGACCCGCGAAGATCGCGCCCAGCACAGGAACGCCGTCGAAAATCTTGATCATGAGGGGCTGGAACGTGTTGGCCAGGAACGGCCCCAGCACGAAGAAGCCCCACATGCCGTAGATGATCGAGGGAATGCCGGCGAGCAGCTCGATCGCCATGCCGATCGGACGGCGCAGCCATTGCGGACAGAGCTCGGTGAGAAAGATCGCAATGCCGAGACCCACGGGAATGGCGATCAGCATCGCGATGAAGGAGGTGACGAGCGTGCCGTACATCGGTCCGAGCGCGCCGAGCACGGGCGGATCCGCCGACGGCGCCCAGCGCTGCGTCCACAGGAAGGTGAGGCCGTATTCCTTGATCGCCGGGAAGGCGCCGACGATCAGCGAAATGATGATGCCGCCGAGGATCAGCAGCACCGAGATCGCGGAGAGCCGCGTGATCCAGTAGAAGGTGACGTCGCCGAGCTTGAACGCGCTCAAGGCCTTGGCGCGATCATACGGTCCGGCGTCGTCGATTACATCGCTCTGAACGGCCATCTCTGCCACGCCGATCCCCTGTACCCGTTTTATATACGCTTGCTGTCGGTCTTGTTGTTGGTCTTGCGCCCCGGATGCGGCGCGATGGCCGATCCGGAGCGGAGGTCTTGTGACATCCCGGCGCCAGTCCGGGACAGAAGCGCTTAGCTCTTGATCTCGGCAGCCCAGGTCTTCTCGATCAGGGTCACGACGCCTTCGGGCATCGGGATGTAGTCGAGCTCTTCGGCCGCCTTGCCGCCGTTCTTGAAGGCCCAGCGGAAGAACTTGATGGCTTCCTGCGAGGCCGCCTTGTCGGTGGCATCCTTGTGCATGAGGATGAAGGTCGCCGCCGTGATCGGCCAGGACTTCTCGCCGGGCTGGTCGGTCAGGATGACGTAGTAGCCGGGCGCCTTGGCCCAGTCGGCGTTGGAGGCGGCCGCCTGGAAGGCTTCGACGGTCGGCTGCACCGGCTTGCCGGCCTTGTTGACGAGACCAGCGTAGGTCAGCTTGTTCTGCTTGGCGTAGGCGTACTCGACATAGCCGATCGAGTTCTTGGTCTGGCCGATGTTGCCGGAGACGCCCTCGTTGCCCTTGGCGCCGACACCGACCGGCCACTCGACGGCGGTGCCCTCGCCGACCTTGCTCTTCCAGTCCGCGCTGGCCTTGGAGAGATAGTTGGTGAAGTTGAAGGTGGTGCCCGAACCGTCGGAGCGGCGGACCACGGTGATCGCGTCCGAGGGCAGCTTCAGGTTCGGATTGAGCTTCTTGATCGCGGCATCGTCCCACTTGGTGATCTTGCCGAGATAGATGCTGGCCAGCGTCTCGCCGTCGAACACCATCTCGCCCGGCTTCACGCCCTCGATGTTGACGACCGGAACGATGGCGCCCATCACCATCGGCCACTGGACGAGGCCGTCCTTCTCGAGCTGCTCGGCCTTGAGCGGGGCATCGCTGGCGCCGAAGGTCACGGTTTTGGCCTGGATCTGCTTGATGCCGCCGCCGGAACCGATCGACTGGTAGTTCAGGCCGTTGCCGGTCTCCTTCTTGTAGGCGTCAGCCCACTTGGAATAGATCGGGAACGGGAACGTCGCGCCGGCGCCGGTGATATCGGCAGCAAAGGCCGCCGTCGTCGATGCGGCGACCAAGCCGGCAGCGACGATCGTTTTGATGAAATTCATGCTGGTCTCCATACAGGGGAGCGAAGCGCCATCAGCGCCCGATCGCGCTCCCCGTGCCGCCCCTTTAGGAGCGGTCGGCTGTGCTTTTACGAAGGTTTCGTGACAGTCGGATGACATACTCAAGCCATTGAAAACGCTTGAGTTTTACGCTGCCACCGCAGGCCTGATCTGGGGAAAACAGGCGGTGAAAGTGGCGCCCTGCTTGGGCACGCTTTCGATCAAAAGCCGGCCGCGATGCCGGTTAAGAATATGTTTCACCAGCGATAATCCGAGCCCGGTCCCGCCCTGCAGGCGGCTGTCGCCGACGTCGACCCGGTAGAACCGCTCGGTCAGCCGCGGCAGGTGCTCGGGCGCGATGCCGGGACCGAAATCCCGGACCATGACCCGGATTTCCTGAGTTCCGTCAGGGGCCGCGCTGGGGGCCAGTGACACGATGACGCGTCCGCCCGAGGCGCCGTATTTGAGCGCGTTCTCGATCAGATTCTCGAACAGGCGGAGCAGCTCCTCGCGGTCGCCCGCGATCAGTACCGGCGGTTCCGGCAGATGGATCTCAACCTCGACCTGGCGCTCGCGCGCCAGCGGCTCGAGCCCGTCGGCGACCTGACGGATGATCGGCAGCAAATCGACCAGGGTGTCGGGCCGCACATGGGCCGACAGCTCGACCCGCGACAGCGAGAGCAGATCGTCGATCAGGCGCGCCATGCGGGTGGCCTGGTTGTGCATGATGCCGAGGAAGCGCTCGCGCGCCTTGGGGTCGTCCTTGGCCTGGCCCTGGAGCGTGTCGATGAAACCCGACAGCGCGGCGAGCGGCGTGCGCAGCTCGTGGCTGGCATTGGCGACGAAGTCGGCGCGCATCTCCTCGACCCGGCGCAGCGGCGTCTGGTCATGGAAGGTCATCAGCATGCATTTGTCGGCGCCGCCGAAGCTGGTCGGCACCGGCACCGGCGTGATGATCAGTTCCATCCAGCGGTCGACCGGGACGTGGTCGAGATAGGTCGCGCGCCGCGGCTCGGTGGTCGCGATCGACTCGCGCAGCGCGGTGATGATCTCCGGCGAGCGCAGCGCGAACTGGGCGAGCTCGTTCCTGCGCAGCGCAGGCGCGAGCTGGGCGGCGGCCGCGTTGAGATGGATGACGCGGCCGGCGCGGTCGAGCAGCACCGCCGGATCCGGCATGCCGGCGACGACCGCGGCCACCGCGGCGCTCTCGACCGGGTTGATGCGCCCGACATCATCGCGCGAGGCGGCAGGATCGTGCAGCCGCCAGGGGATCAGCGCCGCGGCGGCGATGCAGACGAACACGGCAATGGCGTGCAGCGCCGACAATTCGCCGAGCGAGACCACGACCGACAGCGCCAGCGCCGCGGCGATCAGGATGATCGTCGAGTGCCGCAGCCGGTCGGACCAGGGCTGCACGGCGGGAGAAGAAGGGGCGTCGATCGCCATCGGGCGGGCTTCTCCTAAGGGCTTGGCCTGACGCCTTGTCCTGAGACTTGGCGCCGTCAGGCGCCGCTGTCGCTGCGCTCTCTCACATAGACGGCTTCAGGCGCCGGGCCGGGGTCGAGCTTGCGCGCCGCCTGCTGCAAACGCTTCGATCGGGCACCGATGATAACTTCGCGAAACGTCAGCAAGATTACAGATATGACGAACGGGGACAGATAATAGAGCACGCGGAACAGGAGCATGCCGCCGAGGAGTTCCTCGCGGTCCATCTGCCAGAGGCCGACCAGCATGGCGGCGTCGAACACCCCGAGACCTCCGGGCGAGTGGCTGGCAAAGCCGAGCAGGGTGGCCGAAACGAAGATCACCGCGACCACGACAAAGCCCAGATTGGGCTCGTCCGGAACCAGCACGTACATCGCGAGCGCGCAGAAGCCGAGGTCGATGATGCCGATCGCGATCTGGAGCAGCGTCAGCGGGCCGCCCGGCAGCACCACGGTCCAGGGCCCGCGGCCGACCACACGCGGCTGGGTCCAGACCCAGACCACATAGCCGACCAGCGCCACGATGATCATCAGCGCCAACGTCCGGTTCAGCCAGGGCGGAAGCATGTCGATCGAGGCCGCGGCTTCCGGATGGTAGGAGATACCGAGGCCGAGCACCGCGGCATTGCCGAGCCAGAAGGTCAGGCCGGCGAGGAAGCAGATCTTCGCGACGTCGATCGCGTTCAGCCCATAGGCCGAATAGATGCGGTAGCGCACCGCGCCGCCGGTGAAGACGCTGGCGCCGACATTGTGGCCGATCGAATAGGAGGTGAAGGCGGCGAGCGCGTTGATGCGGTAGGGCACGTGGGCGTGGCCGATCGCGCGCACGGCGAACAGGTCGTAGAAGGTCAGCGTGAAATAGCCCGCGGCCACGAACAGCGCCGCCATCGCAATCTGGCTCGGCTCGGTGCTCTTGATCGCCTCGATCACCTCGTTCATGTCGATGCCGCGCAGCATGTGGTAGAGCACATAGCAAGCGATGCCGATGACCGCGACGCTGATCACAACTCCAAGCTTATGCAGGATTTGCTTCTGGCGCAGCAACGTCATCGCCCTGCGTATGGCTTCCAGCATCTAGACCTCGAATAACGCTTCAGCGGCCAGGACGGCCGGCGAACAGGCGGACGACGCACAGGCACTCAACGAATCCTCGCCGCCGGCTCCGGCATCGCGCATGCCCCCTGCCCCTCCACTAGCGCGTTTTGGGGCGGAGTGGAATTCGCCAATTCGAACAAAAACTCGTGCCTTCAATGTTTTAGGCAGGTTGCAGGCTCCTGATGCACGGTTTGGCGCTTTCGGCGGCAAGGCTGACGCGAATCTCCATGGCAATCCTGCGCAGGCGCCGTGAAGTTTTGATGATTTCGGCCGCACAATGTTCCGTCACGCCTTAAGCCGAAATCAATCTATGGTCCGCGCCCGCCCGTTGAAAGAGGGGCGAACCGGCCGTTGTGCACGGATTTTCCGATGTCCCGAAAGGCCCCTGCAGCAGGCCCCGCGCCCCAATGGTCAGGGTGCATGGCAACATCACCGGGCGGCCGGCGGCGCGGTGCGCGAGACCACCCGGTCGCGCAGCCAGGCACCGATGGTGCAGCCGACCAGGTAGCAGGCGAACATGATGAGGCCGAGGTCGAGCCAGTAGCCGAAGCGACCGGGGACCACATGCGCCACGGAGGCCGCGACCAGCGCCACGGCGAGCACGGCAAGCCAGCGCGCGGTCACTTTCGAAGTGCCGTTGCCGCGCTGGACCACCGAGATCCACCCCATGCAAAAGCCCAGCAGCAGCGAGCCGATCAACCAACCCATGTGAAACGAGACCAGATAGGGCATCATCACCTCACCAGAAATTCGATGCGGCGGTTCTGCGCCTTGCCGTCGTCGCTGTCGTTGCCGGCGACAGGCTGCGTGCTGCCGTAGCCGACCGCGGTGAAGCGGCTGGCGGGCAGGCCGGCCTTGACCAGATAATCGATCACCGCCTGCGCGCGCTTCTCCGAGAGGGCCTGGTTGAAGGAATCCTCGCCGTCGGAATCGGTGTGCCCGGCGACCTCGATATTGGTGGTGGGGCAGCGCAGCCCGGTCTCGATGAGATGATCGAGAATGCCGGCGGAATCCGGATCGATGTCGGCGCGCTTGGTTGCGAAGCGGATCTTGCCCTTGGTCAGAAGCTCGGAAAACAATTGCTGGCAGACGGTGCCGTCGACCGGGCCTGCCGCAGGCTTCACCGTGATTTCCGGCTTGTACTGCCAGTTTTTCGGAAAGTCCTTGCCAAGGCCTGCGCGGATGTCGTTGGCGGCGCCCTCATAAAGCGCATCGCCCGACAGCTTCACCTCGCGATCGGACACGACGAGCGTGCCGGTCGACAGCCGCGACAACGCCCCGAGCGCCGCGACCACAGCGGGATTGAAGGCGCCGGGGGCGCCAACGCTGGCCTTGAGATTGTCGACGACCTTCTCGTTGAAGAATTTTCGCGAGGCGCTGGTTGCGATCGCCGCATGGACATTGTTGTCGGGAACATAGCCGGTCAGCGTCACGGTCGCGGCCACCGGGTCCTTGTAGGCCTGGAAGATGTAGGGCGGCGCCTTGATGTCGTTGGCGGCGATCGAGAACCCTTCCGGCAAATTCTTCAGCGCAGCCGCAATCGCCTCGCGACCGCCGAGGTCGCGCGCCATGCCCGACAGATTGACCTTGGTGTCGGAGATCGTGATCTTGCCGTCCTTGAGCTTGCCGATCTGGTCGAGCAGCAGCATCGCGGCAGCCTCGAAGCGCGGCGGCGCGCCGCGCGCCAGACCCATCTGATCGGCCACCTCGACGCCGCCGACCTCCTTGCGCGCCGCCTCGGTCAGACGGGCCTTCATCGACGGCAGGGGCGCGGAGCCCGACAGCGTCACCCTCACCACGTCACGCTCGGCGTTCCAGACGAAGGGTTTTGCCTCGGCCACGAGGCGGGTCCGGTCGTCGACCAGGCGCACGCCGGGGACGATCTCGACCGCCATTACGGCGTCGCGGCGCCCTTCCTCGGAAAAGGCGTCCGCGGCCAGGCTGACGTCGCGGCCGTCCACCGCGATCCGGGTCTTGTCCAGAACGGTATCCTTAAGCGCCGCCGAGCTGCGGGCGGACAGGTCCGCCTCGACCGGCAAGGTGTTATTCCAGGCCGCAAATCCCCACATGACGGCCAGGGGGATGAGCCCTGGCCACCATTTGCTGGCCCACCTGAAAAGCTTCTGCATTCGACGACCCGAACTCTGGAACCGGAGACAAAACAAACCCTTGGCAGGCTGTCAAACCGGAAATGGGGCCCTTCCAAGGACCACGCGTGAACAATTGGAATAACTTTTTCTTCAAGGGTGTCACCCTAAGTTGAGGGCGGAATGCCAGGGGTCGGCCAGCCGGTCATGAAACAACTCCGTAACAACGTCATCCGCGCCGGGCTGGGAGCACTCTATTTCAGCGGGGCGCACCACCTGTTGCGCCCGCTTTTGTCGGGCGTCGGCGCCATTTTCATGCTGCATCACGTGCGGCCGGCCCGCGAGGTCGCGTTCCAGCCGAACCGGCATCTCGAAGTGACCCCGGACTTCCTGCGCGCGACACTGTCCCACCTGCGCTCGCGCGACATCGACATCGTCAGCATGGACGAGCTGCATGAGCGGCTGGTGCAGGGCCGGTTCACCCGCCGCTTCGCCGCCTTCACGCTCGACGACGGCTACCGCGATAATCTGGACTACGCACTGCCGGTGCTGCGCGAATTTGACGCGCCCTCGGCGGTCTATGTCGCCAGTGATTTCGCCGAGGGCACCGGACGGCTGTGGTGGACGGCGCTGGAAGCGGTGATCGCCGGGGCCGAGCAGATCGACGTCACAATCGGCAATTCCGCGCTGCGGCTCGATGCGACCACGCCTGCCGCAAAACAGGCGGCGTTCGACCGCCTGCACGACTGGCTGCGCGCGCTGCCGGGCGAGCATGATCTGGCGCGCGAGATCGCGGCGCTCTGCACCAGGCATGGTGTCGACATGGAAGCGCTGTGCCGCAGCCTCTGCCTGTCCTGGGACGGGGTGAAGCAGCTGGCCGCAGACCCGCTGGTCACGATCGGCGCGCACTCCATCAGCCATTGCAATCTCGCCAGGCAAAGCGAGGAGATCGCCGCGCAGGAGATGGCGGTGAGCCGCACGCGGATCGAACAGGCGCTGCAGCGCCCCGTGCTGCACTTTGCCTATCCCTATGGCGACCGCGAGGCCGCCGGCATGCGCGAATTCGCACTCGCCGCGTCCGCCGGCTTCAAGACCGCGGTGACGACGCGGCCCGGCATGCTGTTCGCCGAGAACGCCGGCCACATGACCGCGCTGCCGCGCGTCTCGCTCAACGGCAATTACCAGGACGCGCGGATCCTGCCGGTGCTGACCTCGGGCGCCGCGACTGCGATGTGGAACGGCTTTCGCCGGATTGCGGCGGCCTGAGCCTCGCCCCCGCCGTCGTCCCGGCGCAGGCCGGGACCCATACCGCGAGGTCTTCCTGTTGCAGTTGGTCGCGGTACCGAACGACTAATCTTCGCCAAACTGCTCCCTGTGATTATGGGTCCCGGCCTGCGCCGAGACGACACCGAGGGGATTGCCCCGCTATCGCGCCACAATCTCATCGTCTGCGACTCACTTCGCCCGGATGACGACGCGATTGACTCCCCTCCCCTCCCCGCCCAAAACGTCACAAACCAAGGGGAGGCACCATGTTCAACGATCTGTTCTCGCTCAAAGGCCGCGTCGCGCTCGTGACTGGCGGCTCGCGCGGCATCGGCAAGATGATCGCGGCGGGCTTCCTCAGCGCTGGCGCGGCGAAGGTCTACATCACCGCGCGCAAGGCCGGGCCGTGCGAGGCGACGGCGAAAGAACTCACCGCGCAATATGACGGCGAGTGCATCGCGCTGCCGATCGACATCTCGACCGTCGAAGGCTGCGACAGGCTCGCCGGCGAAATCGTCAAGCTGGAGCCGAAGCTCGACATCCTCGTCAACAACGCGGGTGCGGCCTGGGGCGCCGAGTTCGACGAATTCCCCGAAAGCGGCTGGGACAAGGTGATGGACCTCAACGTCAAGTCGCTGTTCTTCCTGACCAAGGCGCTGGCGAAACCGCTGCGCGCGGCTGCAAGCGCAGACCGTCCGGCGAAAGTGATCAACATCGCCTCGGTCGACGGCATCTTCGTCAATCCGAGCGAGACCTATTCCTACGCCGCCAGCAAGGCCGCCGTGATCCACCTGACGCGGCGCATGGCGACCAAGCTGGTCAAGGACAACATCAACGTCACCGCGATTGCGCCGGGCGCCTTCAAGTCCGACATGAACCGCGCCGCGCGCGACCACGCGGACGACGTCGCAAAGCGCATTCCGGCGCGGCGGATCGGAACCGACGAGGACATGGCGGGCGTGGCGATCTATCTCGCCTCTCGTGCCGGCGATTACGTGGTCGGCAACACCATCGCGGTGGATGGCGGCGTGGTCTACGCCAACGCCGGGCTGGAGATTGCAGGTTAGGCTACGCGGTTTAAGGCGGCGCTCTCGCCTCGCACTCAGCAGTCATGCCCCGGCCCGACCGGGGCACCCAGTACGCCGCGGCGTCTCGATTTATCTCAACTGTCTCTGGAATACTGGATCACCCGCTTTCGCGGGTGATGACACCATTCGTGTTGTGCGAGCGTGCCTCTGACGCTTACGACCCGGTCTTCACGTCTATAGAAAATCGCCGGGCCTGTTGCCGCTGAAGACCGGTCACGACACAGCTTCTTTCAGCCATCGCGCGACGCGCCGTGGCCCCTCTTCGCTGGTGACGAGCTGGAAGTGATCTATCGCCGGGATGACCTCGACGCTCGCACGCGGCAGGGGCTCGAAAACCGTGCGATAGCCCTCCGAGCGGAAGATCGAGTCCCGCTCCGCCGCCAGCACCAGCACCGGACAACCGATGCGACGGATATCGCCGCGCCAGTCCGGCCGCGGCGTGACCGATGCGAACAGCCGCCAGCTGTAGAGCGGGGTCTCGGTACCGTCTCGCGCGGCGGGCGGCACTGCGAAACGCAGCACGGGCAGTCCATCAAAGATATGGATGCCGAACCGCTGCAACATTTCGATCCCGGCAAACCTGGGAACGAATGGCGTCGCCCAACCACCTGAATTCGGGCGGGCTGCGGGTGACCTGCGATGGATATAGGGCGCGATCAGCACCATCCCATCGGGCTTGGGCTTCTCCTGACCCGCTGCATAGCGGATGGCGAGGCCGGCCCCAATCGAATGGCCCCCGAGCAGAAAGCGGCCGGACGAATTTTGTGCCCGCAGCACTGCGATCAGATCGGCAATGTCCTGCTCCTGGCGATCGACCGCCTCGACGTCGCCGCGACGTCCCGGCTCGGAGCCATGACCGCGCATGTCCGGTGTGACGACCGTCAGTCCGGTCAAAGCGACCAGGGCATTGGCAAGGCGCGCCAGATAGCGGCCGTCGCTGCTCGATCCGTGCAGGAAAACCAGAACGTCGCTACCCGCACCGGGATAGACCCGATACAAGCGAACTGCGCCGTCTCGCGCGGCGAAGTGGCGAGGCGCAGCCGGCTCCGCGAGCTCGCCGCCGGCGACAAGGCTATCCAGCTCGCGCGTCGCCGTGCCCGGCGCAGCCGACGGCGCCGGCGTAGGCCACGCGATCAAGACCATTGCAATCGCAAGATAGACGGCGATCGAGATCAGCGCGATTTCGACGACAAGAGGCCACATACGCAATGCTCCAGCGGGACCGCTGGAGCATTGCTATACGGACGAGGCCGTCAGGTCATTGAGGCCGATCAAGCGCGCGGCGACCCATCGGGCGCCACGCACTCGTTCATTGCCGCGTCAACGAAGCCGATTACGACTCGATCTTCACGTATTCGAAATCACCGGGCTTGTTGTCGATGCCGACTTTCGGCGGCGCGATCCAGGAGGCGAATTTGCCGGTCTCGGTGACGGGCTGCATCAAGGACGTGATGAAGTCGCCGTCGGCCGTCGAGGGCAGCCATTCGTCCTTGCGCTTTGCCCAGGTGGCATCGTCGATCAGGAGGCCGTCGGGCGTGGCGTGCACGTCCTTGAACTCGCCGATGTGGCGGTGGAAGGCGACGTTGGGCAGGGTCAGCTTGAAGTCGTAGCCCGCGGTCGAGATCACCTTGTTCCAGCGCAGCATGCCCTTGACGCAATCCTGGCTGTAATCGTCGCGCAGGCGCATGTTGAGCGCGGTGAGCGCCGGCTCGTCGACCAGCTTGATCTCGCCGTTGATGAACTTGAGCACCGGATAGGTGGCGTTCTTGAGCTGGTGGTCGTCGTCGATCTGGGTCTCGTGATAGCGGCCCTTGATGCCGGTGTTGAAGGCGTTGGCCGCGTTGGTCGAGACTTCCGAGCCGAACAGATCGAGCGACAGCGTGTAGTGCAGGTTCAGCTTCTTCTGGATGGTCGGCAAGTCGATCACGCCGAGCGCGCGGACTTTTGCGATATCGGTAGGATCGGTGATGCCGGCTTCGCGCATCGCGTCACAGGTGCGCTGCACGACGCGGGTAATCCCGGTCTCGCCGACGAACATGTGGTGCGCTTCTTCCGTCAGCATGAAGCGGCAGGTGCGCGACAAGGGATCGAAGCCCGACTGCGCGAGGCTGTGCAGCTGCATCTTGCCGTCGCGGTCGGTGAAGTAGGTGAACATGAAGAAGGACAGCCAGTCCGGCGTCGCCTCGTTGAAGGCGCCGAGCATGCGCGGCGAATCTGCGTCACCGGAGCGGCGGCGCA
This sequence comes from Bradyrhizobium sp. GW821-FHT12B03, assembly GCF_058807535.1. NCBI lineage: Bacteria > Pseudomonadati > Pseudomonadota > Alphaproteobacteria > Hyphomicrobiales > Nitrobacteraceae > Bradyrhizobium > Bradyrhizobium sp. GW821-FHT12B03. The sequence goes on from NZ_JBXAQU010000004.1 coordinate 239,784, forward strand.
ACAAATCGTCGGCCTCTTCACGACCATCGCGACCAAAGTACTTCTGCAACAGGTAGACCATCGCCCAGAGATGGCGGCCTTCCTCGACATTGACCTGGAACAGGTTGCGCATGTCGTAGAGCGAGGGCGCGGTCTTGCCGAGATGGCGCTGCTGCTCGACGGAGGCGGGCTCGGTGTCGCCCTGGATCACGATCAGGCGGCGCAGCATGGCGCGATATTCGCCGGGGACTTCCTGCCAGGCAGGCTCGCCGAAATGCTCGCCGAAGGGAACGACGCGGTTTTCTTCCTGGGGAGCAAGGAGAATGCCCCAGCGATAGTCGGGCATGCGGACATAGTCGAACTTGGCCCAGCCGCGCGGATCGACCGAATAGGCGGTGCGCAAATAGACCAGCGATTCCTGGAAGCCTTCCGGCCCCATGTCGCTCCACCAGTCCATGTAGCCGGGATGCCAGCCTTCCAGCGCTTTGAGCACCTGGCGGTCTTCGGCGAGATTGACGTTGTTCGGAATCTTGGTCGAATAGTCGACGTTCATGATGTTCATGTTCATGGTGGACCTCCCGTGTGAGACTGGATGAGGTGATCGTTGTCGTCGAAGTCCGGGCTGGCGAATGGCGAGTAGCGAATGGACATCCCTATTCGCTATTCGCCACTCACCATTCGCCCTCTAAACCCGCGTCATATCGAATTTCGGTTTCTGGCCGCTGCCGTAGCGGCGCAGTGCGCCTTCCTCGCCGACCGCATTCGGGCGCTGGAAGATCCAGTTCTGCCACGCGGTGAGGCGCGAGAAGATCTTTGATTCCATCGTCTCCGGGCCGACGAAGCGCAGGCTCGCTTCCATGCCGGTGAGGCTGTCGGGCGAGAAGCTGGCGCGCTCCTCCAGGAACACGCGGACCTCGTCATCCCAGTCGATGTCGTCGAGCGCGAAGGTGACGAGGCCGAGCTCCTCGGCCTGCTCGGCGTCGAGGCTGGTGCCGAGCGTGGCTTCGGCGCGCTCCACATCGGACGGATCGGCCTGGAAACGCGACTCGAGTCGCGTCAGGCCATGGCTCATCGGATACGGGCCAAAGTTCATCGCCGACAGTTCGATCGACGGCGGCGGGCGGTTATCGCCCTGGCGGGTGCCGATCAGCATGTAGGACCGGTCGGCGGCGAACACGAGCTCGGCGAGCGTGCCGGCAAAGCAGGAACCGGGCTCGACCAGCGTCACCAGCGTGCGCGAGGTGACGTCGATGCGCTTGAGCACGCGCTTCCAGTAATGCCTGATCTCGTTGACCAGCCAGTGCGCCTTGTTGGCCTCGAGGAAGGTGTCGGATGCGAGCACATGGGCGCGGTCGCCGTGGCTCTTGAACACCAGCATGGCGATCTCGAGCTCGTTGATGCGCAGGTGAAGGATGGCATCGTCGAGCTCGCGCGCCACTTGCAGCGGCCAGAACGCGGCACCCTGCGCCATCATGCCGTCGATGTCAGCGGGCGGCGCGGCTTCAGGGGCCTTGATCGAGATGGTGGCGATACGCGCGGCACGGTCGATATCGACGGTGACGAAGCCGTAGCGGATGCTGGTCTCGTCGATCACGCGCTTGAGCGGCGTCAGCGCAATGCCCTTGCCGCTGCCGGCGCGCTTGGAGGCGCCCGCGAATTCCCTGGCGCGCTCGGTGACCTTGGTTTCCAGCTTCGAATTCGGCGCGATCTCGTCGACGAGGCGCCACTGCACGGCGCGCTTGCCCTTCACGCCTTCCTCGATGGTGCAGAAGAAATCGGCGTGATCGCGGCGCACCTTGCGCTTGTCGACGACGCGGGTGAGGCCACCGGTGCCCGGCAGCACCGCGAGCAGCGGCACTTCGGGCAAGGCGACGGCCGAGGCGCCGTCGTCGGCGAGAATGATGTGGTCGGTCGCGAGCGCCAGCTCATAGCCACCGCCGGCAGCCGAGCCGTTCACGACGGTGATAAAACGCTGGCCGGAATTCTCGGACGAATCCTCCATGCCGTTGCGGGTCTCGTTGGTGAACTTGCAGAAGTTCACCTTGTGGGCATGGGTGGAGCCCGCGAGCATGCGGATGTTGGCGCCGGCGCAGAACACGCGGTTCTTGGCCGAGCGCATCACCACGACCTTCACCTCGGGATGCTCGAAGCGGAGGCGCTGGACCACGTCCGCAAGCTCGATGTCGACGCCGAGGTCGTAGGAATTCAGCTTGAGCAGGTAGCCCTCGAACAGGCCGCCATTCTCGTCGACGTCCATGGTCAGCGTCGCGACGTCGCCATCGACCGCGAGCTTCCAATGCTTGTAGCGGGACGGTTCAGTCTGAAAATCGATGAATGTCGCGCCGCCTGCGAGGCGCCGATCTTCCCCGGCCATGGGCCACCCTTGGGTTCGTTTTGGTTTTACCGTTAGATGCACAATAGTGCATATTTTAGAGCACGTCTAGTCCTTAAAGGTCAATACATGCACTTTGTTTCATGACAGCTATGGGGAGCGCACGATAGAGCCGAGCGCGATCCAATCGGCCTTGGAGAGCTGGGGACGGCCGAGCTTGGCCTCGAGCAAGGCTGTCAGCGCTGGAATGGGGAAGCTCTCGACAAAGCCGTCGCCGGCGGCGGCTGCCTTGCGGGAGCTCAGCGAGCGCAGCTCCACCAGCGCATCGCCGAACAATCGCGCAGCCGAATGCGACTTCTGCATGCGCAGCCGCAAATTCGCATTGGCGATGAGGATGCAGGCGCGCAGCAGAATGCGCTCGCGACCGTTTTGGGGAGCTGCGGCCCACACCGCCTCCAGCACCTCCTGCGCTTCCCAGAAATAGCCACGGTCGTTGAGCGCGAGCCCGTAGCGCAGCGCCGGATGGCGCGCCGGCACATGGCCGCGAAAGGCCGAGGGCACCAGCGCCTTGGCCATGTCGAGCGTGACGTAGTCGGCGTCGGCTTCGGCGGCATCGCCCGGCACATAGGCCCATTGCGGCCAAGGCAGCGGGCCGCTCACGTTTGGCGGCACACTCACAGATGTGCCTCCGCAGGATCATGCGGCGCGCCCCTGGAGTCCCTGATCGTCGCGCAGGGCCGCCTTTGCAAATTGCTCAATCGCGTCAAGCGTCGCCCCCGGCGCTTCACGATGCGGGGAATGTCCCGCGCCTGAAATGACTTTCAAATCTACCGGACAATAACACTCTTCCTGCGCGATCTCGACCTGACGCAGTGTCCCATATTGGTCGTCCACACCCTGCAGGACCATGACGGGTACGCGGATATAGGCGAGGTATTCGGAGATGTCCCAGTCACGGAACTTCGGATCGAGCCAGGCGCCGTTCCAGCCGTAGAAGGCGTTGTCGACGTCCTTGTGCCAGCGCGCCAGCTTGCCCTTGAGATCGGTGGTCTCGAAGGCGGTCTTGATCGCGGCAATGGATGTCACCGAGATGTCCTCGACGATGAAATGCGGCGCGATCAGCACGAGGCCTTGCAGCCGGTGATCCTGATGCGCCCCGGCATAGATCGTCGCGATCGAGGCGCCGTCGGAATGGCCGAGCAGCAGGCCCCGCTTGAAGGGTATCGCATCGAGAATCTTCGGCAGCACGTCCAGCGCCTCGCGCTGCATGTAATCGAGCGGCCGCGGCAGCGCGACCGGGCTCGACTGCCCGTAACCCGCACGCGAATAGACGAAGATGCCGGCGCCGGTCGCCTCTCGAAGCTTTTCCGGAAGGTCGCCCCAAAGACCGACCGAGCCGAGGCCTTCGTGCAGCATGACGATGGTCGGTGCGTCCGCAGATTGCGGCGCAAGCCATTTGTATTCGAGGCTGGCGCCATCGATGCTGAGGAAGCCGGTGGGGGTGAGGTTGATCATGTTCGAATTCCCATTCCTAGCCAATGCCGAGATGCCCACCCTCCCCTGGAGGGGGAGGGTCGATTCACAGCGAGCGTAGCGAGATGCGTGACGGGGTGGGGTGACAGCCCCTCAGCGGATGCGGTGCCCGTGTGGAGAGATCACCCCACCCCGTCACGCATCTCGCTACGCTCGATCGCGTGCCGACCCTCCCCCTCCAGGGGAGGGTAAGCAAGCGCAGTCCGCTCACTCAATTCGTCCCGTCCCGCAGCTTGAATCGCTGGATCTTTCCCGTCGCGGTCTTCGGCAGGGAGTCCACCACGTCGATCCAGCGCGGATATTTCCATGGGCCGATCTTCTGCTTGACGTGCTCCTTCAGCATCTCCTGCAAGTCCGTCGTCTTCACGCCCGGACGCAGCACGACGAAGGCCTTCGGCTTCAACAGGCCCTCCGGATCGGCTTCGGGCACGACGGCGGCTTCCAGCACCGCCGGATGCGTGATCAGCGCACTCTCGACCTCGAAGGGCGAGACCCAGATGCCGGAGACCTTGAACATGTCATCGGCGCGGCCGCAGAAAGTATAGCGACCATCGGTATCGCGGACATATTTGTCGCCGGTGCGGGTCCATGGGCCCTCGAAGGTGCGGCGGCTCTTGTGGCGCTGGTTCCAGTAGCCTTCGCCGGCCGAAGGCGCGTCGACCAGGAGCTCGCCGACCTCGCCATCGGCGACGTCCTGGCCTGCTTCGTTGACGAGCCGCACCGCATAGCCCGGCACCGGCTTGCCGGACGAGCCGTATTTGATGTCGCCGGGCGCGTTCGACAGGAAGATGTGCAAGAGCTCGGTCGATCCGACGCCGTCGAGGATGTCGACGCCGAAGCGCGCCTTCCAGCTGTTGCCGACGGATTCCGGCAGCGCCTCGCCCGCGGAGGTGCAGATGCGCAGGGACTTGCCGCCGCGCTCGCTCTTCATCGTCTCGTCGTTGAGCATCGCCGCGAACAGCGTCGGCACGCCGTAGAAGATCGAGGGATTGTAGCGGTTCATCAGGTCGAACATGCGCGCCGGCGTCGGCCGCTCGCTGTTCAGCACGACCGTTGCGCCCACCGACATCGGGAAGGTCAGCGCATTGCCGAGGCCATAGGCGAAGAACAGCTTTGCAGCGGAGAGACAGACGTCGCTCTCGCGAATGCCGAGCACCTGCTTTGCGTAGGTGTCGGCGGTGGCCTGCAAATTCGAATGCAGATGACGCACGCCCTTGGGCATGCCGGTCGAGCCTGACGAATAGAGCCAGAATGCCGGCTCGTCCGGATGTGTCGCGGCTGTCGTGAATTGGTCGCTCTCATCGGCGATCTCTTCCGCAAGCTGCTTGTGACCATTCTGCTTGGCGCCGGAGACCACGACATGCTCGAGGTCAGGCATGCGGCCGACGACGTCCTTGATGACGGGGTAGAGCGCTTCGGAGACGAACAGCACGCGAGCGCGGCAGTCGGCGAGGATGTAGGCATATTGATCCGCGGTCAGCAGCGTGTTGAGCGGCACCGGCACGATGCCGGCGCGGATCGCACCCAGGAACAGAAGCGGGAAATCGACCGTGTCCAGCATGATCATCGCCACGCGTTCCTCGCGGCGGACGCCGAGACGGCGCAGCATGTTGGCGGCGCGCCGGCTCTCGCGCTGGAGCTCGCCATAGGTGAGCCGCGAGACGGTGTCGTCGAAAGCCAGCTTCCCGCCGCGGCCCGCCTCGACGTTACGGTCGAGCAGCCAGGTCACCGCGTTGTAGGATCCCTCGCTCACGGTCGTCTCCCCCGATTTTAGAATTATAATTCATAGAAAGACACTGCGGCGGCTTGCTGTCAATGCCAGCAGGCATTATGTTTCATTAAAACGCGCCGCAGGACCTCCTGTAAAGAAGGCTCATGACCGACAGTCCCGACGCCGAATCCCGCTTCCTCGAACAACTCGGCCAGCGCGTGCGGACCATGCGCGCATTACGCGGCATGTCGCGCAAAGTGCTCGCCAAGGTATCAGGAATTTCGGAGCGCTACATCGCGCAGCTCGAAAGCGGCAAGGGCAATGTCTCGATCGTGTTGTTGCGCCGCGTCTCCGACGCAATGGGCGCGCATCTCGAAGATTTGCTGCCCTCGGCCGATCCGACGCCGGACTGGCAGATGTTTCGCGATCTGCTGCGCAAGGCGACGCCGGCGCAGATCGCGCAGGCCAAGGACCTGCTCGCCGGCGGCAGCGCATCCGCGCCGCGCCGCGCGCCGTTCTGCGGCATCGCGCTGATCGGCCTGCGCGGCGCCGGCAAATCCACGCTTGGCAAGATTTTGGCGAAGAAAGTCGGCTGGAGCTTCGTCGAGCTCAACAAGGAGGTCGAGCAGCAGAACGGGCTCTCGGTCGCCGAGATCATCGCGCTGTACGGCCAGGAGGGCTTTCGCCGCATGGAGCAGGCGGCGCTGCAACAGCTGCTCGCGCGCAACGAGCTGATGGTGCTGGCGACCGGCGGCGGTATCGTCTCGGAGCCGCTGACCTTCGACCAGATCCTGTCGTCGTTCTACACGATCTGGCTGAAGGCCGAGCCCGAGGAGCACATGGCGCGCGTCCGTCGCCAGGGCGATCTGCGTCCGATGGCGGATGATCGTTCCGCGATGGCCGAGCTGCGCAACATCCTGCTGAGCCGCGAGCCGCTGTATGCGCGCGCAACGGCCGTGGTGGATACGGCAGGGCTGAGCGTGGACGCCGCCGCCGCGCGCCTGATCGACGCGGTGCGCCCGGTGCTCCAGAACGAAGCGCGGAGCTTTGGGCTGCGGGGCGTGGCGCTGTAATCCTCGCTGCATCTCGACCCTCCGCTGTCGTCCCGGACAAGCGAAGCGCAGATCCGGGATCCATAACCACAGGCAGGAATCGTTGCCCGAGCTGGCAACCACGAGTCTTCGCAAAACAACTCCCTGTGGTTATGGATCCCGGATCGGCGCTCCGCTTCGCTGCGCTTGTCCGGGACGACAGCGGAATTTGTGGGCGCGCCACAATGTCACTATATCCAGGCGCAGCAGCAAGCCTTGGGACAAACGATGACCGATAGCGACGTCACCATCTCCATGTTCGAACGGATCGGCGGCAGCGCCACGATTGATCGACTGGTCGACCGCTTCTACGACCGCATGGATACGCTGCCGGAAGCACAAATCATCCGCGCCATGCACGCGGCCGACCTTGGCCTGATCAGGGACGTGCTGAAGCGCTATCTCACCGAATGGACCGGCGGCCCAAAGCTCTATACCCCCGAGAAGGGCCATCCGCGGCTGCGGCAGCGGCACATCGGCTTCGCCATCGGGGACGCCGAGCGCGATGCGTGGTTGCTGTGCATGCGCGGCGCGATGGATGAGACCGTCACTGACGCCGCTGCGCGGCAGGACCTCGACAAGGCGCTGTCCGGTCTTGCGGACTGGATGCGCAACCGGCCGTAAGCGGCCACTCGGACGTGCGGAGCGAGAATCTGGGTCTCGCCTCAATGACGCTCCCTGGTTTCGTTTGGTTCGTTTCGCCCGCGCTAAAGCGCGATGAGATCATTTGAATCGTCATCGCGCTTTAGGTTAACGACGAGCCAAAGACCATCCGTCAGCTAATCTTCGATGCGGCAATCGTGGCCGGACTGATGCCAAGTCTTGGAGCGATCTGGTTGGCGATTTGCGCTCCGAGCCATACACCTCCGGTGTGTCCGAGACGATCCGGCGTGGGAATCCCCAACTCGTCGCCGGTGTTTGCGGCATTGCGCTTGGTGATGCCGTCAAACTGCCAGTGCACGCCGAGATAAACGCGACTGACGGAGTTGTCAGTGATTGCGCTCCAGAGGCTGCCGTGACGGAGCGTCAGATGGTCGCGAGGAAGCATCGTTCGCGGATCGATGTTGCGGCCATTGTATTCGTCCGAGACGAAATCAAAGGCGAATTTGTCGACGCCATGCTGATTGAACGACGTCACGCCCTTTTCGACGAGGAAGAGTCTCAACAGCTGGAATGCTGCCGCACCGAACGTCGCGTGTCCGGAAGGGTAGGCCGGAAAGTCCGGCGTCAAGCCGATGCCGCTTCCGTTGGTATCGGGGCGGCCGAGCGGCAGCCAGCCCGGGACGGCCTGCCCGTTGCCCGCAACGGCTCTTTGAATGCCCACCACTGGACGCCACATCATGTGCGTATCGGCATATTTGTAATGCCACGCGTCGATCCCGGCATCTGCCATTGCGACCGCCGCGCCGCCGACGATCGTCAGCTCGTCGGCGAGGTTCAGTTTGCCAGGTGTTCGTGCCTCAATAGCATCCAGAGCCGTCAGCAAGACCTGGAGATAAAGTCGCGGCGGGGTGCCCAGCTCTGGTGGGCCATCATATCCCCACGCGATGCCCACCACTTCTTCGGCCAGGGTCCGGGAGCCTGCCGTGCGCTGAAGTCCTCCCTTCTGCACGACCTTGGCGAAATCGGCTTGATAGTGCGGCGTCGGCTCGACCTGCGTTGGCGATATGCGGCCTGGAGGCGACGGAAAGTTCGCGATTCGCGTCGCGAGCAACGGCGCGCACTCGCCCCATTTTCCTCCGGCGTAACGTTGGGTTGGCTGGTTTGGAGGGAAGATGTGCGTATAGGGCGCGCCGGTTGCGGTATATTGATCCGCAGCGGCATTGGTCGCGTCGCTTGCGCCGAGGGCATGCACCGCATCGCCGAACGCACGCCCGGCGTGCTCCGCCACGCTTCCGGCCTGCCCGAGACCGAAATACTCGAGCCAGTTGCTCCAAGCCGGGTCCAGGAAGCGAGTCTGATTTGGATATCGCCTGAGCAGCACCTGGGCGCAAGCGGCGGCCGCCGCAATCGGTGCGTTCGCACTGTCAAGACCCGGGGTAGCGGCGACGTTCAAAAGACGGGAGCGGCTGCTTGCATGTGCATGAGCGTCATTGAGTGCGGCGAGTGCCATGCCCAACGCTCGCGCCGTCAAAAAGGGGCCCCTTTGATCGCCCGGGCTGAGCGCTTGCGTATGATCCCGGCGAACGCATTCGATTGCCATATCGACCCAATAGCGAAGCTGTTTGGAAGTCGCGGTCATTCGTAATCTCCTTCTGCAATATTACCGGTCAGATTCAAATGATAATGGCGCCACGTGCAATCTAGACGTGTGGCGCCTGCATCCTATTCCTGGACGCGAGGTGCAAATGTGATCCAACTTACAGGCGTGGCGATTGGCCGCGGCGCTGCACCGGGACCAGCTAACCTGCATCCGCTGAACGGTGACGAGACCGCGTTTAAAGAAGGCGATCCTTTATGGCCGTGGTGGCCTCGATGAGCAGCGGCAGGAAGCGATCGATCAATTCCTGTGCCGGCACGCGATCGACATGCGCGCCCATGTTGATGGCGGCGACGATCACGCCGTCATAGCGGCGGACGGGGACGGAGATCGAGCGGAAATGCGGCTCGGCTTCGCGGTCGACCAGCGAGTAGCCCTGGGCGCGGTCGGCTGTGATGTGTGCAAGCAGCGCCCTGGGATCGGTCACCGTCTGCGGCGTCAGCGCCTCGCGCTTCATCGCCTTCAGGCGCGCGGCGAGCTCGGTATCGTCGAACTGGCCGAGCATGGCACGGCCGACCGAGGTGCAGAACGCCGGCAGCCGATAGCCGATCTCGAGCCCGCCTGAAAACATCCGCGCCGGACTGCTGCGCGCGACGAACACGACGTCGTCACCGTCGAGCACCGCGAGCGAGGAAATCTCGTTTGCCGCGGTCGCGACGCGATCGAGCACCGGTTGCAGGACCGTGACGAGCTGGTTGGAGCGCAGATAAGACGCCGCGAGCGTCAGCACATGCGGCGTCAGCGAGAACAGCTTTCCATCGCCGGAAACGAAGCCGCCGCGCTGGAGCGTGAACAGCATGCGCCGCGCGGTCGCGCGCGGCAGGTCCGCGGCACGGGCGAGATCGCTCAGCGTCGTCGGGCCGGCTGTCATGCCGAAGCACTGCAGCAGGCGCAGGCCGCGATCGAGGCTTTCGACGAAATCCGTCGCGCGTTCGTCGCTCTCGCTGCGCTTCAGCTTGGGCATGGTGTCAGGGACATTCCTGCAAAATAGTGCTTGCTGCCGGTCCAAGGCATGGCATAATTCGCCCATTCGTTCAATAGGCGAACAATCGCCACTCCACAAAGGATGCACTCTCGCCATGATGAGCCAGGAGCAGAACGACCTGATCACCCGCACCGGGCCGAAGGACCCCTGCGGGAAGCTGATGCGGAGCTACTGGCAGCCGGCGGCACTGGTGGATGAACTGGAAGGTGCGCGGCCGATCCGCCCCGTGAAACTGCTCGGCGAGAACCTGGTGCTGTTTCGCGACGAGACGGGACGCTACGGCCTGATCGATCGCCACTGCGCGCATCGCGGCGCCGACCTCGCCTTCGGGCGGCTCGAGCATGGCGGCCTGCGCTGCGCCTTCCACGGCTGGCTGTTCGACGCCACCGGCCAGTGCATCGAGACCCCGGCCGAGCCGAAGGACTCAAAGCTCTGCCAGAACATCCGCCAGCGCTCCTATCCCGTCGTGGAGAAGAGCGGCATCCTCTGGGCCTGGCTCGGCGAGGGCGCCCCGCCCGCATTCCCGGAGCTCGATTGCTTCGTTGCGCCCGGCACGCACACTTTCGCATTCAAGGGCCACATGGCCTGCAACTGGCTGCAGGCCCTCGAGGTCGGCATCGATCCCGCGCACGCCTCCTACCTGCATCGCTTCTTCGAGGACGAGGACACGTCCACGGCCTACGGCAAGCAGTTCCGCGGCGCTTCGGCCGGCTCCGACCTGCCGATGACGAAGATCCTGCGCGAATACGACCGCCCGATCATCAATGTCGAGCACACCGAATACGGCCTGCGCCTGATCGCGCTGCGCGAGATCGACGAGGAGCGCACCCATGTGCGCGTCACCAACCAGCTGTTCCCGCACGGCTTCGTCATCCCCATGAGCACGGAGATGACGATCACGCAGTGGCACGTGCCGGTCGATGACGAGAACTGCTACTGGTACGCGATCTTCACCAGCTATTCGAACCCGGTCGACAAGCAGAAGATGCGCGAGCAGCGGCTCGAGCTCTATGAGCTGCCGGACTACAAGTCGCGCAAGAACAGCAGCAACGATTACGGTTTCGATCCGCACGAGCAGCAGACCGCGACCTATACCGGCATGGGCAACGACATCAACGTCCACGACCAGTGGGCGGTGGAATCCATGGGCGCGATTCAGGACCGCACCAAAGAGCATCTCGGCCAGTCCGACAAGGCGATCGTGCAATACCGCCGCCTGCTGCGGCAGGAAATCGAGAAGGTCGGCGCCGGCGAGAGGCCGATGCTGTTTCTCGACGAGGCCAACGCGCGTTCAATCCAGGGACCGGCCACCATGGACGGCATCGGCCCGACGCGGGGCTGGGAGACCTACTGGATGGAGGTCGACGTCAGGCGCCGCCGCGGCGCGCCGTGGACCGCGCCGGTGCCGAAGGAGATCGCGGACAACGTGCACCGGCTGACGGCGGCGGAGTGATGGCGCCGATCGTCGCCGGCGAGTCGCGACGGCGGCTCCTCATTCTCCGCTGTCATGCCCCGCGAAGGCGGGGCATCCAGTACGCCGCGGCCTCTCGTAGACACATGACCGTCTCTGGAATACTGGATCGCCCGCCTTCGCGGGCGATGACAGCATGGGCTAAGGAGCAACCATCGTGACTTTCGTCGCGCGTCATGCGCTGTGGTCGGATGAGCAAAGGGACGCGGCAACGCGCATGCGCCGCATCGCCGAGGAGAAAAACCTCGAAGTCATCCGCCTCGCCTTCCCCGACCAGCACGGCATCCTGCGCGGCAAGACCATCATTGCGTCGGAAGCGATCGCCTCGCTGGAAAGCGGCTGCTCCATCACCACGACCATGCTCGCCAAGGACACCTCGCACCGCACGGTGTTTCCGGTGTTCACCTCGGGCGGCGGCTTCGGCATGAAGGAGATGGAGGGCGCAGCCGACGTGCTGATGGTCGCCGATCCCACCACATTCCGGGTGCTGCCGTGGGCACCGACGACGGGCTGGGTGCTGTGCGATCTCTATTTCAACGACGGCCGCCCGGTACCGTTCGCGACCCGCGGGCTCTATCGCAAGGCGCTGGACGAGCTCGCTGGCCGCGGCCACGATTTCGTCGCCGGGCTCGAGGTCGAATTCCACATCTTTAAGCTCGACGATCCGCATATGCGCGCGGAAGACGCGGGCCAGCCCGGCACGCCGCCTTCGGTCAGCCTGCTCAGCCACGGCTATCAGTACCTCACCGAGCAGCGCTTCGACCAGATGGAGCCGGTGCTGGAAATCCTGCGCCGCGACGTCGTCGCACTCGGACTGCCCTTGCGCTCGGTCGAGGTCGAGTTCGGGCCGAGCCAGTGCGAGTTCACCTTCGCGCCAAGGAAGGGTCTGGAGCCGGCCGACAACATGGTGCTGTTCCGAAGCGCCGTGAAGCAGATCGCCCGCCGCCACGGCTATCACGCCACCTTCATGTGCCGGCCCAAACTGCCGAACCTGTTCGCGAGCGGCTGGCACTTGCACCAGTCGATCGTCTCGCGCGCGACTGGCGAAAACCAGTTCATGGCCAAGGAAACGGACAAGGAAACGGTCAAGGCAGGCGGCGAGCCGCTCAGCGCGTTCGGCCGGGCCTACCTTGCCGGCCTGCTCGACCACGCCCGCGCGTCGACCGCGTTCACCACGCCTACCATCAACGGCTACAAGCGCTACCGCTCCTATTCGCTGGCGCCCGACCGCGCGATCTGGGGCCGCGACAATCGCGGCGTGATGATCCGCGTGCTCGGGGCGGCGGGCGATGCCGCCACGCGCCTCGAAAACCGCGTCGGCGAGCCCGCCGCCAATCCCTATCTCTATATGGCCTCGCAAATCCTCTCCGGTCTCGACGGCGTCGACCGCAAGCTCGATCCCGGCCCGTCCGCCGACACGCCCTACGAGACCACTGCGCCGCTGCTGCCGAAGTCCCTGCGCGACGCCGTCGCCGCGCTGAAGGACGATCCGTTCTTCCGCGAAAAATTCGGCGGGGAGTTCGTGGATTATTACAGCCACATCAAGAATGCCGAGATCGACCGCTTCCTGTCCGAGGTGACCGACTGGGAGCACCGCGAATATTTCGAGATGTTCTGACACCTCCTCTCGAGGGGCGACTTGGGGGACACCATTGCGCGCCCCTCACGCCCCCGTGAGGCGACTTCGTCCCGCCCGTTCCGACGACATCTCACCCCCGTCCGACGAAGCCATTTTCCTCCCCCGCGAAAACCGCCGGAAAGACACGGGGTCTACAGTCGCCTCCATGATCAACAACGGAGTTCGGTCATGTGGGGTCAATTGTTCAGCCTGATCTATCGCTTGTCCTGCCGGGCCACCCTGATCGAAATCGGGGCGCACCGCCTCGCGCGTTAGTCGCCGGCGGGTATGAATTGGGTAAGACGGACTGACCAGATAATGGGGGTTTCCATGCGCAAGCTGATCCTGATCGCGGCAATATCGCTGCTGGCGACCCAGGCCTATGCCGGTGGTCCGCGGAGCCTGAGCCTGGCGGCGACCAATCCGAGCCAGCAGGCGACCGAGCAGCCGGCCGCAGCGGTCAACGTGCCGCCTCAGACGAGGCCGACTCCGGCGGCAAACGTCCAGACAGCGACCGCCGCACCCACTGCAACGCTGCCGGCCGCGACAGCTCCGGCCACTGCAACGCCGACCCGGCCTACCGCCGCGCCGAGGGCCAGCTCGACCGAGACGGCCAGGCCGAAGCGTCGCCAGCCGTCAGTCGAAGCCCGCGTGATCCGCGAACTGCACCGGCACGGGATTTACTGGTGATTGGTCCGCTAAACTCTTTCCCCACTGTCGTCCCGGCGAAGGCCGGGACCCATAGCCACTGGGAGACGTTTGGCGAAGACTGGTCGTTCGGGACTGATACCGGCCGCGATAGATAGATACCGCGGTATCGGTCCCGGCCTTCGCCGGGACGACATCGAATTCGTGGCGCCAACGTACCGCCCCTCACGTCTCGTTCCCCGAGCCTCAAATCCCCAGATACTTGTGCTGCAGATCCGGCTCGGCCATCAGCTGGTCCGAGGTGCCGCTCCACACCGTCTTGCCGCGCTCGATGATGAAGTGGCGGTCGCAGATGCGGGCGAGATGATCGACGTTCTTGTCGACGACGAGGATCGACTGTCCCCGGCTCTTGAGCAGCGACAGGCAGCTCCAGATTTCTTCGCGGATCAGCGGCGCGAGGCCCTCGGTCGCCTCGTCCAGGATCAGGAGTTTTGGATTCGTCATCAGCGCGCGGCCAATCGCCAGCATCTGTTGCTCGCCGCCGGAGAGCTGGTTGCCCATGTTGGACGCGCGTTCGGCAAGCCGCGGAAACATCACGTAGATGGCCGCGAGCGTCCAGGGATTGCTGCTGCCGAAGCGGTCGGCGGCCGCCGCGACCAGGTTCTCGCGCACGGTCAGGTTCGGGAAGATCTGGCGCCCCTCGGGGACGAGGCCGACGCCGAGTTTTGCGATCCTGTAAGACGGCTGCGTCCGCACTTCGGCGCCGGCGAAGCGAATCGCGCCCGCACGCGCCGGCGTCAGGCCCATGATGGAGCGGATGGTGGTGGTCTTGCCCATGCCGTTGCGGCCCATCAGCGAGACCATCTCGCCTGATTTGATCGAGAGCGACAGGCCGAACAGCACCTGCGAAAGGCCGTAGCAGGTCTCGATGCCGTCAACCTCGAGCAGCGTGTCAGCCATGGTGCGTCACCACATGCTGGTCGCCGAGATAGGCGCGCTTGACGTCCTCGTTCTGGCGGATCGCGGCCGGATCGCCCGAGGCGATGACGCGGCCGTAGACCAGCACCGAGATGCGGTCGGCCAGCGCGAACACCGCCGGCATGTCGTGCTCGACCAGGACGATCGAGACTTCCTTCCGCAGCTCCTGGAGCAATTGCACCATGCGCTGGGATTCGGTGACGCCGAGGCCGGCCATCGGCTCATCGAGCAGCAGCAGCTTCGGTTGGCTGGCGAGTGCGACCGCAAGCTCGATCTGGCGACGCTCGCCATGGCTGAGCCTGGACACCAGGACATCGGCACGATGCAACAGGCCGACGCGATCGAGCGCGGCGCGGGCGGCATCGCGCAGGCCCTTTTCCTTCCGCGCATCGGCGAAGAAGCGGAAAGAGGTGCCGGCATGCGCCTGCGCCGCCAGCGCGACATTGTCGGCGGCGGTGAAGTCGAGCAGCAGCGAGGTGATCTGGAACGAGCGGGCCAGGCCCAGCGCGCAGCGGCGATAGGCCGGCAGATAGGTGATGTCGCGCCCGCCGAGCGAGACGCTGCCGGAATGCGGCTCGAGATGCCCGGTGAGCTGGCTGATCAGGGTGGTCTTGCCGGCGCCGTTCGGGCCGATGATGGCGTGCAGCTCGCCGCTGGCTACGTCGAGCGAGACGTTGTCCGTCGCGATGATGCCGCCGAAGCGGCGCACCAGCTTTTCGACGCGGAGCAGGGGTTCAGCCACGGCCAGCCCTCCCGAGCACGCCCATGATGCCGCCGCGCCCGAACAGCACGATCAGCAGCAGCAGCGGCCCCATGATCAGCGCCCAATATTCGGTGATCTGCGACAGAAACTCCTCCAGCAGCAGGAACACCACCGCGCCCATGACCGGGCCGAACAGCGTGCCCATGCCGCCGAGGATCACCATCACCATGAGGTCGCCGGACCGCGTCCAGTACATCACGGCCGGGCTGATGAAGTCCGTGTTGTTGGCGAGCAGCGCGCCGGCAAGACCGCACATCATGCCTGAGATGACGAAGCAGACGAGCTGGTAGCGCTTGGCAGGAAAGCCGATCGCCTGCATGCGCTGCTCGTTGGAGCGCAGGCCCTGCACCACGAGACCGAAGCGCGAATTGACGATGCGCCAGATCAGGATGAGCACGGCGAACAGGCAGGCCAGGCAGAGATAGTAGAACTGCGTGCGGTTGCCGAGATTGATCAGGCCGGAGAAATCGCTGCGCTTGTAGACGGTGAGGCCGTCATCGCCGCCGTAGCGCGCGAGGCCCGAGGCGACGTAATAGGCCATCTGCGCGAAGGCCAGCGTGATCATGATGAAATAGACGCCGCGGGTGCGCAGGCTGAGCGCGCCGATCACCAGCGCATAGAGCGCGGACGCCGCCAGCGCGACCGGAAACTGGATGAAGCCGGAGCCAACGCCTTCCTGCGCGAGCATGCCGACGGCGTAGCCGCCGATGCCGAGATAGGCGGCGTGGCCAAAGCTCATCATGCCGCCGAACCCCATGATGAGGTTGAGGCTCGCAGCAGCCAGCGCCAGGATGACGATGCGGGTGAACAGCGTCAGGATGAAGATGTTGCCGGACAACTGTGAATAGAGCGGCAGCAGCACGAGGCCCGCCAGCATCAGGGCCGTGACGGCCTTGCTCACCGTGAAAGCCTTCATCGGCGATTGGCCGGAAACAGCCCCTCCGGCCGCACCACCAGCACGATCGCCATCAGCAGGTAGATCAGCATGGAGGACAGCGCGGGCGCGGCGGTGGAGGCAGCGGCGCCGCTCAGCACCTGCCGCAGCAAATTGGGCAGGAAGGCGCGGCCGAGCGTGTCGATCATGCCGACGAAGATCGCGGCCAGGAACGCGCCGCGGATCGAGCCGATGCCGCCGATCACGATGATGACGAAGGCGAGGATCAGGATGTTCTCACCCATGCCGATCTGCACGGTGAGGATCGGCGCCTGCATCAACCCGGCCAGGCCGGCGAGCGCGGCGCCGAGCCCGAACACCAGCGTGTAGAGCAGCTTGATGTTGATGCCGAGCGCGCCGATCATCTCGCGGTTGGAGGCGCCGGCCCGGATCAGCATGCCGATGCGGGTGCGCATCACGCCGAGATAGAGCAGCAACGCGACCAGCAGCGCCACCACGATGATGGCGAGGCGATAGGCGGGATAGTGAATGCCGGGCAGGATCGGCACCGGCACGGTGAGCCAGGCCGGCAGCGGCAGCGCCAGGCCCGCCGGGCCCCAGATCAGCCGCACGGCTTCATTGAAGAACAGGATCAGGCCGAAGGTCGCGAGCACGTGGTCGAGATGGTCGCGGCCGTAGAGATGCCGCAGCGCCGTCATTTCGAGCACGATGCCGAGCACGAGCGTTGCGCCGAGCGCCAGCAGCGCACCGAGCAGGAAGCTGCCAGTCCAGGCCGCGAAGGTCGCGGCGAAATAGGCGCCCATCATGTAGAGCGAGCCGTGCGCGAGGTTGACGAGATCCATGATCCCGAACACCAGCGTCAGGCCGGCAGCGAGCAGGAACAGCAGCAGGCCGAACTGCAATCCGTTCAGAAATTGTTCGACGACGAGCAGCATCAAAACTCTTTCAGGCGCACGCAGCGTCGCGCCGATGTTCGAACACGGTCGCCATCAGTGAAAGAGCTCCCCCTGCCTCTTCAAGGCCGAAAAATGGGTAATGGCAGTATCGTTCCGAGGCAAGAGCGATTTGACACCAAACATGCACTTTGTTGCATCCCGGCACATGCGGCCGAGGTCCGTCCCGCGATGCAAGAAGGTTGCCGTGCAGCATGGGGCAACCTGCCGCACCCAAACGATCGCCCTCCCCCCGGCTGCGGGGGGAGGGCGAGGACGTCGTCGGAGTGAAGGAAGTGAGGATGCGTCTAGTGCGACGTCATCTGCTGGGGGAGGTCGTCCGGTTCAGCGAGCACGCTGTTTGCCGTTGAAGCCTCCAGTGCGGCCATCCGGAACAGATAGGCGAGCGTCGTCAGTCCGGAGTCGTCCGCCATCTGCGCCAGTTCGAGCGCCATGTCGGACATGTAGCTGAGATTCTCGTCCTTGGTTTGCGCCATGATCTGGCTATCCCGCATCATGTTCGACATTTCAGGCGCTCTTTCGTTGCGCGGCAGCGAGGCCGCAGAGGTTGGCACGGGCGACGGCGTCCAGACGCGGGCCGTCCTGGTGCACGACATTCTTCATCCCGATACGGTCACGAACGATATCGAGCGATTCCTGACGGACCTCGATGGTCGCCGCCATGGTCCAGGAATTCTCGATCAGCGCCGGCAATCCCAGCGGGGTGACGACGAAGCCGATGTCGTGGAAGCGCGGCAGCCACCAGGTCTCCATGACGAGGCAGAGGCGCTCGATGCCCTGATCGAGACAAAACTCCTGCGCTGCCGCCATCAGTTGCAGATTGAACGCGCCGTCGCGGCGCTCGCGCGACACGAAGAAGCGCGACCATTCCCAGATCAGCGGATCGACGGGACAGCCCCGCACCGCGGCGAGATGGGGGAATACGTCGCTCATCATCGTCGGCTTGGTGGTCGGATACAGGCGGTACCCGCCGAGCACCCGCCGGTTTTCGAGAGCCAGCAGATAGATCGCATCCTCATTGTCATACGCGTCGATCTCGCGGCCGTCGGGCTTGCGCAGCGCTTCCCATTTCCGCTCCTCGACGAAAATCTCGTGGCGCACCCTGAAATGTTGTTCGAGGACGTCCTCGTAGAGGTGCCGGTTAACCGCTGAAATCACATGAATCATCTATTCCCCCATTGCTCGAAATAAACAGGGGAAGCCTCTTGGAAAACGGCCAGAGCTACTATTGGGAAATTTCCCAGTAGGCGGTGATTTCAGGGATTGATGATTCTTTGGCGGATCGCGAGCGCAACCGCATGCGTGCGGTTGACGGCCCCCAGCTTGCGCGCAGCGGTTGCAAGATGCTCTTCGGCGGTACGCTGCGTGATGTGCAGGATCTCGCCGATCTCCCAAGCCGACTTGCCCTGCGAGGCCCAGGCGATCACTTCGCGCTCGCGCGGAGTGAGACGCGTCGACGCATGCGGCGCGGGAGCAAGCAGACGGCGAATGTGATCGAAGCCGTACATCGCGATCAGGTGCAGCGCCGGCTTACTGCGAACGTTGAGATCGAGGTTGACGCCGCCGAGCGAGACGCCCGCTTCATAGCCAGTCAGGCCGTGGATCGGCACGACGAAACCGCGCGACATGCGGAAATCGGCAGCACGCCGCATCACTTCGGCAGCGCCCGGCTCGAACTCCGCATCGTAAGGAGCTTCCGACCATTCGAAGGGATTTACCGTCTGCCGGCATTTGCGGATCACGGGATCGACGCGATCGTAGCTCTTTTCGGTGTAGAGGCTGAACCACTCTGCCGGCCAGCGCTTGGCGAGCACCATCTGGGCGAAACGCTGATCGGGGTTCGGCAAACCCGTCACGATGATATGCTCGAAGCCGTACCGGTTGAACGCGGTGGCGAGTGCATCCATGGCGTCCGGAACCTTGGTATAGGCTCCCAACCCCTCGATGAAGTCGAGCGCTTCCCGGCCATAGTCGACGGCGGACATCGGTGCGTTTCCTGACCCTCGCCGTTCGGTATAGCACGTATTTGGGGGCTGCCTCAATTCGGTGCCGCCGTAGTTTTCCGGTGTGTGCCTGCTCCGAAGCTTTAATCTACTTGTGGAAGAAGTGACGTCAAGTTACACCTGTGGCGTACAAAGCGGGAAAACCACGATGGACGACGAGAACATCGCCCTCAACAGCGTGCTCGGCCTGGAATTGAACCGTGTGTTTTTCGCCGTCCGTGAAACGGCAAACAAGCAGAAGATCATCGAGTTCGCGCGCGAGGTGCTGCAAAGCGAACGCACCGAGCTCGCGGACAGCGTGTCGCCCGAAGGACCGGCGAGCTAGAACGCGCCTGCAGCAGACGACGCCGATCCAACAGATCGTGCGACGCCGCCCCTCGATTTGAACGCGCAGATTTTAGTCGAAACACGCTGACAGCGAAATCATCCCGCAATCCGCCATCTGTGAGCGAGTTGCGCTCTCGACCCTCCCCGGTCTGAACACCCCTGGAGGGGGAGGGTGAAGCGCCGTCCGCCCTGCCACACCGCCACACTTGCCGCTGGATGACATCGCATCTCTCGTGAGATGATCGCCGCATGATCCTCTTTCGGATGCCCGGGACATGATGACGCTGCGCCAGGTTGAAGTGATCCGTGCCGTGATGGTGACGGGCACCATCGGCGGCGCGGCGAAGCTGCTCAACGTCTCGGCGCCGGGCATCAGCCGCCTCGTCAAATACACCGAGCGCTCACTCGGCATCCGTTTCTTCCAACGCCAGAACGGACGCTATTTTCCGACGCCCGAAGCCGAGAACATCTTCGAGCAGATCAACGGCGTCTACAAGAAGGTCGACGACCTCTCCGAGATCATCTCCAAGATCGGCCGCGGCGGCCTGTCGGAATTGCGCATCGGCTCGGTGCCGAGCATCTCGCAGGTGATGGTGCCGCGCGCGATCGAGCGCGTACGCCGCCGCTATCCCGATCTCGGCATCGACATCAACATCCTCAAGCTCGAGGAAGCCATCGACTATCTCCTGCTCGGCCGCGGCGAGTGCGTGGCGATGAGCTACCGGCTGGAGCATTCCGGGCTCGACTTCATGCCGCTCGCCTCGGGCGAGCTGTATTGCATCGTGCCGCCCGGCCACGAGCTTGCGGGCCGCAAGCAGGTCTCGGCCGCCGAGATCACCCGCTATCCGCTGATCGGCATCGATCCGAACGATCCCTATGGCCGGATCATGGCCGAGATCTTCGCGCGCAACCGGCTCGACTACAACATCACCATCCGCGCCCGCTTCGGCACCACGGTCTGCGCGCTGGTGAAGGCGGGCCTCGGCATCGCCATCATCGACCAGTTCACGGTGGCCCATGGCGGCTATCCCGGGATCGAGCTGTTGAAGATCACCGAACCGACGCGGTTCGACACCTACATCGCCGTGAAGCGCGGCGCGCCGCTGTCGCTCCACGTCGAATACTTCATCGAATCCCTGCGCGCCGAGATGCGCGCGGTCGAGCCGTCCCGCGGCAACGGCAAGGCCGCCACGGGTCGCGGACGAAGGAAATAACCTTATGTTAGGTTTGCCCGATAAATGGGTAATTGTGTTAGGCGGGGGAAAGGCTAACGTCGTACTTGGAATTGCGCCGGTTTCCCCGCTAATGGCCGGGACCGAACGCTCCCAACGAGACGATAGCGAACCATGTCCAAGCGCGGATACGCCGCCAGCAAAAAGCTCCTCACCGGCCTGATCGGCGCGCCGATCGCGCATTCCGCTTCCCCTGCCATGCATGAGCGCGCCGCCGAAGCGCTCGGCCTGCGCGGTCATTACCAGCTCATCGAGGTCGCCGGCGCCGACGCGGCCGGATTGAGCCAGATGCTCGAAGGCGTACGGCGGCTCGGCTTTGCCGGCGTCAATGTCACCTACCCCTACAAGGAAGCGGTGGTCCCGCTGCTCGACGCGCTGGCGCCGGGCGCCGCCGCGATGGGCGCGGTCAACACCGTCGTCGTCAGGGACGGCCGGCTGACCGGCCACAACACCGACACGACCGGCTTTGCGCGCGCGGTGGCGCCGCTGCTGGCGCCGGCTGGCAACGCCGTCGCCGTGATCGGCGCGGGCGGCGTCGGCAAGGCCATTGCCTTTGCATTGGCGAGCCTGAAAGTGGGCGACATCCGCATTTTCGACAGCGAGCCGGGACGCGCCGGGACGCTGGTCTCCCTGCTTGCGATGCAGGGCGGCGCCCGCGTCGCTGCAAGCGTCGAGGATGCGCTCCGCGGCGCGACCGGCCTCGTCAACGGCACGCCGGTCGGCATGCTGCCGAACCGCGGCATGCCCGTTCCGGCCACGCTGCTGCACGACAAGCTCTGGGTGGCCGACGCCGTCTATTCGCCGCTGATCACGCCGCTGCTGACCGCAGCGCAGGAGCGCGGCGCGAAGATCATGACCGGGCGGGAGCTTGCGATCTACCAGGCCGCCGACGCTTTCGAACTGTTCACGGGCCTTGCCCCATCGACCGAGGTCATGGGAGAGGCATTTGACGAGGTGATGGCGGCGCGAAGCTCTGCCTATCACGCAGCGTAACCAAAGCGGCCGGACACAAGGCCGCGGACAACATCAGAGGAAACGGGAGGAGAGATCATGAAATCGACTGTTCTGGCAGGCGCCCTGCTTGCCTTCGCGACGGCAACCAGCGTCCACGCCCAGACAATCAAGCTTGCCGACGTCGCCGAATTATCCGGCGGCGGCGCCACCGTCGGCACCAACTGGAAGAACGGCATCGATCTCGCGATCGAGGAGATCAACGCCAAGGGCGGCGTGCTCGGTCGCAAGCTCGAGGTGACCCATGCCGACTCGCAATCCAACCCCGGCGTTGCCCGCGCGCAGGTGCAAAAGGCGCTCGACGCCGAGCCCTATGTGCTGCTCGGGCCCGGCTATTCCGGTTCGGTGAAGGTCACCGCGCCGCTCGCGGCCGAAGCCGGCATCGCGCAGATCATGGGCGGCGAAGCTGCCGAGCTGACGCAGGCCGGCAACAAGTTTCTGTTCCGCACCTCGTTCGGCCAGCAATCCTCGATGCCGAAGGTCGCAAAATACATCCATGACGAGATGAAGGCGAAGACCGTCGCGGTGGTCTGGGTCAACAACGACTTTGGCCGCGGCGGGCGCGACGTCGTCGTGAAGGAGCTCGACCGGCTCGGCTCCAAGGTGGTCGCCGACCTCTCGACCGAAGCGGGCCAGGCCGACTTCGCCGCCGACGTTGGCAAGATCAAGTCCGCCAATCCCGATGCCGTGTTCGTCTATCTCAACGAGGAAGAAAGCGCGCGCATCCTGAAAGAGCTGAAGCGCCAGGGCGTCACCGCGCCGCTGATGGGCGAGACCACGCTGATCGGCCAGAAGGTGATCGAGCTTGCCGGCGATGCCGCCAACGGTGCGCGCGGCCATGTCGGCCTCACCACCGACGCGCCGGTCGACCTGATCAAGGCGTTCCGCGAGAAGTTTTCCAAGAAGTACAATTACGTGCCCGATCATAACGGCCTGAAGGGCTACCTCGCCGTCTACATGGTGAAGGCCACCACCGAAAAGATGGGCAAGGTCGATTCCAAGGCCTTCGCCGACACGCTGCACGGCCTGACCATCAAGGCCGCCGACGAACCCGGCCTCCTGATGGACGTCACCTTCAGCGAGACCGGCGACATCGACCGCCAGAGCTTTCTGGTCGAGGTGGTCGAAGGCAAGCAGGTCGTGAAGCAGGTGCTGCCGAAAGTGAAGTGAGGCGTTCGTCTCTCCCCGCACGCGGGGAGAGATCTCTCTTCTCCCTCGCCCCGCTCTTCGCGGGGAGAGGGAGACGGCGGAGCTGGGCGAGGGACAGACTAGAGGGAAACATGTCCAATCTGTTCGATCTACTGGTCGCAGGGTTAGCCACCGGCGCCATCTATGCGCTGGTCGCGGTCGGCTTCACGCTGTTGTGGCAGACCTCGCAGACCATCAACTTCGCGCAAGGCGAGTTCGTGATGCTGCCGGCGTTCCTGATGCTGGCGGCGATGCATGCGGGCGCGCCGTTCTGGCTGGCGATCATCCTCGGCATTTTGCTCTCGATGATCCTGCTCGGCCTCGCCTTCAAGATGTTGCTGGTCGATCCGATGATGCGCCATGGCGTGCTGCCGCTGGCGATCGCGACCATGGCGCTGGCGATCGGCATCAAGGAATCGGTAAAGCAGTTCTTCAGCGCGGAGGCCTCGCCCTTCCCCTCGATCGTGCCGACCGGCGATATCTCCATCCTCGGCCACGCGGTCTCGCTGCAAAGCATCGGCGTCCTCGTCGTCGCCATTCTTGCGGTCTTCGGCCTGACCTCGCTCCTGAACCGCACCTCGCTCGGCCACCAGATGCAGGCGGCGGCGCAGAACCCGACCGTGGCCCGCATCATCGGCGTGCCGGTCGAGCGCATGATCCTGCTGACCTTCCTGATCAACGCCTTCCTGGTGGCGCTGGCCTCGTTGCTGATCACGCCGATTTACCTTGCAAAATTCTCTTCTGGCGAGGTGCTGGGCCAGGCCGCCTTCATCGCCGCGATCGTCGGCGGCTTCAACCAGGTGCGCGGCGCGATCGCCGGCGGCCTGCTGATCGGCGTGCTCGACAACCTCGCGGCCGCCTATGTCTCGACGCAGTACCGCGCCGCCGTGCCGATGATCTTCCTGATTGCCGTGATCCTGTTCCGGCCGCAGGGCCTGCTCGGCCGGGCCGAGGAGCGCACCGTATGAGCGGCTTCGCCAAACCCCTGAAGATCGCGCTCGGCCTTGCCGTCATCGCGGGACTGATCATCGTCCCCATGAACTTCAACCGCTACGGCCTGTTCATCCTGAGCCAGTGGGCGGTGATGAGCATCGCCGCGATGGGGCTCAACCTCACGCTCGGCTATGCCGGCCAGGTCTCGCTGGCGCAGGGCGCCTTCGTCGGCATCGGCGCCTATGCCGCTGCGATCATGACCACTCACGGCTGGCCGCTGCCGGCGGCGATCGTGGTCGCGATCGCCTTGAGCTTTGCGGTCGGCTGGGTGCTCGGCTATCCCGCGCTGCGCGTGCAGCACCACTATCTCGCCTTCGTCACGCTGGCCTTCTCCACCCTCGCCTTCCTGGTGTTCCGCAACGAGAGCTGGCTCACCGGCGGCATCTACGGCATCTCCAACATTCCGCGCCCGCACGTCTTCGGAATCGCAACCAACAAGCCGCTGCCCTTCTACTATGTCTGCCTCGGCTCGCTTGCGATCGTCTCGCTGGCGGTGTGGTGGCTGATCCGCTCGCCCTGGGGACGCGCCTTCATGGCGCTGCGCGAAAATCCCTTGCGCGCGCAATCGCTCGGCATCGACACGCGGCGCTACACGCTGATGGCGTTTGCGATCGGCTCGGCGCTCGGCGGCATCGCCGGCGCGCTCTATGCGCCGCTGACGCAATATATCGATCCTGTTCCCTTCAACCTGTCGCTCTCGCTCGATCTGCTGATGATGGTGATCGTCGGCGGCGCCGGCTTCTATTTCGGTCCCTTCCTGGGGGCGATGATCGCGGTGCTGTTGCCGGAATGGCTGCGCTTCACGGAAGGGTATTATCTGATGATCTATGCGGTCGCAGTGATGCTGCTGCTGGTCTGGTCGCCGACCGGCATTTTGGGAATCCTCGACCGCTATCTCGCCGAACGCCGCACCAAGGCGGCCTCCGCGCTGCGCGCGGTCGCGAAATCGCGGCTGGAGACGGTGCAATGAGCGCGGTCCTCGAGGTCACCAACATCAGGAAGAATTTTGGCGGCATCAGCGCCGTCGCCGACGTCAGCTTCGACGTCCGCGAGGGCGAGATCCTCGGCCTGATCGGGCCGAACGGCTGCGGCAAGTCCACGCTGTTCAACTGCATCCTCGGCCAGCTCACGCCGTCAGGCGGCGAAGTGAAGCTCGACGGCAAGGTGGTCACGGGCCTGCGCCCCTCCGAGCTCAACAAGCTCGGGGTCAGCCGCACCTTCCAGCTGTTGCAGGTGTTTCCAAAACTCTCGGTACGCGAGAACCTGATCCTCGCCGGACAGGAGCACCAGGGCAACATGGCCTCGCGCCTGGTCGGCCGCTCCGATGCCGGGCTGACGGAGGCCGCCAACCAGATGATCGGCTTCTTCAAGCTCGATCATCTCGCGGCCGAACCTGCCGGCGGCCTCTCCTACGGCCAGCAGAAGCTGCTCGATGCCGCCATGGCCTTCATGGGCGGCCCGCGCCTGGTGCTGCTCGACGAGCCCGCCGGCGGCGTCAATCCGTCGATGCTGGCGGATCTCAAAGAGCGGCTTGTCGCGATCAACCGCGAGAAGAACGCCACCTTCGTCGTGATCGAGCACAACATGGAGTTCGTGATGTCGCTGTGCTCGCGCGTGATGGTGATGGCGGAAGGCAAGGTGCTGGCGATGGGACGTCCGGACGAGGTCCGCAAGAACCCGGCCGTGATCGAAGCCTATCTCGGACACTAAAGCGCGATGGAGATTGGAATGAACAGTCATCGCGCTTTGGTTTTATTGTTTGAGCATGATCTTATCGGAAAACCGCTGCACACTTTTCCGGATCATGCTGTGGAGAGCGAGCCATGAGCGACCCGATCCTCTCGGTTCACAATCTCGTCGGCGGCTACGGCAAGATGACGATCCTGAACGGCACGACGTTTTCCGTTCCGCAGGCCACCATCACCACCATCATCGGCCCCAACGGCGCCGGCAAATCGACCGTGTTCAAGGCGATCTTCGGCCTGCTCAGGCTGCGCGAGGGCAAGATCAGTTTTGCAGGCCGCGACGTCACGAATTTGAGCCAGCGCGCGCTGCTCAATGCCGGCATCTGCTACGTGCCGCAGGGCCGCAACATCTTCCCCGAGCTGTCCGTGCGCCACAACGTCGAGCTCGGCGGCGTCGCCGCCGGGAAGGGCCTCGACCTGCCCAAGCGGATCGAGGCGGCCCTCGACCTGTTCCCGGCGCTGCGCCGCAAATCGACACAGCAGGCCTCGACGCTCTCGGGCGGCGAGCAGAAGCAGCTCGAGATCGCGCGCTCGCTGCTGCTCGAGCCGAAGCTCGTGCTGATCGACGAGCCCTCGATCGGGCTGTCGCCGCTGATGGTGCAGCAGACCTTCGACATCCTCAAATCCCTGCGCGATCGCGGCGTCACCATCCTGATGATCGAGCAGAACGCCCGCTCGGCACTGGAGATCTCCGATATCGGCATCGTGCTCGAGCTCGGCCAGACCCGCATGGTCGACGACGCCAAGCGCATTTTGAACGATCCCCGCATCGGCCAGCTCTTCCTCGGGGGCGTCATGGAGGAGACAGCCGCATGAACAAGCGCTCGATCGCAACCGTTTCCCTCTCAGGGGCGCTCGACGAAAAACTCCGCGCCATCGCAGCCGCCGGCTTCGACGCGGTCGAGATCTTCGAGAACGATTTGCTGTCGTTCGGCGCAGGTCCGCGCGACATCGGAAAGCTCTGCAAGGACCTCAATCTCGAGATCTGCGCGTTCCAGCCGTTCCGCGATTTCGAGGGCATGCCGGAGCCGCAGCGTGCGCGCAATTTTGCCCGCGCCGAACGGAAATTCGATCTGATGCAGGAGCTCGGCACCGACCTGCTGCTGATCTGCTCCAACGTCTCGCCCAGCTCGCTCGGCGGCATCGACCGCGCCGCGGACGATTTTCGCGAACTCGGCGATCGCGCGGCCAAGCGGGGCGTGCGGGTCGGCTACGAGGCGCTGGCGTGGGGCCGCCACGTCAACGACTACCGCGACGCCTGGGAGATCGTGCGGCGCGCCGATCATCCCGCGATCGGCGTCATCCTCGACAGTTTTCACGCGCTGGCGCCGGGCTTCCCGGTCCGCGCCATGGCCTCGATCCCCGGCGACAAGATCTTTCTGGTGCAGCTTGCCGACGCGCCGAAGCTGGAGCTCGACATCCTGTCGTGGAGCCGGCACTTCCGCTCCTTCCCCGGCCAGGGCGACCTGCCGGTCGTCGAGTTCATGGCGGCGGTCGCGGCGACCAGCTATGCCGGACCGCTGTCGCTGGAGATCTTCAACGACCAGTTCCGCGCCGGCTCGGCCGCGCAGACCGCGGTCGACGGCCTGCGTTCGCTGATCCTGCTGGAGGATCAGCTCGCGCCGGATTGGCCGAAGTTTTCCGGCGAACCGCTGGCGCCCAAGGCCAAAAGCCGCGGCACAGGGTTCATCGAGTTCGCCGTCAACGAGACCAAGGCCGGCGAACTCGCCCGCCTGTTTTCGCAACTCGGTTTTCGCAAGACCGGCAAGCATCGCAGCAAGGCGGTGGAGCGCTGGTCGCAGGGCAAGGTCGAGCTGGTGATCAACTGCGAGACCGACGGCTTTGCGCATTCGCATTACGTGACGCACGGTCCCGGCGTTTGCGCGATCGCGCTCGACGTCGACAATGCCGGCCTCGCCATGCAGCGCGCCGAAACGCTGAAGGCGCGCACCTTCTACCAGCCGGTCGGGCCGGGCGAGCTGGAGATCCCCGCGATCCACGGCGTCGGCGGCAGCCTGCTCTATTTCCTCGATCAGGCCGGCAAGAACTGGGACACCGATTTCGAACCCGTTGCGAGCGATGCCGGCGCAGACGCGCTGCTCGCTGTCGACCACATCGCGCAGTCGATGCCGTATGACGAGATGCTGTCCTGGCTCTTGTTCTACACCGGCATCCTCGACCTCAAACGCCTGCCGCAGATGGAGATCGCCGATCCCAGAGGCCTCGTGCAGAGCACGGCCATCATCAACGGCGACCAGAGCCTGCGTTTCGTGCTCAACGGCTCCTCCGCCAACCGCACCCTGCCGGCGCGTTTCATCTCGGAGTTCTTCGGCTCGGGCGTGCAGCACGTCGCGTTCGCGTGCCAGGACATCTTTGCAGCGGTCGCCGCGATGCGCGCCCGCGGCGCAGACTTTCTGGATATTCCCGACAATTATTACGACGACATCGAGGCCAAATACGACCTCGCGCCCGACCTGATGGCACAGCTGCGCGCCAACCACATCCTCTACGACCGGGAGGGCGACGGCGAGTTCTTCCAGGTCTACACCCACATCTTCGACGAGCGCTTCTTCTTCGAGATCGTCGAGCGACGGAATTATCAGGGATTCGGCGCGGCCAATGCCGGCATCAGGCTCGCGGCGCAGTCACGCGAAGTGCGGCCGGTGAGCATGCCGCGGGTGTGATTACCCTCTCCCCTTGTGGGAGAGGGTGGCTCGCCGCGAAGCGGCGAGACGGGTGAGGGGTATCTCTCCACGAACCCGATGGAAATTACTTCGCGGAGAGATACCCCTCATCCGGCGCTTCGCGCCACCTTCTCCCACAAGGGGAGAAGGTGCAGCTTTGTCTGTGGCTATGATTTGTCTGTGGCTATGACCTCACTTCATCGCGCACTTGTCGTGGAAACGATCCTGGTCATTCTCCACGATGGTGGCGACCGTCTTCAGCGCGAGCTGGCCGTCAGCGTCCTTGACCACGTCCTGGAGATAGAAGCTCTGCACCGGGATGTGGTTGTTGCCGTATTTGAACGCACCGCGCAGCGACTTGAAGTTGGCCTTCTCCATCTCGGCCTTCATCGCGTCCTTCTTGCTGGTGTCGCCCTTCACCGCGACCACGGCGCTGTTGATGAGCTGGGCGGCGTCATAGGCCTGCGCGCCGTAATAGGTCGGGCGCAGATTGGTGTACTTCTTGCGGTAGTCGGCGACGAAGCGCTTGTTCTGTTCATTGGGCAGGTCGTTGACCCATTCCTGCGCACCGGGCACGCCGAGCGCGTTCTCCTTCTGGAGCGGCAGCGACAGCTCGTCGACGGTGAAGGCGGTGTAGAGCGGCATCGTGCTCTTCAGGCCGGCCTGGGCATATTGATTGAGGAACTGCACGCCGGCGGCACCGGGGTAGAACACGAAGATCGACTCGGCGCCGGAGGCGCGGGCCTTGGAGAGCTCGGCGGAGAAGTCGAGCTGGCTCGGCCAGACCGTGTATTCCTCGCCCTTGATCTCACCCTTGAAGGTGTTCTTGAGACCGGCGAGCATGTCCTTGCCGGCCGCGTAGTTCGGCCCGATCAGGAAGACGCTCTTGACGCCCTTCTGGTTCATGTAGACGCCCATGGCCTGCGGCGTCTGGTCGTTCTGCCAGGAGGTCGAGAACACGTAGGGGCTGCAGAGCTCGCCGGCGAGCTGTGACGGGCCGGCATTGGCCGAGATCAGGAAGGTCTGCGAGTCCACCGCGGTCTTCAAGGAAGCCAGCAGCACGTTCGACCAGATGTAGCCGACGATGAAATCGACCTTGTCGGACTGCACCAGTTTTTCGGTCTTCTGCTTGCCGACATCGGGCTTCTGCCCGTCGTCCTCGTAGATCACCTCGACCGGCTTGCCGTCCATCTTGCGGCCGAGATGATCCAGCGCCAGCTCGAACGAGTTGCGCATGTCGTTGCCAATCACGGCGGTCGGGCCGCTGAAGGTCGAGACGAAACCGATCTTGATGGTGTCGCCGGCCACTGCCGGGCTTGCCAGTGCGAGCGCAGCCGCGCCCGCCAGCCAGAATGCTGTCCTCATAACCACTCCCCTCCTCAATTCTCTTTATCCCGGAAACGGGGTGATCGCCGCCCCGGGTCGTCTCTTTAGAGCGCAAAATCCGTCGAGCCGCCAATGGCCTCGGCGCCTGCCCTGCACCATAATTCGCCCCGATCGTGAATGGCAAGAAATATAGTTCTACTCACTTCGGCGAGGGCTGCGGCGCTTTCTCGCGGACCTCGATACACCCAGCCTATTCCCCGATTGATGACGGCTATTGGACCGCGCGCCCCTTTCCGCACTTAAATGAAGCAGAGAAGCAGCGAGAGTCGAGGGCAGATCATGGTCGCAAATCCCCATCGCGTCGTCATCGTCGGAGCCGGCTTCGGCGGGCTGGAGGCGACCTACCGGCTCACAGGCGCCGCGGTCGACATCACGCTGATCGACCGCCGCAACCATCATCTGTTTCAGCCGCTGCTCTACCAGGTCGCGACCGCCTCGCTTGCGACCAGCGAGATCGCCTGGCCGGTCCGCCATCTCATGCGCGACCGGCGCGAGGTGACGACCTTGTTCGCGACCGTGAGCGGCGTCGATGCAGCAAGGCGCTGCGTGCTGATCGACGACGGCAGCGAGGTGCCTTACGACACGCTGGTGCTCGCGACCGGCGCGCGTCACGCCTATTTCGGCCATGACGAATGGGAGCAGTTCGCGCCCGGCCTGAAGACGCTGGAGGATGCGACCACGCTGCGCCGTCACATCCTGGTGGCGTTCGAGCGCGCCGAGCGCGAGACCGATCCGGCAAAACGCGCGGCGCGGATGACCTTCGTCATCGTCGGCGCCGGCCCCACCGGCGTCGAGCTTGCCGGCACCATCGCCGAGATGGCGCATCACACTCTACCCGGCGATTTCCGCAACATCGACACCCACAAGGCGCGCGTGGTGCTGATCGAGGCGGGGCCGCGCGTGCTGGCGGGATTTCCCGACGACCTCTCGGCCTACGCCCAGGCCTCGCTGGAAAGGATCGGCGTCGAGGTCGTGCTCGGACAGGCCGTCACCGAGATCAATCGTGAGGGCGTGGTGTTCGGCGGCAAGCTGCTGGAGGCAAAGACACGAATCTGGGCCGCCGGTGTGCGCGCCTCGCCCGCAGCCGAGTGGCTGGGCGCGCCGGCCGATCGCGCCGGGCGCCTGCAGGTCGAGGCGGACCTCACCATCCCGGGCCATCCCGAGATCTTCGCGATCGGCGACACCGTCAGCATCAACGCCTGGGACGGCAAGCCGGTACCCGGCATCGCACCGGCGGCCAAGCAGCAGGGGAAGCATGTCGCCGAAACCATCAAGGCGCGGCTGCGCGGCGAGAGCAAGGGTGCGTTCCGCTACAAGCACGCCGGCAGCCTCGCGCAGATCGGTAAGCGCCTCGCCGTAATCGACTTCGGCCGCATCAAGCTGCGCGGCACCATCGCATGGTGGATCTGGGGCATCGCCCACATCTACTTCCTGATCGGCCTGCGCCACCGCCTCAGCGTCGCGCTGAGCTGGCTCTGGATCTACGCGCGCGACCAACGGGCGGCGCGGTTGATCACGCAGGGGAGCAGCAAGGTGGTGTAGCCTTTCTTCCTTCTCCCCTTGTGGGAGAAGGTGGCGTAGGCGGCCTTCGGGCCGCCGTTCTTAAGAACGCCGAAGCGTAGCTTCGGCTACGGCGCCGGATGAGGGGTTCTCTCCACGAACTCACTGCGAGAGATTCACTCGCGGAGAGAACCCCTCACCCGGCTTCGCTAAAGCGAAGCCACCCTCTCCCACAAGGGGAGAGGGTGCAGCGGCGCTCGCCGCTCCCCCTACTTCACCAGTTCGCACCCACCCTCCGCCAGCGGGCGAAACGCCTGATCCGCCGGGATCGTCGAGACCAGCTTGTAATAATCGTACGGGTATTTCGACTCCTCCGGCTTCTTCACCTCGAACAGATACATGGGATGCACGACGCGGCCGTCCTGGCGGATGACGGTGTCGCCGAACAGCTTGTCCTTGCCCCTAAACTTCTTCATCTCGGGCACGGCGTCCTTCGCGTTGTCGCTGCCGGTCGCCGCGACGGCGTTGAGGTAGGCGAGCGTGGACGCATAGACGCCGGCCTGGTTGCCGCTCGGCATCTTGCCGTTCATGCCGGGCCGCGCGGCGAAGCGTTTTGCGAAGGCGCGGGTGTCGTCGTTCATGTCCCAATAGAAGGCTTCCATGAGCTGGAGGCCCTGCGCGACCTTGATACCCATGCCGTGGACGTCGTTGATGAAGAGCAGGAACGCCACGAGCTTCTGCCCGCTCTGCTGGATGCCGAACTCGGCGGCCTGCTTCACTGCGTTGATGGTGTCGCCGCCGGCATTGGCCAATCCGATCACCTGCGCCTTCGAGCTTTGCGCCTGCAACAGGAAGGACGCGAAATCGGAAGTGCCGAGCGGATGTTTTGACGAGCCGATCACCTTGCCGCCATGCAACTCGATGTATTTCTGCGCTTCGGCCTCGATTCCCTTGCCCAGCGCAAAGTCCACGGTGAGGAAGTACCAGTCCTTGCCGCCGCGCGAGACCATCGCCGCCGCCGTGGTGTTGCCGGTCGCCCAGGTGTCGTTGACCCACTGGATGGTGTTGGGCGAGCAGGCCTTGCCGGTGAGATCGGAGCTCGCCGTGGACGAGGCCAGGAAGGTCATGCGGCTGTCGCGCAGCAGCGTGTTGATGGAGAGGCCGACCGCCGAATTCGGCACGTCGACGATGGCATCGACGCCTTCGACATCGAGCCATTTGCGCGCAATGGCATTGCCGACATCGGCCTTGTTCTGGTGGTCGGCATAGACGATCTCGACCTTGATGCCCTTAGCCCCGCCGTTGAAATCCTCCGCCGCCATGCGTGCGGCCTCGACCGAGCCCATGCCGTTGGTGTCCTGGAAGATGCCCGAGATGTCGTTAAGCACGCCGACGCGCACGACGTTGTCCGAAATCTCGGCACTTGCCGCGCTGCTCATCAAGCTTGCAGCCAGCGCAAGCGTCCACTTCAAGTTCTTCATTGGTCCCTCCCCTATTATTTGGCGGCCGGTCGCGTCAGGCCGGCGTGATCGTCACCGGCAGGCTGTCGAGCCCGCGCAGCGTGTTGTTGAAGCGGCGCCTCGGCTCACCTGTGATCTCGATCTTCGCAATGCGGCGTGCCAGCGCCAACAGCATCGTCTCGCCTTCGAGCCGCGCCACGAGCTGCCCGACACACATGTGAATGCCGGAGCCATAGCCGACATGGCCGGAGGTGCGGCGCGTGATGTCGTAACTGTCGGGCCTGTCCCACCTGCGCGGATCGCGATTGGCAGCGGCGAGGAACATCAGGACTTTCTCGCCCTCGCCGATGGTCGCGCCTGACAGCTCGACGTCACGCGTCGTGGTGCGGAAGAATGTCTGCACTGGACTCTCGAACCGCACCGCCTCCTCGAAGGCGTTGCGCGCCAGGGTGAGATCGCCGCGCAGGCGCTGCCATTGCTCCGGGAAGCGAGCGAGGCAATAGACCGCGGCGCCGATGCCATTGACCGTGGTGTCGAGGCCCGCAGAGAGCAGCGACCGCACCAGCAGCGGCGCTTCAGTCGCGGTGATCGCACCCTCGTCGACATGCGCATGGATGCAGGCACCGATACCGCCGGGCGTCAGGTTGTCGCGCTGGCACTGCCCGGTCACATAGGCCTGGTGCGGCGACGAGCGCGCGATCGCCTCCTGGCGCAGCTCGTTCGGCGGGCCGAACGCGTTGAACACGACGCTCGCGTAGGGGATGAGATGTTCGCGGCCCTCCGGCTTCAGGCCAAGCGCATCGGGGAAGATCGAGAGCGGATAGGCCTCCGCAAGATCCGTGATCGCGTCAAAGCTGCGCTTGTCGAGCAGCGCGTCGACCCGCTCCTCAGCCGCCGCGGCAAAGCGGTCGCGGAGCCCTTTCATCACCGTCGGCGACAGCACTTTCGAGAGCACGGCGCGGGTACGGGTGTGCGCGGGCGGATCGGCCTCGAGGATCAGGCTCGGTGGCCGCCACGGCGTCTCCTTCTTGAAATCGGAGAGGCCGACGCCGCGGCTCGAGCAGAACGTCGCGGGATCGTTCAGCACGGCGTGGACCTCGGCATAGCGCGCCACGCCATAGACGTTCCACTTGTCGAGATAGACCACCGGGCCCGCCTCTCGCAGCAATTCGTGCGTGGGATAGGGGTCGGCAAAAAAATTCATGTCGAAGGGATCGACGTCGAGACGCGGGACGCCTGATGCGGCGGAGCCGGGTGCGCTCATGGAAGTCCTCCCTCATTTTGATCTTGTGAAAGGGCCGCGCTTGCCCTTAGGTCTTCAGGCACCACGCGAGTCAAAAGCCCGATATGCCGCCGTCTTCGACCAGAGCCCGCCAAAAGCCCGCGCCCGCCGAGACCGGGCCGACGCTCGATCTCGATCGCTACGTCCCGGCCTTCATCACCTTCATCGCCAACAAGCTCTCGAACAGCGCGACCGCGTTCTATCAGCGCGAGTTTGGCGTCAACGTCACGGAATGGCGGATCATGTCGCTGCTGGCGATCGAGCCCGGCATTCCCGCCTCGCGGATCTGCCACGTCATCGGCTTCGACAAGGGGCCGGTGAGCCGGACGCTGGCTGGCCTCGAGAATCGCGGGCTGGTGTCGATCCGCACCGACCCGAATGACGGCCGCACCCATTCGATCGCGCTGACGGCGAGAGGCCGCGCCACCCATGACAAGGTGATCGTCGCGGCATTCGAGCGCGAACGGCGCCTGCTGTCCTGCCTCAGCAAGGACGAGCGCGAGGTGCTGATCGATCTGCTCCGACGACTGCACGACAATCTCGGCGCGGTGACGGACAGCAGCACCGGCTGACGTGGCGAGCGCGCGGCGCGCCATATCATCACATTCAGCCATGCGCTGGCATTCGCCCGCGACACCGTTCCTGCCGAGCATCGTTTCCTCCGAGATTAGGCGCAGCGGTTTCCCCACCGTCATCCTTGTCTGGAACGATTCGCACGAATTAGTTGCTTAAGCAACAAAATAATCGGCAGGATAATGCGGCAGAATGGCTGGCTTATTTTGCGAGCTGCCCGGCCCATCCCCGTCATTGCGAGCGCAGCGAAGCAATCCAGAGTCTTTCCGCGGAGGGGTTCTGGATTGCTTCGCTGCGCTCGCAATGACGACGTGGAGAGAGCGTGAACTCACTCCGCCTTGATCAACGAAGCGCTACAGGCCGATCCACGCACCCGACGCATCATCATGCAACCGCGCCACCGCATCGGCACGGCGCATCAGCACGGCACGCTGGTTGATGTAGCCCTTGTCGGTGATCTCGCCGCCATCGACCGATGGCGGTTCGGCGAGCAGCAGCGCGCGCGTGGCATGGCCGGAGGAGTTGGGACCGTGTTGCT
This sequence comes from Bradyrhizobium sp. GW821-FHT12B03, assembly GCF_058807535.1. NCBI lineage: Bacteria > Pseudomonadati > Pseudomonadota > Alphaproteobacteria > Hyphomicrobiales > Nitrobacteraceae > Bradyrhizobium > Bradyrhizobium sp. GW821-FHT12B03. The sequence goes on from NZ_JBXAQU010000004.1 coordinate 274,923, forward strand.
TCAGCTTAGCGAGACCCTGTGCGATCGCAGCCCTGACCTTGTCGTGTGCCAACACATCCCTCACATCGGTCGTCTCCGGCAGACCGGCATGGGCGCGGCAGGTCGCGATGTTTGGAAACACCAGAAAGCGCACCTCGTCGCCACCATGGCCGGCGACGACGATATCCTGCGCGAGCGGCGCCAGCGCGGCAATGCCGGCGAGGCGCAGCGTGCCGACGCTGACCCAGGTGCCGGAATTGAGCTTGAAGTCTTCCGCGACACGGCCGTCGAAGAACAGGCCAAGCTCTGGCCGCGCGCGATCAGCAAGCTTCACGGCATCGCCGATGAGATAAAAACCCTCCTCGTCAAACGCCTGCCTGGTCAGCTCGGGCGCCTTCCAATAACCCGGCGTGACGTTGGGGCCGCGCACGCGCACCTCCAGCTTGTCGCCCGAGGTGACGAGCTTCAGCTCGGTACCGGGAATGGGCACGCCGATATTGCCGGAGCGTTCGGCGAGGAAATGACAGTCGGTCGCGAGCGGCGAGGTTTCGGTCGAGCCCCAGGCCGAGACCATGGGTAATGCACGGCCGACGGTCTGGATCGACAGTTGCTCAAGCGCGTCCCACAGGTTCTGCGGCAGCGCGGCGCCGGCATAGAAGGCGAACTTCACCTCGCTGAAGAAGCGGCGGCGCAACTCCTCGTCGCCGCGCAGCGCCGCGATCAGCATGTCGAAGCCGCGCGGCACGTTGAAATAGACCGTCGGCATCACGCTTCTGAGGTTGGCAAGCGAGGTCGCGAACAGGCCGGGCGCAGGTTTGCCGCCATCGATATAGAGCGAGCCGCCGTTGCGCAGCACCAGGTTGAAATTGTGGTTGGCGCCGAAGGTGTGGCTCCACGGCAGCCAATCGAGGATGACGAGATCGCCACGCCCATGCTCGAGGAAGGTCCAGGTCTGCGCTTTGGCCTGCTGGCTCGATGTCAGCATGCGCTGGGTGTTGATGACGGCCTTGGGCGTGCCGGTCGAGCCTGATGTGAACAGGAATTTTGCGATTGTCTCCGGCGTCACCGCGGCGAAGGCCTTTGCGACGTCGGCAGTTTCGGGCGTTGCCGCGACGGCGCGAAAGGCGAGCGCGTCGGCCTCATCGCCGTTGCCGCTGATGATCTGCGCCTCGTGCAGCGGCTTGATCGCGGCCAACGCCGCCGCGAATGGCTTGGTCGCGGACACGTAGATCGCGCCCGGCTCCAGCAGCGCGATCATGCTTTTGAGCTTGTCGAAATCCCCGGACATCAGCGAATAGGCCGGCGAGATCGCGGCGGAGGGCACGCCGACATACTGCGCGGCAAGCGCGAGCAGCGCATGATCGATGCTGTTGTCGGAGAGGATCACCAGCGGCCGCTCGGCGCTGAGGCCTTGCGCCAGGATCCACGAGGCCGCCCCACGCACCTGCCGCAGCGCCTGCGCATAGGTGACGGTGGTCCATGGACCTTCGACATCGGCGCGCTCGGCAAGGAAGGTCGCATCGGGCGTCTGCCGCGCCCATTGCTCCAGCCAGTCGCCGATGCAGCGCGCACCCTCGCGCAACGGCTCGGGCGAGCGCAACACGATGCTGCCGTCGGCGCGATGCTCGGCGATCGTCTTCGGCACTGCGAACAGACTTGACGCGTCACCGCGTGGAGCGGCTGTCATGTGTTTCCTCCTCGCCCGGAAGCCGGGATCGGCCGCAGCCTCGTTCCGGGCTGCTTTGGCCATAATGTTGGGCATGACAATTGTTGTCGTCAACAACAATCTTTCGCACGGCCGCCCGAGGCGCTACAAGGAATGCATGGCAGGAGACACGATGTGACAGCCAGCACAGCCCAGGCTTCCCCACGCAAACGCGCCGGCGACGGCATCGCGCGGCGGAACGACGCCGACGAGATCGGCCTCGACGCCCTGGTGGGGCACGCGGGCTATGCCGTGCGGCGCTTCCAGATCTGGATCTTTCAGGACTTCATCAAGACGCTCGGCGACGTCGACATCCGGCCGACGCAATATTCGGTGCTGACGGTGATCGGCGCCAATCCCGGGCTGTCGCAGATGGCGGTGGCCAAGCGCCTCGGCATCGAGCGCGCCCGGCTGGTGCACCTGCTTGACAGCCTGGAGCAGCGCAAGCTGGTGAAGCGGATCAAGTCGAAGACGGACCGGCGCTCCCACGCCCTGCACCTCTCCGCGCAGGGCGAGACGGCGCTGGCGAAGTTCAAGCGGCTGGCCGCCGAGCACGAGCGGCATGTCGAAGCGAAGATCGGCAAGGAGAACCGGGAGCGGCTGCTCCGGATCCTCGCCGACTTCACCTGATCCCTCTTGCTCACGAATTAGGCAGATGCTCATAACAGGGCGCTGGCCGGACGCCCCTCTCGCTCGCTGAAATATCCCCCAACCCACTGATAGCTCGATAATATCCGGAGCATCCGCCCTGCCCGGATTCTGTACACAATGGCACATCGCTTGCTTCAATCCGGGTGAGGACATGTTGCCGGAGTTTTGTCGCCATGAGGGCTGAAATGGGGGCTGAGCAGCCTGAGACGATCGCCGCGATTGTGGCCGCGCATCGCGCGGGCACGCTCACGCCGGCACAGACGATCGCGCGCACCTATCAGCGCATCCGCGACCACAACGATTCCGCCGTCTTCATCAGCCTGCGCGACGAGAAGGACGCGATCGCCGAAGCCGAAAAGCTCGCCGCGCGCGCCGATGCCGCCAGCTTGCCGCTCTACGGCGTGCCGGTCGCGGTGAAGGACAATATCGACGCGCTCGGTTTTCCGACCACAGCGGCCTGCCCGGCTTTCTCCTATACGCCGACGCATGATTCGACCGCGGTGGAGCGGCTGCGCGCGGCCGGCGCCATCATCATCGGCAAGACCAATCTCGACCAGTTCGCCACCGGCCTCGTCGGCGTGCGCTCGCCCTACGGCATTCCCAGGAATTCGATCCGCGAGGACCTGATTCCCGGCGGGTCGAGCTCGGGATCGGCGACCGCCGTCGGCGCCGGGCTGGTGCCGCTGTCGCTCGGCACCGACACGGCCGGCAGCGGCCGCGTGCCGGCGATGCTCAACAACATCGTCGGACTGAAGCCGAGCCTCGGCATGATCTCGACGGCTGGCCTCGTGCCGGCCTGCCGCACGCTCGACTGCATCTCGGTATTCGCCTTGACGGTCGACGATGCCGCGCTTGCGCTGTCGGTGATGGCGGGCCCGGACCAGGCCGATCCGTTCTCGCGCGACCGGCCGCTCGGCGCGATCACGTCGTTCCCCGCAAAGCTGCGCCTCGGCGTGCCGCGCAACGGACAGCTGATCTTCTTCGGCGACAAGAAATCGGAAGCCGCCTATGGCGAGGCGCTGAAGCGCTGGACCGCACTCGGCGCTGATCTGGTCGAGTTCGACCTCGAGCCGTTCTACGAGACGGCGCGGCTGCTCTATGAAGGTCCCTGGGTCGCCGAGCGCTACCTCGTGATCAAGAATCTGCTGGCATCCGCACCCGACTCGATCCATCCGGTGACGCGCGAGATCACCGCAGCCGGCGCGCGGCTCACGGCGGCCGACACCTTCTCCGCGCTCTATCGCCTGCAGGGCCTGCGCAAGATCGCCGAGCGCACCTTTGCCAATATCGACGCGCTGGTGCTGCCGACGGCACCGACGGCCTATACGACCGCGCAGGTGCTGGCCAATCCGATCGAGCTCAACAGCCGGCTCGGCACCTACACCAATTTTGTGAACCTGCTCGACCTCTGCGGCCTTGCGGTGCCGGCATCGATGCGCACCGACGGCATTCCGTTCGGCATCACGCTGCTCGCACCGGCCGGACGTGATGCGCTGCTTGCCAGCATCGGGCGGGCCTTCCATGCGGATACGAAACTGACCGTTGGTGCAAAGGGTGTGGCGCACCCCGCGCTCACGCCGCTTGCCGCAAACAGCATCGACGAGATTCCGATCGCGGTGGTCGGCGCGCATCTGTCCGGCATGGCGCTGAACGGCGAGTTGAAGGCGCTGAGCGGAAAGCTGATCGAGACGACCAGGACGGCGGCGGACTACAAGCTCTATGCGCTTCCGACCACGCCGGCAAAGCCCGGCATGCTGCGCGTCGAGGCCGGCAAGGGTTCTGCGATTGAACTCGAGATCTGGTCGCTATCGTCGTCCGCGTTCGGCAAGTTCGTCAATGCGATTCCGGCACCGATGGCGATCGGTACGGTCAGGCTCGCCGATGGCCGCAGCGTGAAGGGCTTTCTCGTCGAACCCGAGGTGCTGGGCGAGGCGCGTGACATCACGGCGTATGGCGGTTGGCGGAAGTTTATGGCGGAAGCTGCGACGGCGTAGGGCACTGCGAGCCCAACAAACGCAGTCGTCCCGGCGAAGGCCGGGACCCATAGCCACGGGATTGGGTTTGACGAAGACTCGGAGTTACCAGCTTCGCGCTGCAACCACGCCCTGGGGTTATGGGTCCCGGCCTTCGCCGGGACGACACGGAGTTTGTCGAACCGCCGTCACTACACCGACACCGCGTAGATCTCGTACTCCCCGCGCACCAGCTCGATATGCGCACGCATGGCGGCGGCGGCGCCCTGCTTGTCGCCGCGCATGATGGCGACGACGACGCGGTCGTGTTCGGCTTGCGATTTGGCGAGACGGCCGAGGTTGCGGAACTGGGCGCGGCGGAACGGCTGCACGCGCACGCGCGTCGCCAGCGTGATCTCGGCGATGTAGCCGTTCTGCGAGCCCGCATAGATCGTGTTGTGGAAGCGCTCGTTGACCTCGTGGAAGCGATCGGGATTGCCGGCGTAGCTCAGCACACGCAGCTCTTCGTGGACGGCCTCCAAACCATGGCGCTCGGCGGCGGACATGCGCTCCGCGGCAAGGCCGGCGCACAGCGCCTCGAGCTCGGCCATCGCCTCGAACATGCTTGTCAGCCGCTCGATCGACGGCTGCGCCACCACCGCGCCGCGATGCGGCCGCGCCTCGACGAGGCCGCTCGCCACCAGCTGGCGCAGCGCCTCGCGCACCGGCGTGCGCGACACGCTGAAGCGGCGCGCGATGTCGGTCTCGTCCAGCGCCGCGCCGGGGGCCAGGGCGCCGCGCACGATCTCGTCGGCAAGCTGGAGGCGCAATTCCTCGGCGCGCGTGACCTTGTGCACGCTGGGTTGCGCCCGGTCGACGCGCGGCACCACCGGCTCGGCCGGCAATGTTCCGGGCGGAAGATCGTCAAGCGTCATACGGTCAGGTCTCTTTCGACTCGTCGATGATGCTGACATGGGCCGCGACGACGCGCCAGCCCTCCGGGAAACGAATCCAGGTCTGCATCTGCCGGCCGACCTTGCCGGGAGCCGTGTCGCGATAGAACAAGGTGGACGCCACGGCCGTGTCGCGGCCATAGCTGCTGATGACGGTTTTCGCGGTGCGGCGGTTCAGGCCGACCGGCGAGCGGCCGGCGCGGAAGCCGGAAATCGCCTCATAGCCGTAGAGGTTTTCGCCGATGCCGTAGCGCAGCGTGCGCGGATCGTTGCGGAACAGCTCGCCCAGCACGGCGACGTCGTTGCTGATCAGTGCTTGCTCGTAACGATCGAACGCGGCTTTGACGTCCGCGATCACCTCGGGGAGATCGATCTCCATTTCAAATTCCTCTCAAAGCCCCCTTGGCGACGGCGCGGATACCACGCCCATCTTCTCCAATGCGTATGCGACGCGCAGCGCGATGTCCTCACGCCAGGGCGCGGCGATGATCTGCACGCCGATCGGCAGCGGTTCGAGCGGAACCGGAACCGCGACCACCGGCAGGCCGATGAACGAAATCGGCTGGGTGTGGATGCCGATATTGGCGCGCACCGGCAATTCGACGCCGTCGAGATTGAAATTGACCTGGCCGAGTTTTGGCGCGGTACAGGGCGTGGCGGGCGCAATCAGCACATCGACCGACTTGAAGATCCCGGCAAGCTGCGCGCGATACCAGCGGCGGAATTTTTGCGCGCGGTCGACCAAGGGCGCGGGCACCATGGCGCCTGCGATCAGACGATCACGCACGGCAGGGTCAAAGTCGTTCGGGCGCTTGCGCAGGCGATCGAGATGCAGCGAGGCGCCTTCAGTGGTGGAGATGACATACGCCGCGGCGCGGGCGCGCGCGGCTTCGGGCACATCGACGGTTTGCGTCGCGCCCAGTGCCTTGGCGACGCGGCTGACGGCTTCGACGGCTTCCGGAAACACGTTCTTCTGGAAGTAGCCGCCGGCGATCGCGATGCGCAGGTCCGAAACCGGATTGGCGAGCAGCGGCACCGTCGGCTCCAAGCCACGCGTGGTGCAGGCAGCATCGTCGGCATCGGGGCCCTGCATCGCATCGTAGGCGAGCGCGAGATCGGTGACGGAGCACGCGAACGGGCCGAGATGATCGAAGCTCGCCACGAACGGAAACGAGCGCGCCCGCGACAGCCGGCCATAGGTCGGCTTCAAGCCAAAGATGCCGCAGAACGACGACGGCACGCGGATCGAACCATTGGTGTCCGAGCCCAGCGCAATCGGCACCAGCGCGCCGCCGACGGCGCTTCCCGAACCGCCGGAGGAGCCGCCGCTCATCCGCGTGGTGTCATGCGGATTGCGCGAGGGGCCGTCATGAACGTTCTCGCCGGTGAAGTCGTAGGCGTATTCGCCCATGTTGAGCGCGCCGACGAGAACCGCGCCGGCGGCTTCCATCCGCTCGATCAGCGTCGCGTCGCGCCCGGCGGGCGCGAGGTCGCGGTTGATCTTCGAGCCGGCGCGCGTCGAAAGCCCCGCGACGTCGAACAGGTTCTTCACGGCGAAAGGCACGCCGGCAAGCGGGCCGACCGTCTTGCCGGCCGCGATGTCGGCATCGATCGCGCGCGCCTTGGCGCGGGCGCGCTCGGCGGTGACGTCGGTGAAGGCGTTGAGGACGCCGTCGTGCTGCTTGATGCGCGCGAGTGCGGCCTCGGTGGCATCGAGCGCGGACAATTTTCCGCCGGCCACCGCTTTCGCGATGTCGGCAGCACTCATCTCTGGCCTGGTGGTCATGGCGGCGTCAGACGGTGAAAACAGGCGCCGGCTCGGTCTCGTCCGGCAGCGCGAATTCGTCGACCAGGCGGGCGAGCCGCAACGACACTTCGAGGTTGGCGCGAACCGCCGGCCTCCAGGCCTCCTCGACCGGCAGCGCCAGCGCTTTCGATACGGCGTCGATATAGTCGTCCAGCGGCTCGGCCATCACGCTCCCGAACAATCAGTGCACTCTCAGTGTACCTGCAACGGCGGATGCGGGATCGCCGTCAGCAGCTCCTTGGTGTAGTCGTCCTGCGGATCGCTCAAAACCTTCTCGGAAGAGCCTTCCTCGACGATTCGACCCGTCCGCATGACAATGACACGATCGCACAACAAGCGCACTACGTTCAAATCATGCGAGACGAACAGATAGCTCATACCTAGCCGCGCCTTGAGGTCCTGGAGCAGGTTCAGGACCACGGCCTGGACCGAGACGTCCAGCGCGGCCGTCGGCTCGTCCAGGATGACGAGCTTTGGGTGCAGGGCAATCGCACGGGCGATGCCGACGCGGGCTTTCTGGCCGCCGGACAATTGGTGCGGAAACCGATCCAGCAGATTGTGCGGCAGGCCGACCATGGTCGCCAGCTCCTCGCAGCGGGCGCGGAGCGCGTCACGGCCCTTGACGTCGCCGAGCTGCATGATCGGGTCGGCGATGGCGCGCACAGCGGTGAAGCGCGGGTTGAGGCTGTCGGTCGGGTCCTGGAACACCATCTGGATGCGGCTGCGCTGCGGCAGCCGGGCAAACGAGGCAGGCGCCATGGCGCCGATGTCCTCGCCGTCGAACTGGATCAGGCCGGAGGTCTGGTCCAATAGCCGCATCACCATCATCGAGGTGGTCGATTTGCCGCAGCCGGATTCACCGACCAGACCGACGCTCTCGCCATGGCCGATCGAGAAGCTGATGCCGTCGACGGCGCGGAACACATCGGGCTCCGGCGCAGGCTTGCGGCCGAACAGTTTTCCGAGCACGGCGGTGGCGCCCTGGCGGGGATATTCCTTGACGAGCTTTTCGATGAGGAGAAGGGGCTTTTGGTCGGCTGCGGCGGTCGGAGCGGATTCCACGGACGCTACGCTCGCGGCGGCAGCGCCCTCCTCCTCCGGCAGCAGGTCCCGCAACGACACGCCAAGCCGCGGCGTCGCGCGCATCAGCTTCTTGGTGTAGGGGTGCTGCGGGCTCGCGAAGATGTCGGCGGCCTTGGCGGTCTCGACCACCCGGCCCTTCTCCATCACCACGACGCGGTCGCAATAGGCGGCGGCCAAACCGAGATCATGCGTGATCAGGATGGTCGACATCGCCTTGCGCTTGGTCAGCTCGACGATCAGATCCATCACCGCCTTCTGGGTGGTGACGTCGAGGCCGGTGGTCGGCTCGTCCGCGATCAGCAATTGCGGATTGCAGGCGAGCGCGAGTGCGATGACGACGCGCTGGCACATGCCGCCTGACAGCTCGAACGGATAGGCATGATAGCGCTCGCGCGGGCGGGCGATCTTGACCTGCTCCAGCGCCTCGATTGCCTTCTCTCCGTGGTCCGAAACCGTCGCCTGCTGCACATGGGTGCGCAGCACGTCCTCGATCTGGTCGCCCACCTTGCGGATCGGATTGAGCGCGGCGCGCGGGTTCTGGAAGATCATCGAGACTTCGCGGCCGCGCAGATCGCGCATCTGGTCTTCGGTCGCGGCCTTGACGTCGATGCCGGAGAACATCACCGAGCCCTCGGCGATCCGCCCGGCGCGGTCGAGAATGCGCATCACCGCGTAGGACGTCACCGACTTGCCCGAGCCGGACTCGCCGACGATGGCGAGCGTCTCGCCCTTGGCGACGGAGATGTTGACGTGCTGGACGGCTTTGACGATGCCGCGGCGGGTGGTGAATTCGACGGTGAGATCCTGGACGTCGAGCAGGGGCTGGGCGGTCATGCGGGCCTCGCGTCACTCAGAAGATCGAAAACAACCCCATGCACAGTAGAAGCAGCATTGAAATCATTGGAGAATTCTTGTTTGACCTTTGCCATCACGTCCTCCGCTGGGGGTCGACGATGTCGCGCAGGCCGTCGCCGAGAAGGTTGAAGCAGAACACGGCGATCATCAGCGCGAGGCCCGGGAATAGCGCGATCCACCATTCCCCTGAGACCATGAAGCCCGCGCCTTCGGCGACCATGATGCCCCATTCGGCGGTCGGCGGGCGGACGCCGAGGCCGATGAAGGACAGGCCGGCGGCGTTGAGGATGGCATAGCCCATCGTCAGCGACATCTGCACGATCATGATCGGCATGATGTTCGGGAGAATGTGCACCAGAAGAATGCGGAATTCGCCGTTGCCGGACAGGCGCGCGGCCTGCACGAAGCCGGCATTGCGACGGACATTGGCCTCGGCGCGCGCGACGCGGGCGTAGAGCGGGAAGTTGACGATGGCGGTCGCCAGAATGATGTTCTGCACGGTGTTGCCGAGCGCAGCCACGATGCCCATGGCCAGCACGAACAGCGGGAAGGCCATGATGGTGTCGGCGATGCGGCCGACGATGCGGTCGGTCCAGCCGCCGAAATAACCGGCGGCGATGCCGGCGAGCCCACCCATCAGGAACACCAGCACGACGGAGGCGACCGCGATGAAGGTATCCAGACGCGTGGCCACGACGACGCGGCTGAAGATGTCGCGGCCCAATTGGTCCGTGCCGAACCAGTGCGCGGCCGAAGGCGGCTTCAATGACGCGGCGGTGTCGGAGGCCAGCGGATCGTACGGGACGACATAGGGCCCGAAGATCGCGGCAAGGAGAATGACGATCAGCAGGGCGAAGGAAAAGCCCGTGACCTTGTTCTCGCCCAGGACGTAGCGGGTCTGTTCGAGGATCGCGACGAGTCCCGAGGTTCGCGCGGGACCGGCGGGTTCAACAGCAGGCGCAACAGAGCTCATAGCCTCACCCCTACCCTTCCAACCGTACGCGTGGATCGATCACGCCATAGAGAATGTCGATCACGAGATTGAGCAGCACGTACATGACCGCCATGGTCAGCACGAAACCCTGTACCGGCGCGAAGTCCGACGAGATCAGCGCTTCCACCGCGTAGGAGCCGATGCCGGGCCAGGCGAACACTTTTTCCACCAGCACATTGGCGCCCAGCAGGAACGAGAACACCATGCTGAGCGTGGTGATCACGGGCAGCATCGCGTTGCGAAAGGCGTAGGTGACGATGACGGTTGCCGGCGACAGGCCGCTGGCGCGCGCGGTGCGCACGAACTCCGACGACAGCACCGCCAGCATCGAGGCGCGCGTCATGCGCGCGATCGGCGCCAGCGAGAAGATCGCTAGCGTCGTCGCCGGCAAAATGAGCTGGCTCAGCGCCGAGCGGAACGCCTCGAAGTCGCGCGCGATCAAGGTGTCGATCAGATAGAAGCCGGTCACCGTCGGCGGCGCGCTGTAGAACACGTCGAGCCGGCCGAGCGGCGCCGGCGACCAGCCGAGTCGGAAATAGAAGACGTAGACCAGCACGAGGCCGGTGAAGAACACCGGCAGCGAGACGCCGGCTGTCGTCGTGACCCGGCATAAGTGGTCAACCCATGACCCCGGCCGTGTTGCCGCCAGCACGCCGAGCGGAATGGCGATCACGATCGAGACGATGAGGCCGAGTAGTGTCAGCTCGGCCGATGCCGGCAGGCGGTTGCGGATTTCGGCGGCGACCGGCTGGCCCGTGGTGAGCGAGTTGCCGAAATCGCCATGGGCGAGGTCGTTGGTGTAGCGGAAGAACTGCTCGATCAGCGGCCTGTCGAGGCCCAGTTTTTTCCGGATCTGCTCGACGGCTTCCTTGGTCGCCGCGGGGCCGGCGAAGTACGCGGCCGGGTCACCCGGCAGCGCGCGCGTCAGCAGGAAGGTAACGATGACGACGCCGATCAGCGAGGGAATCGCGAACATCAGGCGCTTGCCGATCATGGTCAGCATGGGGCGCTCCTCGTGCGCGTTGAATGTATCCGAGGTGGTGCCGCGCACTCTACTGCGCCCCCTCTCCCCTTGTGGGAGAGGGTTGGGGTGAGGGGTAGCCCCAAGCGAGGTCGGAGTTCGTGGCTACCCCTCACCCGTCTCGCCGCTGCGCGGCGAGCCACCCTCTCCCACAAGGGGAGAGGGAATGAGAGAGCTGCGCTCGCCTCACTCGATCGGCAAAAACCTGGAGTCGCGGCCGCGTCGCGCGCCATCACGCCTCACCCCTTCGCCATCGCGCGATAATCCAGGCGGCGGTGGAACCAGTATTGATAGCCGCTGATGTTCTTCTGCATCGCGACGTTGACGAAGGGCTGGTACAGCGGGATGCGCGGGACGTCGGCGTAGGCGAGATCGACAAAGCCCTTCACGTCGGTGTCGTAGGTCGACATGTCGCCGGTCGCAGCCGCATTGCGCGCGCCGTCGATCAGCTTGTCCATCGCCGCCGACTTGTAGCTCATGGTGTTGAAGACGGAATTGTTGCCGTGATAGCACCAGTAGAAGAAGTATTCGGGGTAATCGAGCCAGCCCGAGAACACGTTGGTGAAGAGCGGCATCTCCTTCTTGTTCAGCTCGGTGCGCCAGTTGGCGCCGGGCACCTTGTTGATGGTGGTCTTGATGCCGAGCTGGGCGAGCGATTCCTGCACCAGCACGCAGAGCGGCTCGTTGACGCCGGCGAAGTTGAGGTCGAAGGAGATCGTGGTCTCGAAGCCGTTGGCATAACCGGCTTCAGCGAGCAGCGCCTTCGCCTTCTCCATGTCGGTGTTGTATTTGTGCTGCTGCGGCCATGCGACTTCGGTCGCCTTGTCCCTGGCGGCGCCGAACATGGGATTGCCGAGGCCGAACAGCACCGCGTCCATGATCTTCTGGTAGGGCAACGCATAGGCGATGGCCTGCCGCACCTTCACATTGTCGAACGGCGGCTTGGTCACGTTCATGCCGATATACTGGATGCCGTTGGAGAACGGCAACGACACCACGTTGAGCTTGCCGCTCGCCTTCATCTCCTGGAAATCCTTGAACGGCAATTCGTAGGAGATGTCGGCGTCGCCGCGCTCCAAGAGCGCGCGGCGGTTGCCGGCCTGTGGCACCATGCGCCAGATCACGCGCTTGATCTTCGGCAGGGGGCCGCCGACCCAATCCTCGTTGCGCTCCATGATCACTTCGGTGCCGGCGGTCCACTTCGTCACCTTGTAGGCGCCGGAGCCCGCGGTCTGCTGCTTGGTGTATTCGAGACCCCAGGGGTCCTTCTCGCTGGCGTTCTTCTTCACCAGCTCCGAATTGACGATGCAGGGCACGATGACGGCGAGGTCGGGAATTGTCAGCCGATCCTTCTTGGCGAAATCGACCCGCACCGTGGCGTCGTCGACCACCACGAACTGCTCGGGCTTGGTCAGCGAGCCCGCGCTCATCTGGAAGGTCGGGAAGCCGCCGACGCTGACGGCGCGGTCGAGCGACCATTTCACGTCCTTGGCGGTCACAGGCGCGCCGTCGTGGAATTTGGCGTTCTTCTTCAGCTTGAAGGTGACCGACATGTCGTCGATCTTGAAGTCCTCGGCGAGCTCGCCCTTGAACTTGTCGCGGTCGTAATAGGGCACGCCGCCGGGGCCGCTCTTCATCTCGTGGCTGATCAGCCGGTCGTAGCAATTCCAGGACACCTCATAGCCGGGCACGTTGGTGCCGACGCCGTGGATGTCGAGATTGTTGGGGCCGCCCTCCGAGACGATCAGCAGCGTCTCCGAACGGGCGTCGGCCTTGGCCGAGGAGATCACGGAGGGCATGGCCGGAAGCGCCGCGCCTGCGGCCAATCCGGAAACGGACTTGAGGAAATCGCGGCGCTTCATGAAATCGCTCCAACACAAAAGTTTCTGGTTGGAACCGGATTCGCAAGGTTCGTGCCAAAGCTTAACGGAGGCTTACGTCGCTACTAATTAGTTGATATCATATAGGAAAATTAACGAGAGAGGGGGGTGGCGCTGAGGCCGCGACCTTGACCGTTGCATACAAAGAAGCGCATTTGCCTAATTTCTGGACCAGAAACGAAGCTCGCTCAATTTGATAGCAAATCTTTGGCGTCGTCCCGGCGAAGGGCCGTCCACCCCAACAAACCGCGTGATCGGTCGGTCAAGGGAGGTCGCCGTACCAGGGCAAGGACGAGCAATTGCTCGTCTCCGCCAAACTCCGCCCAGGGAGTATGGGTCCCGGCCTTCGCCGGGACGACACTTTTGTTGGGTGAGCCACGCCCCGCCCCTCACTGTCGTCCTGGCAAAAGCCAGGACGACGGCTTTGATGAGGTCGGCGGCGGTGGGTTATTCCGCCCAGATCAGCTCCTGCAGCTCGCCGAGATCGTTCGCCTTGTCCTGCCAGCCCGCGATGCAGACGTGGCTGTTGAGATCGCTGGCCTGGTGCAGCAGCATCAGGGCCATCAGGCGCCGCTTGAGCGCGGCATCCAGCTTCGCATAGCCAAAGCCTTCGAGCAGGCTGCGCACCCTCCCCGGCCGGCCTGCCGCCATGAAGGCGCTGGGGCCGAGCAGATCGTAGTCACGCCAGCCCGCACGCACGTCGCCGAAGTCGAACAGGCCTGTGAGCGACCATGCCCCGTCATCGCAGGCGAGCAGGAAGTTCTCCGGAATGTATTCGCCGGTCAGGATCACCGGCGGCGCGTCCATCGGGATGAGACGGGCCGCGTCGCGCAGGAGATCGTCGAGGCCATCGAGGAATTTCGGCGCAAGGCCGAGCCGTGTATGCCGCGCCCTGCAGCCCTGCATCTGGGCGCGCATGAAGTCGTCCCAGCGCGGCTCGATCCCGGCGAGAGGACCGAGCGGCGCCCGCTGCACGGCCGCGATGGTCCCGCCGATCTGGCGCAGCACACGCTCCTTCTGGTCTTCCGGCAGGGACGGCCAGACCTCCGAGCCGAGCGTGCCTGATAGCCGCGTGATGACGAGATAGGGCCAGCCGTCACGCATCCCTTCGGCGACGATCTCGGGGATCGGCAAGTGAAGGCGACCCGCGAGCTGGGTCAGCGAGCCGCGCTCGGAGACGAATTGCGCGTGGAGCAGCGGCGGGAAAATCTTCAGGATCAGGCGCTCACCCAGGCCGACCACGAGATTGGTGCCTGTTCCAAACACATGCGGCGAGCTGATATCGAGGCCATGCCCGCGCGCGATGTCGAGCGCGATCGGCAGCCATCGGGATTGGTCGGCGCGCAAGGCGCGATAGGCCTCAAGGCTCGTCGACGCGGACATGCCCCAGGCGCCCCAAGAGCCCGAAGCATCCGGCGGCAGCGTCTCCTCCATCACAGCGCCAATCCGGCCCTCGTCCTACTCCAGGACATCCTTGACGCTGTTCTTGATGGTCGAGGGGACCGCATGCTCGGGGACTTCGATGGTCCTGGCTCCGCGCGTGATCCGGTAACTGAACGCGTCGGCCTGGCCCCGCTGCGCGGCAGGGACCTTGGCCGGATCGGCAAACAGCTGCTCCACCGTCTTCTGATCGGCGGGCGACAGATCCGACAACGCCACTTCACCGCGGCTCTTGAGGTGAGGGCCGCCGAAGCCGGCGAACCCTCCGACGCGCTCGATCTTCAAGCGATCCACGCTCTCTTCCTTTCGTAACGCGCTTTTCGTAACGCGCTTTTCGTGACGCGCTGTACCCGGCCTACAGCCCGACCTTCTTCCATCCCGCATCGACGGCGGCGAAGACGGCGGGGTCGCCGGGATACAACGTCTGGGCACCCTGCCGGGTCCGGGCCGCGAATGCCTTCATCGTCATGTGCGGCATCGGCCCGAAACCCGTCAGCGAATGGTACCACACCTGCCCGATCTTGGACCAACTGTATCCGCCAAGCGTCGTGCAGGCCGTGGTGAAGGCGAGGTTCGGCGGCCCGCTCGCGTAATGCGGGTCCATGCCGGGCGTCACTTGCGAATATTTGGTCGGTTGCGGCGCCAGACAGTGCTTGGCGGCGGGATCGGCCATGTCGCGCAGGCAGGTGAGCCCCTTCTTCTTGGCCGCCGGACCCATGATGTCCTTGCCGATCAGCCAGTCCGCCTTCTTGACGTCCTGCTTGGCCTCCCATTGCCGGAACATCGAGCCGAAGCAGTCGGAGATGCTCTCGTTGAGGCCGCCGGCATCGCCGCTATAGGCGAGCTGGAGGCTGTGCTGGGTCACGCCATGGGTCAGTTCGTGGCCGATGACGTCGTTACCCCTGGTGAAGTCGACGAAGATGCTGCCGTCGCCGTCGCCATAGATCATCTGCGATCCGTTCCACATCGCATTGTTGTACTTCTCGCCGAAATGGACCGACGACATCATGGTCATGCCGTGATCGTCGATCGAATTGCGGTTGAAGACCTGCTGGTAGAACTTGGACACCTTGGTGGTCTGGTTGAAGGTGCGCTTGACGGAGCCGTCCGAGGACGCCTTCGGCTTCGGGATCGGAGTCCCCGGCAGCGTCTGCGTGTGCTTGCAGTCGTAGACCGTGACGGACGGCGCCGCGGCCAGCGTGACCAGGCCGGCGGAGCGCGCCGCCACCACGTTGGTCAATTTCGCCGTCTGCGTCCGCAATTCACGCAGCTCATGACTGACCTGGACCGTGTCGACCAGCTGCTTGCGAAGCACAGCGGACAGCTTCTTGTCCTGGGAAAGTTTCGTCAGAACGTCGTTCGGGATGATGCAACATGAGCAAGGCATTGATGATCTCCGTGAGCTGAAAATGGATGGATCAAACAATTTCGAGATGATTCCTGCCGGCGAGCGGCAAGCGCCGGCACCGACTCGGGCGTCACGCCTTCGGGATTATCGCAGGGACTAGACCCGTTGCGTGTGAGCTCGCACACACTTCCGGGTTGAGGGATATTCGATCGGATTGGCCGTCGACTAAGGCTCGCGCGTGGTGCGCGAGCGGCCGCCAGCTCCAGAGCACGATGAGATTAGGTTTGAATGCGGCAACGAGGGAGGTGTGCCCCCTCCCCCGCTTGCGGGGGAGGGTTGGGGAGAGGGTATCTCCGCAATCGAGAACCCCAAAGAGGAGAGAACCCTCACCCGGCGCGTTGCGCCGACCTCTCCCGCAGGCGGGAGAGGTGCACCGAGCCCGCGGCGACCTGATTCAACCCAAGCCCTTCCGCTTTATCGTTCCGGGCTGGCGCGCTCGAACTGGCGGAGCAGCTTGTTGCCGCGCTCGACCGCGGAATCCAGTGCGCCTTGCGCGCTCTTCTGGCCGGCAAAGGCCTGCTCCAGCTCGTCCTCGATCGCGCCGCGGATCAGCACGAAGGAGCCGAGCCGGATGCCCTTCGAATTCTCCGTCGGCGGATGCAGCGTGATCTCCTCGAACGAGATCGCCGAGCCCGGATTGCGCTCGTAGAAGCCTTGCGCGCGCGTCAGCTCGAAGGCGGCGCGGGTCACGGGCAGATATCCAGTGTTCTGGTGCCAGGCGGCCTGCACGCCGGGCTGCGACAGATAGGCGAAGAACCGCGCCACGCCCTTGTATTCCTCGCGCGGCCGGTCGCGCAGCACCCACAGCGTGGCGCCGCCGATGATCGAGTTCTGCGGCGCGTCCTTCACCTCGGGCCAGTACGGCATCATGCCGTAGCCGATCTCGAACTTGGAATTCGCCTTGATGTCGGCGCGCGTCGCCGAGGAGCCGATGAAGATGCCGCACTCGCCGGTCTGGAAGCGCGGCTCGGCCGACTGGCCGCGGCCGCCATAGTCGAACAGTTTCGTCTTTTGCCATTCGGCGAGCTGGGCAACGTGCTTGACGACGACCGGATTGTTGATGGTCAGTTCGGCGTTCAACCCGGCAAAGCCGTTCGCGCGCGTGGCCAGCGGCAGATTGTGAAACGCGGAAAAATTCTCGACATGGATCCAGGACGGCCAGGACGTGGTGAAGCCGCACGCCGCGCCACGATCGCGCAGGCGCTTTGCGATCGCGCCAAGCTCCGGCCAGGTCTTCGGCGGCGTCTCCGCATCGAGGCCCGCATCGCGGAACATGGTCTTGTTGTAGTAGAGGATCGGCGTCGACGAGTTGAACGGAAACGACAGCAGGTTGCCGGCCGCATCGGTGTAGTAGCCGGAGACGGCGGGCAGGTAGTCGTTGAGCGAGAACGGCTCGCCCATGTCCCGCATCAGGCTGAACACCGGATAGATCGCGCCCTTGGCCGCGGTCATGGTGGCGGTGGCGACCTCGTTGACCTGGACGATCGCGGGCTGGCTGCGCGAGCGGAAGGCGAAGATCGCCGCCGTCACCGTCTCGGTGTAGTTGCCCTTGTAGGTCGGTAGGATGCGGTAATCCGGCTGCGAGGCGTTGAAGTCGGAGGCGAGCTTTTCCAACTGCCGGCCGAGTTCGCCCGACATGGCGTGCCACCACGCGATGTCGGTGGCGGCGTTTGCCGGCGCGATGAACGTGATGGCCGCGGCGGTGGCGGCAATTTGCAAAAGGCGCCAAGCTGACATCACGATCGATGATCCTGTCTCGCGAACAAAAGGCGGCCCTTGCCAGGCAGGCCTCTTTGACCCGGCCTTGGCCCGCCCACCTGCTTAAAGTGCCGCCTTTGCGGATTCAATCAGGAATGACGATCGGCCGCGTCGCACAATCGGACGACGCCCCGCGGGATGGCCTTCCCTTAACCTTCTGCTAGATTGCATTGAACCTTTTGATCCCGCCCTAGACTCCACCACTGAGGGGTTGAGTGTGCCAGTGTTGAACCGTGCCGAACTCTCGCGGACCGGGGTGGTTTTTGTCGCGCTTCTGCTCGCCATCTGCGCGACGAGCGCCGATGCGCGCGAGTTTCGCGCCGCCGACACCCAGACCGAGAACTACCCGACCGTCCAGGCGCTGCGCTACATGGGCGCGCTGATCGCCGAGCGCACCGGCGGCCGGCATGAAATCAAGGTGTTTCACTCCCGCCAGCTCGGTGAGGAAAAGGAGACCATCGAACAGACCCGGGCCGGCGCGATCGACCTCAACCGGACCAACGTGGCGCTGATCGGCAACTTCGTCCCGGCGATGAACGTGCTGGCGATGCCGTTCCTGTTCCGGTCCATCGAGCACATGCAGAAGGTGCTGGACGGACCTGTCGGTAGCGAGATCCTCGGCAGCTTCGAGCCCTATGGCTTCGTCGGGCTCGCCTTCTACGATTCCGGCGCGCGCTCGATCTACAACGGCGTCCGCCCGGTCGGAAGCATCGCCGACCTCCGGGGCCTGCGGATCCGGGTGCAGCAATCGGAGTTGATGAGCGAGATGATGCGCTCGCTCGGCGCCGAGCCGGTCGAGATGCCCTACGGGCAGGTGCTGACAGGGCTTGCCAATCACCTGGTCGACGGTGCCGAAAACAACTGGCCATCTTTCGTGACGACGGACCATTACAAACATGCCGGCTACCTCGCGCTCACCGAGCACACGATGAGCCCCGAAGTGCTGGTGATCTCGCTCAAGGCCTGGCGCAGCCTCTCGGCCGACGACCAGACCATCTTCAGGGAGGCCGCGCAGCGCTCCAGCCGGTTCATGCGCGAGAAGTGGCGCGACCTCGAGGAGCAGTCGCAGCGCAAGGCGATCGAGGCGGGCGTCGTCATCGCCAGGGATATCGACCGCAAGCCGTTCGAGGACGCGATGGCGGCGATCTACGCCAAGGCCGGCCGCGATCCCGCCGCGGCCGCACTGATCGAACGCATTCGCAAGGTGGAGTGAGCCCCGTTGGCCGCGCCAGGACACAGCGAGCACGCAGACAGGCCGCCCGGCCCGATCGGGCGGCTGCGCGCGCGCCTCGTCGGCGTGCTCCGCGCGGTACCGATCCGCTGGCGCATCCTGTCGATCGCGGCGCTGAACTCCGCCGTGGTCGTGGTGCTGGTGGCGCTGATCTGGAACGGATCGCAAGTGCTGGGCTCGGCCTGGGACGACGTGCGCCGGGTGCGGGAATCCGACCGGATCCTGGCGCTGCTCGAAAGCGAGACCGGGCGCCTGCACAATCTGATCCACCGCTACATCAACCAGCCGAGCCCGGACCTGTTCGCCGAGATCCTGCTGCTGCGCGAGGCGGTGCTGGGCACCCTGACCAACCGCGCCGCCAAGGACCCGATGCTGTCAGGCTCGGTCGAGGAGCTGGAGCGCACCACCGACCGCTTCCTCAACGGCTTTGGCGAGCTGCGCAGCGTCCAGGCCACCATCGCCAGGACCTATGAGGACCAGGTGCAGGGCCCGGCCAGGGACATGGCGGGCCTGTATTCCATCATCGAAGGCGCCACCGGCCATCGCGACGCGCTGATCTGGCCATCGCTCGGCAAGTCGCGCGAGGCCTTCACCGCGATGCTGGTCGCGGCCAATTCCTATTATCTGTCGCTGTCATCGGGCGCCGCCGACGACGTGCGGCGCAACACCGAGACGATCGAGAAGACCATCCCCGTGATGATCGATCTCGCCGACAACGACCTCCAGCGCATGGCGCTGCAACGGCTGGCTGCCCGCACCACGGCGCTGCGCGAGGGTTTTGCAAAGCTCTCCGAGCAGCTCGCGAGCCGCACCGAGCTGCTGCGCAACACCATCGACGCCAGCCAGGCCGAGGCGATCGGCGCCATCGACGACCTCTCCACCATGATGCGCCAGCGCGAGCAGAAGGCGCAGGAGACCTTCGACCGTACGCTGGCGGACATTTCTCGTCGTGTTCTTTCCATTGCGGTGATCTTCCTCGGCATCATCCTCACCGCCGGCGTGCTGATCGCGCTGTCGATCCGCCTGCCGCTGCAGCAGATCATGGCCGCGATGCGCGCGATCACGCTCGGCGACCTCGACCGCGAGGTGCAGGGCACCAAGGCCCGCGACGAGGTCGGCGCCATGGCGCGCGCGGTGGAGGTGTTCCGCGAGAACGCGATCGCGAAGCGCCAGACCGAGGACGAGCTGCGCGCCTCCAAGGAGAAGGCCGAGAGCGCGCTGCTCGAGCTCAACACCGCGCAGCAGAATCTGATCGACGCCGAGCGGCTCGCCGCGCTCGGCGGCCTCGTCGCCGGCGTCGCCCACGAGGTCAACAACCCGATCGGCATCAGCCTCACCGTCGCGTCCAGCTTTGCCCGGCGCAGCGAGATCTTCGAGGCGCAGCTCAAGGGCGAAGGCGGCCTGCGCCGCTCGCAGCTGGAGGAGTTCGTGCAGGCCTCGCGCGACGCCTCGCAGCAGCTGGTCGGCAACCTGACGCGCGCCGGCGAGCTGATCCAGTCGTTCAAGCAGGTCGCGGTCGACCGCTCCCACGCCGAGCGGCGACAGTTCAGCTTGAGCGAAGCCACCGATCAGATCATCGCCAGCCTGCGCCCGGTGCTGAAGCGCTCGCCGATCACGCTCCAGGTCGACGTGCCCGAGGGGCTGCTGCTCGACGGCTACCCCGGCTCCTACGGCCAGATCCTGACCAATTTGTTCCTCAACGCCGCCAACCACGCCTTCGCCGACGGGCGCGCCGGCACCATCACGATCTCGGCGCGGCCGCGCGGGGCCGACGACATCGAGATCATCTTCACCGATGACGGGGCCGGCATGAGCCCCGACGTGCAGCGCCAGGCCTTTGACCCATTCTTTACCACCCGGCGCAATGAAGGTGGCACGGGACTCGGGCTCCATATCGTCTATAACCTCGTGACCCAGCAGCTCGGCGGTCGCATGATGCTGGAATCCAAGCTGGGACAAGGCACCACTTTTCGCATTATCATGCCCCGCCTCGCCAAGGGCGGCGCGCAAAGCACAGAGACTGACGGGACTTCTCAATGGCCGAACAGGACGATGTCCTCCACCTGATCGACGACACCGGTACCGCGTCGGAGGATACGGACGCCCGGAAATGGAAGATCGCCGTCATCGACGACGATCCGGCCGTGCATGACGGCACGCGTTTTGCGCTCTCGGACTATTCTCTCAACGGCCAGGGCCTGGAGATCCTCTCCGCCCATTCCGCGGCCGAAGGCCGCAAGCTGATGGCCGCGCACAACGACATCGCCGCGGTGCTGCTCGACGTCATCATGGAGACGGATGTCGCCGGCCTCGAGCTGGTCGAGTTCATCCGCAACGAGCTCAAGAACGAGACCGTGCGCATCATCCTGCGCACCGGCCAGCCCGGCCAGGCGCCGGAGCGGCGCGTGATCGTGCAGTACGACATCAACGACTACAAGGCCAAGACCGAGCTCACCGCCGACAAGCTGTTCACCTCGCTGACCGCGGCGCTGCGCTCCTACCAGCAGCTCGAGCGCATGGTGCAGACGAGGCGCGGGCTCGAGATCATCATCGACGCGGCATCCACGCTGTACGACTTCAAGTCGATGCAGCGGCTCGCCGAGGGCGTGCTGACCCAGCTCGCCTCGCTGCTCAACGTCGATTGCGCCGGTATACTGGTCCTGCGCGACAATGGCGGCGTCGACCCCGAGCTCTCGGTGCTCGCCGGCAGCGGCTGCTACAGCCGCTTCATCGGCACGACATCATCCAAGGCACTCGACCCTGATCTGCGCGTGATGGTGGAAGCCGCCTTCCAGGGTCGCAAGAACGAATTCGCCGACCACCGCAGCGTGATCTATTTGCGCACCGGATCTGGCCGCGAGGTGGTGGTGCTGCTCCAGGCCGAGCGCGAGCTGTCGGAGACCGACCGCTCGCTGGTCGAGATCTTCTCCTCCAGGCTCTCGATCGCCTTCGACAACGTCATCCTCTATCAGCAGCTCCAGGACGCCAACACCCAGCTGGAAGACCGCGTCGCCCAGCGCACCCGCGCGCTGATGCAGGCCAACCGCCGCCTCTCGGCGCAATGGCTGCGGCTGCAGCGCGCCAACGGCTTCAAGAACGAGATTCTGGGCACCGTCGCGCACGATCTGAAGAATCCGCTCGGCGTCATCCTCGGCCGCACCGAGATGCTGAAGGAGCTGATCTCGACCGGTGCCTCGTCGGGCGGCGTCGTCGCCCAGGTCGATCACATCCGCGACGCCACCAAGCGCCTGACCACGATGGTCGATCACCTGATCTCGGACGCGATGGCCGATGCCTTCGACATCACCATCCGCCGCGAGCCGGTCGACGTCGCGGCCCTGGTCAAGGAGGTCGCCGAGGCCAACCAGCCGCTCGCCGTCAACAAGCAGCAGGCGATCAGCGTCACCGCGCCGTCCAACGTCGTCACCATGTGCGACACCGACCGCATCCGCGAGGCGATCGACAACCTCATCAGCAACGCCATCAAATACTCGCCGATCGGCGGCAAGATCAGCGTGGCCGTCACCCACGAGGCCAGCGACACCATCGTCCGCGTCAGCGACGAGGGCGCCGGCCTGTCGCCGGAGGATCTCGGCCGCCTGTTCGGCCGGTTCCAGCGGCTATCGGCAAAACCGACCGCGGGCGAGAGCTCGACGGGGCTTGGGCTTTCCATCGTCAAGCGTATTATCGACATGCATGGCGGCGAGGTGACCGCCGACAGCGACGGCCCCGGCAAGGGCTCGACCTTCACCATCACCCTCCCCGCGACCGAACTGCCGTGATCTGAAGACCATGACCCAAAGCCAGCACATCATGATCGTCGACGACGAGGCCCCGGCCCGGGAGATGGTCGGCGATTACCTCAAGATGCACGGCTTCACCGTGACGCTGTGCGACGGCGGCAAGTCGCTCCGCGCCGCGATCGACGGCAGCATGCCCGATCTCGTCGTGCTCGACCTCAACATGCCCGAGGAAGACGGGCTGTCGATCATCCGCGACCTCAAGAGCCGCATCAACGTGCCCGTGATCATGCTGACGGCGACCGCGAGCCCGATCGACCGCGTCGTCGGCCTCGAGCTCGGCGCCGACGATTACGTGGCAAAGCCCTGCGAGCTGCGCGAGCTGATGGCGCGCATCCGCTCGGTGCTGCGCCGAAGCGTGCCGGCCAAGGCCGCGGCGCCGGAGGCTGCGGCTGCGAAATCGGACAAGGACCAGCTGGTGCGCTTCGGCACCAAATGGCTCGACCTCGAAGCCCAGGCGCTGCGCGACGACGAGGGCAACGAGCATCCGCTCACCGCATCCGAATTCGGGCTGCTCAAGGTGTTCGCGGCCAATCCGAAGCGCGTGCTGTCGCGCGAGCGCCTGCTCGAGCTCGCCAATGCGCGCGACGCCGAAGCCTTCGACCGCGCGGTTGATCTGCGCATCATGCGCATCCGCCGCAAGATCGAGCCGGACCCGGCAAAGCCCGCCGTGATCCGCACCATCCGCGGCGGCGGCTATCTGTTCTCGCCGGCCGGCGAGAAGGCGTAGCTCTCCGATGTCGTCCTAGCGAAAGCCAGCGAGGTGCCGGTAGGGTGGGCAAAGCGGAGCGTGCCCACCATTCTCTCCATACTCGCGAAAAGATCGTGGGCACGGCGCTTCGCGCCTTTGCCCACCCTACGAGATCTGTGGTTATCGGTCTCGGCCTTCGCCGGGACGACATCGAATTTGAGGCGACGCCGAACGCAAGACCCGGAAATACGTTCCCGCCGCTCACCGCGCCGCCAAATCCCCCATCCCCGTATTTTCCGTACATTGAAATTCCACGCTTTTTTGCCCCGAATGTTTCGTCGTGGCCTGTCCGACGAAACAATTTGGCGGCGCACGAAACCATTTTCCGCTTTTCGTGCAGACGTCCCGAAACGTTCGCTCATTAACACTTTGGTCCAAGGAAACGCCGCTCGGTTGCGGCGCTACGGGGAGCCAAGTCTATGCGGAACGTCATCGCCATCAACGCCCAGGCCAGCCAGAGCATCATCGCCGCTCAGGCGACTTCGGACGATATGCTTCTGGAAAGCATTGCCGACGGCAACCGGACGTCGATGCACATCCTCTATTGCCGGCACAATGTGCGGGTTTATCGTTTCATCCTGCGTATCGTGCGCGACGCCACCACGGCGGAAGACCTTGTGAGCCAGGTGTTCCTCGACGTGTGGCGCACCGCCGGCCAGTTCCAGGGCCGCTCGCAGGTCTCGACCTGGCTGCTGTCGATCGCCCGCTTCAAGGCGCTGACCGCGATGCGCCAGCGCCGCTTCGAGGACATCGACCAGGAAGACGTGCGCCAGATCCCCGACGATTGCGATACGCCGGAGACTTCGCTCGACCGCAGCGACACCAGCGCCATCCTGCGCGCCTGCGTGCAGAAACTGTCACCCGCGCATCGCGAGATCATCACCCTCGTCTATTACCATGAGAAGTCGGTGGAGGAGGTCGGTCAGATCATCGGCATCCCCCAGAGCACGGTGAAGACGCGGATGTTCTACGCCCGCAAGCAATTGGCTGATTTGCTTAAGGGCGCTGGCGTCGATCGCTTCGCCGCCTGAAAGTTCATGATTTCAAAGGGATAGGACCGGTTTACCAGCCCTATCCCCGGACACGGAAGTGTTACCGCGGACGAAACAATTGAAACAAAGCACAACATCAGGCGGAAAAACTTCCCTCCTATAAAGCTCACATACGGTTTCGTTAAACCTCCCAAGACCTCCAACGACCCGGACGGGATGCCCCCCTCCGGGTCGTTTTGTATTTGGGGGCGGGCGATGCCCGCCACAGGCTCGGTGCACCTCTCCCGCTCGCTCGCGGGGGGAGGTCGACGCGCCCCGGGTGATGCGAAGCATCGTCCCGCGCGCGGCGGGTGGGGGCTCTCTCCTCTTGGGGAGTCTCGCTCGCGGAGAGAGCCCCCACCCCGGCCCTCCCCCGCAAGCGGGAGAGGGGGCGCACCACCGTCGTGGCAGCAGCGTTCTCCGTCACGAAGCCGTGACGCCACGTAACGACCCGCGTACCCATCCCGAACTGCCCTCGTGACCTCCTTCACGAGTGCTCCATGCTCGACCTGATCTTTGCCGTCCTCGCCGGCATCCTCACCATCGCCGCGCCGTGCACGCTGCCGATGCTGCCGATCCTGCTCGGCGCCTCGATCGGGCGCGCGGGACATCTGCGTCCCGCGATGATCGCGCTCGGCTTCGTCATGTCGTTCTCCGCGACCGCACTGCTGCTCGGGGCGATCACGCGGCTGTTCGATTTCGATCCGAACGTGCTGCGCGAGGCGGCGTCCGTCCTGCTGCTCGGCTTCGGCCTGCTGATGCTGTGGCCGGCGCCGTTCGAGTGGCTGTCGATCCGTCTCAATGGCTGGCTCGATCTCGGCAATTCCGGCACCACGCAGCGGGAGGGTGCGCTCGGCGGCCTCATCCTCGGCACCACGCTTGGCCTGGTCTGGACGCCCTGCGCCGGCCCCGTGCTCGGCTCGATCCTGACCCTGGTGGCAACCCAGAAGAACGCCACCTGGGCCGGCACGCTGCTGGTCGCCTACGCCATTGGTGCTGCGATCCCGATGCTGGGAATAGCCTATGGCGGACAGGCCGCGACCACGCGCGTGCGCAGCCTTTCGCGGATCTCGCCGCGCCTGCAGCAGGGATTTGGCGTCGTCGTGATCGGCTTCGCCCTCGCTGCCTATTTCCAATACGACACGCTGATCGTGGCGTGGCTCACCGGCTTCTATCCCACCGGCCAGATCGGCCTGTAATCACCAAACACACCCCGGAGGACGCTTCCATGACAACCAAACTGCTCGCCGTTTCCGCCGCCCTGATCGGCTTCGCCGTGACCGGTGCCGTCATCCCCGGCCTCTGTGACGAGGTTGTGCGCGCAACGCCGATCCAGGTCGCCGCCGCGAGCCAGCAGTCCGCGCCGGACTTCGCCGGCATCAACAATTGGTTCAACTCCAAGCCGCTGAGCCTTTCCGACCTCCGCGGCAAGGTCGTGCTCGTCGACTTCTGGACCTATGGCTGCGTCAACTGCGTCAACACGCTGCCGCACGTCACCGACCTCTATGCCAAATACCGGGATAAGGGCCTGGTCGTGGTCGGCGTGCACACGCCGGAATTCCCGTTCGAGCGCTCGGCCTCCAATGTACAGGCCGCACTGAAGCGCCACGGCATCACCTATCCGGTGGCGCAGGACAATGATTCCAAGACCTGGAACGCCTACCGCAATCAATATTGGCCGGCGCAGTACATCATCGACCAGAGCGGCAAGATCGTGTTCCAGCACGCCGGCGAAGGGGCTTACGACGATATCGACCGCACCGTGGCCAAGCTGCTGAACGTCAGCAGCTGATGCGGCACGGACATCGCGCGGCTGGTGTCACCTGACGCCCTTGTTGCTTGACTCCACGAACCCGTCCGTGGAGTTTCGCGAGCAACGGAATCAGCCGCCCGCGATGGACGACGCGACCACCAGCTCCGACATTCGCCTTCGTGAAGGGTCCTCGATCGCGCAGCGGCTGATCGTGGCCGGCTGCGCGGCCGCGGTTGCGCTGTGTTTTACGCCCGGCCTGTTCACGCATGACACCCTGGAAATCATCATCTCGGTGGTGGCGCTGCTCGTGGGGGCAGGATTCGTCGTCGGCATCATGGTGGCGCCGGCGGTGGTGTGGATCATCACGCCGAACGAGATCCTGATCGGGCGGCAAAGTCCGTTCGGCAAGCTGCGCACGCGGATCATCGCGAAAGATGACATCACGGCGCTACAGGTTCCCGGCAGCAAGCGGGGGAAGGCCCGTTTTCAGCTGGTGTTCACGCTGGCTTCCGGGGAACGCCTGACCTCCCCGCCGATCTCCGACGTCACCCATGTTCGTGACACCGTGGCCCGGATCGCGGCGCAGTTCGAAGTCCCCAATGTCGAGAATCCCGCCAATCCGCTCGACGCCAGCAATCCCGAGATGCAGCTCGGCGAGCCGCTGGAGGCGTTTTCCGCGCGGGACATCAGGATCGTGTCGCTGATCGCCGTCGCGTTGTCCGCCCTGCCCTACGCCTACAAGCTCTGGCGCGGATGGCCGCCGAGCCATGTCGATATCCTGCTGCTGCCGCTCGGCGTGCTCGCCGCGTTCGCCGTGCACCGCTACGCCAACCTCGTGACCGGCGCGTTCTGGATCATCCGTGAGAGCGATATCCGTGTCGAACGCCTGTGGGGCGACGGCAGCCCGCGCGCCGACCATATCGAGGGACACGACGTGAAGACCATCGCGGTCGAGCGCCGCGGCCGGTCCGAGGACGAGCACTGCATCGTCGTGATCCGATTGCATTCGGGACGAAGGTTTCGCAGCCCCCGCATCGGCTCGCGGCTCGAGGCCCGCGCCGTGGGCGCCGAAATCGTCCGGCGGCTCGGGATCGCGGCGGGGAGCAACAGGATCTAGTGCGAATTGACGGCGCATCTCACCGCGGGCGCGGTCTGCGCCTCTCCCGCATGCGGGAGAGGTCGGCGCGCAGCGCCGGGTGAGGGTTCTGTCCTCTTGGGGAGTGTCCCTTTGCGGAAACACCCTCTCCCCGGCCCTCCCCCGCAAGCGGGGGAGGGAGCGCACCGGCCTCTTGGCCACAATCACGGCTTTTCACGCCATCCCCTGTTTGTGGCATTGCGAAGGACCCGTCAAAAAAGCAAAGCATTCTCGTGACATATCAGGGCGGCGCGCCATCAACTTGCCATGAACCTGCCCCTCAGGTTTGATGCTTCTGAATGATTTGCGCTGTGGCAGCGGGGAGAGCTTGAGATGACGGATTTTCGTCGCCTGACCGGGATATTTGCGGCTGCGATCGGCCTCGCCCTGTCGATGCCCCAGGCCTTCGCCCAACAGCCCGATCGCGGAGACGAGCCGGGCCTGGTCGCCGACGACGCCTACCAGCTCGAGCCGGAATGGCAGAAGCAGGTGGTCTATTTCCGCACCACCGAATCGCCGGGCACCATCATCATCTCGACCGCCGAGCGTCATCTCTACCTGGTGCAGCCGGGCGGGCGTGCGATCCGCTACGGCATCGGCGTCGGCCGCGACGGCTTCCAGTGGCAGGGCCTGGTGAACATCACCAACAAGAAGGAGTGGCCGGACTGGACGCCGCCGCCGGAGATGATCCAGCGCCAGCCGTATCTGCCGCGTTTCATGGCCGGCGGCCCCGGCAATCCGCTCGGCGCCCGCGCCATGTATCTCGGCACCACCGTCTACCGCATCCATGGCACCAACCGTCCCGATACGATCGGCACCAAGGTGTCCTCGGGCTGCTTCCGTCTCGTCAACAATGACGTCGCCGATCTCTACGATCGCGTCCCTGTCGGCACCAAGGTGGTCATCCGGCAGAAGCCCGAACTCTAAGAGCATGATTGGAGCATGATCCTTTCGGACAGCCGCTGCGCGCTCTTCCGGATCATGCTCTCCGTCCCCGCCTGAATTCCTCTTCCCGAATATTTCGAGAGAACAACATGATGCGCACTTTTCGAGGCGGCCTGCTGATCGGGCTCGCGGTCGCCGTGCTGGTCGCCGTTCTGGCCATCATCTATGAATTCTACGACACCCGTACCCTCAAGCGCACGGTTCGCCGCGGCGAGGTGCTGTGCGGCGTCAACAAGGGCCTGCCGGGCTTCTCGTACTCCGAAGACAACAAGAACTGGTCCGGCTTCGACGTCGATTTCTGCCGCGCCGTGGCCGCGGCGATCTTCAACGACCCGGGCAAGGCGAAATTCATCCCGCTCGATGCCAGCGAGCGCTTCAGGGAATTGCAGAGCCGCAAGGTGGACATCCTCTCGCGCAACTCGACCTGGAGCATGGCGCGCGAACTCGACTACGACCTCTATTTCCCTGCGGTCGCCTATTACGACGGCGCCGGCTTCATGCTGCCGCGCGCGCGCAACAAGGAGACGTCGCTGGATCTGAACGGCAGCAAGGTCTGCGTCCAGGCCGGCACCACGACCGCGCTCAACGTCGCCGATTACTTCCGTGCCAACAACATGAAGTATGACGAGATGAAGTTCGACAAGCTCGATGAGGTCGTGAAGGCCTACGACACCGGCAAGTGCGACACGTTCGCCGCCGACGTCTCGCAGCTCTATGCGCTCAGGCTGAACCTGACGAAGCCCGGCGACCACATGATCCTGCCCGACATGATCTCCAAGGAGCCGCTCGCCCCCGTGGTGCGCCAGCGCGACGACGACTGGATGATGATCGTGAAGTGGACGCTCTACGCGATGATCAACGCCGAAGAGCTCGGGGTCACCTCGGAGAACATCGACGAGGCCCTGAAGTCGAAGAAGCCGGAAGTGATGCGGCTGGTCGGCACCGAAGGCAATTACGGCGAGCAGCTCGGCCTCACCAAGGACTGGGTCGTCCGCATCATCCGCCACGTCGGCAATTACGGCGAGATGTACGAGCGCAACATCGGCGAGAAGTCGAAGCTGAAGATCCCGCGCGGGATGAACCAGCTGTGGAACGCGGGTGGCGTGCAGTACGCACCGCCGATGCGGTAACGGCGGTTTCTCCGGTGTCGTCCCGGCGAAGGCCGGGACCCATAACCACCGGCAGAAGTTGTAGCGGAAGCTGGCAACTCCGAGTCTTCGCCAAACTGCTCCCTGGGGGTATGGGTCCCGGCCTTCGCCGGGACGACACCTGCTAGTGGGGCACTGCGCCCCGCCTCAATACCCCCGCGCCCGCGCCAGCTGCTCGGTGTGGTAGTTCGCATCGCCGAACAATTCCTCGCACACCCGCGCGCGCTTCATGAAGAAGCCGATGTCGAATTGGTCGGTCATGCCCATGCCGCCGTGCATCTGCACGCCTTCCTGCACCGCGCGCGTGGCGGTGGTGCCGGCGCGCGCCTTGGCCACCGCAACGGCTGAGGCGGCCTTGGCGACGTCCGTATCCAGCGCCTGGAGCGCCTTCATGGTGGCGGCGCGGGTGATCTCGATGTCGACATAGAGCTCGGCGGCGCGGTGCTGGAGCGCCTGGAACTCGCCGATCAGCTTGCCGAACTGCTTGCGGCTCTTCAGATACTCGATGGTGCGGCCAAACACCTCTTCGCTGAGGCCCACCATCTCGGAGGCGACCGCGCCGCGGCCGATGTCGAGCACGCCGTCGAGCAGGGCTGCGCCCTGATCGACCTCGCCGAGCACGCTGTCGGCATTGACCTCGACATTGGCAAGCTCGATGCGCGCCGCGTTGTGCGCGTCGACCATGATGGTGCGCTCGATCGCGACGCCCTTGGCCTTGGGGTTGACCAGGAACAGCGTCAGGCCGTCACGCTCGCCGGCCGCGCCCGCGGTGCGCGCGGCAACGATGAAGAGATCGGCGACGTGGCCGTCCACCACCAGCGCCTTGGCACCCGAGAGCTTGAAGCCGTTGCCCGACCGCACGGCCTGCAAGTTGGTCTGAAGCGGACGATGTTTTGCGCCCTCATCGACCGCGAGCGTCGCCAGCAGCGAGCCGTTCGAAATCTTCGGCAAGAACTCCGACTTCTGCGCGGCGTTGCCGCCGCGGTTCAGCGCGGAGGCCGCGACCACGCTGGTGGCGAGGAAGGGCGAGGGCATCAGGGTGCGGCCGATCTCCTCCATGACCACGCCGGCTTCCATGAAGCCGAGGCCGCTGCCGCCGAACTCTTCCGGCACCAGCAGGCCGGCAAAGCCCATCTCGGCGAAGGAATGCCAGAACTCCTTGGAGAAGCCGGTGGGGTCCTTGGAGTCGCGCAAGTGACGCAGGTGCGACACCGGCGCCTTGTCGCTGATCAGCCCGCGTGCGCTGTCGCGGAGCATCGATTGTTCTTCGGTGAGGACGAGGGCCATGGTGGGTTCCAACAAAGTTCTGTTCGACTGGATTCGGTGCTGACCTTCATGGTGAGGAGGCGCGGAGCGCCGTCCCGAACCACGAGGCCTTCCTGCAAGACGCGGCCTGACGGCCGCTCCTCAGGATGAGGACTCTTGCTAGGCCCCCGGCAGATCGAGAATGCGCTTGGCGACGATGCCGAGCATCACTTCGCTGGTGCCGCCTTCGATCGAGTTGGCCTTGGTGCGCAGCCAGGCGCGCGGGCGCGCACCCTGCCTCGAGCGCTCGCTCTCCCATTCCAGCGAATCGACGCCGCCGGCCGACATCAGGATCTCGTAGCGGCGCTTGTTGAGTTCCGTGCCGTAATATTTCATCGCCGACGAGAACGCCGGATGCGCCTGCCCCGCCTTGGCGAGATCGACGGCGCGCTCGGCGCAAGCCGCGAGGGCGGCTTCATCGACGTCGAAGCTGGCGATCTTGCCACGCAGCATCGCATCGTCGAGCTTGCCTTGCGTATCTGACCCGACCGAGTCGGCCGCGATCTGGCCGAGCGGGCGGCCGACGCCGCGCTCGCCCATGCCGGAGATCATCGCGCGCTCGTGCTGGAGGAGATATTTCGCGACGTCCCAGCCGCGGTTGACGGTGCCGACGACATGCGATTTCGGCACGCGGACATTGTCGAAGAAGGTTTCGCAGAACGGCGAGTAGCCTGAGATCAGCAGGATCGGCTTGGTCGTCACGCCCTTCGAGGTCATGTCGAACAGGATGAAGCTGATGCCGTCGTGCTTCTTCGCCGCGGGATCGGTGCGCACGAGGCAGAAGATCCAGTCGGCGTAGTTGGCGTAGGAGGTCCAGATCTTCTGGCCGGTGATGACGAAATCGTCGCCGTCGCTCTCGGCACGGGTCTGGAGCGAAGCGAGATCCGAGCCGGCGTTCGGCTCGGAATAGCCCTGGCACCAGCGGATCAGGCCCGCCGCGATCTTTGGCAGATGCTCCTTCTTCTGCGCCTCGTTGCCGTATTTCAAAAGCGCCGGCCCGAGCATCCAGATGCCAAAACTCGACAGCGGCGGACGCGCGCCCATCCTGGCCATCTCAGCGCGCAGCACCTTGTGCTCGGCCGCGCTCAATCCACCGCCGCCATACTCCTTCGGCCAATCCGGCACGGTCCAGCCCTTGTCGCGCATGCGCTCGAACCAGACGCGCTGCGGCTCGGAGGCGAATTTTGCGTTGCGCCCGCCCCAGAACACGTCGGCATCCGACGTCGCGGGCTTGCGCATTTCCGGCGGGCAATTGGCTTCCAGCCAGGCGCGCGTCTCAGCGCGGAATTGTTCGAGATCGGCGGTCTCAGTCTCGCTGGTTTTAGAGTCAGTCATTGGTCGTTTCCATCACTCAAAATCGACTTGTTGCCGCGGACTCTGGGCCATCGCCTCGTGGAATTCAACCACTTCCGTGGCGCTGCATTCGGCTATAGTCGGAGCGACGACGGTGCTTGAAAACAAAGAGGAAACGAGAATGCGCCTGAAGCTTCTTTCGCCTGGCGAAATGAACGAGAGCCAGCGGCAGACCTATGACGAGTCGATTGCCGGCAAGCGCGGCAAGCCGCCGGCGCCGATGATGGCCTGGCTCAACAGTCCCGACATGGCGCGACACGCCACGCGGCTCGGCGAAGTGCTGCGCTACGACACGATCTTCCCGGCAAAGCTCTCGGAGATCGCGATCCTGGTGACGGCGCGGCACTGGACCGCGCATTACGAATGGTACGCGCACAAGCGCCTGGCGCTTGCCGGCGGCATGGACCCGAAAATCATCGAGGCGATCCGCGACCGCCGCACGCCCGAGTTCGACGATCCCAAGGGCAAAATGATCTACGACGTCGCGAAGTCGCTGCACGAGGGCCACGGCGTCGAGAAGGGCCTCTATGACGAGGCAGTGAAGCTGCTCGGCGAGCGCGGCGTGGTCGAGGTGATCGGGCTGTGCGGCTACTACACGCTGGTGTCGATGACGCTGAACACCTTTGAGTTCGAGCTGCCCGAGGGCGAGGTGCCGGAGCTTACTTAGTTTCCTGTTCGGAAACGATGGGTTTCGGGATAGGCCAGTAGCACTGTCCCGGAGCCGGGCCTATGTGGGGTTGATCAACGGAGCATTCCCATGTCGCAAAACCAAGCCGTCCATGCCGGCACAAGGATCGGCCACGTCCATCTCAAGGTCGCCGATCTCGACCGCGCGCTCGGCTTCTATTGCGGCGTGCTCGGCTTCGAGCTGATGCAGCGGATGGGCTCGGGCGCGGCCTTCATCTCGGCCGGCGGCTACCATCACCACATCGGGCTCAACACCTGGGAAAGCAAGGGCGGCTCGCCGCCGCCGCCCGGCACGACGGGGCTGTTCCACACGGCGATCCTCTATCCGACGCGCCCCGCGCTCGGGGATGCGTTGCATCGCGTGCTCTCGGCCGGCATTGCGCTGGATGGCGCGAGTGACCACGGCGTTAGCGAGGCGCTGTATTTGCGCGATCCCGACCAGAATGGCGTGGAGCTGTATTGGGACCGGCCCAGGGAGCAATGGCCGTTCGGGCCGGATGGCAAGCTGGCGATGGTCACGAAGCGGCTGGATGTCGAGGGGTTGTTGAAGCAGCGCGAGGTGTGAGCCGGATACAGGTCGTGGGCACGCTTCGCTTTGCCCACCCTACGAGAGCTTCGCCCGTGGCTTCCCCCGCACCATGATCAGCGCCGCGGCCGCCACCTCCAGCGCGATGCAGAGATAGAACGGCAGCGCGTACCCGCCGGAAAAATCGCGCAAGGCCCCGACGACGCCGGGCCCGAACGCGTAGGTCACCTGGTTGATCGCGGTGTTCAGGCTGATCAGCACGCCGAACGAGGCTGAATCGAACTCCCGCTGCACGATCAGCGAGGGCAGCGTGATGAGGTTGCCGACCGAGAAGCCGAACACGGCGCAGGCTGCGATCAGCACGGAGTCGTTGTGCAGATTGATCACGACAAGAAGCGCGCCGGCCTGGCTCAGGAACGACAGCGCCGAGGCGAGGCGCTGGTTGAGGCGATCGATCACCATCGAGAACAGCACCCGGCCGACCACCGCCATCGCCGTCAGCACCGCGACCGCCACCGCGGCGCGCTCGCGGCCGATCACGGGATCGAGGAACGAGATCAGGTGGACGATGAAGCCGACTTGCGCGAACAGCACCAAAGCAAAAGCAATCGTCACGGTGAGGAAGCCGACGTCGCGCAGCGCCCATGCCCGGATCTGCGCCGATGATTGCGGCCTTGCCTTCGTCGCCGCGTGCCAGCCGTGAAGATCGGGCGGCCGGCCGACGACAAGGAGGATCACCGGCACCAGCAGCACCAGCATGGCGCCTGATGTCGCGAACATCGCGTTTCCGAAGCCGATATGGCTGATCATCATGACCAGCAGCGGCACGCCGACGATGCCGCCGAAGCTGGCACCGTTCAGCGCGAGGCTGATCGCCATGCCGCGCTTCTGGTCGAACCACAGGCTGATCGTGTTGGTGATCATCGCGAGGCTGGTGCCGGCCCAGCCGAAGGCGAGCACGGCATCGGCAAGATAAAGCTGCCAGGGCTCGCGCACCGCGCCGATCGCGACAGCGGCGGCCGCCATCGCCAGCGTGCCCGCAATCAGGCAGAGCCGCGGGCCGTATTTCCTGACGGCTTCGCCGACGAAGACGACCAGCAGCGCGCCGAACAGGTAGAAGAACGTCGTGCCCGAAGAGATCAGCGAGGCCGGCCAGCCCCGCGCGCGCTGAAGCTCGGCGACATAGACGCTCTGGCCGTAGAAGCCTAACCCCCAGCCGAAGGTCGCGAGCAGGAAGCACACCGCGACGATGCGCCAGCCTTCGTAACGGAGCGAGGATTCGTCTATGGGAGCGCTGGGCCGAGGATTGTCGAGCATACTGCTTACTCCGTCATGCCCGGGCATAGCCGTCCGAAGGACGGCGTCGCTTCCGCTCGCCTATGCCCGGCCATCCACGTTCTTCGATCCGTGCCCAAGACGTGGATGGCCGGGACGAGCCCGGCCATGACGCATCAACTAATAACTCGCATCCGAAAATCACTTCGACCTGGATCGAAGTATCAACGTTGCTGACAGCCTCCTGCCAACCTAGACCGCGTCCGGGAACTCGCCCATGGCCGCCTCCAGCCGCGCCTTGCGGCGGCGCGCCCAGGAGACCAGCGAGAGCACGGCAAGACCGAGCACGACCGGCGGGAACACCACCATGTTCACCGCGGACCAGCCGTAATTGGCGAGCAACTGCCCCGAGGAGAACGAGCCGATCGCCATCATGCCGAACACCAGGAAATCGTTGAAGGCCTGCACCTTGTTGCGCTCCTGCGGCCGGTGCGTCTCCAGCACCAGGGCCGAGGCGCCGATGAAGGAGAAATTCCAGCCGACACCGAGCACGACCAGCGTGGCCCAGAAATGCATCGCGGTGATGCCGGAGAGACCGATGGTGGCGGCGACGGCCTCGAGCAGCAGGCCGGCGGCGACGATTCTCGGTGCACCGAAGCGGGCGATCAGCGCGCCAGTGAAGAAGCTCGGGCCGTACATCGCGACGATGTGCCATTGAATGCCGAAATTGGAATCGCTGACGCTGAGGCCGCACAGCTTCATGGCGAGCGGCGCCGAGGTCATCACCAGATTCATCATGGGATAGGAGATGACGCCGCACAGCGCCGCTGCGATGAAGCGCGGCTGGGTCACGATCGTGACGAGCGGCCGGCCACCATGCAGATCGGCCGGCGCGGGCTTGGGCATGTCGACGCCGGCGACGATGCCCATGGCGACCAGCGCCACCGCGGCCTGCACCAGGAAGCTGAAGGCGAACAGATAGGGCTGCCAGACATCCATGGTCCATTGCACGAGCTGCGGACCGAGCACGCCGGCGAACACGCCGCCCGCCATCACCCAGGACACGGCTTTCGGCCGATACGCCGCGCTGGCGCCATCGGCCGCGGCGAAGCGATAGGATTGCGCCACGGCGCCGTAGAGACCGCCGAGGAAGGTCGCGACGCAGAACAGCGCGAACGAGCCGCGCAGGATCGCGAACGAGCCGAGCAGGCCGGTGAGCGCGCCCAATCCGGTGCCGATGACGAAGGCGACGCGACGGCCGAAGCGGCGCGAGATCGCGCCGGTTGGCAGCGTCCCGGCGGCAAGGCCCACCACATACATCGAGATCGGCACGGTCGCGAACGACATGTCGGGTGCGAGCGTGGCGCCGACGATCGCACCGGTGGCGAAGATGACAGCCGAATTGGCGCCGGTCAGCGCCTGCGCGGCAGCAAGGCGCACCACATTGGCACGCACGCGGGCGTCGGCGGCGATCTCATGGGTCGAAGTCACGTCTAGCATCGGCATTTCCGCCCCAAGGGGCTCACAAGGGCCTTGATGATTCCCGGCACTATGGAGGGGTGCGGGAGGGCGGGCAACCGGCGCAAACGGGCGCGGGCCATGCCGCGGACGCAATCGCGCGGACTATAATGGGACGCGCCCTTGACGGCTTGCGCTCGATCAAATCCTATCCGCCGCGATCGCCACGGCTTCGTTAATCAGGAGTTTCGCTCATGTCCGTTGACGACAGGCCCACGCTTCAAGCTCCCGACGACGATCCCTGGCTGTGGCTGGAAGAAATCGAAGGCAGGCAGGCGCTCGATTTCGTGGAGCGGCAGAACAGCCTGACGCTCAGCGCATTCGGCGGGACGAGCTACGAGCGCGACCGCGACATCCTCGCGGCGATCTACGATCGTCCCGACAACATCCCCTATGTCAGCCGGCGCGGCAACGACCTGCACAATCTCTGGAAGGACGCCACCAACCCGCGCGGCCTGTGGCGGCGAACCACGCTGGCGGAGTTTCGCAAACCCGATCCGGCGTGGGAGATCATGCTGGACATCGACCAGCTTGCCAGAAGCGAAGGCGAGGACTGGTTGCTGAGCGGGATCGCCACGATGCCCGGCAGCTCACGGGCGATCCTGAGCCTGTCGCGCGGCGGCAGCGACGCCGTGACCTTGCGCGAGTTCGACCTCGCCACGAAGAATTTTGTCGCAGACGGATTCACGCTGCCGGAAGCCAAGGGCGGCGCCGACTGGCTCGATGCCGACACGCTGCTGCTGTCGAGCGCCCATGGCGAGGGCATGGCGACGAGCTCCGGCTATGCACGAACCGTGCGGTTGTGGCGGCGCGGCCAGCCTGTCGATCAAGCAGAGGTGATCATCGAGACCACGGCCGATCACATGGTGATCTATGGAATGAGCGACGACACCGGACCTGCGCCGCGGGTCTGGATCGTCGACCAGATCGACTTCTTCAATCACGCGATCCGGCTGCGCGATGCGGCCGGTGCGATGACGAAGCTCGATCTGCCGACCGGCGTCTGGATGCAGGCGCATGGCGACTGGTTCGCGATCAAGCTGCGCAAGGACTGGTCGGTCGACGGGCGAACCTTTGCGACCGACACGGTGCTCGGCATCTCGCTCTCGGCGTTCCTCGCAGGCAGCCGCGATTTTGCTGTCCTGTTCGAGCCGGCGCCGCGGCGCGCGCTGCAAGGCCTGTTCTGGGTCGCCGGCAGACTGGTGCTGTCGATCCTCGACGAGCTCAAGCCGCACTTCGAGATCTGCACGCCATCCGCCACGGGTTGGAGCCGCGAGACACTTCCCGGTCTCCCGCAGATCGGCGTCGTCGACATCTGGCCGCTCGATCGTCATGCCTCCGAGAGCAATGGCGATTTGCTCGCCAATGTGCAGGATCCGCTGACGCCGCCCTCGCTGCTGTTGATCGAACGCGGCGTCGCAAGCCCGACCGTGCTGAAGCAGGCGCCGAAGACGTTCATCGCGGATGGTCTCGTGGTGACGCAGCACGAGGCGATCTCGATTGACGGCGAGCGCATTCCCTATGTGCAGACCGGCCCCGCCGGCGAGACCGGCGATGCACCGGTCTATATGAGCGCCTATGGCGGCTTCGCCCTCGCGGTGAAGCCGTATTACAACGCCTCGCTCGGCAAGCTGTGGCTGGAGCGCGGCGGCACCATTGTGCAAGCGAATTTGCGCGGCGGCGGCGAGTTCGGCACGCGCTGGCACGATGCCGGCCGGCTCGCCGGCAAGAAGCTGTCCCATGACGATTTCGCCGCCGTCGCCGCCGATCTCGTCCGCCGCGGCGTGACGAGCGCAAAGCGCATCGCCGCACAAGGCGGCTCGAACGGCGGCATCCTCATCACCAACATGCTGGTGCGCTACCCCGAGCGTTTCGGCGCGCTGTTCTGCACCATCCCGCTGATCGACATGCGCCGCTACACAAAACTGCTCGCGGGCGCGAGCTGGATCGCGGAATATGGCGACCCCGACAAGCCCGAGGAGTGGGAATGGCTGAAGACCTACTCCGCCTATCACAACGCCAAACCCGGCCAGCCCTATCCGCCGATCCTGATCGCCACCACACGGCGCGACGACCGCGTCCATCCCGGCCACGCCCGCAAGATGGCGGCAAAGCTCCAGGCCATGGGCTATGAGGCCTGGTTCTACGAGCCGGAAGCCGGCGGCCACGGCTACGGCAAGGACAACAAGGAGCGCGCCGGCTTCGAGGTGCTGGGCTTCCGGTTCTTGCAGGAGAAGATCGGCTGGCGGGACGGCGAGGTCTGACGTTGATTTGATCGGTGCAGCTCACCTCTCCCGCTTGCGGGAGAGGTCGGCGCGTAGCGCCGGGTAAGGGCTTTCTCCTCTTGGGAGTTCTCGATTGCGGAAGCACCCTCTCCCCACCCCTCCCCCGCAAGCGGGGGAGGGAGCGCACCGCCTTCTTGGCGCGCACCCAGACCTACGTCAGCGGCGCATCAACCTCGCGCAAACACCAGCGTGAGATTGTTCGCGGGCATCTCGATCGTATCGACCAGGCCGAGGCCTGCGCCGCGCGCGAGCGTCTCGACATCGCCGATGTCGCGCACGCCCCAGTCGGGATTGCCTTCGCGCAAGGAGGTGTCGAATACGGCGTTGCTGAGCGCGGTGTGCCTGCCGTCGCGCTTGAACGGGCCGTACAGAAACAGTTTGCCGTCGGCCCGCAGATAGCG
Source organism: Bradyrhizobium sp. GW821-FHT12B03 (assembly GCF_058807535.1). Classification (NCBI taxonomy): domain Bacteria; kingdom Pseudomonadati; phylum Pseudomonadota; class Alphaproteobacteria; order Hyphomicrobiales; family Nitrobacteraceae; genus Bradyrhizobium; species Bradyrhizobium sp. GW821-FHT12B03. The sequence goes on from NZ_JBXAQU010000004.1 coordinate 313,553, forward strand.
GCCGGTGCCGGCGAACAGGCCTTCGGCCACGGTCCACGGCGCGATGTGGATGACGTTGGCGCAGAACACAGCGGCGAGACTGGTCGGCGCCTGGCCGCTCTTCATCTCCGGACACCAGTCGGGATCGGTCAGATCGATCCGCAGGGGAGAGCGGACGTTTTGCAGGCCCGAATGAACGCGCCAGGCCTCGATGCTTTTCACATGCCGCTGGTTGAGGTCGCTCGGCCACCAGATCAGGCCGGGCGTGTGCTTCGCGAAATAGACCACGTGCTGGCCGGTTCCGCTGCCGACCTCGACCACGTTGCCGGTGCGGCCTGCGAGATGCTTCTCCAGAGCCGCCCAGAGCGGCTCGTGATTGCGATGGAAGGCCGGTGCGTCGAGCCGCCCGTCGGGCTCGACTCGTCCACCGTCCCTGCCGAATTCGACGACATAGTCAGCCAAGTGACGTCCCCTTGAAAAAACGAGAACACGATGAAAACGGGATGAGCGCCCAAACGCCCTCGAAACAGCCGGCCCGCACCCACGAGCCAAATCGGCCGAACAGATAATCTCTTTAGTTGCAATGCGGAAGATATTAGCTCCATTTTGCCGCGTGCATAGTCTTGATTGTCAGGACGTGCCCTTTGTGCTTTGGAACACGTCCATTTCCGCGAACAAGACCCGATACAACGCCTCGGAATGTCGCCTTGACCGCTCTGCCTTGCAAGCCCGCCCTGCTCCTCGCGCTGGCCTTCCTGGCCGGCTTCGTCGTGAGCCCGGCGCGGGCACAATTCGCCGTGACTGAGGGCCAGAAGCTCGCCTTCGACCGTGGCAAGGGCAATTGCCTGACCTGCCACGTCATCAAGGGCGGTGACCTGCCGGGAACGATCGGCCCGGAGTTGAAGGACCTCAAGACGAAATACCCCGATCGCAACGAGCTGGTCGCGATCATCTTCGACGAGACCAAGCGCAATCCGCAGACCATGATGCCGCCGTTCGGCCGTAACCGGATTTTGACCGACCAGGAGATCAGCGCGATCGTTGATTTCCTGCAAACCCTGTGACTTCAGGCACGCCAAGAGACCGTCCAGGAGACCTCTGATGACCACACGCACCGGCCCTCGTCCGACGCGGCGCCTGATCCTTCAGGGCGCGGCCTCCGTCGCGCTGCTCGGCCTCGGCAATCTGCCGTTCGGCGCGGCTCCCGCGGTCGCCGCGGCCAACGACAAATATCCGGAAGAGGCGTTCAAGCTGAAGAACGAGGCGGACGCGATCAAGGCGCTCTACGGCAAGACCGCCGAGCCCTCCGACAAGGTCAAGCTGGATGCGCCGGAGATCGCCGAGAATGGCGGCGTGGTGCCGATCTCGGTGACGACGACGCTGGAGAAGGTGACTTCGATCTCGTTCTTCGTGGCCGAGAACCCGAACGCGCTCGCCGCCTCCTACAGGATTCCCGACGGCACGCTGCCCAGCGTCGCCAACCGGCTGAAGATGGCCAAGACCACCAAATTGACCGCGATCGTGGAAGCCGACGGCAAGCTCTACAGCGCGACCAAGGAAGTCAAGGTCACCGTCGGCGGCTGCGGCGGCTAAGGAGATCGACATGGCATCCAGCATTCGCGTGCGCGCAACATCCAACGGCGACATCACCGAGGTGCAGGCGCTGATCCAGCACCCCATGGACACCGGCCTGGTCAAGGATTCCAAGGGCGAGGTGATCCCGGCGCATTTCATCCAGCAGCTGAAGTTCGAATGTAACGGAAAGGACGTCTTCGTCGCCGATTGGGGCACCGCGGTCTCCAAGGACCCCTACGTCAAGTTCAGCTTCAAGGGCGCCAAGAAGGGCGACGACATCAAGATCTCCTGGACCGACAACAAGGGCGGATCGGACGCGACCACCGCGAAGATTTCGTGATGAAGGCCCGCTCCGCTCTCTTGCTTGGCTCGCTCAGCGCCGCGCTCGTCGCGTTCGCCCTCGGCTCTCCACGCGTGGTCGCGGCCGACAAGATCGATCCCGTCGCCGATGCAAAGGCGTTCCAGAACTTCTTCTTCCAGAAGTTTCCGAACGTGAAGCGGGAGGACTTCGTCAACGGTCCTTATTCCATGAACGAGGACATGAAGCGGCAGTGGCAGGAGAAGGAGGAATTCCCGCCTTACGAGTTCGCGCTCGATGCCGGCAAGGAGATGTTCGCCACCCCGTTCAAGAACGGCAAGACCTACGCCGACTGCTTCCCGAACGGCGGCATCGGCATTCGCCAGAACTATCCCTACTTCGACGAGAAGGAAGGCAAGGTCGTCACGCTGGAGCTCGCGCTCAATCGCTGCCGCGAGGCCAATGGCGAGGCGCCCTATTCCTACGTCAAGGACGAGATGGCTTCGCTGACCGCCTACATGGCGTTCACCTCGCGCGGCAAGCCGATGGACATCAGGATTCCCGACGATCCGCGGGCACTCGCCGCGTTCGAGAACGGCAAGCGCTATTTCTACACCCGCCGCGGCCAGATGAATTTCTCCTGCGCGAGCTGCCATGTGCAGAGCCCGGGCGAGCGCATCCGCGCCGAAATCCTGGCGCCGGCGCTCGGCATTGTGAACGCGATGCCGATCTACCGCTCCGAATGGAGCGGCATGGGCACGACCAGCCGCCGCTTCGTCACCTGCAACAGCCAGACCCGTGCGGTCCCGCTGGAGCCGCAGGCGGACGAATACCGCGACGTCGAATACTTCCTGTCCTATGTCGCCAACGGGCTGCCGATTTCCGGACCGGGAGCGCGGCCATGAAGCGGTCACTTCCTCTCGCCATTCTGCTTGCCCTGAGCCTCGCGCCAGCGGCGCGCGCGGCAAATGAGGCGGATTACAAGGCGGCCTATGCCGCGGCCGAGACCGCCTCCAGGGAGGCATCCGGCATGCGCAATCAGTGGACCGTGACCGTATCTGCGCTGGCGGCGGCGAAGAAGGCGGCCGATGGCGGCGATTTCGATCGCGCCGTGGCCGCAGCGAAAGAGGCCGAGGCGCTGGCGAAGGCGTCGATCTTCCAGGCCACGTCCGAAAAAGAGGCCTGGAAGGCGATGGAAATCCGCTAGACTGGACCTCAGTTGAACTGCCGATGAGGCGCGGAGGATTCTGGATGGCGATCCGCCGCCGTGATTTCCTGAAGAGTGCAGGCGTTGTCGCAGCATCGCTCAGCCTGCCGCGGCTGGCGCGCGGCGCTGAAGCGGCGAGCGTCTATGACCTCGAACGTTTCGGCAATGCGCGCATCCTGCACCTCACCGACACGCATGCGCAGCTCAACCCGGTCTATTTCCGCGAGCCCAGCGTCAATATCGGCATCGGCGAGATGGCGGGACGGCCGCCGCACCTGGTGGGGCGCGCCTTCCTGGAGCGGTTCGGCATCCGGCCCGACAGCGCCGACGCCTATGCCTTTACCTGCTTCGAGTTCGAGAAGTCCGCAGGCCGCTTCGGCAAGCTCGGCGGCTTCGCCCACCTGAAGACGCTGGTCGATCGCTTGCGCGGCGATGTCGGCGAAAGAGATTCGCTGCTCGTCGACGGCGGCGACCTCTGGCAGGGCACGGGGCTTGCCAACGTCATGCAGGGCCGCGACATGGTCGAAGTCGCCAATTTGCTCGGCATCGAGGCGATGACCGGGCATTGGGAATTCACCTATGGCGAGCAGGCGCTGCGCGACAATCTCGAGCGCTTCAAGGGCGAGTTTCTGGCGCAGAACGTCTTCCTGACCGAGGAGGCCGCGTTCAATGACGCCCCCGCCTTCGACAAGGCGACGGGGCGCGTCTTCAAGCCCTCTTTGATCAAGGAGCTCGGCGGCCATCGCGTCGCGATCGTCGGCCAGGCCTTTCCCTACGTGCCGATCGCGCATCCCAAGCGATTCACGCCGGACTGGACCTTCGGCATCCGCGAGGAAGAACTTCAGAAGCATGTCGATTCCCTGCGCGGCACCGACAAGGTCGATGCCGTCGTCCTGCTGTCGCATAACGGCATCGACGTCGACCTCAAGCTCGCAAGCCGCGTCACCGGCATCGACGTCATCCTCGGCGGCCACACCCATGACGCCGTGCCGCAGCCTATGCCAGTGAAGAACGCCGGCGGCACGACGCTCGTCACCAATGCCGGCTCCAACGGAAAATTCCTGGGGGTGCTCGATCTCGCGCTCGACAAGGGCAAGGTCAGCGACGTCAGATATCATCTGCTGCCGGTCTATTCGGAGTTGCTGAAGGCCGATCCTGGTATGGCCGAGCTGATCGGTCGGGTTCGCGCGCCGCACGTGGCCGATTGGTCGGAGAAGATCGCAACGCCGGACCGGCTGCTCTATCGCCGCGGCAATTTCTCCGGCCCCGTCGACGAATTGATCTGCACCGCGCTACGGAGCGAGCTCGATGCCGAGATCGCGCTGTCGCCGGGCTTCCGCTGGGGTGTCACCGCGCTATCGGGCCAGGCGCTGACCATGGAGGATGTGCTCGCGGAAACCGCGATCAGCTATCCCGAGACCTATGTGCAGGAGATGACCGGCGCCCAGATCAAGGACGTGCTGGAGGACATCTGCGACAATCTCTTCAACGCCGATCCCTATTACCAGCAGGGCGGCGACATGGTGCGCGCCGGCGGCCTCGGCTACACCTGCACGCCGGCAGGAGCGATCGGCAGCCGCATCTCGGAGCTGAGGCTCAATGGCGGCAAGGCGGTCAGCGCCAACCACCGCTACAAGGTCGCGGGCTGGGCCTCGGTCAACGGCCAGCAAGGTGCCCCCGTGTGGGAGGTCGTCGGCAAATATCTGCGCTCGGGCCGAATGTTTCAGGAGCGGCTCGGCTCCGGCGTCACGCTGAATGGCGTCGACGGCAATCCGGGGATTGCGGGATAGGGGTCCGGCTGCAGAGGCAGCAGCTATCAGCTCGCGGCACGTCGCCGCGCCGCAGCCGGTGTCATTCCCCGCGGAAGCGGGGAATCCAGTACGCCGCAGCCCCTCCCGTACTCATCAACGCCTCTGGGATACCGGATCGCCCGCCTTCGCGGGCGATGACAGCGGTGTGGGCGAGCCCACAGCCCCATCCCGCGCAATAAAAATCTTCTAAGTCCTCCTGTCTTGGCAGTAGCTTGCTTCTCTTTATGGTCCGATTTGTAGTATAATCCTCGAAACCAAGTTCCGCGCCGGGTCTTGCCATGATCTTCCGCCAGCTCTTCGACAGTGTTTCGGGCACCTATAGCTACGTCCTTGCCAGCCGCCCCGGCGGCGAGGCGTTGATCCTCGATCCCGTGCTGGAGAAGGTCGATCGCTACTGCCAATTGCTGCGCGAGCTCGACCTCAAGCTGGTCAAGGCTGTCGACACGCACCTTCATGCCGACCACGTCACCGGCCTCGGCGAGCTGCGCGACCGCACCCATTGCATGACCGTGATGGGCGACCAGACCAAGGCCGACGTCGTGGCCATGCGGGTCGCGGACGGCGACAAGGTAACGATCGAGGGGCTGTCGCTCGACGTGATGTACACGCCCGGCCACACCGACGATTCCTATTCCTACCTGATGGGCGATCGCGTCTTCACCGGCGACACGCTGCTGATCCGGGGCACCGGCCGTACCGATTTCCAGAACGGTTCTTCACGCGCGCAGTACGATTCGATCTTCAACCGCCTGCTCAAGCTGCCGGACGAGACGATGGTCTTCCCCGCGCATGACTACAAGGGCGACACCGTCTCCACCATCGGCGAGGAGAGGCGCTACAATCCGCGGCTCCAGGTGCGCTCGGTCGACGAATATATCGAGCTGATGGCCAATTTGAAGCTGCCCAATCCGAAGATGATGGACGTGGCGGTGCCCGCCAACATGCGGGTCGGCCTGCATCAGGAAGAGCTGGAGAAGGAGGGCCGCGCGCTGAGCGTTAGCGAGGCGATCCGCTCGCTTGGTCGGCCCGACATTCTCCTGGTCGATCTGCGCGAGAGCAATGAGCGGATGAAGCACGGCACCCTCGAAGGCGCGCTGCACACGCCCTATCCGTCCGTCGAGGAGAGCCTGAAGCCCGGCGGCATGCTGCGCGAGGTCGCGGCCGCCACCGGCCGCCGCATCGTGTTCTTCTGCGCCTTCGGCGAGCGCTCGGCGATGGCGGTCGCGGCGGCGAAGGAAGCAGGCCTTGCCAATACCGCCCATATTGCCGGCGGCATCGATGCCTGGAAGAAGGCGGGCGGACCGGTCGTGCACTGACAGCCTCGTCGCAGCCCTTGAGATAAGTCAGGCGCCGCACATCTATTGCGACTAGGATCGGATGCAGCATCACCATCCTGGAACAGTCATGGCCAAGACAGCCAACAAGACAGCCAACAAGACCGCCAAGCCGGGCGCGCCGCCCAAACCCGACAGCGAGAAGCAAGCGGACGAGAAGGCAAAGAAGCCGCAGCCAACGCACGATGTCGACGACGACGATTACGAAGACGGCGACATCGCAACACCGAAGCGCGACCGCTACGATCCCGATGACGAGCCGTTGTGAGGGCGGTTGGCGACGGGCGATTCAAGCACTCGCTCGCGCTTCAAATTCCGCCGACGTCCCGGCGAAAGAGCTCACCCCGCGCTACCTGCCATGCGCCTGCGTTCATGGACAAATAACCGCTCTGCCCGATAGTTTGCGCGTCCCTCGGGAGTGAAACGATACTGCAATGGTCGACGTTCTCGCCGCACCGCAACAAGGCAAGGCGGACAGCGCGCTGCGCACGCTGACGGGAATCTCGATCGCGCATTGGGTCAGCCATTTCCATCTGCTGGTCCTGCCGATGCTGTTCCCGTTCCTGAAGGACCGTCTCGGCGTCGGCTATGTCGAGCTCGGCTTCGCGCTGACCACCCTTGCCGTCGTCTCCGGCCTGACGCAGGCGCCGACCGGCTATCTCGTCGACCATTTTGGCGCACGGAAGATCCTGCTGGTCGGGCTCACGCTGGGCGGCCTCGCGCTGATCCTGCTCGGGCTGCATCTGAGCTACGCCTCGCTGATCGCCTGCGCCGTGCTGCTCGGGCTGGCCAACAGCGTCTATCACCCCGCCGACTATGCGATCCTCGCCGAGCACATGGACGAGGCACGGATGGGCCGCGCCTTCTCCGTTCACACCTTTGCCGGCTATCTCGGCGGCGCGGTGACGCCGGCGATTGTTGCGGCACTCGTCACGGTGTCCGGCGGCGTCGGCGCGCTGATCGCCTCGGGCGCGATCGCGATTCTGGTGGCACTGCTGTTGCTCGCCATGAGCATCCCGGAGGCCGGCGCGCACAAGAAGAAGCCCGGTCAGAAGAGCGCGCCGAAGCAGGCCGTCATCACCCCGGCGCTGATCACGCTGACCGCGCTGTTCATGCTGCTCAGCCTGTCGGTCGCCGGCATCAACAATTTCGGCGTGGTGGCGCTGATGAGCGGCTACGGCACGTCCTATTCGACCGCCAACGTCGCGCTGACCGCCTTCCTCGGCTGTAGCGCCGCGGGCGTGCTCGCGGGCGGCTTCCTCGCCGACCATACCGAGCGCCACGGCTATGTCGCCGCGGCCTGCTTCGCCGCGAACGCGATGATCGTGCTGCTGATCGCGCTGGTGACGCTGCCGGGCTGGGCCTTGACCGCCACGATGGCGACCGCAGGCTTCCTCTCCGGCGTGATCGCGCCGTCGCGGGACATGCTGGTACGCAATGCCGCGCCCGCCGGCGCGGCCGGCCGCGCCTTCGGCATCGTCTCCACCGGCTTCAATCTCGGCGGCATCGTCTCACCGCTGCTGTTCGGCTGGATCATGGACCAGAGCGCGCCGCACTGGGTGTTCGGCGCCTCCGTGATCTTCATGCTGGCCACCGTGGTGCTGTCGCCGTTCACGGAACGGAAGCCGCAGGGCAAGGCGTAGCTACAAATTCGATCGTCGTCCCGGCGAAGGCCGGGACGACGAAACAAAACAACAAAACGGGAAGAAACGCCATGAGCACCCCTGATCTCGTGATCCGCGGCGGCACGGTCGCGGACGGAAGCGGCGGCGAGCTGTTCGAGGCTGATGTCGCGATCACCGGCGGCAGGATCAGCGAGGTCGGGAAGGTCTCAGCGAACGGCAACGAAGAAATCGACGCGCGCGGAAAACTGGTGACGCCGGGCTTCGTCGACGTTCACACGCATTATGACGGCCAGGTCACCTGGAGCCAGGACATCACGCCGTCCTCGCAGAACGGCGTCACCACCGCGATCATGGGCAATTGCGGCGTCGGCTTCGCGCCGTGCAAGCCCGCCGACCACACCCGCCTGATCCAGCTGATGGAAGGCGTCGAGGACATTCCCGAGCCTGTCCTGAGCGCCGGCATTCCCTGGGCCTGGGAGAGCTTTCCGGATTACATGGACTGGCTGTCGAAGCGCGATTTCGACATCGATGTCGGCGCGCAGTTGCCGCATGCGGCGCTGCGCGTCTATGTGATGGGCGAGCGCGGCGCGCGCCGCGATCCCTCGACCGCGGAGGACAATGCGGCGATGGCCAAGCTCGCGGGCGAGGCGGTGCGGTCAGGCGCGCTCGGCTTCTCGACCTCGCGCACACTCAACCATCGCACCTCGACCGGCGATTTCACGCCGACGCTGAAGGCCGGCGAGGACGAGCTCGCCGCGATAGCAGGTGCGATGCACCGGCAGGGCCGCAGCGTGCTGCAATTCGTGCTCGATCTCTCGACGCTCCACGAAGATCTGCCGATGATGCTGCAGGTGGCAGACAGCACAAAATGTCCGATCTCGTTCTCGATCACGCAGAACGACAAGGCGCCAAATCGCTGGCGCCAGACGCTGGACGAGATCAATGCGGCGGCGAGGCGCGGCCTCTCCATCACCGCGCAGATCGCGGCGCGGCCCGTTGGGCTCTTGCTCGGGCTGGAGCTGTCGCGCAATCCGTTCCAGACTCATCCGAGCTACAAGGCGATCGCGCATCTGCCGCTTCGGGAGCGGCTGGCGCGGCTGCATCAGCCGGAGGTCCGCCGGGCGATCCTGAGCGAGACGCCGACCGCGACCGACGATCCGCTGTTCTTCCGGCCCAACTACGACAAGATGTTCCTGCTCGGCGATCCCCCCGATTACGAGCAGCCGCCGGAGAACGCGCTGGGTCCGCAGGCGCGCAAGCAGGGCCGGCGGCCCGAGGAGCTCGCCTACGACGCGATGCTGTCGGACGAAGGCCGCGGCATGCTCTACGTGCCGTTCCTCAACTATGCCGACGGCAATCTCGATGCGACGCGCGAGATGCTGATCGATCCGCAATCGGTGCCTGGCCTGTCCGACGGCGGCGCGCATTGCGGCATCATCTGCGACGCCAGCTTCCCGACCTATCTGCTGACGCACTGGACGCGCGACCGCACGCGCGGCGAAAAGCTCACAATCCCGTTCGTGGTCGCGGCGCAGTCACGCAAGACCGCGCTCTCGGTCGGCCTCGCCGACCGCGGGCTTATTGCTCCGGGCTACAAAGCTGACGTCAACGTGATCGACTATGACCGGCTGCATCTGCATCCGCCGAAGGTGCATTACGATCTGCCGGTCGGCGGGCGACGGCTGCTGCAGGACGTCGATGGCTATGAAGCGACGGTCGTGTCGGGCGTGGTGACGCGGCGGCACGGCGAGGCCACGGGACGCCGGCCAGGGAAGCTGATCCGGGGCGCGCAGGGGATGAATTAGGCGGGGAGTTGCTTACCCTCCCCTGGAGGGGGAGGATAAGAGAGACCGCCTTACGTCGGCGACACCGCGCCTTTCAGCGGCGCTCCCTGCGGAGTTGCACCACGGCTCAGCCTGGCCTTTTCGGTATTCGGCCACAGCAACAGCAGGCCGATGACGCCGGAGCCGACCATCACCACCGCGTTGATGGTGAAGCCGGTCATGTAACCGTCGACCATGTTGCCGGCGCGCTGGATCACGGTGCCCATGACGCTGGGCGCGATGATGCCCGAGAGCGTGTAGAGCGCGCCGTAGATGGCGATGACGGCGCCGCGCTGCGAGGCCGGGGTGAACTCGCCGAGCATCGGCGGGCAGACCACGTAGATCGCGCCGCAGAGACCGGAGCCGACGACGAGCGCCGCGATCTGGAGGCCCGCGCCCGTGACATGCGGCATCGTGGCCAGGATCAGGCCGCCGAGGATCAGCGGCACCGAGCCGAGCACGCCGCGCGAGATGCGCGTGGTGTAGCCGCGCGCCATCATCACCTGCGATATCCATCCGGTGAGGATGACGATCGTGGCGCCGAACACCCAGGGCAGGATCGAGACGAAGCCGGCCTGGCTCTGCGAGAAGCCGAGCCCCTTGACGATGAAGGGTGTGAACCAGGTGAGGCCCAGCGACAGCGCCCAATAGGCGCCGAAGGTCGCGACCACGCAGCCGATGAAGGTGCGCGAGGTCAGGAGCTGAAAATACGGGATCTTCGGCTCGGTCGCGGCGAGAGCCTGCGTGTCCTCGAGCGGGCCTTCCTTGCCGAACGTCAGCCAGGCGCAAACCCACATCAGGCCGACGATTCCGAGCGCGCCGAAAGCATAGTGCCAGGAGTGATTGACGATGACCCAGTTCAGCGCCGGCACGGCGAGGATGACGCCGAAGGCCGAGCCCTGCGACAGGATCGCGGTCGGCAACGTGCGCTTCTCGTCGGGGAACCATTTGTAGATCGCGTGCGCGGCGACCGAGAAGGCCGGGCCTTCGCCCGCACCCAGCACGATGCGGCAGATCAGCAGCGTGGTGAAGGAGACGGTGCCGACCATCGGGAACTGCGCCAGCGCCCAGATCACCGCCAAGGTCAGCAGCACCCAGCGCGTCGGCACCTTGTTGACGATGAATCCGACCACGATGGCCGAGATCGAGAACAGGAAGAAGAACGAGGAGCCGAGCAGGCCAAATTGCTCGGCGTCGAGCTTCATGTCGGTCATGATCGGCACGCCGGCGAGACCGACGACGATCTTGTCGGCGAAGTTCACGACCATGAAGAGAAAGAGGAGAAACGTGACGGTCCAGGCGCCCTTCGGCGCTGCCTTTGTTACTTCCCTGGATTCCCCCACCGTCCTGCCCGCCGATTCGGGCGTTCCCTGAGCGCTCATCATTCTCCCCGTATGTTCTTTTTCGGCACTTTTGATTTGGCCGTCTTGCGAGCTAACAACGGCTCGGACGGCAACGCAACCCCGGCATTTCCGCAGCAAGTGTGCTACGCAGCATTCTCACCTCTCCCCGTCGGGGAGAGGTCGATTTGCGCAGCAAATCGGGTGAGGGACCTCGGGCCTGTTGAAAGACCGTAACCCCTCACCCGCGCCTCCGGCGCGACCTCTCCCGATGGGAGAGGTGGACGAAAAAGTGGCAGGCCCGTGCTGAGCATCCGAAACCTCTCCAAGACCTTCTCCTCCGCCGGCGAACCGGTCCACGTGCTGCGCGGCGTCGACCTCGACCTCAGGGCCGGCGAGCGCGTCGCGCTGACCGGCGAGTCCGGCAGCGGCAAGAGCACGCTGCTGCACCTGATCGCCGGGCTCGACGCCGCCGATGACGGCACGATCCGGCTGGAGGACACCGAGGTCACCAAGCTGTCGGACGCGGGGCGCGCGGAGCTTCGGCGCGACCGGATCGGCCTGGTGTTCCAGCAGTACAACCTGATCCCGAGCCTGTCGGTCGCCGACAATCTCGCCTTTCAGGCACGAATCGCCGGCCGGCACGATGCGGCCTGGTCGAAAGAGCTGATCGAGCGGCTCGGGCTCGACGGCCTGCTCAAGCGTTATCCAGAGCAATTATCGGGCGGCCAGCAGCAGCGGGTCGCAATCGGCCGGGCCTTGGCGACGAAACCGCTGCTGCTGCTCGCGGACGAGCCGACCGGCAATCTCGACGAGGCCACCGCCGAGGACGTGCTGGCGCTGACGCGCGATCTCGTCGCGCGCACCGGCTGCGGCTTCCTGATGGTGACGCACAGCCTGCATCTGGCCGCGACGCTCGACCGCCACCTCACCTTGCATGCGGGACGGATCGCATGAGGCGCGCGCTGTGGGTCCTCGCCGTGCTCCTCAGCCACTGGCGGCGGCACAAGATGCAGTTCGCAACGCTCCTGATCGGGCTGATCGCCGCGACCGCGCTCTGGAGCGGCGTGCAGGCGATCAACCAGCAGGCCCGCAACGCCTATGACCGCGCGGCGGCGACGTTCGGCGGCGTGCGGACCGCGATGCTGGTCGCACCTGACGCGGCAACCTTTCCGCAGGAGCTGTTCGTCAAGCTTCGCCGCGCCGGCTGGCCGGTGTCGCCGGTGCTGGAGGGACGCGTCCAGATCAACGGACGCTCGGTCCGCCTGCTCGGCATCGAGCCGGTGACGCTGCCGGTCGATGTCGGCAATGCGCCGCGGCTCGGCGCCTCGGATCTGAGCAGCTTCGTCGCGCCGCCGGGCCGGACGCTGGTGGCGCGGGAGACGCTGGCCGATTTGCAGGAGCAGGAGGGCGCAGCGCCGGCGATCAGCAACGGCGCAAAGCTGCCGCCGCTGCATGTGCAGCCACAGCTCGTACCCGACGTGCTGGTGGTCGATATCGGCGTGGCACAGCTTCTGCTGAACAAGCCGGATCAGGTGTCTCGGCTCCTGATCGGCAAGCCGAAGGGCACGCCCGCGCCGCTGGCGAGCGTCGTCGGCGACCGGCTGCAACGGGTCGAGCCGAACGCGGAGACCGAGCTGGAGCGTCTCACCGACAGTTTCCATCTCAACCTCACGGCGTTCGGCCTGTTGTCGTTCTTCGTCGGCCTCTTCATCGTCAATTCGGCCGTGGGTCTTGCCTTCGAGCAGCGGCTGCCGATGCTGCGAACCTTGCGCGCCTGCGGCGCCTCGGCGCGACTGGTCAACACGGTGCTCGTGATCGAGCTGGTGGTGCTGGCGCTGGTCGCAGGATTAATCGGGCTCGTCTGCGGCTATTTCATCGCGGCAGCCCTCTTGCCCGATGTCGCGGCGTCGCTGCGCGGGCTCTATGGCGCGCAGATCCCGGGGCAGCTCAGCTTGCAGCCTGAGTGGTGGCTCGCCGGCATCGGCATCAGCATCGCCGGCGCGCTGGTGGCGGCGGCGACCAGCCTGGTCAAGGCTGTCAGAATGCCGGTACTGGCAACCGCCCAGCCATATGCCTGGCAGCAGCGGCAGCGCCGCTGGCTGATCCTGCAAAGCCTCGCGGCCTGTGCCGTGTTCGCGATCGCGCTGCTGCTGCTTCATTACGGACAATCGCTGGTCGCAGGCTTCGGCGTGCTGGCGGCGCTGATGCTGGGCGCGGCGCTGATACTTCCCGCGTTCCTCGAGATCATTCTGCTTATCGGCCAGCGCACCGCGCGCCGGCCGCTCGCGCTGTGGTTCTGGGCGGACAGCCGGCAGCAGCTCTCAGGGCTGTCGCTGGCGCTGATGGCGCTGCTGCTGGCGCTCGCCGTCAATGTCGGGGTGTCCACCATGGTGGAAACGTTCAGCCGCACCTTCATCGGCTGGCTCAACGGGCGGCTCGCGGCCGACGTCTACATCAGCGCGCCCGACAACGCGCAGGGCGTTGCGATCCGGAACTGGCTGAAGGAGCGCAATGAGGTTCAGGCCGTTCTCTCGGGCGGGCGCGCCGAGACGCAGGTTCAGGGGCAGCCGGTGGAGTTGCTCGGCCTGCCCGATCACGCACTCTATCGCGAACGCTGGCCGCTGCTGGAAACCGCGCCGCGCGCCTGGACCCAGCTTGTGCCCGGCAATGCCGCCTTCATCAGCGAGCAATTGAGCCGCCGCCTGAACGTTCGCGTCGGTGATGTCGTCGAGGTGCCGGCGCCGGGCGGGACCTGGGAGCTCGACATCGTCGGCATCTATGCCGACTACGGCAACCCCAGGGGACAGCTCGCGGTCAATGTCGCGGCGCTGATCCGGCAGTTTCCGCAGACGCCACAGACGCGGATCGGGCTCATCGTCCCACGCGACAAGATTCCGGGTCTGATCTCGGCTTTGCAGAAACAATTTGCGCTCGACGACCGCAGCGTCGCCGACCAGGCGACGGTCAAGACGGAATCGATCCGCATCTTCAACCGCACCTTTGCAGTGACGTCAGCGCTGAACGCCTTCACGCTCGGCGTCGCCGGCATTGCGCTGCTGACCAGCCTGTTGACGCTGGCAAATTCCCGCCTGCCACAACTCGCACCATTGTGGGCGGTCGGCATCACGCGGCCGCGCCTTGCCGCGATCGAGCTGACCAAGACGCTGTCGGTGGCGCTGTTCACCTCGCTCTTGGCCGTGCCGCTCGGGCTGCTGGTGGCGTGGTGCCTGATCGCGATCGTGAATGTGAAGGCGTTCGGTTGGCGGCTGCCGTTCCATGTGTTTCCGCTGCAGCTGGTCGAGCTGGTGGCGGTCGCGCTGTTTGCCTCGCTGCTTGCTGCGCTGCTGCCGATGGTGCGGCTGGCGCGGATGCAGCCGGCGAACCTCGTGAAGGTGTTTGCCAATGAGCGCTGAGAGGATCTCGCGGCGCGCCTTCGCCGGCGGCTTCGCCGCGCTCGTCGCTGCCCGCCGCGCGGGTGCGCAAGGCTATGCCGGGCTCGGCGAGACGGCGGACGGTTTTGCGAAGGTGACACCGGGGAAAATCTTTGCCTTCCCCACCGATCACGGACCGCACCCGGAATTTCGCATCGAATGGTGGTACCTCACGGCAAACCTCATCGACAGCAGCGGCGCAGCGTGCGGGCTGCAATGGACGCTGTTCCGCCAGGCGGCGCAGCCGGGGCCGAAGGGCGAAGGCTGGGCGAATCAACAGGTGTGGATGGCACATGCGGCGGTGACGCGCGCCGACACCCATCGCTTCAACGAGCTGTTTTCGCGCGGCGGGATCGGACAGGCCGGCGTCACGGCAAAGCCGTTTGCGGCCTGGATCGACGATTGGGAGATGAAGGGGCTTGAGCGCACCGACGATCGCACCCTGGCGCCGCTGGCGCTAAGGGCATCCGGCACCGATTTCAGCTATGCGCTCACGCTGGAGGCCGATCGTCCGGTCGTGTTGCAGGGCGATGGCGGCTTCAGCCGCAAATCCGAGCGCGGCCAGGCCTCGTATTATTACAGCCAGCCATTCTATCGCGCACGCGGCACGCTCATCATCGACGACAAGCCGATCGATGTCTCGGGGCAGGCCTGGATGGACCGGGAATGGAGCAGCCAGCCGCTCGATGCCGACCAGACCGGCTGGGACTGGCTGTCGCTGCATCTCGCATCCGGCGACAAGCTGATGCTGTATCGGCTGCGCCAGAAGGACGGCCAAAATTATCCCTTCGGCAACTGGATCAACGCCGCGGGCGATACCCAGATGATTGCGGGCAACGATATCCGGATGACTCCGAAGGCAACAGCGGAGGTTGCCGGACGCAAGCTGCCGGTGGAATGGCAGATCGCGATCCCGTCGCGATCGTTCTCGATTTCCTGCAAGCCGCTCAATCCAAAGGCCTGGATGGGGACGGGTTTCTCCTATTGGGAGGGGCCGGTCAGCTTTGCCGGCACGCATGACGGCGTTGGCTATCTCGAGCTGACCGGGTATTGAGGCGCAGCCTCTTCAAGGAACCCAGCGATGTATCACCTCACCGCCCTCATCACGCTGCTGGCGATCGCATTTTATTTCTTCACCATCATGAACGTCTCGCGGTCGCGGGCCAGCACGGGGATCAAGGTGCCGGCGACCTCGGGCCATCCTGATTTCGAGCGCGCCTTCCGTATCCAGGCGAACACGCTGGAATGGATGCCGATCCTCTTGCCAGCGCTGTGGCTGTTCGCGATCTATATCAGCGATCCCATCGCAGCCGCGATCGGTGCGGTCTGGATCATCGGCCGCATCGTCTATTTCATCGGCTATTCGAAGGCCGCGGCAAAGCGCGGCCCGGGTTTTGCAATCCAGGGCATCGCCGCCATCGCGCTGTGGGCCGGCGCGCTGGGAGCGGTGGTGTTGCGGCTGGTGTGAAGGCAGCCTAGCTGCTCCTACACACTCGGTGTCGTCCTGGCGCAGGCCAGGACCCATAACCACCGAATTCGATTTGACGAAGACTCGTCGCTACCAGCTCGCACCACACTTCTCCCTGGGGTTATGGGTCCCGGCCTTCGCCGGGACGACACGGGAGTTATCGGCGCGATCCTTCCCTCACTTCGTCAGCGGGCAACCGCTGTCCTTGGCGGTGAAGAACGCCTTGTCGCCAGGGACGGTGGCGAGCAGCTTGTAATAGTCCCAGGGCTTCTTCGACTCCGCGGGCTTCTTGACCTCGAACAGATACATGTCGTGGACCATGCGGCCGTTCTCGAGCACCTTGCCGCCTTGGGCGAAATCGTCGTCGACCGGCAACTCCTTCAGCTTCTTGGCGACGGCATCCGGATCCTTGGTGCCGGCGGCCTTGACCGCCTTGAGATAGCTGATCGTCGCCGAATAAGTGCCGGCCTGGATCATGTTCGGCATCCGCCCGGTGCGCTTGAGGAAACGTTCGCCGAGATTGCGCGACTTGTCGTTGACGTCCCAGTAGTAGCCTTCCGTCAGAACCAGACCTTGCGCCGCCTGCAAGCCGAGGCCGTGCACTTCGGCGAGCGTCATCAGAAGCCCTGCGAGCTTCTGGCCGCCGGAGACGATGCCGAACTCCGAGGCCTGCTTGATCGAGTTGGTGGTGTCGAGGCCGGCATTGGCTAGCCCAACGATCTTCGCCTTCGAGCTCTGCGCCTGGAGCAGGAAGGAGGAGAAGTCCGACGAGTTGAGCGGTACGCGCACCGAGCCGACCACCTTGCCGCCATTGGCGGTGACGATCTCGCTGGTGTCCTTTTCCAGCGCATAGCCGAAGGCATAGTCTGCCGTGAGGAAGAACCAGGTGTCGCCGCCTGCTTTCGTCAAAGCGCCGCCGGTGCCGACGCCGAGCGCGCGGGTGTCGTAGGCCCAGTGGAAGCCATAGGGTTGGCAGGCATCGCCGGTGAGACGCGAGGTCGCAGCGCCCACGACGATATCGATCTTCTTCTTTTCCTTGGACAGCTCGTGGATCGCGAGCGCGACCGAGGAGGTCGTCAGCTCCGTGATCATGTCGACGTTCTCGACGTCGTACCAGCGCCGCGCGATCGAGGTGGCGAGATCCGGCTTGTTCTGGTGGTCGGCGGTGACGAGCTCGACCTTCTGACCCAGCACCTCGCCGCCAAAATCCTCGATCGCCATCCTGGCGGCTTCGACCGACCATTTGCCGCCGTAGTCGGCATAGACGCCGGACTGGTCGTTGAGGATGCCGATCTTGACGCCTTGCGCGAAGGCTGGCGCCGCCAGCAGCAGGGCCGAGGTTGCGACGGCGGCCAAAAGGGCTGATTTCATGTGTTAGCTCCCAGCAGTTTTCTGTTTTGAAATCGCGCGGATAGTAGTGAAGAACCCCGACCCTGCCCATCCATTGCGTGTTGGTCGTTAGTATGAAGGACAGCACCACATCGTCGTCCCGGCGAAGGCCGGGACCCATACTCACAGAATTGAATTTGGCGAAGATTGGTAATTGCCAGCTAGCTCCAAACCACTCCCTGTGGTTATGGGTCCCGGCCTTCGCCGGGACGACACTGTGGGTGTTGATGCGCTGGTGGCTGCACTGACGACGATCAGCCCGCGACCTCCGGCTTCTTCCCCTCGTTCCGCCCCTCGGCCAGGTTCCGCACCACCACGTAGAAGATCGGCGTGAAGAGCAGGCCAAACAGCGTGACGCCGATCATGCCGAAGAACACGGCGACACCGACGGCCTGGCGCATCTCCGAGCCGGAGCCGGACGAGATCACCAGCGGCAAGACGCCGAGGATGAAGGCGAAGGACGTCATCAGGATCGGCCGCAGGCGCAGGCGGCAGGCATCGATGACGGCTTCGAGCCGCGGCTTGCCTTCGTTCTCGATGTCGCGCGCGAATTCGACGATCAGGATCGCGTTTTTTGCCGCAAGCCCCACCAGCACGACGAAACCGATCTGGGTGAGGATGTTGACGTCCTGCCCCATGATGCGCACGCCGATGGTGGCGGCCAAGAGGCACATCGGCACGATCAGGATCACCGCGAACGGCAGCGTCCAGCTGCCATATTGCGCGGCAAGCACGAGATAGACGAACAGCACGCAGATCGGGAATACCAGCAGGCCGGCATTGCCGCCGGTGATTTGCTGATACGAGAGGTCGGTCCATTCGAAGCTGAAGCCGCTCGGCAAGGTATCGTCCGCGAGCTTCTTGACGGTGTTGAGCGCCGTCGTCGAGCTCACGCCCGGCGCTGGCTCGCCCTGGAGCTCGGATGCTGCATAGAGATTGTAGCGCGCGACGCGGTCAGGACCGGAAACATCCTTGAAGTCGACCACGCTGCCGAGCATCACCATGTCGCCGGAAGCGTTGCGCGTGCGCAGCCGCGCGAGATCGCTGGGTTCCTTGCGGAACGGGAAATCGGCCTGCGCGGTGACGTGATAGGTGCGGCCGAACAGGTTGAAGTCGTTGACATAGGTCGATCCGAAATAGGTCTGGATCGTGTCGTTGATGTTGGCGATCGGCACGCCGAGCTTCTGCGCCTTGGTGCGGTCGATGTCGACGAACAGCTGCGGCGTGTTGGCCGAGAACGGCGAGAACACCGTCGGAGCAAGCAGCAAGGGCGATTTGCGCGCCGCGGCGACGAGCTCGTCGGTGGCCGCGGCGAGCAGCTCAGGCCCGCGACCCTGGCGGTCCTGGATGCGGATGGTGAAGCCGCCGCCGGTGCCGATGCCGGGCACGGCCGGCGGCGGAATCACGATGATGAAGGCGCCCTGGATCGCGGCCAGGCGCTTGCGCAGCTCGACCGTGATGGCGTTCGCGGACAATCCCTTCTTCATCCGCGCCTCGGGCTCGTCGAACACCGGGAAGAGCGCCGCCGCGTTGCCGGCCTGCGTGCGCGTGGCGCCGGAGAAGCCGGCGAAAGCGGCGACGCGGACGATGCCCGGCGTATCCAGCGAGATCCGCTCGATCTCACGCACGATTTCCGTGGTGCGCGCCAGCGAGGCCGCGCCGGGCAATTGCACGGAGATGATGACGTAGCCGCGGTCCTGCGCCGGGATGAAGCCCTGCGGCGTGGTCACGATCAGCCAGCCCGCGCTGCCGATCAGCACCACGTAGATCAGGATCATCACCACCGAATGCCGGATGACGAAATTGGCGAGCCCGGCATAGCCATGCGCGAGACGATCGAACACGCGATTGAAGACGCCGGTGAAGGCGTTCCAACCGCGCGCGACGATGTTCCAGTTCGCCGGCGGTCGTTTCTCCTCATGCGGCGTCAGGATCTGCGAGGCCAGTGCCGGCGACAGCGTCAGGGAGCAGAAGCAGGAGATCGCGGTCGCAACCGCGATGGTGACGGCGAATTGCTGGAAGAACTGCCCGGAAATGCCACCGATGAACGCGGTCGGAACGAACACCGCGCACAGCACCAGCGCGATCGAGACCAGCGCGCCGCCGACCTCTTCCATGGTCTTGAGCGCGGCATCGCGCCGGCTCAGACCGTGCTCGAGATGCCGCTCCACGTTCTCCACCACCACGATGGCGTCGTCGACCACGATGCCGACGGCGAGCACGAGACCGAACAGCGTGAGATTGTTGATGGAGAAGCCGAGCGCCGCCATCACCGCAAAGGTGCCGACCAGCGAGACCGGGATCGCGATGATCGGGATGATCGCCGGCCGCCAGCCCTGCAGGAACACCAGCACGACGATGACCACGAGCAGCATGGCCTCGTAGATGGTCTTGATCAGCTCGTGGACGGACTGCGCGATGAACTCGGTCGGGTTGTAACCGATATTGTAGTCGAGACCCCTGGGAAAGCTCTCCTTCAGCTTCGTCATGGTGTCGGAGATGTTTTTCGCCGTCGCGAGCGCGTTCGATCCCGGCCGCTGCGTCACCAGCATGGCGACCGCCGATTTGCGCAGCAGGAAGCTGTTGGTGGAATAGGCCAGCGCGCCGAGCTCGATGCGCGCGACATCGCGCAGGCGCACCGTGCGGCCGTCGGAGCCGGCCTTGATCAGGATGTCCTCGAACTGCTTCTGGTCCTTCAGGCGCCCGGTGAACACGAGGTTCGGCTGGAACGCACGATCGGTGATCGGCGGCTCGGCGATCTGGCCGCCCGCGATCTGGACGTTCTGGGCCCTGATCGCCGCGAGCACCTCGGTCGAGGTCAGGCCGAGATTGGCGATCCTGTCGGGATCGAGCCAGAGCCTCATCGAATAGTCGCGTGCGCCGAAGATCTGGATGTCGCCGACGCCGTCGATGCGCAGCAGCTGGTCACGAACCTGGAGCAGCGCGTAGTTGGAGATGTAGAGCTGGTCGAAGCTGTCGTCCGGCGACAGCATGAACACGACCATCAGGATGTCGGGCGAATTCTTGCGGGTGACGACGCCGTTGCGCTGCACCTCGTCCGGCAGTTGCGGTTGCGCGATCGCGACGCGGTTCTGCACCAGCACCTGGGCCTTGTCGAGGTCGGTGCCGAGCTTGAAGGTGACCGTGATCGTCAACTGCCCGTTCGAAGTCGCCTGGCTGTAGAGATACAGCATGTCCTCGACGCCGTTGATCTGCTGCTCGATCGGAGCTGCGACCGTGTCGGATACGGTCTGCGCGGAGGCGCCGGGATATTGCGTGGTGACGACGACGGTCGGCGGCACCACTTGCGGATATTCGGAGACCGGCAGCGTGGTATAGGCCAGCGCGCCGACGATCAGCAGCACGATCGACAGCACCATCGCCAGGATGGGCTGGTTGATGGAGAGACGGCCAAGATTCATGACTTGTCACCGGGCTTGCCACCGGCCGGTGCGGGCGACGGCGCCACCTTGGCGCCGACGCGGGCCCGCTGAATGCCGTTGACGATGACGCGGTCGTCCGCCTTCAAGCCTTCGCGGATCACCCGCAGTCCGTCGTCGATCGGCCCAAGCATCACGGGACGCGCTTCCACGGTGTCGTCAGGCTTGACCACGAACACGATCTTGCGGGACTGGTCGGTCGCAACGGCGGCGTCCGGGATCAGCAGCGCCTCGTAGGGCGCGCTGCCGATCAGCCTGATACGACCGAACTGGCCGGGCAGGATCGACAGGTCGGTGTTCTTGATCACCGCGCGGCTGCGCAGGGTTCCGGTGGAGACATCGAGGCGGTTGTCGAGGAAGTTGATGGTGCCCTCGCGCGACGGCTTGGTTTCGCCGGCCAGCGTCACCTGCACCGGGTTCGCGGTGTCCCGCGAGCTCGGGCGCCGGCCTTCGAACCACAGCTTGCTGTATTTGATGAAGGTCGCCTCATCCATGTCGAAATAGACGTAGATCGGATCGAGCGCGACGATCGACGTCAGCAGCGTCGAAGTGCCGGTATCGCTGCCCTGCACGAGATTGCCGGGACTGACGAGATGGCGGCTGACGCGGCCGGTGAGCGGCGCGGTCACGTGGGTGAATTCGATATTGAGTCTTGCGGCCTTCAGCGCGCCTTCGGCCTGCACCTCCGCGGCGTGGGCGGCTTGCAAGGCCTGACGGCGCTGGTCGACGACCTGCTCGGAGACCGCACTGGTCTGGACCAGGCTGAGGCCGCGGTCGAGCTCGCGCTTGGCAAGCTCCACCCGCGCACGCGCGTCTGAAAGCTGACCGTCCGCCTGCTCAGCCACCGCCTCGAACGGACGCGGGTCGATGACGTAGAGCAGATCGCCCTGGTGCACGATCGCGCCGTCCTGGAATTCGACGGAGTTGACGAAGCCGCCGACGCGGGGGCGTACCTGCACCTCCTCCACGGCCTCGAAGCGGCCGGTGAATTCGTCCCAATCGGTAACGGTGCGCTTGACCGGCTGGGCGACCGTCACCGGCGGAGGCGGCGGGGCAGAGGCTTGCGAGGTCGGCTGTCCGCAACCGCTGAGCGCAAACGCCGCGGCGAGAAGGCCGGCGATGGCATAAGGCCGCGGCCGAACGAAATCGTGCGTTTTGGCAAATGGCTCGCTTCCATCCGGTCCGCTCATCCCAGGTCCTCGCATAAAAGCCGCAGAAAACGCAGGGTACTCGCCTACCCGCGGGGGACACAAGATGGGTTGCGATGATGAACTCTTCAAGACGAGGACGCGCGCAATGCTCGGCAAGAGGCCCTGGCCGGATGATGGGTTGACAGGGACGTCGTCGACTGCGCTCGAGCCGCAGTGAGGTGCCACCCTCCCCTGGAGGGGGAGGGTCGGCTCACATGGAGCGTAGCGAAATGTGAGACGGGGTGGGGTGACGGTCTCCCCACCGAAGCGGTGCCCGAGTTGAGAGATCACCCCGCCCCGCTCGCGCTTCGCGCGATCGACCCTCTCCCTCCAGGGGAGGGTAAGAAGAGACCCAGCGTCTTCGCACATGACGACGGGCGGCGGCTCGGCTAGACTTCTCCTTACAAAAACAAGACGGATTGTCCTGGGAGGACAGGCGTGCACCAGGGACGTGTCGTTTACGGCGCGATCGAGGAGGTTGTGTTCGGCCATCCTGCGGCGGGCGCCATTGTCGCGCAGATGGACCGGCTGGGGACGCAACGCGCCTTCCTGATGGTGTCGGGCACGCTGAACCGGCAGACCGACGAAATCGAGAAGATCAAGCAAGCCCTGGGCGCGCGCTGCGCGGGCCTGTTCGACGCCATGCCGGCGCACACGCCGCGCGAGGCGGTGATCGCGGCCGCCAACGCGGCGCGCGAAGCGGGTGCCGATTTGATCGTCACCGTGGGTGGCGGCTCGATCACCGATGGCGCCAAGGCGGTGCAGCTCTGCCTTGCCAATGGCATCGACGATATCGAGGGCATCGAGCGCATCCGCGTGCACAAGGGCGTCGCGCCGGAGATGACCGCCCCTCACGTGCGGCAGATCAGCGTGCCGACGACCATTGCGGGCGGCGAGTTCAGTTCGATCGCGGGCGTGACCGACCGCAGCACGCATGTGAAGCAGATGCTGCGGCATCCGCTGACGGTGCCGCGCGCGACCATCCTCGATCCCGCCATCACCGTGCACACACCGGAATGGCTGTTCCTGTCCACCGGTATCCGCGCCGTCGACCATTGCGTCGAGGCGATCTGCTCGCGCGAGACGCACCCTTATGCCGACGCGCAATCGGTCAAGGGCCTTGCCATGCTGGCCGATGCGCTGCCGCGGGTGAAGGCCGACCCTGCCGACCTCGATGCGCGAATGGACGCGCAGATCGGCACGTGGCTGTCGATGGGTGCGCTCGCCGCCGGCGTACCGATGGGCGCGAGCCACGGCATCGGCTACGTGCTGGGCGCGGCCTTCGACGTGCCGCACGGCTACACCTCCTGCGTCATGCTGCCGGCGGTGATGCGCTGGAATGCACGCGACAATGCCGAGCAGCAGATGGTCGTTGCAGCCGCGATGGGCTTTCCCGGCCATGACGCCGCCGACGTGCTCGACGCCTTCATTCGTTCGCTGGGCATGCCGCGCAGCCTCGCCGACGTGCGGGTGTCGCCGGAGCATTTCGACGCCATCGCGGAAGCCGCGATGCGCACCAACTGGATTCCGCGCAACCCGCGCAAGATCGACGGCCCCGCCGAGGTGCGCGAAATCCTGCTTCTCGCCGCATAACCTCACGCCGGAGGATCGATGTACACTGGTCACCACGCCCGCCTGCGCCCGCTCCAGCCCGCCTTCATCATGGCCGCGACCGGCGAGACCGTCACCTATCGCGAGCTGGAGGCGCGCAGCAACCGCCTGGCGCAGCTGTTCCGCAAGCACGGCCTGAAGCGGCTCGACCATTATGCGATCTTCATGGAGAACAATTCCCGCTATCTCGAGGCCTGTGGCGCCGGCGAGCGGTCCGGGCTGTACTACACCTGCATCAACTCCTTCCTGACGCCGGGCGAACTCGCCTATCTCCTCGTCAACAGCCAGTCCAAGATCCTGATCACCTCCGTTGCGAAGCTCGACATCGCGCGGGAGGCGATCCAGGCCTGCCCCGATATCAAGCTCTGCATCGTCGCCGACGGCCCCGGCGAGAGCGACCGCATCGTTGGGCTCAAGGAGGTGACCGCCGATCTGCCGAAGACGGCGATCGCGGATGAGTGGCTGGGCACCGCGATGCTCTACTCGTCCGGCACGACCGGACGACCCAAAGGCATCCTGCGGCCGCTGCCGGAGGAGCCGCCGAAGCACAATCTGCCGCTGTTCGATTTCCTGACGAAGCTCTGGCACTACCGCGAGGGCATGGTCTATCTGTCGCCGGCCCCGCTCTATCACTCCGCGCCGCAAGCCGCCGTGAACCTCACGATCCGCATGGGCGGCACCGTCATCATCATGGAGACGTTCGATCCCGAACGTTACCTCCAGCTGGTCCAGCAATGGGGCATCACCCACACCCAGCTGGTGCCGACGATGTTCTCGCGCATGCTGAAGCTGCCGGAAGGGGTGCGGAGCCGCTACGACCTGTCTTCGCTCGAGATCGCGATCCATGCCGCGGCGCCCTGCCCGGCGCTGGTCAAGGACGACATCATCAAATGGTGGGGGCCGATCATCCATGAATATTACGGCGCGACCGAAGGTCTCGGCTTCACCGCCTGCAACAGCGAGGAGTGGCTCGCCCATCGCGGCACCGTCGGCAAGGTGCTGCTCGGCGACCTCCACATTCTCGATGAGAACATGAAGCCGTGCCCTACCGGCACGCCCGGTCAGGTGTGGTTCAAGACGGCCTCGCCCTTCGAATATTTCAACGATCCGGAGAAAACCAGGGAGGCGCGCTCGGCCGACGGCAGCATGAGCACGGTCGGCGACGTCGGTTATGTCGATGGCGACCGCTTCCTGTACCTCACCGACCGTGCCACCTTCATGATCATCTCCGGCGGCGTGAACATCTATCCGCAGGAATGCGAGAACCTGCTGATCACTCATCCGAAGGTTGCCGATGCCGCGGTGTTCGGCGTGCCCAACCCGGATCTCGGCGAGGAAGTAAAGGCCGTGGTGCAGCCGATGCCGGGCGTGATTCCGGGAGAGGCGCTCGCCGAGGAGCTGATCGCCTTCTGCGGCCAATCGCTGTCGCGGCAGAAGGTGCCGCGCTCGGTCGATTTCGAGAAGGAACTGCCGCGGCTGCCGACGGGCAAATTGTACAAGCGGCTGCTGCGAGATCGGTACTGGGGGAACAAGTCGTCGCGGATCGTGTGAGGGAGCTCTTCGCCTCTCCCCGCAAGCGGGGCGAGGGAGCGCACCCCCTCTCTCACATTGTGAGAGAGGCCCTCCTGCGGCCTTCCGTCATCCGAATTGTCGAGAGCACCACTGGCCTTGCCAGTTGCCTCGCCGCGCATGCGTCGCTATCGTCCTGACAAACAGGCCATAAATGGCACATGTCCGGGGAGGATGAGGATGCGGAGCGTGCGGGCGCTCGCCGCGACGGCGGCGCTATCTTTGCTGGCGTTTTCGACCATCACATTTGCGGGCGAGCCCAAGCAGGGCGGAATTCTGCGGATGTACCACCGCGACAGTCCGGCCAACGCGTCCATCCTCGAGGGCGCGACCTACTCGATCAACGTGCCGTTCATGGGCGTGTTCAACAATCTCGTCATCTACGATCAGCACGTCGCGCAGAACAGCCCCGATACCCTGAGGCCTGAGCTGGCGGAAAGCTGGTCCTGGAGCAGCGACAACAAGAAGCTGACGTTCAAGCTGCGCCAGGGCGTGAAATGGCACGACGGCAAGCCGTTCACATCGGCCGACGTCAAATGCACCTTTGATCTCCTGATGGGCAAATCGCAGCAGAAGCTGCGGCAGAATCCGCGCAAGGCCTGGTACAGCGAAGTCAACGATATCACGACAAGCGGCGAGCTCGAGGTTTCCTTCGACCTGAAGCGGCCGCAGCCCTCGCTGCTCGCGATGCTCGCGTCCGGTTACACGCCGATCTATCCCTGTCATGTCTCGCCGGCGGACATGCGCACCCACCCGATCGGGACCGGACCGTTCAAGTTCGTCGAGTTCAAGGCCAATGAATCGATCAAGCTGACGCGAAATCCGGACTATTGGAAGAAGGGCCTGCCCTACCTCGACGGCATCGAGTACACGATCATCACGAACCGCTCGACCGCGATTCTCGCCTTCGTTGCCGGCAAGTTCGACATGACCTTTCCGACGCACATCACGATCCCGCTCCTGAAGGACATCAAGGCGCAGGCGCCAAACGCGGTCTGCGCCGTCGAGCCGACCAACGTTTCGACCAATATCATTGTCAATTCGACCTCGCCGCCGTTCGACAACATCGATATCCGCCGGGCGATGGCAATGGCGCTCGACCGCAAGGCCTTCGTCGACATCCTGTTCGAAGGACAGGCCGATATCGGCGGCACCATGCTGCCGCCGCCTCAGGGCATCTGGGGCATGCCCAAGGACAAGCTGGCGACCATTCCGGGCTATGGCCCCGACGTGAACGCGAACCGGGAGGAAGCGAAGAAACTGATGCAGAAGGCGGGCTACGGCCCGGACAAGCACCTCGCGGTCAAGGTCTCGACGCGCAACATCGCCGAATATCGCGACCCCGCCGTGATCCTGATCGACCAGCTCAAGAGCATCTATATCGACGGCGAGCTCGACGTGGTCGAGACCGCGAACTGGTTCCCGAAAGTCGCGCGCAAGGATTACATGCTCGGCCTCAATCTGACCGGCAATTCCGTCGACGACCCCGACCAGTCTTTCTACGAAAACTATTCCTGCGGCTCGGAGCGGAACTACACCAACTACTGCAACAAGGAGATCGAGAAGCTGTTCGACGTACAGTCGCAGGAGACCGACGTCAGCAAGCGCAAGCCGCTGGTCTGGGATATCGACAAGAAGCTGCAGGAGGACGTCGCCCGTCCGATCATCTTCCATGCCCGGGCCGGCACCTGCTGGCAGCCCTATGTCAAGGGCGTCACGATCATGTCGAACAGCTCCTACAACGGCTTCCGCTACGAGGATGTGTGGTTCGACAAGTAGCGCGCCAGGCTGAAGATTAGCGGCTCGCGGAGGGCGAAGGATGTTTGCCTATCTGGTGCGGCGCCTGTTCCTGATGCTCGTGACCCTGTTCGGGATCTCGGTCGTCATCTTCTTCCTGCTGCGCATCGTGCCCGGCAACATCGTCGATATCCTGTTTGCCGCGGCCGGCTATGTCGACCCCGCCGACAAGGCCAACCTGGAAAAGGAGCTCGGTCTCGACCAGCCCCTGATCGTGCAATATTGGCACTGGATCAGCGGCTTCCTGCGCGGCGATTTCGGCTACTCCTATGTCTCGGAGAAACCGGCGCTTCAGGAGATCCTGCCGCGGATCCCGATCACGGCGCGGCTCGCGGGCCTGGCGCTGCTGTTCTCGGCGTCGATCGGCATCCCGCTCGGCGTCATCAGCGCGGTGAAGCAGGGCACACGGCTCGACTACGCGCTCCGTGTCGTCAGTCTTTCCGGCCTGTCGCTGCCGTCATTCTGGCTGGGGCTGCTGGTCCTCACGGCGTCGGTGGCGATGTTCGGCCAGATGCCGCTGTTCAATCCGAACCCCCAGAGTTTCGCAGAGGCGCTCGCAACCTATTGCATCCCGGCGATGGTGGTCGGATTCCGCAGTTCGGCGCTGACCATGCGCATCACCCGCTCCTCCATGCTGGAGGTGCTGCGGCAGGACTATATCCGAACCGCGCGCGCCAAGGGCGCCTCCGACGCCGCGGTGAACTATCAGCATGCGCTGAAGAACGCGATCCTGCCCGTCATCACCGTGATCGGCATCGAGGCGGCGTTCCTGATCGGCGGCCTGATCGTCACCGAGACCGTGTTCAACATCCCCGGCGTCGCGCGCTTCCTGGTCGAGGCGATCCGCTGGCGCGACTATCCGATCGTGCAGAACCTCGTGATGCTGATCGCCGTCGTGGTGGTGAGCGCGAATTTCATCGTCGACATGCTGTACGCGGTGTTCGATCCGCGTATCCGGTACACGGACTAGGAGAGACGCTTGGCCGCGATCGACTATGACGTTGAACTGAGACGCGCCGGGGCGCACGCCACCGGCGGCTGGCGGCGCGTGCTGTTCCTGGCGCAGCGCCACGTGCTGGGCGCAGCCGGCCTCGTCATCATGGCGGCGTTCGTTCTCACGGCGATCTTCGCCGATGTCATCGCACGCTATGATCCCCTGACGATCGATTCCGCCCGTGCGCTGGCGCGCCCGAGCCTGGCACACTGGATGGGCACGGATTCCTTCGGCCGCGACGTGTTCAGCCGCATCATTCATGGCGCGCGGATCTCGCTCGCGGTCGGGATCGGTTCGACGGCGCTCGGCGGCACGATCGGCGTGATCGTCGGCCTCACCTCCGGCTATCTCGCCGGCTGGGTCGATCTGGTGTTCCAGCGCGTCTCCGACGTTCTCCAGGCGCTGCCGCTGCTGGTGCTCGCGCTGGTCATGACCGCCGCGCTGGGCCCGTCCTTGCCGAACGTCATCCTCGCCATCGCCATTCCGCTGATCCCGACGGTTGCGCGCGTCGTTCGCGCCAACACGCTGGCGCTGCGCGAACTGCCCTTCGTCGAAGCCGCCAAGTCGATCGGCATGAGCGAGGTCCGCATCGCGCTTCGTCACGTGCTGCCCAACACGCTGGCGCCGCTGATCGTGCTGGCGACCGCCCAGCTCGGCTCGACCATCCTGACCGAGGCCTCGCTCTCCTTCCTCGGCCTCGGTATCCCCGAGCCTTATCCGTCGTGGGGCCGCATGCTGTCGGAATCCGCGGCGGAATATGCCCGCACCGCGCCGTGGCTGGTGATCTTCCCCGGCATCGCCATCAGCCTCGCCGTGTTCGGCGCCAATTTGTTCGGCGACGCCCTGCGCGACATCCTCGATCCCAGGCAGCGCGGCTGATGGCTGATAGATCCGATCTCGTGCTCGAGGTGAAGAACCTGAAGACGGTGTTCTTCACGAACTCCGGTCTCTTCAAGGCCGTCGACGACGTCTCCTTCACCGTCAGACGCGGCGAGACGCTGGCGATCGTCGGCGAGTCCGGTTGCGGCAAGAGCGTCACCGCGCTGTCGCTGATGCGGCTGGTGCCCGAGCCACCCGGCCGTATCGTCGGCGGCTCCGTGTCGCTCGAAGGCACCGACCTGCTGGCGCTGGATGAAGCAGAGATGCGCGCCGTCAGGGGCAACCGGATCTCCATGATCTTCCAGGAGCCGATGACGTCGCTCAATCCGGTGATGCGGATCGGCGACCAGATCGTCGAGGCGGTACGGCTGCACCGGGCAATGCCCAGCAGGGAGGCGCGCGACATCGCCGTCGAGATGCTGCGGCTGGTGCGGATTCCTGAACCTGCACGGCGCGCGCGGGAATATCCGCACCAATTGTCCGGCGGCATGCGCCAGCGCGCGATGATCGCGATGGCGCTGGCCTGCCGGCCCGCGCTCCTGATCGCGGACGAGCCCACCACGGCGCTGGATGTCACCATCCAGGCGCAGATTCTGGCGCTGATCCTCGACCTCCAGAAGGAGCTCGGCACCGGGCTCGTGCTCATCACGCATGATCTCGGCGTCGTCGCACAGACTGCACAGCGCGTGATCGTGATGTATGCGGGCCGGAAGGTCGAGGAAGCCAGCGTCGAGGCGCTGTTCGCCGATCCCAAGCATCCCTATACGCGCGGGCTGATGGCCTCGATTCCGTCGGTGCCCGCGTCCGGCGTCGCGACGCAGCCGCGGCTCAACGAAATTCCCGGCACCGTGCCGTCGCTGGTGCGGCTGCCGGCCGGCTGCGCGTTCGCGCCGCGCTGCAAGCTCGCGGTGAAACGCTGCCAGGACGAATATCCGCCGCTCACGGATTGGGGCGGTGGGCATCTCGCCGCCTGCTGGCGCGCGGCTGACATCGCGGAGGTCGCATGACCGAAGCGCTGCTCGAAATCACCGACCTCACCAAGCACTATCCGGTGCGCGCCGGCGTGTTGCGCCGGCAGGTCGGCACGGTGCATGCGGTGGACGGCGTCTCGTTCACGGTTGGCGTCGGCGAAACGCTGGGGCTGGTCGGCGAATCCGGCTGCGGCAAGTCGACGGTGGCACGCAGCGTGCTGCGGCTGGTCGAACCGACCTCCGGACAGATCCGTCTCGACGGCGAAGACATCACGCATCTGTCCAAGGCAGCGTTGCGCCCGCACCGCCGCTCGATGCAGATCGTCTTCCAGGATCCGTTTGCTTCACTCAATCCGCGCATGACCGCCGGCGACATCGTCGGCGAACCGCTGGCCGTGCATGGGCTCGCGACCGGCAAGGAACTGGAAGCGCGGACGGCAAGACTGTTCGAGCAGGTCGGCTTGCGCCCCGACCAGATGCGCAACTTTCCGCATCAATTCTCCGGCGGCCAGCGCCAGCGCATCTGCATTGCGCGGGCGCTGGCGCTGGGGCCGCGCCTGATCGTCTGCGACGAGCCGGTCTCCGCGCTCGACGTCTCGATCCAGGCGCAGGTAATCAATTTATTGATCGACCTGCAAAAGCAGCACGGATTCTCCTATCTCTTCATCGCGCACGACCTCGCCGTGGTCGCCCATATCAGCCACCGCGTCGCCGTGATGTATCTCGGCCGCATCGTCGAGATCGCCGACAAGGACGAGCTGTTCCGCAACCCGCGTCATCCCTACACGCAGGCCCTGCTCGCCTCCGTGCCGGTCGCCAACCCGCTCGCAAAGAAGCTCGCGCCGCTGGTCGACGGCGACGTGCCGAGCCCGGTCAACCCGCCCTCCGGCTGCGCCTTTCACACGCGCTGCCGGTTTGCGATGGAGCGATGCAGGACGGAGCGGCCGGCGCTGATCGACGCCGGCGCTGCGCACCAGGTGGCGTGCTTGCTCAATGAGGGGACGGGACGGGGCCAATAGCTCCCATGTCGTCCCGGCGAAGGCCGGGACCCATAGCCACGCAATCGCGTTTGGCGAAGACTCGGAGTTACCTGTGCGACCGATAACCGCCACCTGGGAGTATGGGTCCCGGCCTTCGCCGGGACGACGAGCCGGGTTTGCCGCGCTACCCCGCCCCGATCTCCGCCACGATCCGCCCCGTCGTGACCTGCTCGCCCTCGGCGACGTCGATCGCGGCGACCACACCGTCGATGCCGGCCTTGTGGATATGCTCCATCTTCATCGCTTCCAGCGTCAGCACCGGCTGGCCGGCGGCAACGCGGTCGCCGGGCTTGACCAGAACAGCGACGACGCGGCCGTTCAGGGCGGCGCGGACTTTGCCGTCGCCGCCGTTGCTCGCAGCCGTTTTCGGCGCGGCGAGGGTGAGATCGGTGATCCCAAGCGGAATGCCACGATGCTGGACGTACAGCCGGTCGCCGTCGCGCAGGAATTTTGCGCTGTCCATCACGCCGTCGTGGCGGAAGCGGATGGCGTCGGCATCGAGATGGTCGATCTCGAACTTGTCCTCGCGGCCGTCGATAGCGACGCTGTAGCTGCCGTCACGTTCGCGGGTGACTTCGAGCTCATGCGCATGGCCGGCGGTCTCGATTTTGGCAGGCAACGGAAATGTTGCGGCGAGACTTCGTCCGCTGCGCCATGACGGCGCGCGCGGATTGGTGACGTAGAGCAGCAGGCCCACCAGCGCCGTATCGAATGCTACGTCTGCCCGCGGCGCCAGCAACTCATCGCGATGCGCACCGATGAAGGCCGTCGTCGCCTCGCCCCTGGCAAAGCCGGGATGACGCAGGCACGCCATCAGGAACGCCTGGTTGGTGGTGACGCCGAAAGCGGTGAGCTGCTCCAGGCCGACGATCAGCCGCGCCCGCGCCTCCTCGCGCGTGACACCGTGGCTGATGACCTTGGCAATCATGGAATCGTAGAACGGTGGAATCTCCGCGCCCGATTGCAGCGCGTGCTCGACGCGGATGCCATCAGGCACCTGCCAGCGCGCCATGCGGCCGGACTGCGGGATGAAATCCTGCGCGGCATCCTCCGAGCAGAGCCGCACCTCGATGGCGTGACCCGCGAAGCGGATATCCTGCTGCTTCACCGGCAATGGCTCACCGCGCGCGACGCGCAGTTGCAGCTCGACCAGATCGAGCCCGGTGATGGCCTCGGTGACGGGATGCTCGACCTGGAGACGCGTGTTCATCTCCATGAAGTAGAACTCCCCGCGCGCATCGAGCAGGAATTCCAGCGTGCCGGCGCCTTCATAACGCAGCGCTTTGACGGCGGCGACTGCGACCTCGCCCATTTTCGCACGCAGCTCGGGCGTGACCGCGGGCGAAGGCGCTTCCTCGATCAGCTTCTGGTGCCGCCGCTGCACCGAGCAGTCGCGCTCGCCGAGGTGGATGGCGTTGCCATGGCTGTCCCCGAACACCTGGATCTCGATGTGGCGCGGATTCTGGATGGCGCGTTCGAGGATGACAGTGGGATCGCCGAACGCCGCCTTTGCCTCCGACCGCGCACTGCGCAGCGCGTCGGGGAACGATGCCGCATCGGTGACGAGCCGCATGCCGCGGCCACCGCCACCGGCAACGGCCTTGATCATCACAGGAAAGCCGATCTTTCTGGCCTCCACCAGCATGACTTCGTCGCCCTGCTCAGCGCCCTGATAGCCGGGCACGATAGGAACGCCGGCCTTCTTCATGATCTCCTTGGCGCCGGCCTTGTTGCCCATGGCTTCAATCGCCTGCGGCGACGGACCGATGAAGACGAGGCCGGCATCCTTGCAGGCCTGCGCGAAATCCTCGTTCTCGGCGAGGAAGCCGTAGCCCGGGTGAACAGCATCCGCGCCGCTCGCCTTGGCCGCAGCAATGATCGCGGGAATATTGAGATAGGATTGCGCCGGCAAGGCTTCGCCGATGCGCACCGCCTGATCGGCCTGCTTCACATGGAGTGCATCACGATCTGCGTCGGAATAGACCGCGACGACGCTTAAACCCAGCTGCCGCGCGCTGCGCATCACCCGCAGCGCAATCTCGCCGCGATTGGCGACCAGGACCTTGAAGAACGGCCGGTGCTGCACTGATCCGTTCCTCATGGGCGGGCCACCGAAAACTGCATGCGCTGGGGTGTGCGTGCGTCGCCCTCGCGGCAGATCGCGAGCACCTCGGACAACACCGCGCGGGTGTCGCGCGGATCGATCACGCCGTCGTCGAGCACGCGGGCGCTGGTCGAGAACACGTCCATCTGGCCGTCGAACACGCCGACGATCTGCGCCTTCATCGCATCGAGCTTGTCCTTCTCGACCGGCTTGCCGCGCCGCGCGGCGGCGGCTTCCGTCACGATCGCCATGGTCTCGGCGGCCTGCTCGCCGCCCATCACCGCGGTCTTGGCGTTGGGCCAGGAGAAGCAGAATCGCGGATGGAAGCCGCGCCCGCACATGCCGTAATTGCCGGCGCCGAAGGAGGCGCCGCAATAGATCGTGATCTGCGGCACGGTTGCCGATGTCACAGCCTGGATCATCTTCGAGCCGTGCTTGATCATGCCGGCTTCTTCATAGGCCTTGCCGACCATGTAGCCGGTGGTGTTGTTGAGATAGAGGATCGGCATGCGGGTCTGGCAACAGGCCTGGATGAAATGCGTCGCCTTGTTGGCGCCGGCCGGATCGAGCGGGCCGTTGTTGGTGATGATGCCGATCGCCTGCCCCTCGATACGGGCGTGGCCGCAAACGGTGGCCGGGCCGTAATTCGGTGCCATCTCGGTGAAATCGGAATCATCGACGATGCGGGCGATCACCTGCTTCATGTCGACGGGGCGCTTGTGATCCATCGGCATGATGCCGAGCAATTCGTCCTGGTCGTAGCGCGGCGGCTTGAACCCCGGAGCCGCTCGGCCCGGCCGCTCCCATTCCATCGCCGCCATGATTTCGCGCGCGATGCGCAGCGCGTCGCGATCGTCCTCGGCGAGATAGTCGCCGAGGCCGGAGACCTGCGTATGCATCTCGGCGCCGCCGAGCTCTTCCTCGGTGGCGATCTCGCCGGTCGCAGCCTTCAGCAGCGGTGGCCCCGCGAGGAAGGCGCGGGTGCGGCCGCGCACCATGACGATGTAATCGGAGAGGCCGGTCTGATAGGCGCCGCCGGCGGTCGAGGAGCCGTGCGTCACGGTGACGACGGGCAAGCCCGCCGCCGAGAGCCGCGCGAGGTTGCGAAAGATGTTGCCGCCGCGAACGAAATCCTCGACGCGGTAGCGCAGCAGATTGGCGCCGGCGCTTTCGACGAGCTGGACATAAGGCAGCTTGTTCTCCAGCGCGAGCTCCTGCACCCGCAGCGTCTTGTCGAGGCCGTAAGGCTGCAATGCGCCGGCATCGATGCCGGAATCGCTGGCGCTGACCATGCAGCGGATGCCCGAGACGAAGCCGATGCCGGCAATGACGCCGCCGCCGGGCACGCTCTTGTTCGCATCTGATACGTCGAACATGTAGCCGGCCAGCGTCGACAGCTCGATGAAGGGCGCACCGGGATCGAGCACCAGCGCGACGCGCTCGCGCGGCAGAAGCTGGCCGCGCTTGTGGAAGCGATCCTTTGCCGCGGCGGATGCCGCACGCGTACGCTCTTCGAGCGCGCGCATGCGGTCGATCAGTGCGAGCATGCCGTCGCGGTTGGCATGATAGGCGGCGCTGCCGGGGGAAATGGTGTTTTCGAGAATGGACATGACTTGATCCTGCTCGTCATTGCGAGCGAAGCGACGAAGCAATCCAGATTGCATCTGCGGAAAGATTCTGGATTGCTTCGCTTCGCTCGCAATGACGGGTGAGGCGATACCTTACCTGTTCGTCCCAAAGATCTTCCGTGCCTCGGCGGGGCTCGCGATCTCGCGGCCGGCGCGGCGGGCGCAGGCGGCAATGGCCTCGATCAGCTGGCCGTTCGACGTCACCTTCTTGCCGTCGGCGAGATAGAAGGCGTCCTCGAGACCGGTACGGAGATGACCGCCGAGCTCGGCGCAGCGCTGGTGCAACGGCCAGATCTCTTCGCGGCCGATCGCGGTGACCTGGAATTGCGCCTCGGGGCGCTTCAGCTTGATCAGGATCGGCAGCAGATCGGGATCAGCAGGCATGCCGGACGCCACACCCATCACGAAGTTATATTCGAGCGGGCCCCTGTACAGGCCGACCTGGTGGTACATGCCGACGCAACGCACGATGCCGACGTCGAAGCATTCGAATTCGGGGATGGTGCCGACCGCGTTCATGACGTCGAGAT
This sequence comes from Bradyrhizobium sp. GW821-FHT12B03, assembly GCF_058807535.1. Lineage (NCBI taxonomy): Bacteria > Pseudomonadati > Pseudomonadota > Alphaproteobacteria > Hyphomicrobiales > Nitrobacteraceae > Bradyrhizobium > Bradyrhizobium sp. GW821-FHT12B03. The sequence continues at coordinate 348,589 of NZ_JBXAQU010000004.1, forward strand.
AGTCCTTCACCTTCTCGACCGCGTTGTCGAACATCATCGGCGGCCAGGCCCAGGTGTTGTCGGCCTTGACCTTCAGATAATTCAGCGAGCCGGCGTTGCAGGCGGCGATCTCCGGCTTCGTCTCACGGATGCAGTCGAGTGCGCCAGAGTAGTTCGGACCCGACACGCCCGAGGTGTGGTTGATGATCACGCCGGGGCAGGCCTCGCGGATCGCCTGCTGGATCTCCTTGCTGACCGCGACCTCCCAGGACGGCAGGTGCCCCTTGTCCGGCGCCTGCTGGCGCAGATGGATGTGCATGATGGATGCGCCGGCATCGAACGCAGCCTTGGCCTCGCGCGCCATCTGCTCGGGCGTGACGGGCACGTTGTGCTGCTTGGGGTCGGTGAGCACGCCGTTCAGCGCGCAAGTGATGACGGCCTTGTCGCTCATGCCTTGACGCTCATGACTTGGATATCTCGCACGTTGATCATTCAACGCTTGCGATCATGTGACGCGCGACATGCGGCTTCTTGCGCGGAGAAGCTGGAAGGCACGGCTATCGTAGGGTGGGCAAAGCGACTTGTCCGCCGTAGCTCGAAGAGCGAAGGCGGAAGCGTGCCCACCATCCTTGCCAATTGCCGAAAGGTGGTGGGCACGGCGCAAGAGCGCCTTTGCCCACCCTACGAGAGCGAGCCTAGCTCGCTTCCGCCAGCCGCACCGTCTCGGTGCTGCGATAAATCGCAAGATCCCGCGAGCCGACGAAGATCGCGCGCGGTTTCAATCCGTAGAAGCGGCGGATCGAGTGGCTGAAATGCGTCGAGTCGGGATAGCCGATATCCTGCGCGAGATGGGCGAGGTTGAGGTCCTGGTTGGCGAAGTGCAACAGGTGCCGCGCGCGCTTCCAGGCGCGGAAGGAGCGGAACGAGATGCCGGTCTCCTCCTTGAACAGATGCAGGAAGCGCGAGGCCGACAGACCTGCTTCGGCTGCACATGTATCCGCCGTCACCGGCTCGCCGGAGAAGCGACCGATGCGCGCGACGGCACGCATCACCCGCGGGTCGAGCACACGGCGCGGCAGTGCTTCGCCAAAACACATCTCGTCGAATTCGGCGGTGGTGATGTCGCCGTAGCGGCGCTGGCGCAGCAGTGCGTAAGCCGCAAGGATCTTTCGGGCATAGACGGCCCGGTCGGGTCCGGTCAGCCGTTCGGCCAGGGCCTCGATCACGCCATCCGGCATGCTCTCCGGCTCGAGCGTCACGCTGATTGCAGTGCGGTAGTCGCCGGCAATGGAATGCCGCTGGTTCGGCAGGGTGACGAACAGCTCGCCGGTGGCGAGGACGTCGTCGATGGTCAGGTGCAGGCTGCCCTTCACGGCCACATAGACATGGCAGCAGCCGGGCGTCCGCTTGCGGGGGCGGCCAAGCAGGCCGGCATAAAACACCCGCTCCGGCGTGATCAGCATCAGATGGTCGGATTCGCGACCGTTATCTTCCATTGGGGGTCCTCCTCGCGCGGCTCTGTGGCCGCTGCGGACGGGGGTCACCTTAGCGGAAATTTGGGCGCTGTCACGACGGGATAGCGCTGTCACGGGACGCAATAAAGGGCAGTCCGGGAGGGCCGCAGGACGAGCCCGGAACTTTTCAGCAATTGTCGTCCTGGACAAGCGCAGCGAAGCGGAGCGCCGATCCAGGACCCATTACCCCAGGGAGAAGTCGCCGCACGAAGCTGGCAATCATGAGTCCTCGCCAAACCACTCCCTGGGGTAATAGGTCCTGGCTTTCGCCAGGACGACCACTACGCCCTCACCCGCGGCGCAACATTCTGCTCGGCGCCGGCCTGTTGCTCTGCCGCGACCGCCCGCTTGAACCCCTCGCGTTGCTGCAAGCGCGCCCAATAGGCTGCGACATTTGGCCCGAAGTCCTTGGCGAGGCCGATATTGTCGGCAAGGCGGAGCGCATAGCCGATCACGATGTCGGCGGCGGTAAAGCGGCCGGCGCACAAGGTTTCGGCATTCGCGGTCGCTGCCTCGACGGCGCGCAGTCTCCCCAGGAACCATTTTGCGTAGTCGGTGGCGACCTGCGGATTGCGGCGCTCCTCGGGCTCGAGCTGGGTGTAGCGGAGCACCAGCGTTTGCGGGAAGGTTAACGTGGCGTCGCTGAAATACATCCAGTTCAGGAACGCGCCATAGGCGGGATCCTCGGGACCAACCATCAGCGGCGTCGGGCCGTGCTTGATGCCGAGATAGTGGCAGATGCCAGAGGATTCCGTCATCTTTGTCTCGCCGTCGACCATGAAGGGAATGGTGCCGAGCGGATTGAGCGCAAGATACTCCTTGGCGAAGACCCGCGGCGGGAACGGCAGCATCTTCAACTCATACGGCAGCCCCATTTCCTCCAGCATCCAGAGCGGACGGAACGAGCGCGCGGCGTCGCAGTGATAGAGCGTGATCATCAGGCGTTTCCCCTACTCCCGGGCAGCGTTCCCATCATCTTGCACAGGACCATCAGCATGACCTCGTCGGCGCCGCCGCCGATCGAGGTCAGGCGGCTGTCGCGATAGGCGCGGCTGACCGGCGTCTCGTTGGTAAAGCCCATTCCGCCCCAATATTGCAAGCAGGCATCGGTCAGCTCGCGGCCGAGCCGGCCGGCCTTCAGCTTGGCCATGGTCGCGAGCTTCGTCACGTCTTCGCCGGCCACCAGCTGCTCGGCGGCGCGATAGATCAGCGCGCGCAGCAGCTCGACCTCGGTCTGCATCTCCGCGAGCTTGAAGTGCACGACCTGGTTGTCGAGGATGCTTTGGCCGAAGGCTTTCCGGTTGCGGGTATACTCGATGGTCTCGTTGATGATGTATTCGTGCGCCTTCAGGCAGGCCGCCGCGCCCCACAGCCGCTCTTCCTGGAACTGGATCATCTGGTAGGTGAAGCCCTTGCCCTCCTCGCCGATCCGGTTGCGCTTGGGCACACGGACATTGTCGAAGAAGATCTGCGCGGTATCGGACGAGCGCATGCCCATCTTGTCGAGCTTTCGCGCGACCGTGACACCCTCGCTCTTCATGGGCACGCAGATCAGCGACTTGTTGCGGTGAACCGGCCCGTCGCCGGTGTTGGCGAGCAGGCAGATCCAGTCGGCCTGAGTGCCGTTGGTGATCCACATCTTGCCGCCATTGATGACGTAATCGTCGCCGTCGGACCGCGCATTGGTCTTGATCGAGGCGACGTCCGAACCCGCGCCGGGCTCGGAGACGCCGATGCAGGCGACATAGTCGCCAGAGATCGAGGGGCCGAGAAACTCGCGCCGCACCTCATCCGAACCGAACCGCGCCAGCGCCGGGGTCGCCATGTCGGTCTGCACGCCGATGGCCATCGGCACGCCGCCGCAAGTGATCGCGCCCAGTTCCTCCGCCATCATCAGCGCATAGGAATAGTCGAGCCCGGAGCCGCCGAATTCGACCGGCTTGTTCAATCCGAGGAAACCGAGACGGCCCATCTTCTTGAACAGCTCATGCGCCGGGAAGATGTCGGCCTTCTCCCATTCATCGACATGAGGATTGATTTCGTTGGCGATGAACTTTTGCAGGCTCCGGCGGATCTCGTCGTGGTCGGCGGTAAACAGCATGAATCGCAATTCTCCTCGTGGGAATGACGATGCCGAAAACGGGCACGCTCCACTTGCGCGGAGTGGCTGTCCGGCGGCGGGGCAAGCTGGTCGCGAAGCAGGTTTCAGCCTAGGATAGAGCAAAGCCGCCCGTCGCGGGACCGGCATCATGCGAGAGCGGCAAGTTGCGGGGCGCGAAGACGGCCAATCCCAAGCAGCGCAAGGCGAACGCCCCGGCGGACGCGTCGAACCTGGACCTGAAAGCCTGGATCGAAGCGCTGAGCGCGGTCCCGACGGGACCGATGACGGATGAGCGGATCCTCGCTTGGGTGGAGGGACCGCTGCGCCGCTTCCTCCCGTTCGAGCGCTTCCTCGGAAGCTACGGCCGTCTCTCCGGCGGCCGCATCCGGATGCGCAGCCTCGTGACGTCGGGCCATGAGCCCGACTTCATCGCGAGCCTGGATGATGCCTTCGACCTGACCGCGCGTGGCTGCTTTGCCTGGTGGGTGCAGAATCGCGCAGCCTTCATCCTCGACCCGGCCGATCCACCGCCCTTCGCAACGAAGCAAGAGCTCGACGAGACCCGGCGGTTCTCGCTCGGCACGATCGCCGCTCACGGCGTCATCGACCCCTTCGCCAATACCGGAACCTATATCAGCTTCTCAGGCATCGGCGCCGATCATCCCGCCCGCACAAGGGCCTCGCTCAATCTGATCGCCCCGGTGCTCCATGCGCTGTTTCTCGCGACCGAGGCGGTGGCGAAGCCGGCGCTCGACCTGTCGAAGCTCACGGAGCGGCAGCGGCAACTGGTCGATCTGGCGGTGATGGGATTGCCGGACAAGACCATCGCGACGCGGCTCGGAATCTCCGAGAACACCGTCGGGAATCATTTCCGCGGCATCTACGAACGGCTCGGCATCACCAGGCGCAGCCAGCTCATCGCCGCGCTGAAATAGGTTCAACGCCCTCTCTAGCACGTACGTGTCATCGACCTCATGGCGGCATCGATGCTGTCATTGCAGCGAACCTGCGCGGCCAAGTCACGTCCGCAGCGCAGGCTCACCGCACAAGGTGACGCCATGACGACCATCGCCCTCACCACGCTCTTCATCTCGCTGTCAGCCGGAGCCTTCATGATCCTGGAGCGGGTCGCACCGGGCCGGGAGCTTCCAAACGCGCCGGGCTGGTACGGCCGCGCCCTGCTGATCACGCTGTGCCAGATCGGGATCACGGTGGAAACCGGAAGGCTGTGGCGTCATCTGTCGGACGGTGCCTCGCTGTTCAATCTCGATCGATTGCAGCCCCCGGTGCTGGAAGGCTTTGTCGCCTGGCTGATCGCGACGTTCTTCTTCTACTGGTGGCACCGGGTTCGCCATTTGAATGGATGGTGGGTGCTGTTTCACCAGGTTCATCACTCGCCGGTCCGGGTCGAGGCCATCACCTCGTTCTACAAGCACCCGGTCGAGATCATCGCCGACAGTGCGCTTGCCGTCGCCGTGCTCTGTCCGTTGCTGGGCTGCTCGCTGGACGGCGTGATGTGGTGCGCGAGCTTCGCGGCGATCGGCGAGTTCTTCTACCACTCCAACTACAAATCGCCACACTGGCTGAAATACTTCATCCAGACCCCAGAGCTGCATTCGCTGCATCACGAGCTCGACGTTCACGCCGGCAATTACGGCGACCTGCCGATCTGGGACCGGCTGTTCGGCACCTATCGCGACGCCGACGAATTCGCTCCGCAATGCGGCTTTCCGCGCGACAACGAGCGCTATCTGGCGCGGATGCTGCTGTTTCAGGACGTGTATGACCGGAGGTGAACGATTCCGTCACAGCCCCATCTGCCGCGAGGCCAGATCCTTCATGATCTCCTCGGTGCCGCCGCCGATGGCGTTGACCTTGACCTCGCGGTAGATGCGCTCGGCCTTGATGCCGCGCATGAAGCCGGCGCCGCCGAAGATCTGCACGGCTTCCGATGCGCAGAAGGCCATGGTCTGCGTCGCCTGGTTCTTCATCATGCAGATTTCGGCGACCGGGCTCTCGCCCTGCCCGAGCCGCCAGGCCAGCATCTCCAGCATCGCCTGCGACGCCGCGATCTTCTGCGCCATGTCGACGATCTTGTGACGGATGACCTGGTGCTGCGCCAGCGGCTTGCCAAAGGTCTTGCGCTCCTTGGCGTAGGCAGTCGCCTCGTCGAGGCAGACGCGCGCGAAGGCGGTGCAGCTCGCCGCCATGCCCATGCGCTCGCTGTTGAAGTTCTGCATGATGATCTTGAAGCCCTGCCCCTCCTCGCCGATCAGGTTTTCGGCCGGCACGCGGCAGTCGTCGAAATGCAGCGTCGCGGTGTCGGACGCCCACCAGCCCATCTTCTTCAGCCTCGTGCGCGACAGGCCGGGCGTGTCGCCCTCGATCAGCAGCAGGCTGACGCCGCCGGCGCCCTCGCCGCCGGTGCGCACTGCAACGGTCAGATAGTCCGCGCGCACGCCCGAGGTGATGAAGGTCTTCTCGCCGCTCACGACGTAGTGATCGCCGTCACGCCGCGCCCTGGTGCGAAGGCCCGCAACATCCGAACCGCCACCCGGTTCGGTGATGGCGAGCGCGGAGATCTTCTCACCAGCGAGCACCTGCGGCAGCACGCGCGCCTTGACCTCGGGGCGCGCCGCACGCGCGATCGGCGGCGAACCGATGGTGTGGCTCATCAGGCTCGCGCTGACCCCGCCGGCACCGGCCCGCGCCAGCTCCTGGCTCGCCACGATCTTCATGAACTGGTCGGCGGCGATGCCGCCATATTCCTCGGGAAATCCGAGCCCCAACAGGCCGATCTCCGCCGCCTTGCGATAGAGCGCGCGGGGGAATTCGCCGGCCTCGTCCCATTCATGGGCAAAAGGCGCGATCTCCTTCTCGACGAAGCGGCGCATCACGTCGCGGAAGGCATCGTGCTCGGCGGTATAGAACGGGCTCTTCATTGCGCTTTCGCCTCGCTGATGGCGATTCTTCTCATTCACCATGGCCGGAACATCGGCCGCTCACTTGCGCGGAGTGGCTGGCCGATGGAGCCGCCCCGATCAGGTCACGACCTAGCAACTCAACGCAAGACGATTTTCGCACCTCGCAGGCCAACTCCGGATCAAAAAAGACGTGCTGCACAAAACTCCGGCTGGCCCCCCAGGGCCACGCCGGGCATGGTGCGCGGCAATAAGAACGCAGGCGGCACAAGACCGCCGAGGGAGGTTTTTTGGCCGTTCGTTACTACGACTGGATCGCGCATCATGGCCGCCGCACGCCGAACAAGGTTGCGGTCATCGACCTCGCCGGCGACCGCCGCTTTTCCTATTCGCATCTCGACGCCCGCGTCTCGCGCCTTGCTTCATTCCTGCGGCACACGCTGAAGGTCGCGCGCGGCGACCGCGTCGCGGTGCTGGCGCTGAACACGACCGATACGCTGGAGGTGCAGTTCGCCTGCGGGCGGCTGGGTGCGATCTTCGTGCCGCTGAACACCCGCCTCACCGTTCCCGAGCTCCAGTTCATCACCGCTGACTGCGCGCCTGTTGTGATGATCCACGACACCGATCTCGCCGAGACGGCGCTGAGCGTCGCCAGACTCTGCGGCATCGCGACCAGCCTGCTGCTCGGTCCCGGCGGAACCTATGAGGCCGGCATCGCCGCCGCAAAGCCGCTCGACCGGATCGAGGAAGTCACCCTCGATGACGTCTCGACCATCATGTACACATCCGGCACCACGGGTCATCCGAAGGGCGCGACCATCACCCACGGCATGACTTTCTGGAATTGCGTCAATCTCGGCGGCCCCGCCTGCATCGGGCCTGCCTCGGTGCTACTCACCGTGCTGCCGCTGTTTCACACCGGCGGGCTCAACTGCTACACCAATCCGGTGCTGCATGCCGGCGGCACCGTGATGATCATGCGCGCCTTCGATCCCGGCACGGCACTCGGCCTGATCGACGATCCCGCCCAGGGCATCAACGTGTTCTTCGGCGTGCCTGCGATCTACCAGTTCATGGCGCAGCATCCCGCCTTCGCAACGACCGACCTGACGCGGCTGATCGTCGGCGGTGTCGGTGGCGCACCGATGCCGGTGCCGCTGCTGAAAGTCTGGGAGGCGCGTGGCGTCGCGCTCCAGCAGGGCTATGGCATGACCGAGACCTCACCGGCGGTGCTGGTGCTCGATCGCGAGGACGCCGCGCGAAAGGCCGGCTCCGCCGGCAAGCCGGTGCTGCACACCGAGGTGCGAATCGTGCGGCCCGACGGCAGCGATGCCGATGTCGGCGAACTCGGTGAGCTCTGGGTGAAGGGCCCGAACATCACGCCGGGCTACTGGAACCGGCCGGAGGCGAACAAGACCTCCTTCACCGACGGCTGGCTGCACACCGGCGATGCGACGCGCGTCGACGAGGAAGGCTTCTACTACATCGTCGACCGCTGGAAGGACATGTACATCTCCGGCGGCGAGAACGTCTATCCGGCCGAGGTCGAGAACGTCCTGCATCAACTCACGGCGGTTGCCGAGGCCGCCGTGATCGGCGTCCCCGACGCGCAATGGGGCGAAGTGGGCCTCGCCATCGTCGCGGTCAAGCAGGGCCAGTTGCTGACCGAAGCCGATGTCTTCGCGCACTGCGCGGCCAATCTCGCGCGCTTCAAATGCCCACGGCAGATCCGCTTCGTCACGGCGCTGCCGCGCAACGCGACCGGCAAGATCCACAAGCCGACCTTGCGCAAGGAGTTTTCGATAGCCTCGGAAGTCGACAAGAAGGTCGCCAATTCCTGATCGAAGCGCCCCTTGCGGGCGCTTTTGTTTTGAAGTGCCTGCTCCACCCACGAGAAACCCAAGGAATTTCCATGAAAAACAAGAAACTCTCCCTGATTGCCGCAGCGACAGCCCTGACATTGCTTTCGGTTCAAGGTGCCTATGCGCAGAAGAAATACGACACCGGCGCCAGCGACACCGAGATCAAGATCGGCAATGTCGAGGCCTATTCCGGCCCCGCCTCAGCCTACGGCATCATCGGCAAGACCGAAGAGGCCTACCTCAAGATGATCAACGACCAGGGCGGCATCAACGGCCGCAAGATCAACTGGATCTCCTATGACGACGGCTATTCGCCGCCCAAGACCGTGGAGCAGGTCCGCAAGCTGATCGAGAGCGACGAGGTGTTCCTGGTGTTCAACGCGCTGGGCACGCCCACCCAGACCGCCGTGCAGAAATATCACAACGCCAAGAAGGTGCCGCAGCTGTTCCTCGCCACCGGCGCCAGCAAGTGGAACGACCCCAAGGGCTTCCCCTGGACGATGGGCTTCCAACCGAGCTACCGGGTCGAGGCGCGGATCTTCGCCAAGTACATCCTTCAGACCAAGCCCGACGCCAAGGTCGCGATCTTTTATGCCAATGACGATTTCGGCAAGGACTACGTCGCCGGCATCAAGGAGATCTTCGGCGACAAGGCGTCCTCGCTGATCGTCGCCGAAGAGAGCTACGAGACCACCGAGCCCTCGATCGATTCCCATATTGTGAAACTGAAGGGCACCGGCGCCAACGTCCTGGTCAACATCTCGACGCCGAAATTCGCGGCCCAGGCGATCAAGAAGATCGCCGAGCTGGAATGGAAGCCGATGCACGTGATGACCGACGTGTCGATCTCCATCGGCGCGGTCATGCAGCCGGCGGGCCTGGAAGCGTCCGAAGGGGTCCTGTCGGCGACCTACCTGAAAGATGCCTCGGATCCGCAGTGGAAGAATGATGAAGGCATGAAGAAGTTCATCGCCTTCATCGACAAGTACATGCCGGGCGCCAACGTCTCCGACACCAATCTCGTCTACGGCTATGCCGCCGCGCAGACCCTGGTCCAGACGCTGAAGCAGTGCGGCGACGAGCTGACGCGGGAGAACGTGATGAAGCAGGCGGCGAGCCTGAAGGACTTTACGCCCGACACGCTGATCCCCGGCATCAAGATCAACACCGGCGCCAACGACTTCGCCCCGATCGAGCAGCTCAAGATGATCCGGTTCAAGGCTGGCCAATGGGAGCTGTTCGGCGATATCATCAGCGCCGAAACCGGAGGCTAGCTCCTCGCGCATGTCCCAGTCCAAGCATCCGGAGCCGTCCCCTGCAGGGACGGCTCCGCGCCAGGGTGAGACGGAGGCCGAAAGGCCTTTTTTCTTTCTCCACATCCGCAAGACCGCCGGCGTCTCGCTGCGGGGCCTTCTGGCCAACCGTTTCCCCGCCGACAGGATCCTGTTTCAGGCCCATTCGGTCAGCGGTCCCGAGCTGCCGGGTGACGCGCTGTTTGCGACCGGTCATGTCGCGTTCGACTATGCCGCACGCTTCAGCATAGCGCCGACGATCTTCGCGGTGCTGCGCGAGCCGATCGCGCGGTGCGTATCCGCCTACGATTTCTTTCAGAGCCACAGCGAGGAATTCTTTCGAAACCTCTCGACCGAGCTGAGCGCGGAAGACTATCAGGGCCGCAGGCGGTTCCAGGATCGCGCCCGCGAACTCGGTCCGGCGCGCTTTCTGGCCGAGGAGGAGAGGCTGGCGCGCTTCTGGCTCGCAAACGTGCAGACGCGGCAACTGGCCGGCACAGACTTCATCGATCATCCCGACGACGATCCGCGGATGCTGGACGCCGCCCTGGAAAACCTCGCACGGACTGACCTCGCCGGCATCCTCGAACGTGAGCAGGAGACACTGCAACTGCTGGGGCGGATGATGCGCTGGGGGGCGCTTGGCCCCTTGCCCCACCTCAATCGTACACCGCAATCGAACCGTTCGGCGCTGGACGCTCGCTCCCGTCATATCCTGCAGTCCTGGAATGCGCTGGACCTGCGGCTCTATGCCGAGGCAAGCCATCTGTTCGAACAGAAGCTGCGGACATTGCCCAACGAAGCCGGTGGTGCGACGCTTGCGACATCGCTCGCGGCTGGCCGCTTCGCGCCCGATCGGCCGCTGCATGGGCATGGCTGGCACGAACGGGAATATTTCGAGGGTCGCTGGCTTTGCTGGAATTCGGCGTCCATCGCGACGCTGAGCCTGCGAGCGACGACGGCGCGGCCTTCACGATTCAGATGCCTGCTGTCTCATGTCTTCAGTGCCCCTGCACTTGACCGGCTCGGAATCGAGATCAACGGCCAGGCCCTCGGTCTGCACAAGCGCGCCACCAGCGACGGCATCCTCATCGAGAGCGAGATCCCTGCGAGCACATGGAGCGCGGATCCGCAGCGCGCCATGCTGACCTTCCGATGTCCCGTCATGGGCAGCCCGCGCGATCTCGATCCGGCGTCACAGGACGTGCGTCAACTCGGTTTTGCCGTCGCCTGGATCGAGCTGAATTGAAGATCAACCTGCGATGGTGATTGCGGGTCCATCGCCTGCGCCGACGCCCCGCTCCAGCGGACCTTCGGCGCCCTGACCGACGTCGATGGCCACCACCGAAAGGCCAAGACGGCGCGAATCGCCGATCCCCCTGAACACGGGACACACCCATGCGAGGGTGGCGATGCCGGACGGCGGCAGATCGAGGCTCAGCGTATAGCCATCGCGACCAATCACGATCGCCGAGGCATCGATGCGCGCTCCATCGAGATAGAAACACGTACCGATCTTCTCGAGGGGCGCGCGGAGAGCGGGGCTTCGGATGTGCACGATGTTGCGGCCCGCAGCACCCTTGAGGCGGACGGCGGCCTGCGGCTCGCTCCAGCGGAAGGTGTGACCGGCGGAGGATTCCACAGCATGAAATCCGATCTGCGCGAGAACCTGATCCCCAAGGGGCTTGGCAACGAGCCCTCGGCTGCGACGACCGCGACGGATGCAGTCGAGTCTCTGAAACCGGATCAGTGCTGCAATGTAACCCCTCATCCATCGTGCGACGGCTTCGCTCGACCCCACCGCCGCCAGCACGGTCAGGACAGCGCGCGCATACACGGCCGCCAGCCGCGCCGCCGCAGATGCGGGAAGAGCGCCGAACAGCGCCGGCTCGGCCCAGCGCCGGAATGCACGCAGCTTCTCGCCAGGTTGCTTCCAGCCCCGTCCCGCGAGACTGTAGCTCACGAGCGCATTCAAGGCCTCGCGCGCGAGCGAGGTGTCGAAGCCGGCCCAATCGTTCCATTCGATCGGTATTTCGAGCAGCTCGCTGCCGGGATCGCGGCGCTCCTCGCTGAGATAGCGGATCTCGCCTTGCACGAAATCAAGCGTGAATTTCTTCAATTCGTCGAGCTGGCCGATGTAGTAGTGATGGAAGCGCGCCTCGTCCAGATAACCGATGGTGTAGCCGCGCGCATAATATCCGGCGGCGAGCACCCATTCAGCGAAATGGCCGAGTTCTTCGCGCAAGCCCCCGCACTCCTCGTAGACCTCACGCCGCGTGACGAAGCACTGATCCAGCACCTTGCGCCAGGGATGCTGATTCATGCCGAACTCGATATCGGCCTGGTACATCGCGGCCTCCGCCTCCGACAGGCGATTGTGGCAGATCGGCACCGATCGGCAGGAAAAGCCCGCCCAGTCGGGATGATCATCGATCGCGCGGATGCAGAGCTCGATCACGTCCGGCTCGGGCCGGCAATGCGATTCCGTGAAGAACAGATGGCTGCCGCGAGCCCTGGTCGCGCCGAACGCACAGAGCCCGATGTCGTGCTCGGAATCGGTGAATTCGAGGCGCGCCCTGTCGCCGGCGAGCTCGTTCAGCTCTTCGTGCGCCGTGAAATCAGGCGGCACGACCAGGATGATCTCGTAGAGAGACGGATCCGCCGTCTGCGTCGCCCAGCCGAGCCAGGATTGCTCCCACTGCCCGCGGTGATATTCGAGCGGGATGATGACCGAGAACAGCGGAGATCCGCCGCCGAGATTTGCGGGCATGTCCAGCATGACGGCCTTATAGACGGATATGCGGCCCCTGCCTGATTATTTTGCGAAGCGCTCGCCTATCCCGGCAGGAACAGGGCGAACGGCTCTTCCACCGTGCGACGCAGATGGCTGCGATACAACGCATGGTTGGCATCATCAGGCGCAACCCGTCCCAAAGACGGCTTCGGAATATTCCTGAGCGGCACGTAGGCAATGGGCGCTGCGATCGGCGTGAGCTGCGAGCCGGGACCGGCGCGGAGCGTCGAGATGATGCCGTACATCTCGCCGGCGACCGTCGGCCGCGACACCGTGATCACGCGATGCTGGCCGTGCTTGATGATGACGAGATAGATGAAGCCGGACTGATGCGGCACCGCAACCTCGCCGGTGTGCTCATAGGCCGCATCGGTGCGATCGCCCTCGCGGAAGACCAGCGAAGAGATTTTCGGCTCCCACACGATCTCGGTGCGATAGGCGAAGATTGCGTCCTTGTCGCCGAAGGACGGCCGCAGCGTGATGTAGACGTCCTCGAGCCAGGTCACCGCGCGATGCGAATAGGAGCCGAGACTGTCGGGCGCGACATCGTTTGCGGCCGGAGGCGCCGCCACGACGACGCTCTTGCGCAACGACACGCCCAGCGCCTGCTCCAGCCGGACCGTCGTCGCCAGCGTGAACGGGCGGCGACCGCCGAGCACCTTCTCCAGCGTCGACAGGCTGAGCTTGGCCTGTTCGGCCAGCGCCTGCCGGGAGATCCGGCGTCTGGCGAGCTCCTCGCGAATGGTCTCCGCGATCTCGCGGCTCTGCTCGTCCGAAAGCTGCTTGTCGGCCTGCGTCTGCATCGTCAACCCTGCCTTGGGAGCACCATTCTAGCAGGGCGGACAAACCAGCACAAAACCGCACATGGCCACCCCGCCGCGGCCCGCCCCGGGCCGGCCGCGGCGGAACATTGCCGATCATTCTGCTCGCGAAACCGGGCCCTCCCGACGGATGCTGAAGGCCAGCAAACATGCTTCGGGAGCAGGCCAAATGAGCACCTACGACACAGCCGAGGGCGACGAGCACCCCCTGTTGAGCCGGCTGATCAAGGTCGGATTGTTTCTCCTCGCGCAGGGTATCGCGGTGATGCTGGTCGCCTTCGTAGCGCTGCTGGTGAGCTTCGGGACGGGTTGGTCGGCAACGACCGAGCAGGCCAGCCTGCTGCAGTCCGGCGAGGCCAGGTCCGGCAGCCTGCTGCTGAAGGGAGACGGCGCCACCACCGAAGCGATCCGCCTCGGCACCGACGTCGACATCACCGTGTCGGGCCCGACGCTGCGCGCCCGTGTCACCCAGGTGTTCCGCAATCCGACCAAGGACTGGGTCGAGGCCACCTATGTCTATCCGCTCGCGGCCAATGGCGCCGTCGATACGCTGAAGATGGTGGTCGGCGACCGCGTCATCGTGGGCGACATCAAGGAGCGGCAGCAGGCGCGTGCGATCTACGAACAGGCGCGCAGTGCCGGCCAGAAGGCCGCGCTCACCGAGCAGGAGCGGCCCAACATCTTCACCAACTCGGTCGCCAATATCGGCCCCGGCGAAACCGTGATGGTGCAGATCGAATATCAGGAGCCGGTGCATCAATCCGGCAATGAATATTCGCTGCGTGTGCCGCTGGTGGTCGCCCCTCGCTACAATCCGGCGCCGATCGTCCACAGCGTCGACTTCCGTAACGACGGCTCCGGCTGGGGTGCCATCACGTCCGATCCCGTGCCCGACCGCGACCGTATTTCCCCGACGGTGCTGGATCCCGCCAAGACTGCGCCCGTTAACCCGATCAGCATCACCGTGCGCCTGAAGGCCGGCTTTGCGCTCGGCGAGGTCAGGAGCCATCATCATAACGTCAAAACGGAAAGCCCGGACAACGCGACGCGGATCGTCACACTCGCCGACGGCGCGGTACCGGCCGACCGCGATTTCGAACTGACCTGGAAGCCGGCCGCCCAGAAGGCACCGTCAGTCGGCCTGTTTCGCGAGCATGTCGGCGATGCCGATTACCTGCTCGCCTTCGTCACGCCGCCGAGTGCCGAGCAGGCGGCGCAGAAGCCGCTGCCGCGCGAGGTCGTGTTCGTGATCGACAATTCCGGCTCGATGGGCGGCACGTCGATCGTTCAGGCCAAGGCGAGCCTGCTGTATGCGCTCGGACGTTTGCAGCCGGCCGACCGCTTCAACGTCATCCGTTTCGACGACACCATGGACGTGCTGTTTCCGGCCGCCGTGCCGGCGGATGCCGCGCATGTCGGCGAGGCAACCTCGTTCGTCAGCGCGTTGCAGGCGCGCGGCGGCACCGAGATGGTGCCGGCAATGCGGGCTGCGCTGACCGACAAGATCAGTGACACCAACATGGTTCGCCAGGTCGTGTTCCTGACCGACGGTGCGATCGGCAACGAGCAGCAATTGTTCGAGACCATCACGGCGATGCGCGGCCGCTCGCGCGTGTTCATGGTCGGCATCGGCTCCGCGCCCAACACCTATCTGATGACGCGTGCTTCGGAGCTTGGCCGCGGCGCCTTCACCCATATCGGCTCGGTCGAGCAGGTCGAGGAGCGCATGCGCGGCCTGTTCGCCAAGCTGGAAAATCCGGCGGTGACCGGCCTCAGCGCAAGGTTCTCCGACGCCACGGCCGACGTCACTCCAGCCATCATTCCCGACGTCTATCGCGACGAGCCCCTCGTGCTGGCGGCCAAGCTCGACAAGCTCGCAGGCTCGCTCGAGATCAAGGGACGCGTCGGCGACCGTCCGTGGTCGGTGACGCTGCCGTTGCAAAACGCCGCCGAAGGCAAGGGCCTGTCAAAGCTCTGGGCCAGGCGCAAGATCGGCGATGCCGAAGTGGCGCGCACGATGCGCGAGTTGACGCCGGAAGAAGCCGACAAGACGATCCTGGCGCTGGCGCTCGACCATCAGATCGTCACACGACTCACCAGCCTCGTCGCGGTCGACAAGACGCCGAGCCGTCCCGACGGCGCGCCGCTCAAGCTCAGCGAATTGCCGATCAACCTGCCGGCCGGCTGGGATTTCGAGAAGATCTTCGGCGAACGGCCGCAGCAGGTGCCGACACAGTTGCGTGAACGTCATGCCGATGCGCGCAACCAGCCGGCCGTGAGGCGGCCGACACCCGCGGCGCCTGATGCGATCCGCCTGCCCAAGACTGCCACCTCGGCCGAGCTGAAGATGATCGCAGGTCTGGTCCTGATCGTGCTCGCCCTGATCCTGTTCGTGTTCAACCGGCGTCAGCCCTTGCTCACTGACGCTGCTTGAGAGAGGAGCCCCCCGAACTCCTCTGTTAGCGCGCGCGGTCGCCCGTCCCCTACTCAACGGCCGCGCGCGCCTTTTTCTTGCGAGCCTGGAAATAAATGTCCCGCATCGTCGCTCCCCTGGTTCTCGCGGTGATCGGCCTCGTCCTGTTCGGCGACGGCGCCTACACTCACGCAAAAGCCTGGCTCGCGCAGGTGCTGCTGGAGCGCGCATTCGACAGAAGCGTTGCGACGGGCCAGGCGATCAAGCCATGGTCCTGGGCCGACACCTGGCCGATCGCGCGGATCGAGGTGAAACGGATCGGCGCCAGCGCGGTCGTGCTGGAAGGCACGAGCGGCCAGGCGCTCGCCTTCGGGCCCGGCCATCTCAACCAAACGGTTGATGCAGGCGAGCGCGGTGTTGCTGTATACGCCGCACATCGGGACACCCATTTCCGTTTCTTGCGGAATGTTGCCATTGGTGACGTGATCGAGATCACACGCCGAGACGGCAAACACTTTCGCTATCGTGCGGATTCCGCGGCGGTGGTCCGCTTCGATGCATCGGGCATCGATCCCGCGGCACAGGGCTTCGAGCTCGTGCTCGCGACCTGCTGGCCGTTCGACGCCGTCACGTCCGGCCCCGAGCGTTACATTCTGCACGCCACCTTGATTCGAATCACCGGATAGGGCTCCGGCGCGGCCGGCGACGCCTATCGAGTTTCTCAATTTGCGCATCGCGCCGGCGGCATGTCGCGGGGAGCCGCTGAACTGGCGTCGCCGAGCGGAGACCTATAAGAATGCTCGATTGATGCTCCCGCCTGCGATTTTCAGGAAGAATGGTAATGGACGACCAGTTCAAGCAGCGGCTCGAACAGCGCTTGGAACAGCTCGAAAACCGCGTTGCACTGCAGGAAAGGAATCTGGATCTCCTTGCCGCCGGGCAGAGACGCTCGTCGCTTCGAAGCCTCTGGCGGCGTCCTCCGATCTGGACCTTCGAGCAATATCCGCCGCGTCTGCTCAACTTGACGGCCTTCCCGCCTGCGCCGCCGATCCTTTCGAACGCGCCGCGAATCGCCATGGTCACTCCCAGCTACAATCACGCCCAATATCTCGGCGCCACGATCGAGAGCATCGTAAGCCAGGGTTATCCTAATCTGTACTATCACGTGCAGGACGGCGCCTCGATCGACGGAACGCTCGATCTCCTGAAGAGTCGCGGCGACTGCATCAGCTGGAAGAGCGAACCCGACAGGGGGCAGTCCGACGCCATCAATCTGGGCTTCGCCGGCACCGACAGCGAGATCATGGCATACCTGAACAGCGACGACATGCTGCTGCCCGGGACGCTTGCCTACGTCGCCAACTACTTCACGTTGCATCCGCATGTCGACATCGTCTACGGCCATCGCGTCTTCGTCGATCGCGAGGGTCTCGAGGTCGGACGTGCCGTGCTGCCGCCCCATGACGGCAAGGCGTTGCAATATGCCGATTATATTCCGCAGGAGACGATGTTCTGGCGCAGGCGCGTGTGGGACACGATCGGGCCGATCGACGAGAACTTCCATTATGCAATGGACTGGGACTTCATCTTGCGGACCCAGGCCGCGGGATTCAAATTCGTGCGCCTGCCGCGATTTCTCGCCTGCTTCCGAATCCATGATGCCCAGAAGACGGCCGCAACCTACGCCATCGGTGTCAAGGAGATGGGCATCCTGCGACGCCGCGTTCTCGGGTTCGATCCGACACAGCTGCAAATCCGCCGCGCCATCGCGCCTTATCTCATGCGGCAACTGGCCTATCATTATGGCTACAGGCTGGGGCTCTTGCGATATTGAGCGACAACACGGGCCCTGATTCGAATTCGTCAATCATGGCAGCGATCACCAACGCTTGACGAGCGAACATTCCATCGCGCGGCATACCACTCACGCAGTTGCCACCCCAAAGAACTCGCCATAGAAGAGAGTGACGCGCCATCAAGAAGAACAACAGGTGAGGTCACGCCATGGAAGCCCCGGTGACAACCCCGTCCGCTGCTGCGCGCCCGTGGTCTCCAGCGCCCGACGCCAGTGACGTCGTCAAAGGCATTCACGCCATGCTGCACCCGCACAACATCGTGCTGGTGGGCGCGACCGACAAGCCCGGCAATTATGCCGAGCGCATCTGGAACAATCTGGTCAGATACGGCTTCGAGGGCGGGCTCTATCCGGTCAACGCCAAGCGCGAGACGATCTGGGGCGTGCCCTGCTACAAGGACTTTGCGAGCCTGCCGGAGAAGCCCGATCACGTCCTGGTGCTGGTGCCGGCGCGCTTCGCCGTACAGGTGATCCGCGATGCCGCCGCGGCCGGCGCGCGTTCGGCCACCATCGTCACCTCCGGCTTCAGCGAATTGCAGGATGACGAGAGCCAGAAGCTCGCCGCCGAATTGCAAGTGGCCATCCGCGAGACGGGTCTCGCCGTCACCGGCCCGAACTGTCTCGGCAACCTAAGCGCCGGCGAAAAGCTCTTTACCAACATCGACGACCGGATCGTCACCATGGAGCAGGGCGCAGTGGCGATCGCCGGGCAGTCCGGCGCCATCGTCATGGCGATCCGCCAGGCGCTGGAGGATCGCGGTGTCGGTGTCGGCTACATGGTGACGACCGGCAACGAGGCCGGGCTCGAGACGCCCGATCTGATGCGCTATTTTGCGGAGGATCCGAGCATCAAGGTGATCGTCGTCTACCTCGAAGGCGTACGCAACACCAAGGCCTTTCGCGATGCCTGCAAGGCGGCGCGCGCCGCGAGCAAGCCGGTGATCGCACTCAAGCTCGGCGCGTCGGAAGGCGGCCGCGCCGCAGCGATGGCGCACACCGGTGCGCTCGCGGGTTCGATCGAGACGTTCGACGCCATTGCAACGCGCGAAGGCGTCATCCGGGTCGGCGGGCTCGACGAGCTGATCGAGACCACCGAATGCTTCGTTCACGCCGCGGTGCCCAAGGGCGGCCGCCTCGCCGCCGTCACGCTGTCAGGCGGCAAACGCGGCATGCTGATCGACGCCTTTTACGCCGAGGGCCTGAACTTCGCGCCGCTGAGCCCGCATGTCAGCGCGGAGCTGGCGAAAATGCTCGGGCCCGGATCGATCGTCGGCAATCCGCTCGACGCGGGCTTTGCCGCGGTCGTCGATCCCTCCGTCTACATGAAATCGATCAAGCTCATGATCGACGACCCCGATATCGACATCGTCATCGTCGATGCCGAGCTACCGAAGGCGCCGCACGAGCTGCGCGAACGCAACCTGCGCATCGTCGAAGAGATGGCGAGCCGGGCCTCAAAGCCGGTGATCTACATCAGTGCGATGTCGATCGGCTTCACCGAGTTCACCAAGGCATTGCGCAAATCGCTGCCGCATCTCGCGGTCATGCAGGGCATGGACCGCGCGGTGACCGCGATCAGGTCCCTGCTCGCCTATGCGAAGTTGCGCAAGGAAGTACCCGACATCGTCTCGAGCTCGAAGCCGGCCGCGCGTGCCGTGCTGGAGAAAGCGCTGAAATCGGCAAGCGGCGCCGCGCTCGACGAGGTCGCCTCGAAGAAGCTTCTCAAGGCCTATGGCATCCCGATCTCGAAGGAGGCGATCGCACGGACGGCGGCAGAGGCGGTCAAGATCGCCAAGCAGATCGGCTTCCCGGTCGTCGCAAAAGTCGTCAGCGCCGAGATCCTGCACAAGTCCGACATCGGCGGCGTGGTGCTGAACCTCGGCAATGCGGCCGAGGTGAAGAAAGCGTTCGCCGACATCAGCGCGCGGGTGGCGAAGCTGAAAGGCAAGCCGAGGCTCGACGGCATCCTGATCGCGCAGCAGGTCAGGGCCGATCTCGAGCTCGTGGTCGGCGCCTCGCTCGATGCCGAGATGGGTCCGGTCGTGCTGTTCGGCACCGGCGGCATCGACATCGAGCTGATGAAGGACGTCGCGCTGGCCGGCGCGCCGCTGGACGAGGCCGAAGCGCGGCTCCTGATCGGCCGCACCAAGGCCGGCATCAAGATGCGCGGCTATCGCGGCAAGCCGGCCCTGCACGAAGCTTCCGCGGTGAAGGCGCTGGTCGGCCTGTCCAACCTGATTGCGGACGCCGGCGACCGGATCGCCTCGATCGACATCAATCCATTCCTGATCAACACCAGGACGGGTGTCGCCGTCGATGCCCTGATCGTCCTGAACAATGCTGAGGCGAAACGCGCGGCCGGGCATTGATGTCGCGTAGGGCGGATTGGCGCAGCGCAATCCGCCTTTTTGCACGGTGAATGCGGAGAGCAGTGGCGGGTTACGTTTCGCTAACCCGCCCTGCCTACGATTGCGGCCGGAGCAGCATCCGGGCTCCTTCCAACTTCCCCGCTTTGGCTCTAGACTCAGCCTCATGGCGCGCGCGAGCAATCTGGTGATCGGAACGGCAACGCTGGCGGTGATCGCCGTGGCGTTCGGCGGCCTGCTCGGCGTGCAGAAATGGCGCAGCATCCAGAGCCGCAGCCAGTTGCGCGTGGTGTTCGAAGGCGGTTCCGCCAGCGGCCTGCGCCGTGGCGGGCCAGTCAATTTCGACGGCGTGCCGGCCGGCCAGATCCTGTCGATCAAGCTGGACAATCCGCGCAAGGTCGTGGCGCTCGTGATGCTCGACAACACCGCACCGATCCGCAAGGACACCGTCGCGGGCATCGAATTCCAGGGCCTGACCGGCGTCGCCGCGATCTCGCTGATCGGCGGCGCGCCCTCCGCACCGCCGGTACCGCTGGATGCGGATGGCGTTCCCGTGCTGACCGCCGATCTCAGCGACGCCGAAACCATCGTCGATACTCTGCACAGCGTCGACCGTACGATCGTGAGCAACGCCCCTGCGATCAAGGAGGGCCTGCACACCTTCGAGACCTATACCGCCGACCTCAGGAGCAAGGGCGGCGAAATCGATTCCGTCATGGCCAAGGTCGACAGCGCCTTCGCGGGCTTCGACAAGGCCGTCACCAAGATCGAGGGCGTGGTGCCCGGCTTCGTCGACGGCAAGGCCGACGAGCTGTTCGAGAAGGTGCAGGGGTTGCGCGAGCTGGCCGACACCATGAGGAAGAAGTCGGCGGGCTACATCGAGGACATTCGTCGTTCGCTGCTCGACGTCAGCGAGACCGCCAACAAGATGAGCGGGACGCCCTCGCCCGCCGCCGCCCCACGCCCGCCGCGCAAGCCTCCGCAGAAGAAGCAGTGACGCTTACCCTCCCCCTCCAGGGGAGGGTCGCAGTCCGGCCAGATCCAGCGACGAGTCCTACCACGCGTGGCGGACGACGCCCTTGCCGGCGTAGGAGCGCGTGACGTTCGAGAACTCGCCCTCGAAGGTTGCCGACGCAGACCAGCCGTTCATCCAGTTCATCTGCACCGATGCCGTGGTCAACGCTGAATCGCGCGCCTGTGCTGCACCGTTGACGACAAAGGCGGTGCCTGGCAGCGTCTGGAACACCGCACCGGCGGTGCGGTCCGGATTGTAGTCATGCGCCCAGGCGACGCGCCCGCGCAGGGTCATCAGGCCGCCGGCGGCGACAAATGACTTGTCTGCGCGCAGGCCGAGCTCGGTGCGGGCGCTGGTCACATCCTTGGCGGCATAGTTGAGCGCAAAGGTGTTGTTGCCGACCACCGCGAACTCCGAATAGTTCGGAAGGCTGAACATGGTGGCCTGGAGCGCCGCATACGGCGTGAGGCCGATCCATTGCGTCGCCTGGCGATAGCCGCCCTCGATGCGGCCCGAGAGGGCGTTGGCATTGAACTGCGCACGCAGCTGATCGACGCCGGCAGCAGTGACGATGCGGTTGGTCGTGACGTCCTGCCAGCCATAGGCCAGCGCGGCCGTGATATAGGCCGGTCCCGCCGTGTGACGAACGAAGGCGCCGGCCTGGAACAAATCGGAGCGCCCCCAGCCGAGCCCGTTGACGTTGAAGCCGGTGCCGCCGCCGGCAAGCGCAAAGCCGGCGATCGTCGACGGCGAGAAGCGATAATCGATGCCGACGGCGGTACCATAGACGCTGCTGGTGGTGGTGTTCGAGCCGAGGGCCGCGTTGCCGTCGGTAGTCTGCGAGCCGCCGTAGCCGGCCGCCCACACATCCCAGCGCTGC
Organism: Bradyrhizobium sp. GW821-FHT12B03; assembly: GCF_058807535.1. NCBI lineage: Bacteria > Pseudomonadati > Pseudomonadota > Alphaproteobacteria > Hyphomicrobiales > Nitrobacteraceae > Bradyrhizobium > Bradyrhizobium sp. GW821-FHT12B03. The sequence goes on from NZ_JBXAQU010000004.1 coordinate 370,402, forward strand.
TCGAACGTCGCGGGCGGCGCCTTGCGGTAGATCGAGGCAAAGGCCTCGCGCGCGCCCTTGTCACGCGCATTCCTGCCGGCCGCGGCATAGGCGTTCGCGCCGGTGTCGTCGGCGAATGGCGTTGCACCAGGCGTGCCGCTGCGCCCCGAGCCAAACACGTCGGTCAGCAGGCTGAGGAACAGGTTCATGGCGTTGAAGGTCGTCTGCTGCGAGCCCGTGCCCGATTCGCCCGAGGCCTGCGTCAACCCTGCCGGCGAGAGATTGGCGAGCGCCACGGGAAGGCTGCCGGTGCGGTTGAAATAGCCCGTCAGCACATTGGCGACGTTCTGCTGATTGATGTTGAGGCCGCCGCCATAGCCGAGCGCGAGGTCGAGGTCGACATTGTTGAGGCCATAGCTCAGCGTCGCGTGCAGGTTCGGCGACAGGCCCGCGACGACGGGATTGAACGTATCGGGCAGCGTCCCCGCGCTGAGGATCGTGTAGTGTTTCGCGATCGAGCCGATCGGAACGACCACGACCGTCGCACCGCCGAGCGTCGCCGTGCCCGTCACGACCGCGAGACCGTTGCTGGCGCCCGAAACCTGCACCATGTAGCTCGACGCCGACGTGAACGTGAGATCGCCTGACACGCTCAGCGTTCCGGTCGGATTGCCCGGCGCAAACGTACCGCCATTGACGGCGATCGTGCTGACCGTGCCAAGGCCGCCGAAAGTGCCCCCAGTGGCGATAGACACGGTGCCGTTGATGGTGCCGGCGAGCAGCAGCGTACCGCCAAGCACATTCCAGTCCTGATTGCCGGTGCCGGTTATCGTCCAGGTCGAGCTATCAACCTTGTTGAAGGTCGAGAACCCGTCGTACTGGAGGCCAACGCCGATCAGGTCGAGATTGAACGTATCCTTGCCGGTGCCGCCAAGCTGGAACGTATCGGTGCCGGATGCCAGCACCTGGCCGTTGATGACGCTGCCGGGGCCGAGGGTGAGCGTGTTGTTGCCGCAACCGCAGAAGTCGATCGCAATGGCACCGGCCGCGCTGGCATCGATGGTGCCGGAGTTGAAGAGGCTGCCGCCGCCACTCAGCATGATGCCCGTGCCGTTGGCGCCGACAGTGATGGTGCCGGTGTTGACGATCTGGTTGGTCGTGCTGAAGGAGCTGACGTCGATGCCGACGCCGGTGTCGCCGACGGTGATCTTGCCCGTGTTGGTGACGATGTTGGAATCGCCGACGACGAAGATGCCCTCGACAAAGTCGGCGCCCGTGATCTGCCCGCTGTTGGTAATCGTCGAGGACGAGCCGGTATAGGCGATCGCCACCCCGCCCAGGCCGACATTGATCGTGCCGCTTTGGCTGATCGTGGCCCGGTCACCCTGCAACGAAATGCCGGCCGTCCCGCTGCCCCCGACCGTGATCGTGCCGCCGTTGGTGACTTTCGAGTCGTCGCCCAGCACGGCAATGCCGACGCCGAAATCTCCGGCCGTGATCGAACCAAAATTGCTGACAGTCTGAAAGTCGCCTTGCAGGAAGATGCCGGCGGCGTTCTGCCCGACCGTGATCGTGCCGGTGGCCGTGTTGGTGATCGTGTTGTTGTCACTGATCGCCAGAATGCCGCCGGAGAATCCGGCGGAATCACCAACGGCGATCGCGCCGGCATTGGTGATGACTGCACTGCCAAACGTAAAAATGCCGCTTGCACCGTCACCGCCGGTGATCGTGCCGGTTGCGGCGTTTGTGATCGTGTTGCTCACCCCGGCGAAGACGCCCACACCCGACGCGCCGACCAACAGCGCTCCGCTGTTGGTGACGGTGTTGTTGTCACCGACCGAGATCGCGGCGCCGCTGTCGCCCGTCGTGATCGTTCCGGCATTGATGATGACGTTGTGATCGATCGCCTGGATGCCGAGGCCGTTGTCGAGCACCGTGATGGTGCTGTTGTTGATCACGGTATTGGAATTTCCAACGGCAATGCCGGTGAGGCCCGAGCCTGCCGACACGGTCCCGTTGTTGGTGACGGTGCTGGAATCGTTGACGCCGATCGAGAGCGCGCCATTGTCGTTCACGGTCGCGCCGGACAGCACGTTGACGTTGAGGCTGTCGATGCCGGCCCCGGCCTGAAAGCCGTCCGCGTCGGTGCCGCTACAGGTGACGGTCTGGCCGCTCGAGGCAGGATCGGGCGTGCAAGCCGCGTTCGCCGGCGATGCGCACAGGCTGAATCCCAAAACGAACGCTGATGCGCCGACGAGCAACGCGGCGCCGCGCCGGCGCAGTCGATCCTGCCGCCTCGATAGCCCCTCGCCCCTCACGTCACGCCCCCGCTTCCCCGCCAGTTCCGCGGGAACTTAGGCCATGAGGAGGTTCCGTAGAACTACGGCGCCGCCGGAATGCGTCCGTTTGGCGCACAACCGAGGCAGAATCCCGCGGTCATGTTGCAACCGGGCCACGGTTTACGAGGCCAAATTCCCACTTCGCGCACGAGCCGGTCGCGACAACTCAATAATTGCTGGCCGCCGCCTCGTTCGGGATGCCGTCGATCGGGCATTCGTCGGTGCCCGGCGTCGAGCGGGTCATCGCCTCGACCATGTCGCGCGTGCCTTCGGGATCGGCGATCCAGTTCTTGTAGAAATCATACGGGCACGCGGCAACGCCGCGCGGGCTTTCGCCGGAATTGATCATGCCGGTGTAGCCGCGGTGGACCAGCTTGTAGAGATGGTTCTGCGACTGGCCGTTGCGGCGCGCATCGCGGATCAGATGTTTTGAGAGCTGCGCGTACTGGATGCCGTAATCCTCTTCGCCGCACTCGCCGAGGGTGCGGCCGTCGAAGCCGATGATCGCGGAGTGACCGAAATAGGAATAGACGCCATCGAAGCCGGCGGCATTGGCGACCGCGACATAGACATTGTTGGCCCACGCCATGGCCTTGGAAATGAGAACCTGCTGCTCCTTGGCCGGATACATGTAGCCCTGGCAACGCACGATCAGCTCGGCACCTTTCATGGCGCAGTCACGCCAGATCTCCGGATAGTTGCCGTCGTCGCAGATGATCAGGCTGACCTTGAGGCCTTTCGGACCTTCGGACACATAGGTGCAATTGCCGGGATACCAGCCTTCGATCGGCACCCACGGCATGATCTTGCGATATTTCTGCACGATCTCGCCCTTGTCGTTCATCAGGATCAAGGTGTTGTAGGGCGCCTTGTGCGGGTGCTCCTCGTGGCGCTCGCCGGTCAGCGAGAACACGCCCCACACCTTCGCCTTGCGGCAGGCCTCGGCAAAGATCGCAGTCTCCTCGCCGGGCACCGCCGACGCGGTCTCGTACATCTCCTTGGAATCGTACATGATCCCTTGAGTGGAATATTCGGGGAAGATCACGAGGTCCATGCCGGGCAGGCCGACCTTCATGCCCACGACCATGTCGGCGATCTTGCGGGCGTTGTCGAGCACCTCGACCTTGGTGTGCAGGCGAGGCATCTTGTAGTTCACCACTGCGACGCCGACGGTGTCGTTGCTGCTGGAAATGTCGCCGTGAAGCATGTTGAGCGCTCCTGTCTTCTATTCGTTTGAGGTTGGCGCGTGGCGTTAGTGGCTGATCATCCAGGGGCGCGCTGTTGGAAAACCCTTGGCGCCGCTCTTGCTCTTGGTCACCAGCCGGGCCGGCTTCTTCTTGTCTGTCGAGCTCTTGTCCTTCACCGTCTTGCCCGACGAGCAGCATCCGCAGCCGGGACCGTGCGAGGCCTTGTATTGCGCTGATGTCTGCGGCGCGTGCGTGCTGCGCTCGTTGACGGCGTGCGCCTTGCGTTTCTCCGCCGGCATGCAGAAGAAATTCGGCGCGGTCAGGATCACCCGCGGCGCCATGGTCTCGCAATGCGGACAGTTTTGCGGATCGTCGCATTCCGCCATCGGGCGAAGGTCCTTGAACGGACCGCAGTCGTCGCAGAGATATTCATAGACCGGCATCGCATCATCCCCACGTCTTGCCTGTTCGACACACCTCGCGGCGGATGCGGGGCGGCCAGAGACGCCGGCCGTCCCGCATCCCGTCGCGCAGGGATCATTTGTCCGGCGAGATCGGCATCTGGATATCGCCCGTGATGTGCTTGATGGGTCCGGCCGCCGACGGCATCACGTCGAAGTCGAAGATCTCGGTCGGCAGCCACAGCGTGGCGCAGGCGTTGGGCACGTCGACCACGCCGGAGATGTGGCCTTGGCACGGCGCGGTACCGAGGATCGAATAGGCCTGGGCGCCGGAGTAGCCGAACTTCTTCAGATATTCGATGGCGTTGAGGCAGGCCTGGCGATAGGCGATGTGGACGTCGAGATAATGCTGCTTGCCGGCTTCGTCGACCGAGATGCCTTCGAAGATCAGGTAGTCCTTGTAGTTCGGCGTGATCGGCGACGGCTTGAAGATCGGGTTCTTGATGCCATACTTCGCCATGCCGTCCTTGATCACCTCGACCTTCAGATGCAGCCAACCGGCCATCTCGATCGCACCGCAGAAGGTGATCTCGCCGTCGCCCTGGCTGAAGTGCAGATCGCCCATCGAGAGACCGGCGCCAGGCACGTAGACCGGGAAGTAGATCTTCGAGCCACGCGACAGATCCTTGATGTCGCAATTACCGCCATGCTCGCGCGGCGGCACGGTGCGCGCACCTTCCGCGCCGATCTTGGCCTTGACGTCGCCCTTGGCGCGGCCGCCATGGGCGGTCGGCGCGAATGGCGGATTGGCAAGGCCGGGCACGCGGGTCGGATTGGTCGAGATGAGCTCGGCCTCGCGCTTGTTCCAGGTGTCCAGCATCTTCGGATCGGGCAGACAGCCGATCAGGCCGGGATGAATCAGGCCGGCGAAATTGACGCCCGGAACGTGACGGGACGAGGTGTAGAGGCCTTTGATGTCCCAGATCGACTTCTGCGCCAGCGGGAAATGGTCGGTGAGGAAGCCGCCGCCGTTCTGCTTGGAGAAGAAGCCGTTGAAGCCCCACAGGCTCTCCTTCATCGGACCGACATCGAGCAGGTCGACGACGAGGAGATCGCCGGGCTCGGCGCCCTTGACGCCGATCGGTCCGGACAGGAAGTGCACGATCGACAGATCGATGTCGCGCACGTCGTCGGCGGAATCGTTGTTCTTGATGAAGCCGCCGGTCCAGTCATAGGTCTCGATGATGAAATCATCGCCGGGATTGACCCAGGCCACGATCGGAATGTCGGGGTGCCAGCGGTTGTGCACCATGTCATTATCGTAAGCCGACTTGGTGAGATCGACCTTGATCAGTGTCTCTGGCATCGAGAAGCTCCCCTTTTACACGGTTGGTTAGACGGACAGATATTTCGAGACTTGCGCGGCATCGACGCTGTCGCGCGGATCGTCACGCACGATCTCGCCGTTCTCGATCACCAGCACGCGGTCGGCGATATCGAGTGCAAAGCTCAGGACCTGCTCGGACACGACGATCGAAAGACCCTTTTCGTCACGGATGCGTTTCAGGGTGCGCGCCATGTCCTTGATGATCGAGGGCTGGATGCCTTCGGTCGGCTCGTCCAGCAGCAACACCTTCGGCTTGGTCGCGAGCGCGCGCGCGATGGCGAGCTGCTGCTGCTGGCCGCCCGAGAGATTGCCGCCGCGGCGGCCCTTCATCTCCAGCAGCACCGGAAACAGCTCGTAGATATCGGCCGGCACCTCGGTCCCGCCGGAGACGACGAGACCGGTCTCGATGTTCTCCTTCACCGTCATGGTGGAGAAGATCATGCGACCCTGCGGCACATAGGCGAGGCCCTTGGCCACCCGCGCGTAGCTCGGCAGACTGCCGAGCTCGGCGCCGTCCATGGTGACCGAGCCGCTTTTGGCCGGCAGGATACCCATCAGCGACTTCATCAGCGTGGTCTTGCCCATGCCGTTGCGGCCCATGATCGCCACGATCTCGTTCGCGGCGACCTTGACGTTGAGCCCGTGCAGCACCTCGCTCTGGCCGTAGGCGACGTGAAGGTCTGAAATTGCCAGCATGGTCGTGCTCCTAGGCTCGGTGTCTCTTCACCTCTCCCCACCGGGGAGAGGTCGGCGCGTAGCGCCGGGTGAGGGGACGCAGGTCTCGCGAGAGAGCAAAGCCGCTCACCCGAATGGCTACGCCATTCGACCTCTCCCTATGGGAGAGGTGGGCTGAGATCGCCGCGCGTGCTTGCCCCTTGCTCGCCATCTCAGTGGCCCAGATAGACTTCGACGACCTTGGGATCGTTCTTCACCTTCTCCATGGTGCCCTCGGAGAGGATCTGGCCCTGGTGAAGCACGGTGACCTTGTGCGCGATGTCCTCGACGAACTTCATGTCGTGCTCGATCACCAGCACCGAGCGGTTCTTGATGATGCGGTTGAGCAGCTCGGCGGTCTTGGCGCGCTCGGACACGCTCATGCCGGCGACGGGCTCGTCGAGCATCAGCAGGTCCGGGTCCTGGATCAGCAGCATGCCGATCTCGAGCCACTGTTTTTGGCCGTGACTCAGCTGGTCGGCATAAGTGTCGAGACGATCCTTCAGGAAGATCATCTCGGCGACCTCCTCCACCCGCTGCCTCACCGCCGCGTCGCGCTGGAACGTCAGCGAGCCGAACACGGTGCGGCCGCGTGGATAGGAGATCTCGAGATTCTCGAACACGGTAAGGTCGACGAACACCGACGGCGTCTGGAACTTGCGGCCGACACCGGTCTTGACGATCTCGTTCTCCTTCAACTTCGTCAGCTCCTTGCCGCGGAACTGGATCGAACCCGAAGTCGCCTTGGTCTTGCCGCAGATCAGATCGAGCACCGTGGTCTTGCCGGCACCGTTCGGACCGATGATGACGCGGATCTCGTTCTCCTCGACGTAGAAGGACAGATCGTTGACCGCCTTGAAGCCGTCGAAGGACACGGTGAGCGCCTCGACCGCGAGCAGAAATTCCTTGGGTTGATGACCGACAAGCATGATGATCTCCTCACTCGGCCGGGGCGCCGTCGGCGACGGAATCGTCGGTCCACGCGCCCGACTTCGGCTTGCGTGCCCCCATGAGCCGATCGATGCGCGGCTGGACGTAGTCGGCCCAGATACCGGACAGGCCGTTCGGGAAGGCGAGCACGACCGCGATGAACAGCGCACCGAGACCGAACAGCCAGAGTTGCGGGAAGGACTCCGACAGGCTGGTTTTGGCGAAATTCACCAGGATGGATCCCCACACCGCGCCGAAGATCGACATCCGTCCGCCGACCGCGGTGTAGATCACCATCTCGATCGACGGCACGATGCCGACAAAGGACGGCGACATGAAACCGACATTGAGCGCGAACATCGCGCCGCCGATCGCGGCGAAGACCGCGGCCATGCAGAACGCGAAGATCTTGAAGTTGGCGACGCTGTAGCCGGAGAAGCGGACGCGATCCTCCTGCTCGCGCATCGCCACCAGGATGCGGCCGAGCTTGGTCAGGCGGATGAACTGCGCGATGCCGATGCAAGCGAACAGCAACACCACCTCGACGAAGTACATGACGACCTTGGCGTGGTCGGGCCGGATGTCCCATCCCTTGAGAGTGCGCAGGTCGGTCATGCCGTTGATGCCGCCGGTATAGCCCTGCTGCCCGACGATCAGGATGGTCAGGATGGCGGCGACGGCCTGGGTGATGATCGCGAAATAGGTGCCGCCGACCCGCCGCTTGAACATCGCGGTGCCGATGATCAGGGCGAAGATGCCGGGGACCAGGATGATGGCGAGGATGGTGAAGCTGAGACTGTGAAACGGCTGCCAGAACAGCGGCAGCGACGTGATCTGGTTCCAGTCCATGAAATCCGGAATGCCGGGCGTCGACTGGATCTTCGTGTTCTCGACGCTGGAGGCCTCCAGCTTGAGGAACATCGCCATGCAGTAACCGCCGAGGCCGAAGAACACGCCCTGCCCGAGGCTCAGAATGCCGCCATAGCCCCAGCACAGCACGAGGCCGATCGCCACGAAGGCGTAGGTCAGGTATTTCGCGACCAGATTGAGGCGGAACACATCCAGCGACAGCGGCAGGATCACGAACAGCACGGCGGCCAGCACGATGAAGCCGATGAGCTCGGATCGATTGAAGAAGCGTGAGTTGATGACCATGACTTGCCTGCTTCCTGCTATTTGCGGACTTTGAGGGCGAAGAGACCCTGCGGCCGCAGCATCAGAATGCCGACGACGGCGAGCAGCGTGAGCACCTTGGCCATCGAACCCGACATGAAGAATTCGAGCGTCGATTGCGTCTGCGAGATCGAGAATGCGGAGGCGATGGTGCCGAGCAGGCTGGCGGCGCCGCCGAACACGACGACGAGGAAGGTGTCGACGATGTAGAGCTGGCCCGACGTCGGCCCGGTCGAGCCGATCATGGTGAAGGCGCTTCCGGCCACGCCGGCGATGCCGCAGCCGAGCCCGAACGTGTAGCGGTCGACCTTCTCGGTGTTGATGCCGACCGCGCCGGCCATGATGCGGTTCTGCACCACCGCGCGCACCTGGCGGCCCCAGCGCGACATGTAGAGGACGTAGGCGACGCCCAGCGTGATCAGCACGGTGAGGCACATCACGAAGACGCCGTTGATCGGCACCTCGATGCTGTCAGAGACGTGCAGCGAGCCGAGCATCCATTGCGGCAGCTCGACGCCGACCTCGCGCGCGCCGAACACGGAACGATAGGCCTGCTGGAGCATCAGGCTGAGGCCCCAGGTGGCGAGCAGCGTATCGAGCGGGCGCTTGTAGAGATGTCGTATCAGCACCCATTCCACCAGCATTCCCAGCGCACCGGATGCGACAAAGGCCAGGATCATCGCGAGGAAGAAGTAGCCGCTGAACAGGCTCGGCAAATAGGACTGGAAGAAGTTCGACGTCATCCAGGTGACGTAGGCGCCGAGGATCATGAACTCGCCATGAGCCATGTTGATGACGCCCATCTGGCCGAAGATGATCGCAAGACCGAGCGCCATCAGCACGTAGACCGAGAACAGGATCAGTCCTGCAAAACCCTGCATGACGAAGATGGAGCCAAGATCACCAAGCGAGTAGTCGCCGAACATCGATGTCCTCCGTCGGAGATAGGGTCCCGCGTCGCGAGCAGGTTCGCGACGCGGGGGTCTTGGGCGTGGATTTGCTGTCCACGCCAGGGAGCTGCGTGATCTTGAAAGAAAGCGCGACGAATGCCGCGACTTACTGGTAACGCTTCTTACTGGTAGCCCTTGGGGAACGGATCCGGCTCGACGAGATCGGCGGTCTCGTAGATCAGCTCGAACTGGCCATCGAGCTTGGCGCGCCCCACCCGGGTCTTCGACCAGAGGTGATGGTTTTCGTGGATGCGCACGTAGCCTTCCGGCGCGCCCTTGAACTCGACGCCCGGCGAAGCTGCCGCGATCTTGTCGACGTCGAAGGAGCCGGCCTTCTCGACCGTCAACTTCCACAGCCACGGGCCGAGATAGGCAGCCTGGGTGACGTCTCCGATCACGGTCTTTTCGCCCCACATCTTCTTGAACGCGGGCACGAAGGTCTTGTTGTTCGGGTTGTCGAGCGACTGGAAGTACTTCATGCAGGCATAGGCGCCCGCGATGTTCTCGCCGCCGATGCCGTCGATTTCGTCTTCGGTTACCGAGATCGTCAGCAACGCCTGCTTCGAGAGATCGATGCCGGCGGCCTTGAGCTGCTTGTAGAACGCGACGTTGGAGCCGCCGACGACGTCGGTGAAGATCACGTCGGGCTTGGTCAGCTTGATCTTGTTGATGACCGAGTTGAACTGGGTATTGCCGAGCGGATAATATTCCTCGCCGACGACCTTGCCCTTCAGCACGTTCTCGACATGCTTGCGCGCGATCTTGTTCGAGGTGCGCGGCCAGATGTAGTCGGAGCCGATGAAGAAGAACGACTTGGCGCCCTTCTCCTTGGCGATCCAGTTCAGGCCGGCGAGAATCTGCTGGGTCGCCTCCTGGCCGGTGTAGATCACGTTCTTGGACTGCTCGAGGCCTTCGTAGAAGGTCGGGTAGTAGAGCATGCCGTTGTACTGCTCCATGACCGGCAGCACGGCCTTGCGCGAGGCCGAGGTCCAGCAGCCCATGATCGCTGCGACCTTGTCGTTGACGAGCAGCTTCTTGGCCTTTTCGGCGAAGGTCGGCCAATCGCTGGCGCCGTCTTCCTGGATGAACTTGATCTTGCGGCCGAGTACGCCGCCCATGGCGTTGATCTGCTCGATGGCGAGCTTCTCGGCCTCGATCGAACCGGTCTCGGAGATCGCCATGGTGCCGGTCGCCGAATGCAGGATGCCGACCGTCACTTCGGTGTCGGTGACAGCTAAGCCCGTGGTATTGACCGCCGAGGTCGCCGGGGCCTGCGCAAACGACGCCCGCGGCAGCATCGTGATGGCCGGCACGGCCGCCATTCCCATCAATAATTTGCGCCGAAGCGGCGACAACAGGCCCTTGTTTGCTTCGTCTGACATGAGCACCCCACTTTTGTTCGAGGACACGCGATTGGTCCGGTGAGGATGGCTCGAATTTGTGCAGCGCAAGCATACGCAAGATCGCGTATACTGCACCGCAAAATGCCGACGTAGGCTTTTGGTACGGGATTTGCGAGGGATCCGGCGAGTTCGGGAGTGGAGTTAAGTGGCAGGGCGGCAGCGAATAGACCGCGTCAGGCGCCAGTACAACCAATGGGTCGCCAACCAGACACTGGAAGACTACGCGCTGCGCTTCACGGCCAAGAGCGCGCGCCGCTGGTCCACCGCGCGTGTCGCCAACACCGCGCTGGGCGCGATTTCATTCCTGGCGATGGAAGCGATCGGCGGTACCATCACCCTCAACTACGGCGTCACCAACGCCACCGCCGCGATCCTCGTGGTCTCGACCATCATTTTCTGCTGCGGCGTACCGATCGCTTATTATGCCGCCAAATGCGGCATCGACATTGACCTGCTGACGCGCGGCGCCGGCTTCGGCTACATCGGCTCGACGATCACCTCACTGATCTACGCGTCCTTCACCTTCATCTTCTTCGCGATCGAAGCGGTGATCCTGGCGTCCGCGCTCGAGATGTGCTTCGGAATTCCGCGCCCCGTCGGCTATCTCATCAGCGCCGTCGTCATCATCCCGCTGGTGGCCTACGGCATCACACTGATCAGCCGCTTTCAGCTCTGGACGCAGCCGCTCTGGATCGTCCTCCACATCCTGCCCTTTGCCGCGATCGCCTGGGCCAACCCGTACTCGTTCACGGAGTGGCGGAAGTTCTCCGGCGAGCATGGCGACCTCAACGGGCACTTCGACCTGCTGCTGTTCGGTGTCGCGGCCTCGGTGGTGTTCTCGCTGGTGGCGCAGATCGGCGAGCAGGTCGACTTTCTGCGATTCCTGCCGCGCGACCGGCGCGCCTCCAAGACCTCCTGGTGGATCGCGCTGATGAGCGCGGGGCCGGGCTGGATCGTGCTCGGTGCGCTGAAACTCCTGGCCGGCTCGTTCCTCGCCTTCTTCGCGCTCAGCCACGGCGTGCCGCCCGAAGAGGCCGCCGAGCCGGCGCATATGTATCTCGAGGCCTTTCGATACGTGCTGTCGCAGCCCGACCTCGCGGTGGCGCTGACCGGCACCTTCGTGATCCTGTCGCAGGTCAAGATCAACGTCACCAACGCCTATGCCGGCTCGATCGCGTGGTCGAACTTCTTCTCGCGCCTGACCCACAGCCATCCCGGCCGCGTGGTCTGGCTGGTCTTCAACGTCATCGTCGCGCTGCTGTTGATGGAGATCGGCGTCTACAAGGCGCTGGAGCAGACGCTCGCGCTCTATTCCAACGTCGCGATCGCCTGGGTCGGCGCGCTGGTCGCCGATCTCGTCATCAACAAGCCGCTGGGATTGCGGCCACCGCAGATCGAGTTCAAGCGCGCGCATCTCTACGACATCAATCCTGTCGGCGTCGGCGCGATGACGATCGCGACCATCATCTCCATCAGCGCCTTCTACGGCCTGTTCGGGCCAACCGCGAAGGCGCTGTCGGCCTTCATCGCGCTGGCGGTTGCCTTCCTCGCCGCCCCCCTGATCGCATGGGCGACCGGCGGCAAATACTACATCGCTCGCAAGCCGAAGCGGAGCTGGCAAAATCTCGAGGCGATCCAGTGCTGCATCTGCGAGCACTCGTTCGAACCGGAGGACATGGCCTCCTGCCCCGCTTACGCCGGGCCGATCTGCTCCTTGTGTTGTTCGCTGGACGCCCGCTGCCACGACCTCTGCAAGCCGCATGCGCGCGCACAGACGCAATTCTCCGAGACGCTCGGCAAGATCCTGCCGCAGCCGATCTACCAGCGGATCAATTCGCAGCTCGGCCATTACATCGGGGTGTTCGTGATCTCGGCCGGCCTCGTCGCGCTCGTGCTGGGGCTGATCTATCTTCAGACCTCCGCGAGCGTGCATGGCGAGAACATGCTGGTCTCCGACGTGCTGTGGAAGGTGTTCTTCTCGCTCAGCATCATCATCGGCGTGGTGGCCTGGCTGTTCGTGCTGGCGCAGCAGAGCCGCCGTGCCGCGGAGGCCGAGACGCGGCGGCAGACCACACTGCTGATCCAGGAGATCGACGCGCATAAGCGCACCGACGCCGAGCTCCAGCGCGCCAAGGAGGTCGCCGAATCCGCCAACCTCGCCAAGAGCCGCTACGTGGTGGGCCTCAGCCACGAGCTGCGCTCGCCGCTGAATGCGATCAGCGGTTATGCGCAGCTGCTCGAGCAGGATGCGACGCTGAGCACCAAGCCGCGCGACCAGGTCCGCGTGGTCCGCCGCAGCGCCGATCACCTCTCCGGCCTGATCGACGGCATTCTGGACATCTCCAAGATCGAGGCGGGGCGGCTGTATCTGTCGCGCGACGAAGTCCGCCTCAGCGAATTCCTCGACCAGCTCGTCGGCATGTTCCGCCTTCAGGCCGCCGCCAAGGGCATCGACTTCGTGTTCAGGCGTCCCGCCCATTTGCCGGTCGTGGTCTATGCCGACGAGAAGCGGCTGCGACAGGTGCTGATCAATCTGCTTTCCAACGCGATCAAATTCACCCAGACCGGCAGCGTGCAGTTTGTCGTGCACTATCGCAGCCCCGTTGCCGAATTCGAGGTGATCGACACCGGCCCCGGCATCCAGGGCGGCGATCTCGAGCGCATCTTCGCGCCGTTCGAGCGCGGCGCCCTCGGCGTCTCGCAGCCGCAGACCGGAACGGGCCTCGGGCTGACCATCAGCCGGCTGCTCGCCGGCGTCATGGGCGGTGACATCAAGGTCGTGAGCACGGTCGGCACCGGCAGCACGTTCAAGGTCAAGATCCTGCTGTCGGAGGTCATCAATCCCCAGCGCATCGCACCGGTGGAGGCGCCGGTCTCCGGCTATCACGGCGCGCGCAAGACGATCCTGATCACCGACGACGACCCTGTTCATCGCGACCTGCTGCGCGAGGTGCTGACGCCACTCGGCTTCATCCTGCTCAGCGCCACCGACGGCCCGGGCTGCCTCGCGCTGGCGCAACATTGCCGGCCCGACCTGTTCCTGCTCGACATTTCCATGCCCGGCATGGACGGCTGGACGGTCGCGGAGGCGTTGCGCGCCAGCGGCCATCACCAAGCAAGGATCCTGATGGTCTCGGCCAGCGCGCTGGAGGCTCACGGCACGCCGCTGGCGCAACCCTTCCACGACGGCTATCTGATGAAGCCGATCGACATTCCGAGGCTGCTGGAGACGATCCGCCAGCTCCTCAAGATCGAGTGGCAATACGGCACGGACGAGATCGCGGTGCCGTTCTGGCAGCCCGAGAGCGGCTCGCGGCCGCCGGTGCGACACATCGAGGAGCTGATCGGGCTCGGCCAGATCGGCTACGTCAGGGGCATCCAGCTGAAGCTCGACGAGATCGGCAATGAGCATCCGGAGCATGCCGATTTCGTCGCCCAGATGCGATCGCTGGTCGACCGCTTCGATCTCGACCAGTACATGGCCACACTGAAGACGTTGCATGCGCATGAGCATTGAGTCGAAGAAGCGCGACGTCGCGCTCGTTGTCGATGACTCCCCGGAGACGCTGCGGTTGCTCACCGACGCGCTCGACGGCGCCGGAATGACGGTGATGGTGGCGCTGGATGGCGCAGCGGCGATGCGCATCGTCGACCAGATCACGCCCGACATCGTGCTGCTGGATGCGGTGATGCCCGGCATGGACGGCTTCGAGACCTGCCGCCGCCTCAAGCGCGATGCGGGCCTTGCCAACGTCCCCGTGATCTTCATGACGGGCCTCGCCGAGACCGAGCATATCGTGCGCGGGCTGGACGCCGGCGGCGTCGACTACGTGACCAAGCCGATCGTGATCGAGGAAATGCTGGCGCGCATCCGCGTCCATCTCGGCAATGCCCGCCTGACGCAGAGCGCGCGCGCCGCGCTCGACGTCTCCGGCCGTTTCCTGTTCGCGGTCAACCGCCAGGGCAATTTGCTCTGGGCGACCCCGCAGGCGCAGAAGCTGCTGGCCGATCACCACGGTGCGCAGGCCGACGACTTCGTTCTGCCGGCATCACTGCTGCACTGGCTGGAGCAGGCCAAGGGCAAGGGCAGCTCGAAGTCTCAGGCGGCCTCCCTGCCGGACAATCCGCAGCTCCGGTTCTATTACATGGGCGAAACCGCGCCGAACGAATTCCTGCTGCGGCTGTCCAGGGAGTCCGGCACCACGCTGCCGCCGGAATTCACCAGCGAGCTCGGCCTCACCACCCGCGAGGGCGAGGTGCTCGCATGGCTCAGCAAAGGCAAGACCAACCGCGACATCGCGCAGATCCTGGGATTGAGCCCGCGCACGGTCGACAAGCATCTGGAGCAGATCTACGCCAAGCTCGGCGTGGAGAACAGGACCGCGGCGGCGGCGATTGCGGCGAATGCGACGCGAAGGAATTCGTAGCCGCAGCGCGATTGAGTTGACGCGCCGCACGCCCAACAAACGGCGTCGTCCCGGCCTAGTGCGCAATTGCGCACGGGGGCCGGGACGACAGCGGAGTGTGTGGTCAGCGCCAACGCGCCTCACTTATAAACGAACGCCTTGTCGTCCAGATCCGTCTTCGGGATCTCGTCCTTCTCGGTCCAGTAGTCCTGGCTGTGCTGCCATTCCGGCTTGTCGCCGCGCTTGGGCAGCAGGTTCATGTTGCGCATCATGTAGCCGGGGTTGAAGTTTTCCGGATCGATCCAGGGCAGGATCGGCATGTTGTGATCTTCGGGACGCAAGCGCACCTCGACCTTCTTGGTGCCCTTCGCCTTCATGTGTCCGAGCAGACGGCAGACGAAATCGGCGACGAGGTCGACGCGCAACGTCCAGCTGGCACGGAAGTAACCGAACACCCAGACCAGGTTCGGCACGCCCGTGAACATCATGCCGCGATAGGTGACGGTGTCGCCGAAGGCGAGCGGCTTGCCGTCGATCTCGAAGGCGATATCGCCGAGCGCCGAGAGATTGAAGCCGGTCGCGGTGACGATCACGTCCGCTTCAAGCAGCTTGCCCGATTTGAGCTGAATGCCGTTCTCGGCGAAGCATTCGATCTCGTCGGTGACGACGGAGGCCTTGCCGCTGGCGATACCCTTGAACAGATCGGCATCCGGCACGAAGGCGATGCGCTGCCGCCACGGCCGATAGGATGGCGTGAAATGCGTCTCGACGTCGTAGTCAGGGCCGAGCACCGCACTGATCTGGCCGATCAACTCCTTCTTCACCTGCTCGGGCTTGGCCAGACAGAGCTTCGTGAACGCGTCCTGCTCGAACAGAATCTTGCGGCGGACGATCTCGTGAATCCAGGCCTCGTCGACCTGAAGCCGGCGCAGCTCCTCCGCGATCTCGATGGCGTTGCGGCCGAGGCGAAAATAGGTCGGCGAGCGCTGGAGCATGGTGACATGCGCGCATGCGTCCGCGATGTTCGGCACCAGCGTCGCTGCGGTCGCACCCGAGCCGATCACAACGACCTTCTTGCCCGCGAGATCGATATCATCCGGCCATGTCTGCGGGTGGACGATATGCCCCTTGAAGCGGTCCATGCCCTTCCATTCCGGCGTGTAGCCTTCCGAATGTCGGTAATAGCCCTGGCACATCCAGAGGAAGTTTGCGGTGAAGGTCTTTGCCTCGTCCGTATCGGTCGTGGTCGCCTCGATGGTCCAGAGATTTTGCTCGCTCGACCAGCTCGCGGAATTGATCCTGTGCTTGTAGCGGATGTGCCGCGCGATATCGTTATCGTCGATCACCTCGTTCATATAGGCGAGGATTTCCTCGGCGGTCGCGATCGGCGGGCCGACCCAGGGCTTGAAGCTGTAGCCGAAGGTGTGGAGATCGCTGTCCGAGCGGATCCCGGGATAGCGATGCGTGCTCCAGGTGCCGCCGAACGTCGCCTGGGTTTCGAGGATGACGTAGCTCGTACCCGGCAGCTGCTTTTCGATATGATAGGCACTGCCGATGCCGGAGATGCCGGCGCCGACGATCAGCACGTCGAAATGCTCAGAAGCCTGCTTGGTGGTGGCGTGACTGCGAACAGCGACATTCATTGTTGCTTCTATGCCTTGCTTGTTTTTGTGGCCGTCCTTGACCGGACGGCGCGTTTCCTCCGCAACGGGCATGGTCGCCCATCGCGCTTCCGCTTCAAAATGACATAGATCAAGCCGCGGTCAAACTACAGCGCCGCACCCCAGCTCCGCGCGGTCTGCAAAATCCAGTCGCGATAGAGCGTGAGCGGCGTGACGCCGGTCAACCCGCCACAGCCGGCAGCACCGTTCGGTCCCGTAGACCAGCTGATGAGGCCGACGAGCATCGCGCCGTTCGGCTTGTCCTCGAACACGGGACCGCCGGAATCACCGGTGCAGGCACCAATTCCGTCGCGAACTCCGTTGGTTACGGGATCGACCAGTCGGATCTGGAGCGTGCCGGGCTGGCCGGTGGCGACGAGGCCTGCGACGCGAATCGCGCCGCCGCTCTTGCCGTCACCGCGCACGGTCACGCCGATACCGGCGATGACGAAGCGGCCGCCGACCTGGATTGGAATATTCGGCGTCCCAACCGGCACCGTCGATTTTCCCTTCAGTGGAATTTCCAGTTGCAGCAACGCCACATCGGCGGTGGCGCGATGCGCCTGCATTGCCTGCATGTTGAAGGTCGGATGGATCGCGACGGCGCGGACATTCAGCAATTGTGGCTGGCCGTCGGTCCCGCGATCGACGATCTTGTAGTCCGCGCCCGGCTGTACGCAGTGGGCGACCGTCAGCACGACCCTCGGGGAGATCAGGCTGCCGGTGCAAAAATTGCCGCGCGAGCCGACGATGGTGACGATCGCACGCGCAACGCCATCGGTCTGCGGCGTCCCGCCACCAACAATCGCATGGGCGGGCGTCGCGAGCAGCAGCACGGCTGCGATGACGGTTGCAAGCTTCTTCATGGGAACACGCTTTGGCGTCGGCATCGATGGCGGGGGAGATTGTGTCAGACTGGCCCTTGCCGATAGCGCATGCTAGCCCTCTTGGAAAGGAAATGACGAGGGCAGGATAGTGACGATCGAGGCTGTGATCTTTGATTTTGGCGGGGTGCTGACGAGTTCGCCGTTCGAGGCGTTCGCGCGGTTCGAGACCGAGCGCGGGCTGCCCATCGACATCATCCGGCGCACCAACGCTGCCAACCATCTGGAGAACGCCTGGGCCAAGTTCGAGCGGGCCGAGGTCGATATCGACACGTTCGATCATTTGTTCGCCGCGGAATCGCGCGCACTCGGCGCCGAGGTCCGCGGCCGCGACGTGCTGCCGTTGCTTCAGGGCGATCTGCGCCCCGCGATGGTCGAAGCCTTGAAGCGCATCAAGGCGCAATTCAAGACCGGCTGCATCACCAACAATCTGCCGGCCAACGCGATCGGCAGCATGACCGGGCGCTCACTCTACATCGCCGAGGTGATGGTGCTGTTCGATCACGTCATCGAGTCCGCCAAGATCGGCCTGCGCAAGCCCGACCCGCGCATCTACAGGATGATGGTTGAGACCCTGAAGGTCGATCCCAAGAGGTGCGTCTATCTCGATGATCTCGGCGTCAATCTGAAACCCGCGCGTGAGATGGGTATGGCCACGATCAAGGTTGCCAGCGGCGCGCAAGCGATCGCCGCGCTCGAGGCGGCGACGGGGCTGAAGCTGGGCTAACTGGCGCGTCATTCTCCGTCATTGCGAGCGCAGCGAAGCAATCCAGACCCCCTCCGCGGTGAGATTCTGGATTGCTTCGCTGCGCTCGCAATGACGACGTGGAAAAATATCGCCTGGCGAACTGCCTATTCTGCTGCGTCGGTAATACGCTCCGGGAACGCCGCCGCCAGCGCCGCGCGATCCGGCTTCAGCACGCCGCGCTCGGTGATGAGCCCGGTGACGAGGCGCGCCGGAGTCACGTCGAACGCGTAGTTCGCGACCGGCGAGCCCTCCGGCACGATACGCACCGTCTCCAGCCTCCCGTCGGCGGTCCGGCCGGTCATGTCGGTGACCTCCACGCCGCTGCGCTGCTCGATCGGGATGTCGCGGATGCCGTCATGGACGGCGAAATCGATCGTCGGCGACGGCAGCGCGACGTAGAACGGTACGTTATTGTCGTGCGCGGCGAGCGCCTTCAGGTACGTGCCGATCTTGTTGCAGACGTCGCCATTGGCCGCGACGCGGTCGGTGCCGACGATGGCGAGATCGACCATGCCGTGCTGCATCAGATGCCCGCCGGTGTTGTCCGGGATCACCGTGTGGGGCACGCCGTGATGACCGAGCTCCCAGGCGGTCAGCGAGGCGCCCTGGTTGCGCGGGCGCGTCTCGTCGACCCAGACATGGACCTTGATGCCGCGCTCATGCGCGAGATAGATCGGCGCGGTCGCGGTGCCCCAGTCGACGGTTGCGAGCCAGCCGGCGTTGCAATGGGTCAGCACGTTGACGACCTCGCCCGGCTTCTTCGATGCGATCGCCTCGATCAGCGTCAGGCCGTTGGCGGCGATGCCGCGATTGATCTCGACGTCCTGCTCGACGATCTCGTCGGCGCGCGCATAGGCGGCCTCCGCCCGTTCAACCGGATCGATCGGCGCGAGCGTAACGCGCATCTCGTCGAGCGCCCATTTCAGATTGATTGCGGTCGGGCGCGCCACGACGAGCGTCTCGTAGGCGTGCTTCAGGCCTGCATCGGAAGCGTCCTCACGCATCGCGAGCGCCATGCCAAAGGCCGCGGTGGCGCCGATCAGCGGCGCGCCGCGCACCAGCATGTCGCGGATCGCAACCGCGGCATCTTCGCACGAGGTCAGGCGCGCAACGACGAATTCATGCGGCAGCCGGCGCTGGTCGATCGCGCCGACCGACCAGCCGTCACGCTCGCGCCAGATGCTGCGGAAATGCTTGCCGTCGACCTTCATGGCTTTCTGCCTTTCGTCAGCCGCGCAACACGCGCCCTGCCACCGCGTCGAGCTTCTTCAGAAGTTCGGGATCACGCGCCTCGGGCGCGGTGATCAGCGCGGTATCGAGCGCGCGGTCCGAGCCGATCGGGCACGGCTCATGCTCACGCGGAAAGTCCTGCGCCAGCCGCGCCACCAGCGCCTTGGCCTTGTCGGCGTTCGAGGTCAGCACGCGGATGATGTCCTGCACGGTGACGGCATCGTGATCGGGATGCCAGCAGTCGAAATCGGTCACCATCGCGACCGTGGCATAGCAGAGCTCGGCTTCGCGCGCGAGCTTCGCCTCGGGCATGTTGGTCATGCCGATCACGGAATAACCCAGCGTCTTGTAGGTCATGCTCTCCGCGTAAGTCGAGAACTGCGGTCCCTCCATGCAGACATAAGTGCCGCCGCGCGCGATTGCGATGCCCTCGGCTTCGGCGGCCGCCGCAAGATGGATGCGCAGCCGTGGCGAGACCGGATGGGCCATCGACACATGCGCGACGCAGCCGCGGCCGAAGAACGAGCTCTCGCGCTTGTGGGTGCGGTCGACGAATTGATCGACGAGCACGAAGGTGCCGGGCGGCATCTCTTCCCTGAACGAGCCGCAGGCCGACAGCGAGATCAGGTCGGTGACGCCGGCCCGCTTCAGGACGTCGATATTGGCGCGGTAGTTGATGTCGGAGGGCGACAGCCGGTGGCCCTTGTCATGGCGCGGCAGGAACACGATCGGCAGGCCTGCGATGGTGCCGCGCCGCAAGGAGGCCGACGGCTCGCCCCAGGGGCTCTTGATCACCTCTTCGCGCGCGCCCTCGAGCCCCGGCAGGTCATAGATGCCGGAGCCGCCGATGATACCCAATACCGCCTGCGCCATGCCTGCTCCATCCTGTCCGCCACCTGCGACATGGTTAAGCTATGCCAGTTTTGAGGCGGTTTTGGAACGGGGGGTGTATCGATGCCGTGAGAGCCACAAGGCCCTCGCCACACTCTCGGTGTCGTCCTGGCGAAAGCCAGGACCCATACCGCGAGGTCTATCGATAGAGCATGGTGCTGGTCCCGAACGACCAGCCTTCGCCAAACCACTTCCTGGGGTAATGGGTCCTGGCTTTCGCCAGGACGACCCGGGGAAGCATTTGTGCGGGAATTATGCCGCGGTCGCCGGCTGCAATTGCGTCATCACCATCCGCTCCAGCGTCTCGACGGACTGGAAATTCTCCGGCGTGATCTCGGACTGCGGAATGGTGAAATCGAACTCGGCCTCGACGCCGAGCATCAGATTGACCATGTCCATCGAGGTCAGGCCCGCATCGACGAGCTTTGCCGACGGCGTGACGTCCGCGGCGAGCGAGTTCTGTTCGAGGATGCCCTTCACCAGCTTGATGATGCGAACGCGCACGTCGGTATCGAAGGCCTGCATCGGCAAATTCCCGTTTGTCTAGTCGGACCGGACTGCCGGCTACGATGGGCAGGGACAGCCGATCCCGCAATGGTCGGCACCATTACTTCGCGTTTCTTAGTAAACGATGACTCAGATTGTCTGGATTCCGGGCTTCTTCCAGATCCCTAACGCCATCCCGGAAATTCCGACCATGCCGACAACCGGACCTTAACTGTTCGTTGGGAATTGGGCTTCGTTTACCCTCTATTTCATCGACGAATTTGAATTAAATCCGTAGCCTCATCTCACAAGCAAAGATGGTCGGAGGATCGCTTACGCGACATCGCGAATGATGCCGGCGATCTCGAACGGCAAACCGGAGGCGGACGAGCATGAACGTGCGTGAAGTAGTCCTCACTGTCGACGAAACGCAGACGAGCCTCCTCGAGCAGGGTCCTTCCCTGATCGAGCGCGCCGCCCGAACGGCCACAGCCGCGGCCGCTGACGCAGACGGGGTCGATCGCGACGCCCGCTTCCCGCACAAGGCTTTCGACGTTGCGCGCGAGCAGAAACTGCTCGGCGTCATGATCCCGGTCGAATTCGGAGGCTTCGGCGCCTCGATCTACGACGTCACCGACATCTGCTACACGCTCGGGCGCGCCTGCGCCTCGACCGCGATGATCTACGCGATGCACCAGACCAAGGTCGCCTGCGTCGTCAGGCACGGCCACGGCATTCCCTGGATGGAAACCATGATGCGCCGGGTCGCCCGCGACCAGTGGCTGCTCGCCTCCTCCACCACCGAAGGCCAGAACGGCGGCAACATCCGCGCCAGCGCGGCCGCCGTGGACGTCGCCGGCGACACCGTCTCGCTGCTGCGCGACGCCACCGTGATCTCCTACGGCGCCGAGGCCGACGGCCTCGTCACCATCGCCCGCCGCGCCACCGACGCCGCCGCCTCGGACCAGGTGCTGCTGGCGCTCGCCAAGGACGACTACTCGCTGAAGCGGACGCTGGGCTGGGAAACGCTCGGCATGCGCGGCACCTGCTCCACCGGCTTCGAGCTGAAAGTCGATTGCCCGGCCGACCGCGTCTTCCCCGAATCCTATGACAAGATCCACGCCCAGACGATGACGCCGTTCGCGCATCTGTGCTGGTCCTCGGCCTGGGCCGGCATTGCCGCTGCGGCCGTGACGCGCGCGCAGGCCTTCATCCGCAAGGCTGCCCGCAGCTCCGGCGGCCAGATGCCCCCGGCCGCCGCCCACTTCACCGCCGCAAAAATGTCGCTGGCAAAGCTCCGCGCGCTGATCGCCGCCAATACCGACGCCTTCGCCCGCGCCGAGCATGACGAGCGCGCGCTCGGCTCGCTCGACTTCCAGTCCTCGATCACGCTTCTGAAGGTGCAGGCTTCCGAGCTCGCGGTCGAGACCGTGATGCATGCGATGCGCACCGCGGGTCTTTCCGGCTACCGCAACGACGGCGAGTTCACCATGGGCCGTCATCTGCGCGACGTGCTGTCGTCGCCGATCATGATCAACAACGACCGCATTCTGGCCAACGCCGCGACATCGACGCTGATGAGCGGCATTCCGGCAAGCCTTCGGGACTGACAAGCTTTCGAGACTGACGTGCCTTCGTCCAATAAGAATAATTTCAGATAGCAGGACCTCGAACATGAACATTGCTGTTCTCCCCAACTCGCCCGACACCGCGCCGCAAATCGCCGATCCGCTCGATCATCTCGCCGACAAGCTGTTTCACAGCATGGGCTCGGACGGCGTCTATGCCCGCACCGCGCTCTATGAGGGCGTCGTCGAGCGGCTCGCCGCGCTGATCACCAGCCATCGCGAAGCCGGCACCGAAGCGCTGCGCTTTCCGCCGGTGATGAGCCGCGCCCAGCTCGAGAAATCCGGCTACCTCAAGAGCTTCCCGAACCTGCTCGGCTGCGTCTGCGGCCTGCACGGCACCGAGCGCGAGATCAACGCGGCGGTCAGCCGCTTCGATGCCGGCGGCGACTGGACCACGTCACTGTCGCCGGCCGATCTCGTGCTGTCGCCGGCCGCCTGCTACCCCGTCTATCCGATCGCGGCCAGCCGCGGACCCCTGCCGAAGGGCGGCCTGCGCTTCGACGTCGCCGCGGATTGCTTCCGCCGCGAGCCGTCGAAGCATCTCGACCGGCTGCAATCGTTCCGGATGCGCGAATATGTCTGCATCGGCACGCCCGATGACGTTTCCGATTTCCGCGAGCGCTGGATGGTGCGCGCGCAGGCAATCGCCCGCGACCTCGGCCTGACCTTCCGCGTCGACTATGCCAGCGATCCCTTCTTCGGCCGCGTCGGCCAGATGAAGGCGGTGAGCCAGAAGCAGCAGCAGCTCAAGTTCGAGCTCCTGATCCCGCTGCGCTCGGAAGAGCAGCCGACCGCCTGCATGAGCTTCAACTATCATCGCGAGCATTTCGGCACGACCTGGGGCATCCAGGACGCCGATGGCGAACCGGCCCACACCGGCTGCGTCGCCTTCGGCATGGACCGCCTGGCCGTCGCGATGTTCCACACGCACGGCACTGACCTTTCCGCCTGGCCCGCCAAGGTGCGGGACATCCTGGGCCTGCAGCCGCACGTCGCGGCCGAGGCCCATGGCGAAGGCTGGCGCTAAGAGAACGAGGCCTGCCATTTCCACGGGTAAGACCAGCGTGATCCACACCAAAGTCAGATGCCGCGAGATCACCGAGGCCGACGTCGATGCGGTCGCGGACCTGCTGACGCGCGGCTTCGTCGGTCGCTCGCGCAATTACTGGATCCAGGGCCTGCGCCGGCAGGCCTTCCGGCCCGTGCCGGAAGGCTATCCGCGCTTCGGCTACATGCTCGACAATGACGGCACGCCGGTCGGCGTGCTGCTGCTGATCTACACGGCGCGGAAGGACGGCCAGGAGACCGCGATCCAGTGCAATCTGTCGAGCTGGTATGTCGATCCGGCCTATCGCAACTACGCCCCGCTGCTGACCAAGATCGCGCAGCGACACAAGGACGTCACCTACCTCAACATCAGCCCGGCGCCGTGGACCTGGCCGATCATCGAGACGCAGGGTTTTCGCGCCTATTGCCGCGGCATATTCTTTTCGGTGCCGGCGCTGGCGCGTGCCCCGCGTTGGAGCAAGATCGAGGTCATCTCGCAGCATGCCAAGACGATCGAGGGGCTTTCCGAAGCCGAGACCGAGCTGCTGACGCGGCATGCGCGCTACAACTGCCTTAGCCTCGTCTGCCGCACGTCGAAGGGAACGTTCCCCTTCGTTCTGCAACCGGTGCGCATCCGCCGCGGCTTCATCGCGCCGCCCGCGATGAAGCTGATCTATTGCCGCAACACCGCCGAATACGCCGCCTGCGCCGGCCGCATCGGTCGGCTGCTGCTGCGGCTCGGCAAGATCTCGGTGGCGGTCGACGCCAATGGCCCGATTCCCGGCCTCGTCGGTATTTATACCGAGCGGCGTGGCCGCAAATATTTCAAGGGCCCGCACCGGCCACAGCTCGCCGACCTCACCGACACGGAACTCGTGCTGTACGGGCCGTAGGGGCACCTGGCTTGAACATTCACTGTCGTCCCGGCGAAGGCCGGGACCCATACCGCGTGATCTATCAATGAGCGCAGGTGCTTATCCCGCGGGAACACCTCTTCACTGCCAATCTTCGCCAAATTTCCCCCTGTGGTTATGGGTCCCGGCCTTCGCCGGGACGACACCGGAATTTGTTGCGCGCTCCCGGCCAACTCTGGATCGCACTCTCTCCACCGTCAGTCACTCTCCGTAAACTACTGCGCTTAAGGGAATTTTCCCGCCTCTTCGTTACCCTCGGCACCCGGATTACGTTGCGTTAAGTCTATTGCCCGAGATCATGCCGACCCCATGACGTCGACCTGCGACAACGAGCTTGGTGCACACCGCGAGCAAGGCCCGGAGGCCCTGCTCGCGCTGAGCCAGCTTGCGCTCGACCACATGGAGCAAGGCGTCTGCGTCTACGACGCCGACAACCGGATCGTGCTGGTCAACCAGCGTTACCTCAGCCTGTTCGAGATGTCGGACGAGATCGTGAAGGTCGGTACGCGCTATCGTGACGTGCTCGGTCACAGCGTCGCGCTGGGCAATATCCCCGCAGCAGATGTCGATGCACTCTATGCCTCGCGGATCGCATTGATCGCTGCCGGCAAGCCCTTCCGCACCCGGCAAACACTCGCAAGTGGCGTCGTGATAACGCTCGAGCTGAAGCCGCTCCCCGGCGGCGGCTGGATGACGATCTGCGACGACGTCAGCCGCCTCGCCCGGCTCGAGGCGGAATTGCGCGTACAGACCGAACGCAGCCAGCATGCGCTCGCCAACATGTCGCACGGCCTCATCATGTATGACGCCGACAGCCGCATCGTCGTCTGCAACGAGCGCTTCCTGAAACTCTATAACCTCGACCCCGACATCGTGAAACCGGGCGTCTCGCACGGCACGGCCATCGACCATTGGCTCGCGCGCGGCAACATGGCGGGCATGTCGGCCGACGAATTCCACGACACGCGCCTGAAGGACGTGCGCGCCAGGAAGACCAAGAGCCTGCTGGTAATGCGCTACGACGGACGGATGGTCCAGGCGGTCTCCCGCTTCCTGCCCGACGGCGGCTGGGTGACGGTGCACGAGGACGTCACCGAGCGGCTGCAATACGAGGAGACGCTGAGGCAGCAGAACTTCATCCTCGACGCGGCGATGGAGAACATGGCGCACGGGCTCGCCTTCTACGACAGCGACATGCGCCTGCGCGTCTGCAACACCACCTATCGCAAGATCTACCTGCTGTCGCCGGAGGAGACCCGGCCCGGCACGCATCTCGGCGAGCTGATCGAACGATCGATGGCGAACGGCGCGTTCGCTTCCGAATACAGCCCGCAACAGCTCCTGGAAGCCGCCAGCGCGAGGATCGCGAGCCGTGACTCCTCGCCGATGCGCCGGCGCATGTCGAACAACACCGTGATCTCGGTGCGCTATTGCGCACTGGCCGAGGGCGGCTTCGTCGCCACCTATGAGGACATCACCGAGCGCGAGCGCGCGATCGAGGAACTGAGCGAGCAGTACCGCCGTTTCGACGCGGCGCTGAACAACATGAGTCAGGGCCTGTGCATGCTCGATTCGAGCCTGCGCGTGATCGTGTGCAATCGCCGCTATATCGAGATGTACGGGCTGTCGCCCGAAATCGTGAAGCCGGGCGTCTCGATGCGCGAGATCATGGAGCATAGCTGCTCGCTCGGCATCCACCCGAACATGACGGGTGCCAAGCTCTACGCCGACTATGTCGAGAGGCTGCGCGAGGGCGAGCACACGCTGCACCGCCATTTGAGCGACGGCCGCATCATCAAGCTCAATCACAAGCGGATGGAGCATGGCGGCTGGGTCGTCACCTATGAGGATGTCACCGAGCGCCACAAGGCCCAGGCCCGCGTCGCGCACATGGCCCGGCACGATTCGCTCACCGACCTGCCCAACCGCACGCTGTTCCGCGAGAAGATGGGCGAGGGACTGAACCAGGTCGCGATCGCCGGTGGCGCCATGGCCGTGCTGTGTTTCGACCTCGACAATTTCAAGACCGTCAACGACCGCCTCGGCCACGCCGCCGGCGACCGCTTGCTGCGCTGGGTCGCCGCGCGCCTCAAGGAGAACGTCGGCGAGCATGACACCGTCGCGCGTCTCGGCGGCGACGAGTTCGCCGTTCTCCAGCGCGGACCGCAGCCACAATCGGCCGAAAGGCTGGCCCGGCGCCTGGTCGAGATCATCGGTCACCCGCCACCGCTGGAAAGCCAGTCGATCCATGTCGGCGCCTCGGTCGGCATCGCGATCGCGCCCGACCACGGCCTGGATGCCGACGAACTGATGAAATGTGCCGACCTCGCGCTGTACCAGGCCAAGGCCAAGGGGCGCGGTGCCTATCAGCTGTTCGAGCCCCAGATGGAGGAAGAGGCGCGTAGCCGGCACGCGCTGGAGCATGATCTGCGCAGCGCGCTGGAGGCGCGCGAATTCCACCTGGTATTCCAGCCGCAGGTGCGGCTCGACTCGTCCGAACTCACCGGCTTCGAGGCGCTGCTGCGCTGGAAGCATCCTTCGCGCGGCTTCGTCTCGCCTGCCGAGTTCATTCCGATCGCGGAGGAGAACGGGCTGATCGTTCCGATCGGCGAATGGGTGCTGCGGATGGCCTGCGCTACCGCGGTGTCCTGGCCCGATGTCACCGTTGCGGTGAACCTGTCGCCGGTGCAGTTCCGCTCGCGCGGGCTGGTGGCGATGGTCACGAGCGCGCTCGCGGAAGCCGGGCTGCCGCCGCAACGGCTCGAGCTCGAGGTCACCGAGACGGCGCTGCTCGACGACAGCGAGGCGACGATCGAGATCCTGCACCAGCTTCGCGCACTCGGCGTACGCGTCAGTCTCGACGATTTCGGCGTCGGCTATTCCTCGCTGAGCTATCTGCGCAAGTTTCCGTTCGACCGCATCAAGATCGACCGTTCCTTCGTCGGCACGCTCGGCGAGAGCCCGGAGAGCATCGCGATCGTCCGCACCATCGCAAGCCTCGGCTCCGTACTCGGTGTCGAGACCACGGCGGAAGGCGTCGAGACGGTCGAGCAACTCGACTTCGTGCGCGAATGCGGCTGCACCGCGGTGCAGGGCTATTACTTCGGCAGACCGTGCCCGGCGGCCGAGGTCGCGCGCACCATCGAGACGTTGAACGCAGTTCGGCGCGTCGCGTAAGGGCGCCGCCCGCGTCAAATTCCGTGCCTCAAATTCCGTGCCTCGGCACGCCCCAAATGACCAATTGTCGCACGTCCCGTTTCGGGCGGAATTGGCGTCCCGACCGCTGCGCGCGGTCCGCGCAATGCGCTTTTCTTCTCTCGTGATTTCGAAGACAATCCCGTCATAACAACGAGAAACGGCGGCCCGAACGAGGCCGCGGCGAGGGAGGTCTTCGATGTCGCGGTACGGGCTGAGAACGGCTGTATTTGCCGTCATACATGTTGCCGTGGGGGCATTGCTCGCGACCGCGGCCGGCGCGCAGGACTATCCGAGCAAACCGGTGACGCTGATCGTGCCATGGCCGGCCGGCGGCTCCACCGACATCTCGATGCGCGCGATCGCCGACAGCGCCTCGAAGGCGCTCGGACAGCCGATCGTGATCGACAACAAGGCCGGCGGGGGCGGCACGGTGGGCCCTGCGACCATGGCGGCGGCCGCCAAGCCGGACGGCTACACCATCTCGCAGATCCCGATCACCGTCTTCCGCCTGCCCTTGATGCAGGACGTGTCATGGGATCCGGCAAAGGACTTCACCTACATCATCCATCTCACCGGCTACACTTTCGGCGTCACCACCAGCGCGGAATCGCAGTTCAAGAGCTGGAAGGACGTGGTGGAATTCGCGAAAGCGAACCCGGGCAAGGTGACCTATGCCTCGCCGGGCACCGGCACCTCGCTGCATATCGGCATGGAGCAGATCGCCGCCATGTCCGGCATCAAGCTCACGCAGGTGCCGTTCAAGGGCGGCGCCGAGACCAACGCCGCAGTGCTGGGGCAGCACACGATGCTTCAAGCCGATTCCACAGGATGGCGCCCCCTGGTCGACGCCGGCAAGCTGAAGCTTCTGATGGTGTGGACCGGCGCGCGATCGCCGAACTATCCCGACGTGCCCACGCTGAAGGAACTCGGCTACCCCATGGTTTACGACTCCCCGTTCGGCATCGCCGGCCCAAAGGGCATGGATCCCAAGATCGTCGCCAAGCTGCACGACGCCTTCAAGAAGGCGGTCGAGGACCCCGCGGTGATCGCGACGCTCGCCAAATACGACATGGTGCCGAACTACAAGACCACCGAGGACTACAGGAAATTCGTCGTCGAGGTCACGGAGTCCGAACGCAAGGTCATCGACACGCTCGGGCTTGCGAAGAAGTAGGACCGGGCCGCTTTCGTGTTCCGGACGCGGTGCAGCGCCTCTCCAGCGCTGCGCCGCAGAGCCGGGATCCACCTTCCACGAGCCCTATGGACCCCGGATCTGCAGTGCATCACTTCGTGCTGCGCAGCGTCCGGGGAACGGCCGAGAGCACGCCAGATGAGCAACCAGACCAACGTCAAACTCCGCCTCTCCAACTCCGAACTCTGGGGCGGGCTGATCGGGCTCGGGCTCGGCGGCTTCGTGATCTGGCAGGGCCTGAAGCTCAAGCTCGGCACCATCAACGATCCCGGTTCCGGCTACGTGCTGTTCTACACGGGCATACTGATGTGCGTGTTCGCGGCCTCCATCACCATCTCGGCCGTTACCGAGGGCGGGCCGACGCTGGCCTCGCGCTGGGAGAATGTGCGCTGGAGCAGGCCTCTGCTCGTGATCGCCTGCCTCACCGCGTTCTCCTTCGCCCTGGAGCCGCTGGGATTCCTGCTGTCGTCGATCCCCCTGATGCTGCTGATGTTGCGGCTGATCGATCCGGTGCGCTGGATGCTGGCGATCCCGATCGCCGTGCTGGTGCCATCAGGCATGTGGTGGGTGCTCAAGCGCCTGCTCTTGATCCAGTTGCCCTCGGGCCTGTTCGGGATCGGCTGATCGCATGGACACGCTGGTCAACGTCGCGCATGGATTCGGCGTCGCGCTGCTGCCGATCAACCTGCTCTATTGCTTCATCGGCGTCTTCATCGGCACGCTGGTCGGTGTCCTGCCGGGCATCGGGCCGATCTCGGCGATGTCGCTGCTGCTGCCCGTGACGCTGTCGGGCACGCCGGAATCCGGCATCATCATGATGGCCGGCATCTATTACGGCTCGATGTATGGCGGCTCGACCACCTCGATCCTGGTCAACATCCCCGGCGAAGCGGCTTCCGTCGTCACCTGCATCGACGGCCATCAGATGGCCAAGCAGGGCCGCGCCGGCCCTGCACTCGGCATCTCCGCCTTCGGCTCCTTCATTGCCGGTACGTTTGCGCTGGTCGCGTTGATGCTGGTGGCGCCGAGACTTGCGAGCATCGCGATCGCGTTCGGCCCGGCCGAGTATTTCAGCCTGATGGTGCTCGGCCTCGTGGTGCTCACCTTCCTGACCCAGGGCTCGATGCCGAAGGCGCTGCTGATGGCGTGCATCGGCGTCGTGCTCGGACTGATCGGGCTCGACAGCATCACGGCGCAGCCGAGAATGACATTCGGCCGCATGGAGCTGATCGACGGCATCGGCCTCGTGCCCGTGGTGATGGGCCTGTTCGGCGTCGCCGAGGTGCTGCTCAACACCGAGCAGGCCATCAAGCGCGACATCATCAACGCCAGGATCACCCAGCTGCTGCCGAACAAGGCCGATTGGCAGGCGAGCGCCGGCCCGGTGGCGCGCGGCACGCTGCTCGGCTTCCTGCTCGGCATTCTGCCGGGTGGCGGCGCCGTGGTGGCCTCGTTTGCGTCCTATGCGCTGGAGAAGCGGCTGTCGAAAACGCCGGAGCGGTTTGGCCATGGCGCGATCGAAGGTGTCGCGGGCCCGGAGTCCGCCAACAACGCGGCGGCCGGCGGCGCGTTCATCCCGCTGATGACATTGGGCATCCCGCCGAACGTGGTGATGGCGCTGCTGCTGGGCGCCTTCGTCATCCACGGCCTCCAGCCCGGACCGCTCTTGATCACGCAAAATCCGGGACTGTTCTGGGGCATCGTCGCCAGCATGTATATCGGCAACGTCATGCTGCTGATCCTCAATCTGCCGATGATCGGCATGTGGGTGCAGCTGCTGAAGCTGCCCTACAACATCCTCTTCCCCCTGATCATCCTGTTCACGATTCTGGGCGTGTACTGCTCCAGCAACAACGTGTTCGACGTCTATGTGATGATCGCGTTCGGGATCGTCGGCTATTTCATGCGCAAGCTCGGCTACGAGCCGGCACCGCTGGTGCTCGCCTTCGTGCTCGGCCCGATGCTGGAGAACAATCTGCGCAAGTCGCTGATCCTGTCGCAGGGCGATCTCTGGACCTTCGTGCAGCGGCCGATCTCGGCGGCGTGTCTGACGCTGGCGCTGGCGCTGCTGATCGCCCCGCTGCTGCCAGCGCTGCGCAAGAAGCGCGAGCTCGTAGCGCTGGATGAGGGCGCGTGATCAGTCCTCGCCGGTCCCTTCGAGTCGATCGCGCAGAGCGTTGAGCACCCGGTGGGCGATCTCGATCTCCTTCACTGACAGCCGATCCGACAGGCCGTTGACCCACGGGACCTGGAGGCGGCCGGCAGCATCGTAGATCTGCCGGCCCTTTTCGGTGAGCACCACAAGTTGGGCCCGGCGATGATGCGGGTTGACCTCGAACACGACCAGGCCATCGCGCTCGAGGTCGTTGACGATGCGCTGCACGTTCTGGCGGTTGGCGCCGAGATTGCGGGCGAGCCAGGCGACCGGCTCCGGGCGCTCGGCGCCGGTGATCGCCCCCAGGATCTGCCAGCGCGCACTGGTCAGGCCGAGCGACGTCACCAGCCGGTCGCCGGCGGTGAGAAGCAGGCTGTTGGCACGGAGCAGGTCGAGGATCAGGCCGGTCAGGGCTTCGCCCGCAGGGGTCCGCTTGGTCTTGGTCATTTGACTCCATTACTCCGTATTGACATCATGATGTCAATTGGCTATGTGAGAAACAGTCGAATTGACATCATGATACCAAATTGACCGGAGTAATGTCATGCCCCAGATGCGTCCCCTCGACCCTGCCTTCCCGATCGACCGTCAGATCGCGCTCGACACCGGCCCCGTGGTGCTCGTGAACGTGTTCACGCTCGACGCCGAGGACGAGGAGAGCTTCCTCAAGACGTGGCAGGACGACGCCGCCTTCATGAAGCGGCAACCGGGCTTCATCTCCACCCAGCTTCATCGCGCAATCGGCGACAGCCCGACCTACCTGAATTACGCGGTGTGGGCATCCAACGCCGATTTCCGTGCGGCTTTCACCGATCCCGAGTTTCGCAAGAAGATTTCCGCCTATCCGGCATCGGCAGTCGCCTCACCCCATCTGTTCCAGAAGGTTTCCGTGCCCGGCATCTGCGTCGCTTGACGACGAAGCGCTGACAGGAGGGTAACGGCGATGGGGCTGAAGAGCACGGCAGATCGCTACGGCGCGATGCTTATTGCAATCCACTGGCTCACCGCGGTGTTGATCATCATTCTTCTCGCGTCGGGCTTCCGGGCCGCCGGCACAGTGGACGCGGCGACAAAGGCGGCGATCCTGCGGGCGCATGTCCCGATCGCAATCGCCGTGTTCGCTCTAACCCTGGTGCGCCTGGTCTGGTGGTGGGGTTTCGATCGAAAACCCGTCCCGATCGTCGGATCGCCGCGCTGGCAGGCGCGCAGCGCGCAAGCCGTGCATCTCGCGTTCTATGTCATCATCCTCGGCATGATCGCCAGCGGGGTCGGCATGATGGCGCTCAGTGGCGCGGCGCCGGCCATCTTCGGCGGAAGCGCACCGCTGCCGGATTTCTGGAGCTATCGGCCGCGCCTGCCGCACGGCATCGGGGCGCGCGTGCTGCTCGCCCTGCTGATCCTCCACGTCGGCGCTGCGCTGTACCATCAATTCGTGCGCAGAGACGGCCTGATCCGGCGGATGTGGTTTGGCTCGTAGGTCGAGGGATCGCCCAGGCGTGTCGGGACGATCCCTACCCCGCCGCAGGCAGCGCGCTGTCCGGCGGCGCGCCCCACGGACGCTCGGCCGACGCCAGCCCGATCAGGCGACCCTGGATGTAGTCGCAGCCCCAATCACGCAGCATGTTTGCGGCCTCGTCGTCCTGCACCCATTCGGCGACCGTCTTGATGTCGAGGCGGCGGGCGAGGTCGATCAGGGTCTGCACGAAGGCGCGATCGTCGGCGGAACGGGTGATGTTCTGCACGAAGGCGCCGTCGATCTTGACGATGTCGACGCCGAGCTTGCGCAGGTTTCGGAACGAGGTGTAGCCGGCACCGAAATCGTCTATGGCGATGCGGCTGCCGAAGTTCTTCAGCCGCGTGACGAAGCCGCGCACGTCATCGATGTCCTGGATCGCGACCGTCTCGGTGATCTCCACGATCAGCCGCTCGGCGACACCGGGATGCGCGAGCATGAGCGACTCAATGCCTGCCCACCAGTCCGGATCCATCGTCGTATCAGGCGAGATGTTGAGGCTGAGACTGACATCGGGTGCGGCCGCAAGCTCGGCGACCACGAGCTCGAGCACGCGGTGATCGACGAGGCGGATGAGGCCGAGCCGCTCGGCGACCGGCACGATGTCGGGCGCGAGCAGCACCTGGCCGTCACCCTGATCCATCCGCACCAGGCATTCGTGGAATGCGCGCTCGCGCGAGACGGCCGAGACGACCGGCTCATAGGCGAGCTTGATGCGGCGCTCGTTCAGCGCGGTGACGATCTCGTCG
Organism: Bradyrhizobium sp. GW821-FHT12B03; assembly: GCF_058807535.1. Taxonomy (NCBI): domain Bacteria; kingdom Pseudomonadati; phylum Pseudomonadota; class Alphaproteobacteria; order Hyphomicrobiales; family Nitrobacteraceae; genus Bradyrhizobium; species Bradyrhizobium sp. GW821-FHT12B03. The sequence goes on from NZ_JBXAQU010000004.1 coordinate 403,567, forward strand.
GTGACGCGGATGTTGACGCGGCGCTGCGCATCGCGCGTGGCATCCGGACGCCAGGTGGCGAAAGAGCCGGACCGGCGGCGCTTTGCAGCGTCCAGCGTCTCATGAGCGCGGTTGACCGCCTCGTCCGTATTGCGGGCATAGCGCGGCACACTAACCGCGCCGATCGAGGCGGTGACCGAGACCGGACCGGATTTCGTCGGCACCACCTCGTCGCGGATGCCGGCGAGGAAACGCTCGGCGGCGACGTTCATGTCGTCGATGGTGCAGTTCTTCAGGATCAGGCCGAACTTGTTGCCGGAGAAGCGCCCGAGCACGTCGCCGCCGCGCAGGCGTGTGCGGATGCGTTTGGCGACGTCGAGGATCACCGCGTCGGCAACGTCGAAGCCGAAGGCATCGTTGACGCGGGCGAGATGGTCGATGCCGACCAGCATGAAGGCCGCGGTCGAGCGGAAGCGGGTCGTCTCCTCGATCGCCTCGGCCAGCGCCGCGATCAGATGCGAGCGGTTGAGCTCGCCGGTCAGAGGATCGAGCCGGGCCAGCTTGGTCAATTCCTCGTCGCGGGCATGGCGCTCATTGTTGATGCGGACGGAGCCGATCGCGCGCACCGGGCGGCCATCGGGGCCGGCGAACCAGCGGCCGGTCTCCTCGACCCAAACCACGGGGTCGGAGGCGCTCATGCGCACGCCGTATTCGATCCGGTAGGGCGTGCCGTCGGCGCCGTGCACGGCGGAGGTCTGCGCCAGCGCGGCGGTCCGCAGAGACTGCGCGGGCTCGATCAGCTTGGCAAATTCGGCGCCGGTTGCCAGCCGCTCGGCGGGGATGCCGGGGAAGACCGCACTGAGCTGCTCACCCCAGACGATGACGTCGCTGGCGATGTCCCAGGCGAACACGGCCTGGCCGAGCGCGGCCAGGATGTCGGAGGCTTGCGGCAATGCGGGGGTCAAAATCGCCTCGTTTCGGGACAGCGGGGAGTCCTGAGCCGGCACAGGATAGAGCCAGATTCGTCCCCAACCCTAGGCAAAGTTGATAAACAATTTGGAAACCACGTTTCCGGGCGGCACGGAACCAAACCGGCCCGTTCGGCATAGGCCTTGCGAGTACATGACTCGCACCGGCGCCCGCGTCCCGAAACGCGACAATCTGCGCCGGATCAACGGTGATTGCGATGTTGAGTACTGATCGATCGGACGTTGCGGACTACGGCACAGGCACAGCCCTGGTGCCGCAACTGCAGATGTTGCAGCGGATTAACAAGGCCCCGCTGCCCCGCCCGGATCCGAGCTTTGTCACCCAGCTGATCGCCAACGCCGAGCACCTGCCCCAGACCAGCCGGCTCCGCCGTGCCTCTTCCGAAGACGCGCAGATGGCCTATGGCAGCAAGCGCCCGCTCGGAAGCGTCAGCGCACGCACACGGCACGTGGCTTGAAATCGATCAGCGCGGCGTATCCGGCGTCGACTGCGTGCCGTTGCCCGGCTGCAGATGCGGCGAGGGGATTTCGGGCGACGGCGTGATGCTCTGCACTGGCTTCGGCGCGGGGTGATCCATCAGCACGGATTCGGCAACCGATTGCGCGGTGGGCGCGGGCGGCACCGCGGGAGCCGCTTGCGGTGCGGACACCGGCTCGAACTTGGGCTCGGAGGCCACTTCATCCACCGGCGCCTCGGCCTGACGCCTGGCCTTGCGCGGCGCGGGCACCGTGGTCTCGGCAACATAGGTGACGCGGCGGCGCGTGCGCTGGGCGATGCCGCCGAGGAAATCGGCCATCGCGAGCAGCACCAGCAGGAAAAAGGTGGAGTTGCCGAATTTGGGCCACATCACGAATTCGGCTGCGGCCGCGCCGAATATGATCAGCGACAGCAGATGATCCATCAGGAATTTCGAGCCGGGCCGCGCGCCCTTGACCACTTCCAGCAACAGCAGCACGACGCCGAGCGCGAGCAGGAGATCGGAGAGCGTGACCGGCCAGGTCTCGCCCGTGATCATCGGCACCTTGAACAGCACGTCCGAGAAGGACACGCTGGGCATCAGGAAGGCGATGATGTTGTAGACCGCAAGCGGAATCAGAAGCAGCGGGAAACCGACCATCGGCAGGATGCCTTCTCGATCAAGATATCCGGACAGAACAACGCAGCGGCGAAGCATTCGCTCCGCCGCCGTCACCGTCATATCTCATGGGTTGGCCGAAATCAGGCGGGTCGAATTCACCCGCCTGAAGAAAAAGTCCTGACCTCAGGACTCTTTCTTCTTCAGGACCTGCCGGCCCTTGTACATGCCGGTCTTGAGGTCGAGATGGTGCGGACGACGGAGCTCGCCAGAGTCCTTGTCTTCCACGTAGGTCGGCTTCTTGATGGCGTCTGCCGAGCGGCGCATGCCACGGCGCGACGGCGAGGTTTTTCTTCTCGGAACGGCCATTTCAATATCCTCTAGGGATTGGTGTCATCAGGGCATCGTCCGCGAGGGACGGCTCAGCACCCGCAATACGAGGCGAGCTGAATGCCGATCAAGGCCGCGCTTATAGAGGAAGGCTGGCCGCAAAGCTAGGCTCTTGGGCCGGAAAATACGCCCGAAAAGGGCCCGAAATCAGCGATTTTCCCGCCAGCAGGTCGCAAGCGAGCTCGCCTGCCCCCGCGCCATATAGGTCGCCGCCAGCCGCCTGACACCCGAGCCGGGGGTCCTGGCGCTGCGTTTGACCGGATTCGGCAGGATCGAGGCCAGAAGTGCCGCCTCCCGGGGGGAGAGGCTGGCGGCCGATTTGCCGAAGGCATAGGCACTGGCCGTCTCCACCCCAAACTGGCCCTGCGGGCCGAGCTCGGCGATGTTGAGGTAAATTTCCAGGATCCGCGGCTTGGGCAGGACGAGGTCGATCCACAGCGCCAGCGGGAATTCCAGCGCCTTGCGGATGAAATCCCGCCCCTGCCAGAGGAACAGGTTCTTCGCCACCTGCTGGGTGATCGTGGAGGCGCCCCGGAACGGCGTACCGTCCTCCTTCGCATCGTCAATCGCCTCGCGCAGCGCCCCCCAGTCGATGCCATGATGCTTGCAGAAATGGGCGTCCTCGGCCGCCACCACCGCGCGCGGCAGCGAGGGCGACATCGCCGCCAGATCGATCCATTCCCGCTGCATCGGCGCGCCTCGCAAGCTTCGCCAGGCCATCAGCGTCGAAACAGGGTGGCCGGTGCGGTAGAACGGCGCGATCACATAGGGCGCGAGAACGACGACCGCGAGCGCTACCAGCAGGATTTTGACGATGCGCAAATCGACCTTTCCGGCGCAAAATGAAACGCAGCCACGGACCCAGCCATTAAGTCTGTGATAATTCGGGCCTTTTCCAGCACTTTTTAGGCCTTCCAAACGATTGACTGAGGCGGGCTCATAAAGGATTGTCCCGCCGAATTTTAGTTCTGGAGCCTCTCTTGATGACCGGCACGTCCCCGTCCGATTTCGCCAAACGTCTGGACAAGACCGCGGATGACACCGAGGCCCTGCTCGGGCGCCTCCTGGCGGACGACATCCTGCACGATGAGATCGCCCGTCCCAAGCGACTGATGGACGCAATGCGCTATTCGAGCCTGAACGGCGGCAAGCGCCTGCGGCCGTTCCTCGTGGTCGAAAGCGCGGCCGTGTTCGGCGTGCCGCGCGAGGCGGCCCTGCTCGCCGGTGCGGCGCTCGAATGCATCCACTGCTATTCGCTGATCCACGACGACCTGCCGGCGATGGACAATTCGGACCTGCGCCGTGGCCGCCCCACCCTGCACAAGAAGACCGATGACGCGACCGCGATCCTCGCCGGCGACGGCCTGCTCACGCTGGCCTTCGACATCATCACCCGCGACGAGATCCATCGCGACGCCCATGTGCGGCTCTTGCTGACGCGCGCGCTGGCGCGCTGCGCCGGCATCGGCGGCATGGTCGGCGGCCAGATTCTCGACCTTGCCGGCGAAGGCCGTTTTGGCGGCAACGAGCCGATCGATGTCGCCCGTATTCAGCAGATGAAGACCGGCGCGCTGCTGCGCTATGGCTGCATCGCCGGCGCAATCCTCGGCCAGGCCTCGCAGAAGGAATATCAGGCGCTCGACGATTACGGCCGCGCGCTCGGCGAAGCCTTCCAGATCGCCGACGATTTGCTCGACGTCGAAGGCGATGCGGCCGCGCTCGGCAAACCCTCAGGCCAGGATGCTGCGCTCGGCAAGACCACCTTCGTCACCCAGCTCGGCATCGAAGGCGCCAAGCAGCGCGTGCGCGACCTGCTTGCGCGAGCCGACAGCGCGGTCTCGATCTTCGGCCAGCGCGCCGCGGTGCTGCAGGCAGCTGCCCGGTTCGTGGCCGAGCGGAAGAACTGACGCGCATCGATGGCGGTCGACGGCAAAGAAGATCCCGCCCTCGTCCGCTTCCGCCAGATGTCGCGGCCGATGCGGCTGATTTACGCGCGGCCGCGTACCTTCATCTCGCTCGGTGTCGGCGTTCTCGTCTGCCTGCTTATGCCGGCCTCCCTTCGGCTGACGACACGGCTTGTGCTCGGCTGGGATGCGTTGATCGCGGTCTATCTCGTGCTGGTCTATGCGATGATGCTTTGCAACGACCACCAGCACATCCGCCGTAGCGCCGCGATGCAGGACGACGGCCGCTTCGTGATCCTGCTGGTAACGGCGATCGGCGCATTTGCGAGCATCGCGGCCATCGTCGCCGAACTAGGCACCCACCGCGGCGCCGTGGAACTGACGATCGCGATCACCACCATCGCGCTGTCCTGGGCCGCCGTGCACACCACTTTCGCGCTGCATTACGCCCATGACTATTATCGGCACCCGCCGGGCGGGTTGCAGTTCCCGAGCGGTGACAAGGAAGACCACGCCGACTATTGGGACTTCGTCTACTTCTCGTTCGTGATCGGCATGACCGCGCAGGTCTCCGACGTCGGCATCACCGACAAGACCATTCGCCGCACCGCCACCGCGCACGGCATCGTGTCCTTCATCTACAACACGGCATTGCTGGCGCTGACGGTGAACATTGCGGCGAGCGCTATCGCGACTTGACGTCGTCCCGGCGAAAGCCGGGACCCATACCGCGTGATCTGTCGGATTAGGGTGGTGCGAATACCGGCGAAGACTTTGAACTGCTAGTCTTCGCCAAATTCCTCCCTGGGGTTATGGGTCCCGGCCTTCGCCGGGACGACCCAGCAGCGTCAGTAACACACCTCGGCATTGGCATCGTTGCCGGGACCGCCGCCACCGCGATATTCGAGATGGCAACCGCGGTTGACCGGACGGCAGCCGGCGCTATTGCAGAAGACCTGCCCGCCACCCGAGGGGCGACCCGCGCTGGCGGCGATGCCGCCCGCAGCGCCGCCCATGCCACCGAGGCCGCCCGCCGCGCCCATCTGCGGACGCTGCCGCGCCGGACGGTCCTCGCTGTCGTCGCGTCGCGAGGTCGCGGGCTTGGAAGGCGCGGGCTTGGCAGCACGCTGCTTCTCGCACTCATTGTCGTCGTTGATCGCATAGCCCTCACGGCAGACGATCCTGGTGCACTTGTCACCATCGGCCTTGAAGCCGTGCTCGCAGACCAGCGGGCAGACGCGCGACGGCTTCGACTTGACCGTATCGAGCGCGTCGGCGCTCGCCACCTTCACGTCGAGCTTGGTGCCGGCATAGCGATTGAATTGCGACAGCGACCGCTGCGAGGACGTATTCCAGTTGCCGTCGGGCTGACCGGAGAAGCAGCCGACCCGGCCAAGCTCGGTCTGCACCGAGCGGCTGAGATCGGCCGGCGCGGTCGCCGGCGTCAGGGAAGCAACGTTGGTGCCGGCCGGGCTCGCCGTGCTGGCCGGCGCGGCGCTCGGCGCCGCGGCGGCGAGATTGACGCGCTGCTGCTCGGCGGCGGCCGCCTGCTGCTGCGCCTGCTCCTTCGCCTTCTGGGCGGCAAGCTGCGCCTGCTCGGCGGCCTTCGCATCGGCCGCGGCCTTGGCCTGTGCATCCTTCTGTGCACCGACCGCGGCGAGACGATCGCGCTCGGCCTCGGCCTGCTTGGCCTTCTCGATCGCGGCCGCATGGGCCTGCTCGGCTCCGATTTTCTCGAGCTGAAGCTTGGCGAGGCTGGAATAGAAGCCATCGGGATGCTGGGCCAGGAAGGCGCTCCATGCCGGCCTGTTGCCGACCTGGAGCGCGAGCTCGTAGTCGCGGCGGATGTCGGCCTGCGGATTCACCACGGGCGCCGCCGTTGCTGCAGCCGCCACCTTGACCGGCACCAGCGGCACGTCGTCGCCGCCGAGCGAGCCATAGACGAACGGTTCCTGCTTGTTGCCGGTCGACTTCAGCACGTCGTCGCGCACGAAGCCGAAGGCGCGGCGGACATCGAGGCCCGGCGTCGTCAGGTGCTTCGACAGCGCAACCGTAAACGGGCTGTTGGCGCCGTCGCCGTCCTGCGCCGTGAAGCCGGCCTTGGCCGAATAGGCAATCAGCGTGTTGGGGCTGGACGGCTCGACCTGGGCGAGGCCCCGGCCGATGCCGCGCGAGGCCACCGTGCGCTTCATGGTCTTGCCGAACGGATTGTCGCGGCAGGCATCCAGGATCACCAAACGTAGCTGCTTGGCGGGTTCGACGGCGACGAGGATGCGGTCGAGCGAGAGTGCCTCGTCATAGACGTCGGTATCGCGCTCGAGCTTGGCGTCAACGGGGATCAGATAGTTGGAGCCTTCGACCTCGAGGCCATGGCCGGCATAGTAGACCAAGGCGATGTCGGCATCGCGCGTCGCGTCCGCGAAGTCACGCAGCACGCGCCGCGTATCCAGGGCCGACAAATCGTGGCGGGAATCGACAATGTCGAAACCGGCATCCTTCAGCGTCTTCGCCATGACGGAACCGTCATTGACGGGGTTGGTGAGCTGCGGCGCGTGCTGATAGGCCGAGTTGGCGATCACCAGCGCCACGCGCTTTCCGGCGAAAGCGGGCCCGGCACCGAGCAGCAACGCGAGGGCGAGGAGAAGCGGACAAAATCTGAGCAAGTTGCGCATGACACGACTTCCGAAGGTTCAGGGCCGTTCGAGCCCTTTGGGACCGTTCTAGCAGGCTCCGGCACCGGTATTTGTGATGGAGGTCACGAAGGCGGCGCCGACGAGAGACCGAGTCTTCCCTCTGATTTGTCGCGCCAGCGCCGTCGCGGTTCGCCGCATGGGCAGGGTTCCCCTAGGGATCACCGACGTGCCCCCGATATTGCGGCAGATTGTCCGTGATTTCATACCATGGCGCCTTCGAGCCGACGAAAATATGGGCGCGGGGCCGGATCGAGGGGGTATCGACCAGGGTTCCCATGGCGACATGGACCCATCGTCCATCGCGCACCCGGGAATAAAGCAGCGAGCCGCAACGGGCGCAGTGGGCGTCGTGGGTGGTGTCGTCCCCGAAAATGATCCGCTGGTCGTCCCCCTGGACGATGCGGAGCTTGTCTTGCGCGATGCCGGCAAACGGCTTGAAGGCGGAGCCGGTGGTGCGACGGCAGTTCGAGCAGTGGCAGTTCATCGCATAGGAGAACTCGTCCGCCACCTCGTAACGCACCGCGCGGCAGCAGCATTCGCCGGCAAGGATACGAGCATTCGAATTTTCTGATCCGGTCATCACAATGACTCGCGCAATATGGCCGAGACACCATAGCGCATTTTGATGTGTACGACTAAGTTCCCTCCAAGCCATCATGCAAAGGGATGACCCATGAGCCAAAATCGTTCGAGCGTCGAAGCCGTCGTGCAATCCTATTTTGACGGGCTCTATGAGGGTGATGCCGAAAAACTCGGCGCCATCTTCCATCCCTCCGCCGATCTTCGCTGGGTCGAGAAGGGTGAGTTACAGGTCCTGACCGTACCCGACTGGCTCGACCGCGTGCGCAAGCGCGCCTCCGCCAAGGCCGAAGGCAAGCCGCGCGAGGATTTCATCGTCACCATCGACCGCTCGGACGAGAAGACCGCCTTCATCAAGGTCCGGTGCCAATTGCCGCCGCGTTTTTTCACCGACTATCTGGTGGCGATGAAGCTCGCCGACGGCTGGCAGATCGTGTCGAAATCGTACCGGTATGACTTGAGGGATTGAGACCTCAACCTTCCACTGCCCGAAATCGGGCACACTCGGCCGCCATTCTCCGTCATTGCGAGCGTAGCCCACCTCCGTCCCGCCCCAAGGCCCTCCATGCATCTCGACCGCCGCTCCCTGCTCGCCTCGTTGTGCTGGCTGGCTGCTTCTCCCGTGCTTGCCGCCGACGCGCCGCCCGAGCTCGAAGCCTATGAGCGCGAAAGCGGCGGGCGGATCGGGCTCTATGCGGAAAACCTTGCGACCGGCGCCAAGATCACCTGGCGCGCCGACGAGCGGTTCGTCATGTGCTCGACGTTCAAGGCCTCGCTTGCGGCCTGCGTGCTGGCACGGGTCGATCGCGGCGAGGAGCAGCTTGCGGCGCTGATCCCTTACGGCCAGGCCGACCTGCTCGACTACGCACCAATTGCCAAGCAAAATCTCGCGGCCGGCAAGATGTCGGTCGGCGAGATGTGCAAGGCGATCATCGAGCTCAGCGACAACACCTGCGCCAATTTGCTGCTGGCGCGGATCGGCGGGCCCGCCGCGCTCACCGCGTTCTGGCGCACGCTTGGCGATGCCACCACGCGGCTCGACCACAACGAGCCCGAGCTCAACCGTTCACCGCCCGGCGATCCCCATGACACCACGACGCCGGCGGCGATGGCCGGCAATTTGCGGCGGCTGGTGACGGGCGAGGCGCTGTCGCCTCCGTCGCGCGCCCAGCTCACCGACTGGATGGTGGGCTGCAGGACCGGCGCGAACCGGCTGCGCGGCGGCCTGCCGGCGGGCTGGAAGATCGGCGACAAGACCGGCAACAACGGCAAGGACGCATCGGGCGATATCGCGGTCACCTGGCCCAAACCCGATGCGCCGATCCTGATCGCGGCCTATACCCAGGGCGGCACGCCGAACGCGGCGCAGATCGAGGCGGTGTTCGCGCGGATCGGGCGGATGGTGACCGAACGGCTGGCGTGAGCCCGTCGCATTGACCTTGCGGCCGCTTCCGGGTGAAGACAGATCATCATGGAAGCCAAGTTTCAGATCTTTCTCATCCTGCTTGCCGTGCTCGCGGGTGTGGCGCTGGCCGCACGCCGCTTCAACGTGGCGCCCGCCATCCTCCTGATGCTGGCCGGCGTCGGCCTCGCCTTCGTGCCGGGCATGCCGCCGGTCGAGCTGCCGCCGCAGCTGGTGCTGCTGATGGTGCTGCCGCCACTGATCTACTCGGCCAGCGTCGCCATGAGCTGGCGCGAGTTTCGAAAGAACCTGCGCCCGATCGTGCTGCTCGCGGTCGGCGCAGTGATCTTCACCGCGGCGATGGTTGCGGCCGCCACACACTATTTGATCGGCCTGCCCTGGACGATCGGCTTCCTGTTAGGGGCCATCGTGGCGCCGCCCGACGTGGTGGCGCCTCTGGCGATCGCGCGCCGGCTGCACATGCCGCGCCGGATCCTGGTCGTGCTCGAGGGCGAAGGCCTCGTCAACGACGCCACCGCGCTGATCCTCTACCGTTTTGCGGTCGCCGCGATCATGGTCGGGCATCTGTCGCTGCCGCTGGCGGCCGGCGAGTTCGCCCTCATCGTCGCCGGCGAGATCGCCTTCGGCATCGGGGTCGGCTGGCTCTCCTTGCGCGCCCGCAAATGGTCCCGGGATCCGCAGGTCGAGCTCACGCTGTCGCTGATCACGCCTTACGTCTCCTACTGGCTGCCCGAGCATGTCGGCGGCTCCGGCGTGATCGCCACCGTCGCCTGCGGGCTCTATGTGAGCTGGAACGGCCCGCTTCTGATCTCCTCGGCAACGCGCCTGCAAGGCATCTTCTTCTGGGACCTCATCATCTACCTGATCGAGGGCATGCTGTTCCTGCTCACCGGCTTCCAGATGCGCGCGCTCTACGAGAAGTCGAAGGCGTTTCCGCTCGACGACATCATGGTCGCGACCGCCGTCGTCATGATCGTCATCGTCATCGCGCGCTTCGCCTGGCTCTATCCCGCGACCTACCTGCCGCGGATTCTGAGCAAATCGCTGCGCGAGCGCGATCCGTCGCCGCCCTGGCAATGGGCGTTCACGCTCGCCTTCACCGGCGTGCGCGGCGCGGTGTCGCTCGCGGCCGCGCTGGCGCTGCCATTCACGCTGCCTGATGGCGATGCCTTCCCGTATCGCGACCTGATCCTGTTCGTGGCCTTTGGCGTCATCTTCATCACGCTGATCGGCGTCGGCCTGACGCTGCCGCCGGTGGTGCGCTGGCTCGGCATCGCCGAGGCCGGCCGCCACGAGCATGTCAGCGAGCATGAAGCCGAGATCGCCGCGCGGCGCCAGGCGCTCGACGCCGCGCTGAAATCGCTCGACGCTCTGACCGGGCAGAAGGACATATCGGACGAGGTGATACGGCTTCTGCGCGCCCGCCACGAGATCCGCGCCAACCAGCTTCCCGATTCCCTCGACCCCAGCCACCACGACGTCTCCGCCGCCGGCACCGCGCTCACCCGCGAGCTGATCGTCGCCGAGCGCAAGTTCATCCACGACCTCCTGCGCGACGGCCAGATCACCGACGAAACGCGGCGGAGGATCGAGCGGGACCTGGATCTGGAAGAGGCGAGTTTGGCGAACCGGGAGTATCGGGGCGTGCCGCTGTAGCGTCCCATCATTGCGAGCGCCGCGACGCTTGCTGAAACGGCGGCGCAAGCTAACGCCTCCCGCAAAACGCCCCCACCGCCGTGGCGACGGCTCCGGCGATCAGCTCCTGCCGTTCCGAGGAGTTCATCGCCATCTCCTCGTCGCGGTTGATGATCGAGCCGGCTTCGAGCAGCACTGCGGCGCTTCTCGTCCGCGACAGCACGACGAGCCCGTCATAACGGTAGACACCGACATCCTTGTCGAGCAGCTGGCGCCGGTAGCGGCCCATCAGCGGCAAGGTGTATTGGCTGGCATAGTGCAGGCCCTGCTCCTTCAGCTGCCGGCCGATCATCCGGGCCAGCAGCAGGCTGGTGCCGAAGTGCGGGTTGCGTTCGGATACGAACAGCGAATGGCCCGAAAACCGGTCGCTGAAATAGCTCATCGCGCCGTCGAATTCCCAGGTCTCGAGCAGCTTGTCCGGCACCGAATCGTGATGGACCGACAGCAGGAGATCGGCCCGGCCGTCATTCGCGGCACTGACGCGCTTGAACAGGCTCGGCCGCGCCTTGCCGTCGGTGACCAGCAGGCGGGTTGCGGCAAAGCCCTGCTCCCTGAGTCTGGTCGTGATGAGCCGTCCGAGCCGGAAGTTGAAGCCGAATTCCGGATCGTTGCGCGCGCTCAGCGCGCCGTAGGAGTCCGGAGTATGTCCGACATCCACGACGATCCGGAATTTCGGCATCTCACATTTGGCCGGTGACGTCGGCGGCTTCGGCTTGGACTTGGGCCCGGGCTTGGCCGTTGGTCGCGCGGCAGCGGCCTGTCCGCGCTCGACGGGGGCAAGCGACGACAGCAGGATCGACGCGACCAATCCGGCGATGATGCTGCGCGACTGCCCCAAGTGCTACTCCGCTGCCGCGACCTTGGGACGGCCGACGAATCCGGCGACATCGCCAAACCGTTCCAGCATCACCGCGGGCAGATCCTTGGTCTTGCTGGTAACGCAGGCGCCGGAGCGCACGGCATAGCGATCCTGATATGCGGCCTGCGGCGGCGGCTCGCCCTGCTGGAGCGCACGCGCCAGGTCCATCACGACCTTGCGGAAATGCATGATGCCGAGATCGGTCGGCCCGAGATGCTCACGGGTGCGGTCGGCGATCGGGCCCTGGCTGTCCTGCACGGCGGCGTCCTGCTCGGAGACGCCCTTGATGCCGGTGTAGCTCCTCGTCTTCTGGAGCTTGCGATCGATCCGATAGTCGTTGCCCTTGTGGCGCAGCGGCACGTAATTGTCGTCGACCTCCGCGATCACGCCGTTGCCGCGATCAAACGCGTCGCGCTCGGCTTGCGTCAGCGGCCGCTCCGGATTCCAGGCATAGGTGTAGATCCAGCAATTGGTGTCGGTGACTGGCACGAAGGTCTGACCGAAGATGTTCTCGCCCGGCATCGCGCTCGGCGCATAGGCGTGGAATGGCATCAGGAACTGTGCGATCCGCCAGTAGATGTTGTCGCCGCCGGTGAGCCGGCCGCCGGCGATCGTCAACCCTGCCTCGTGGGGTGCGACCTTGATCACGGGACGCGGATCCTCGGCGATCCAGCGCATGTGATCCGTGCTCACGCGCACCAGCGGATTCACAAAGTGCTTCTTGATGTCCAGGATCTCGTTCTCCTCCTTGTCGAAGGAGAGATGGGCGAAGGTGAAATGCGCGGTATCGATCGAGCCCTCCAGCGCCTGCACCCAGTTGCAGTCCTGCCATTTCTTGCTGACGTAGCGGTGCGAGTCCGGCAGCAGCGCCATTTCGAGATCGGGCAGCTCGGGCATGGCCTCGAGCGGGCCCATATAGGCCCAGATCATCTCACCCCATTCACGCACCGGATAGGATTTGATGCGGATGAGATCTCTGGCGTTGAGATCGGGATAGGAGGTGGGCATGTCGACGCAGCGACCGTCGGTATCGAACTTCCAGCCGTGATAGACGCAACGGATGCCGCATTCCTCGTTCCGCCCGAGCCAGAGATTGGCACCGCGATGCGGACAGTATTGATCGACGACACCTACGACGCCGCGGGAATCGCGGAAGGCCAGCAGCTCCTCGCCGAGAACGATGATCTTCTTCGGTTCGCCGTCGGGCTCGGGGAGTTCTTCGGAGAGAGCCACGGGAATCCAGAACCGGCGCAACAGGTCACCCATGCCTGTTCCGGGACCGGACTCGGTCAGGAATTTGTTGTCCTCGGCGCGGAGCATGGCAGGCCCTCCCGAATATTTTCGGGAAGATTGGCGCAGACCTGACCACGCGTCAACGCGCGGCAGCCGAGGTCATGCCGCTACGCCTAGACCGCCTTTATCGCCTTTTCCAGACGTTCCCGACACGATGCTGCCCAGTGCGAGCAGGACCTTGGCCGTGAAATCCTCATTGAGCACGCGCGTGCTGTCGCAGAAGGATTGCAGCGCATCCATGAACTCCGCCTTATCCTGCAGGAACCTGGACTCCTCGGGAGAAGCAAGCATCTTGCGTGCAACCGCATAAAGATTGCTCTTGGCGGTCTCCCAGACGACCGATCTCCGGTCGAGTTCGCCGGCCGGCAGGTCGCCTAGGATCTGAAGAATGCTCTCCGGCTTGCTCAGGCCGGCCTGCTGACTGCACCACAGCAGGAAATCGAGCTGCTGGATCATCTCGGCGATCTTCACACGCAGGTCCTGCTGCAGCGTGACGTTGAAGCGGTTGGGCGAGAACTCGCTGGCCCTGCCCTCGAGGAACATGAAACGATATTGCAGCCCGATCTGGATTGCCTTCAGCAGCATCGTGGTGACGGGGTCGCCATAATCCTTGTATTTGATCTCTACGATGTAGATGTGGAATTCCCGCGTACCGCTGTAAAAGACAACGCTGCGCGCGACGAACATCCTGAACGCACGATCCTTCTCCGAGGACGTCAGAATCTGCCGGTTGTCGCGGAAATCGCCACGCACCGCATCCGAGACCAGCATCTTGATGGTATCGGACCAACAACGCGCAACGTCCTCCTGCTCGATATTCGCCGTGAACTGCGACCAGGGGATCGATCCGCCCTCGGGGGCCTGGAAGCCGAACGAGTCGAAGCGGCCGAAGAATTCAATGCTTGCGTCCGACAGAACGTCGATACGGTCGGGACCGTTTGCCCGCGGCCCTGTCCGCACCACGATCTTGCGCTCGGGAAAATTCTCCAGAACGACGCGATTTTGCAGGTCGCGATGAACGAGGTTCATGAGACGAACCGAGGATTCCATCAGTTGGTCGTTGAAGGCGTCGAGCTCTTCCTCGGTGAATTGAACCTCCTGCGTGATGATGTTTTGAATACGCTTGAACAGACGGAAGATCGGGGTCTTCCTGATGAGGGCATTTGATGCTTCGCTCAATGCGACCGCATTCTTCAAGGCTGCGGGATCGACAACGATGGGATCAAAGGGCGCATTGATCTGGAGCGCCTGAATGTCGGCCATGGTCTCCGGCGTCTTGGTGAAGACGGCGACAGGGATCATGATACGGTTCTGGGTTGGAAAGTTCGCCATCTTCGGGGAGTGTGCGACTGACCCGTCGAAATATCCGACTTCGAATCCGGTGAAGGAGTGGCTGACCTTCTGCTTGCCGGTCGCCACTACCAGCAGAATGTCGGTGGTGTCGAGATCGGTGCGCAGCCGCTCCCGCCAATTGGCGCCAAGCGAGAACTCCACATCAATGGTCAGCTTGAGGATGGCGGGGTTGAAAGCCCGCCGCAGCTCGTCGGCAATAGCCATCGCGAGATCACGATCTTCGCTGGAATAGCTGATAAATACGTGAAGCCGCTCTTCTGCCATGACGCGCTCCTAAACACTTAGGGTTGCAATTTGATGCATATCCTTCCGTTGATCCCATCAGGAGCCTAGAGGGGAATCCACGATCGCCCTGTGAACTAGCTCACAGAGCGGTTCGCAATCATACCTGGGGACGAAACTCGCGGGTGTCGGAAGTCGCGGGCGCCCCTCACACCGGCCGCTCGCCCTTCACCGTCACGCGCGTACCCGAGCGCGTGTGCGGCCAGTAGTCCCACATCGCGCGGTGCTGGGTGCAGCGGTTGTCCCAGAAAGCGATGGCGTTCTCGGTCCAGCGGAAGCGGCACTGGAACAGCGGGTTCTCGGCGTGCTGGTAGAGATAGGCCAGCATCGCGTCGCTCTCGTCGCGGGGCACGCCGTTGATGTGGCGGGTGAAGCCGCGGTTGACGTAGAGCGCCTTCCTGCCCGTGACGGGATGCGTGCGCAGGACGGGATGCTCGGCATTCGGATAGGACGGGCGATCGGCGACGCCGTAATTGGCGTAGAGGCCGCGGTAGATCGGCTCGCCGTCATGCAGCGCCGTGAGCCCGTCGAGATAGGCCTTCATGCGATCCGACAGCGCTTCATAGGCTGCGTACATGTTGGCGAACAGCGTATCGCCGCCGCGCGGCGGACACTGCTTGATGTAGAGGATCGAGCCCATCGGCGGCTCGAAGTCGCAGGACACGTCGGAGTGCCAACCTTCGCCGTTCGCCCGCGGCGAGTTCCTGTCGGCATAGATCTTCATCAGCGCCGGGTCTTCGTCCTCGTGCGGTGCGGCGGGATGAAAATGCAGATCACCGAATTTGCGGCCGAAGGCGAGATGCTGCTGCGGCGTGATGTGCTGGTCACGGAAGAAGATGACGAGATTTTCGGCGAGCGCGCGGTGGATCTCGTCCATTTGCCGGTTGGAGCGGGTGTCATCGGAGACCAGCCTGCCGATGTCAACGCCAGAGATTTCCGCACCGATGATCGGCGTGAGCTTTTCAACCGCGATGGTTTCGTAAGGAGCGCCGTCTTCGGCGGTGTGGCGATAGCGCGGGCCTTGCTTGCCGGCGAGTGAGCTCATGGCGGTTCTCCCGAGTGTTCTTCATTGCGGCCATCGTATGCCTTCCCATCGCGGACGCAACGGGCTAGCGCCGGCCACACTTCTTGACACACTTAGGAAGCTTTAGTAGTGTTTATGAGTACGGAGACTTGATCATGGGCAAATACGAGCGCCTCGGTGAATTTCTGAAGTCCCAACGGACCAAAGAAATCCCCATGACCTTTGCCGAAATCGAGCGGATCATCGGAAGCAAGCTCCCCCCTAACTCGCCTCAATATCCGGCTTGGTGGAGCAACAACCCGACGAACAACGTCATGACCAAGGTATGGCTGGCCGCCGGATTTCGCACGGAGCAGGTGGATACGAAAGCTCGCAAGGTCGTGTTTCGACGGGTTGAGCCGAGTTCCGCGGAGCCGCCACCCTCACGAACCAAAAAGGTTGGCCGCCATCCGCTGTTCGGCGCACTCAAAGGATTGGCACATATCCCGTCGGGCGTAGATTTGACGGAGCCGGCAGATCCCGATTGGGGCAAAGTTAATGAGTGAACCCTCGCCTCTTCTACTCGATACGCATGCAGCGATTTGGATCGTTGAGGACAAGCCCATCGCTTCGGAAGCGACGGAAGCAATTGAGGCGGCTTATCGCGCGGGAAACCCAATCTACGTGTCGGCAATTACGGCATGGGAAATTGGATTGCTCGTTGCACGCAACCGGCTGGGTCTCTCCACAAGGCCAGAACGCTGGTTTCAGCGGTTACTTGCCGTCGAGGGGATACGGCTCGCCGAACTCACGCCCGATATCTTGATCGCATCGTCATTTTTGCCGGGCGAGCCGCCACGCGATCCCGCGGATCGAATCATCATTGCGACCGCTCGCGACATTGGCGCGAGCGTGATTACGCGGGACGGCCTGCTGCTGAGATATGGCGAGACAGGCCAGGTCAGCACGATTACATGCTGACCTGAAAAACTACTCCGCCGCAGACACCGGCACCTTGGCGCCCTGGCCGTAGCGCTGGTCGATGTAGTCGATCACCAGCGCCTTGAAATCGGCGGAGATCGTGGGCCCGCGCAGCGTGCGGAACTTCTTGCCATCGACGAAGACGGGCGCGGCCGGCGCTTCGCCGGTGCCGGGCAGCGAGATGCCGATATTGGCGTGCTTGGATTCGCCGGGGCCGTTGACGATACAGCCCATCACCGCGACGTTGAGCTCCTCGACTCCAGGATATTTCGTCTTCCAGGCCGGCATCTCGTCGCGGATGAAATCCTGGATCGAACGGGCGAGCTCCTGGAACGTGGTCGATGTGGTGCGGCCGCAGCCGGGGCAGGCCGCAACCAGCGGCACGAAGGTGCGGAAGCCCATGGTCTGCAGCAGTTCCTGGCCGACCTGCACCTCACGGGTGCGGTCGCCACCGGGCTCCGGCGTCAGCGAGATGCGGATGGTGTCGCCGATGCCTTGCTGAAGCAGGATGCCGAGCGCGGCCGAGGAGGCGACGATGCCCTTGGTGCCCATGCCGGCCTCGGTGAGACCGAGATGGATGGCGTAGTCGGAGCGGCTGGCGAGATCCTGATACACCGCGATGAGATCCTGCACCGCCGAGACCTTTGCGGAGAGGATGATGCGATCCTTGGGCATGCCGAGCTCTTCGGCGCGCGCAGCCGAAAGCAGTGCCGACTGCACCATGGCCTCGCGCGTCACCGCGCGCACGTCGCGCGGATTGGCGGACGCGGCGTTCTCGTCCATCAGCTTGGTCAAGAGCTCCTGGTCGAGCGAGCCCCAATTGGCGCCGATGCGCACCGGCTTGCCGTTCTTGTTCGCGATCTCGATGATGTCGGCGAACTGGGTATCGCGCTTGTCCTTGAAGCCGACATTGCCGGGATTGATGCGGTACTTGGCGAGCGCCTCGGCGCAGGCCGGATAGGCTGCGAGCAGCTTGTGGCCGATATAATGGAAGTCGCCGATCAAGGGCGTGGTGATGCCGCGCTTGGCGAGGCCGTCACGGATGTGCGGGACGGCGGCAGCCGCCTCCTCGCGGTCCACGGTGATGCGGACCATTTCGGAGCCGGCGCGCGCGAGCGCTGCGACCTGGGCGATGGTGCCGTCGATGTCGGCGGTGTCGGTGTTGGTCATCGACTGCACGACGATCGGCGCACCGCCGCCGACGGCGACGTCGCCGACCTTGACCTGGGTGGTCCGATGCCGGGGCGCGGGGCCCGCGATGTCTGAATCGAGAGGGTTTTCGAGCTTGTTCATGATGTCCAAATATCAGGTTTTGGTGACGTTCAGCAATGCATCACGGGGCGCCGCAGCCGATGGGCTCGGACGGTTAACCAGAAAAAGCCCAGCAATTACAAGGACCGCGGCGGCCCCGAATGTCAGGCTTAGGGTGTCGTGCATGATGAAATAGCTACCCACCACGCCAAACAAAGGGGTGATGAAGGTAAAAGCCGACAATTTGCTGGCCGAATAGGTCTTCACCAGTGCGAACCAAAGCGTGAACGTGGTTCCCACCACCCAGATCGCCTGGAAGGCCACCAATGCGATGGATTGCGGCGACGGCGTGTGGGGAATGGTCTCGCCGAACAGCCAGGCGGCCAGCCCGAGAATCGGGATCGAGGTCGCGACCTGATAGCCCAGCGCCTTCTCGGGCGCGACGAAGCGCAGCCGGGTGCTTTTGGCGACCAGCGTGGTTGCCGCCCACAGCGCGGCACCCCCGACGATCATGAGGTCGCCGAGCAGCACCTTGGCATCGACATCCGGCTGCGGCACGCCGATCGCGAGCGCGACGCCGGCAAAGCTCACCGCGAGCCCCAGCCATTGCGCGCCGCCAAGCCGCTCGCCGAGCACCTGGTAGGATCCGAGCGCGACGAAGAACGGCGCGGTGTAGAGGAACACCACGGCACGGGACGCCGGCGTGAAGCGCAGACCCTGGTAGATCAGCACGAACTCAGCACCGAACATCAGGCCGGCGATCAGGCCGGCCTTCCATGTGCCATCACGGTCGAAGAACTTCACGCCGCGAAAGGTGCCGACGATGAACAGCACCGGCAGCGCGCCGATCGAGCGGAACGTGGCCTGGAGCATCGGCGGAATATCGGGCAACACCAGCTTCACCGCGATCTGGTTGAACCCCCAGGTCAGGCACAGCATGAGCATCAGCGCGATGGCGCCGGCGCTGAGGGGGCGCGCGGCGGATTGGTTGATTTGAGGTGAGGACATTTCTTCCCGAATACCGGCTTTTACGCCGTTGTTGCTTTATATAGCTTTCTGACAATGGGCGCAGATGCCCGTGATTTCCACCACGGACAATTTGGGGGCGAAGCCTGAGCTGCGCGCGGCGGCGTTGAGGTCCTTGGCGAAGGACGCCGACGGGATCTCGCCGACCAGGCCGCAGCGCTCGCAGATCAGGAACGCCACCGCCGAGGTCGCATCGTGGTCGTGGGCGGCGCAGGCAAGATAGGCGTTGCGGCTTTCGATGCGGTGCACGAGGCCGTTGGCCATCAAGAAATCGAGAGCACGGTAGACGGTGATCGGCGCCGGCCGCGGCATCGACTTGGCGAGCTCGTCGATTACCTCATAGGCCCCGAGCGGGCGGTGGCTGGAGAGCAGCGCTCCCAGCACCTGGCGGCGTATCGGTGTGAATTTCTGCGCGCGCTGCTCGCAAACCTCCTCGGCATGCGCCAGCGCGTCCGCAGTGCAGCGGCCGTGATCGTGGTCGGGCGCGGGAAATGTCGGCTTTGCCAGGGTCATGCGGCCCGCCTTCTAGCATTTCGGCGGAGGAACCCAAAGGCCGGGACGCAGACGGCTGCCAGCCATGCTTTTCCGGCGGAACAGCATCGCATATGCCGGCCATGAAATAATCATAAGCTTGCTTATAATGTCCAAGCTTATAGGAGACCAAGCTCATGAGCCGCGGGCCCGTGGACCAGAACTTCCTGTTCACGCTCGGCGAACTCTACCGCCTGTTGCGTGTCTATGCCGACAAGGAGGCCTCGCGTTTCGGCATCACCCGCGCGCAATGGGCGGTGCTGGCCAAGGTCGAGCGCAGCGAGGGCATGAAGCAGTCGGAACTCGCCGAGCTCCTGGAAATGCAGCCGATCACGCTGACGCGCCTGATCGACAAGCTCTGCGACAGCGACTGGATCGAGCGCCGCAACGACGCCTCGGACCGCCGCGTCAAACGGCTCTACCTCAAGAAGGCAGGCCGGACGCTGCTCGGCAAGATGAGCGGCCTGAAGTCGGAGCTCACGGCCAACGCCCTCGACGGCATCAATCCGGCGGACGCCCACCGCCTTCTCACCCAACTCGAAACGATCAAGGAAAACGTGCGTGACGCGATCCAGGCCTCTGGGGCGGAACAAGCGCGTAAGGAGCAGCGCTATGGCTGATCAGGTCCTCAAGTTCCAGCCCGAGCAGAAGACCGATAGCGGCAAGCCCAGCAAGAAGGCCGGCAGCGACCCGCGCCGTCGCTTCGTGGCCGGCCTGCGCCGCTATCGGCGATTCCTGCTCATGGTCGTGCTGCCTGTGATCGTCGCCATCGGCGGCGTCACCTTCTATCTGCATGGCGGCCGCTATGTCGGCACCGACGATGCCTATGTCGGCGCGCAGAAGGTGCTGGTGACGCCCGACATCTCCGGCAAGATCGAGAAGGTCGTCGTGAAAGAAGGCCAGGTCGTCAAGCAGGGCGACGTGCTGTTCGAGATCGACCCCGTGCCGTTCCGTCTCGCGGTGGACGAGGCCAAAGCGCAGCTGATGCAGGCGCAGACGACCTACGATAATCTCCGCGCCAACATCAAGATCTACGGCGACATGCTCGATCTCGCCCAGAAGGGCGTCGACCTGAAGCAGCGCGACGTCGAGCGCAAGCAGGCGCTGGTCAAGAACAACTATGGCTCGCAGCTCGACCTCGACAATGCGTCGAATGCGCTGGTCACGTCGGGCTCGATCGCACAATATGTCAGGCAACAGATATCGACGGCCAAGACGCAGCTGCTCGGCGATACCGACCTGCCGCTGGAGAAATTCCCGCCCTACGCGCAGGCCAAGTCCAAGCTGGAAAACGCCGAGCGCAATCTCGATCACGCCGTGGTGCGCGCGCCGATGGGCGGCGTCGCGACGCAGGTCGAGCAAATCCAGCTCGGCCGCTATGTGGCGGCGGGCACGGCGGTGTTCTCCATCATGGATATCGCCCATCCCTGGGTCGATGCCAATCCGAAGGAGAGTGACCTCACCTACGTCACCGAAGGCCAGCCCGTCACGCTCGAGGTCGATGCGTTCCCGAACCACGTCTTCAAGGGCAAGATCGGATCGCTCTCGCCCGGCACCGGCGCGCAATTCGCGATCCTGCCGCCGCAGAACGCCACCGGCAATTTCGTCAAGGTGGTGCAGCGCGTGCCTGTCAGGATCTATTTCGACGAGACCGACAAATATGTGAGGAAGCTGAAGGCCGGCATGAGCGTCTATGCGACGATCGACACCGGCCACCAGCGCTCGCTCGCCGGCCTGCTCGGCCTGTCGGCAACCGCCGGCCAAGACAAGGACTGATCCGATGGCGGAGTCCAACCCCGCCCTGATGGTCCCAGGCCTCCGCCGGAACATGGTGACGATCTGCGCCATGACCGCCACCATCATGCAGGCGCTGGACACCACCATCGCCAACGTCGCGCTGCCCTACATGCAGGGCACGCTGTCGGCCTCGCAGGACCAGATCAACTGGGTCTTGACCTCCTACATCGTCGCCGCCGCGATCATGACGGCGCCGGTAGGCTGGATCTCCAACCGCTTCGGCCGCAAGCGCATCTTCATCATCTGCTCGGCCGGCTTCACTTTCGCGTCCGTGCTGTGCGGCCTTGCGCAGGACATCAACCAGATGGTGCTGTTTCGCCTGCTGCAGGGCGTGTTCGGCGCCGCGCTGGTGCCGCTGTCGCAATCGGTGATGCTCGATTATTACACGCTCCAGGAACGCGCCAAGGCGATGTCGATCTGGGGCATGGGCGTGATGATGGGCCCGATCATGGGACCGTCGTTAGGCGCCTGGCTGACCGAGACCTATTCCTGGCACTGGGTGTTCTTCGTCAATCTGCCGTTCGGCGCGATCACCGTGCTCGGGCTGATCATCTTCATGGACGAGACCAGGAAGGACCTCAGCCTCAAGTTCGACTGGTTCGGCTTCGGTGTGCTGGCGATCGGGATCGGCGCGCTCCAGCTCGCGCTCGACCGCGGCGAGCAGCTCGACTGGTTCGAATCGGTCGAGATCGTGACCGAGTTCGTGATCTCCGGCATCGCCTTCTATTATTTCTTCGCGCACTCCTTCACGACCTCGCGGCCGTTCATCCAGTTCGCGCTGTTCCGGGACCGCAACTTCCTCACTGGCTGCATCTTCATGACGGTGATGGGCCTCGTGCTGTACTCGACCATGGCGCTGGCCTCGCCCTATCTACAAAACGTCATCGGCTACCCCATCATCACCGCCGGCGGCCTTTTGGCGAGCCGCGGCTTCGGCACCTTCTTCGCGATGATGATGGTCGGCCGCATCATGCGCTACATCGAAGCGCGCACGCTGATCATCTCCGGCCTGACGCTGACGGCGGCGTCGCTGTTCCAGATGACGGGCTGGACCGACCAGACCCAGGTGCCGGAGATCGTCATCGTCAGCGTCATCCAGGGCTTCGGCTTCGGCCTCGTCTTCGTGCCGCTGTCGACGGTGGCGTTCCTGACGCTGCCGAACCATCTGCGCACCGACGGCACCTCGATGCTGACGCTCTTGCGCAACGTCGCGAGCTCGGTCGGCATTTCCATCGTGATCGCCGAGCTGACGCAGGGCACGCGCAAGACCTACGCGATCCTGTCCGAGCACATCAACCCGTTCAACCACGCCCTGCAGATGCCCGACGTGCGCGGCATCATCAACCTCTCCACCGACGCCGGCCGCGCCATGGCCGACAGGATGGTCAGCGTCCAGGCGCAGATCATCGCGTTTGCACACGACTACATGCTGGTGATGATCTTCATCCTCTGCACCATCCCGCTCGCCCTGATGATCGGTTCGACCAAGGCCACGCTGCGCAAGCAGGCCGCCGGGCCGGAGCACGCGGTGATGGAGTAGTTACGTCCCGGCGCAGGCCCTAGGGCATGCACATATCTGGTGCGACGGATTGACTCGGGTCGAGGGTAAGGGGTTCCAGAATCGGGAATCCGT